>NZ_RFAR01000065.1 GCF_003693445.1 Aquitalea palustris | reverse complement strand
GGTGAAATGGGCCGCGGCTTTGCCGTGGTGGCCGACGAGGTGCGCAAGCTGGCTGAACGCACGGCCAAATCCACCACTGAAATTTCCTCGGTCATCAGCAAGATGCAGCAGGGCACGCAGGACGCGGTCAGCAGTATGGAAACCGTGGTGGAGCGGGCCAATCGCGAAGCAGACGGCGCGCGCGAGGCCAATAGCGCCATTGGCCAGATTCAGACCAATACCCATCAGGCCATGGGGCTGGTACACGATATTTCCAACAGCATTTCCGAACAGACCAGCACCAGCACCACCATTGCCCAACGGGTGGAACAGATTGCCCAGATGGCCGAGGAGAACTCGTCGGCGGCCAGCAGTTCCGCCGATGCCGCACGCGATCTGCATCACCAGGCCAGAAGCATTCTGCAAACCGTGGCGCAGTATCAGGTATGAGACAGTAAAGTACCCGCCGGCCCGCCACTCAGCCCAGATGGGTGTGGCGTTCCGGCCGGGCGCTGGCTTCCATTTCCGCCAGTCCCTGCAGGATGCCGCATTCGTCCACGCCCTGCTGTTGCTGACAGCGCTGGCGCAGGGCATCCAGCTCTTGCTTGAGCTGCAGCAGCTCGGCAATACGCTGGTCCACATGCTGGATGTGCGCATCCAGCAATTCGTTTACTCCACCACAATCCGCCCCTGCCGTTTCCATCAGCGCCAGCAGCTGGTGGATTTCCTCGTGGGTCATGTCCAGGGCGCGGCAATTGCGCACAAAGCGCAGCCGCTCCAGATGGCGCGCACCATAGCTGCGGTAATTATTGGCGGCACGGTCAGCCGCCGGCAGCAGCCCTTCCTTTTCGTAGAAACGCACCGTCTCCGTGGTGCAAGCCGCGTGACGAGCCAGATCGCCGATTTTCATTCCACCCTCCCAGCCAAGGCTTGACCTTGTAGTTGCTACAAGGTGTTTACTGTAAGCCAATGTCGCAGCGGAGACCAGCATGAAACACCACCACCCCCCTCATCAGCACGACGAACATGCACATGAACACAGCCATGACCATGAACACGATCATGGCCATGCCGAACAACATGCCCACCAGCACAGCTGTGGCTGCAGCGGTGCCGCGGCCAGCACCCTGGCCGCGCTGCCTGCCGCACAAGCCACGGGCGAACTGCTGCGCACCCCTATCCGCATCCTGCAAATGGACTGCCCCACCGAAGAAGCGCTGATCCGCAACAAACTGAGCCATATGCCCGGCGTGCAGGACATGGAATTCAACCTGATGCAGCGGGTATTGACGGTCAGTCACCAGCCAGCCGTATTGCCAGGTATTCTGGCCGCCCTGCGCAGCCTCGGTTTTGAACCGCAAACCGGCGACACACCAGCCGCCCGGGCAGCCCAGCCAGCACCCGCCGCCTGGTGGCCACTGGCCCTGGCCGGCGTGGCAGCAGCCGCGGCCGAAGTATGCAGCTGGCTGGCCCTGCCCGGCTGGCTGGCTGGTTTGCTGGCGCTGGCGGCCATTCTCAGCTGCGGCCTGAGCACCTACCAAAAGGGCTGGATTGCCCTGCGCAACCGCACCCTCAACATCAATGCGCTGATGAGTATCGCCGTTACCGGTGCGCTGTTGCTGGGTCAATGGCCGGAAGCCGCCATGGTGATGGTGCTGTTTACCCTGGCCGAGCGCATCGAGGCCCACTCGCTGGAGCGCGCCCGCAATGCCATCGGCAGCCTGTTGCAACTGACACCGCCGCAGGCCATGGTGCAGCAGGCGGACGGCAGCTGGCAGAACATGGCGCTGGCAGACATCACCATCGGCGGCACCGTGCGGGTGGCCCCGGGCGAGCGCATCGCACTGGATGGTGTACTGCTTGCCGGCAGCTCCAGCGTCAATCAGTCGGCCATGACCGGCGAAAGCCTGCCGGTGGAAAAAAACGTGGGCGACAGCGTATACGCCGGCACGCTGAATGCCAGCGGCTCGTTTGAATACCGGGTCACGGCCGCCGCCAACGACACCATGCTGGCGCGCATCATCCATGCCGTAGAACAGGCACAGGGCGCACGCGCGCCCACCCAGCGCTTTGTCGACAACTTCGCCCGCTACTACACCCCGGCAGTCTTCCTGCTGGCGTTGGCTGTTGCGCTGCTGCCGCCGTTGCTGGCTGGCGGCAGCTGGCATGACTGGCTGTACAAGGCGCTGGTGCTGCTGGTCATCGCCTGCCCCTGCGCCCTGGTCATTTCCACCCCGGTCACCATCGTCAGCGGCCTGGCTGCCGCCGCCCGGCGCGGCATCCTGATCAAGGGTGGCGTCTGGCTGGAACAGGGCCGGCATTTGCGCTGGCTGGCGCTGGACAAGACCGGCACCATCACCCACGGCAAACCGGAACAGACCGACTTTGTTGCACTGGGCGAAGCCAAGCCTGGCGATTACCAGCAGCTGGCTGCCAGCCTGGCCGGCCGTTCCGACCACCCGGTCTCGCAAGCACTGAGCCGGGCCGCCGCGCAGCAGGCGCTGGCGCCATTGCCGGTGAACCAATTCCGCGCCCTGCCCGGCCGTGGCATCCAGGGCAATATCGCCGGGCGTGACTACCTGCTGGGCAACCAACGGCTGCTGCAGGAGAGCGGCCACTGCCCGCCCGCGCTGGCCACACAATTGGCGGCACTGGAGGCGCAGGGCAAAAGCGTGGTGGTCCTGCTGGATGACAGCGGCGCGCTGGCCCTGTTTGCCGTGGCCGACACCATCAAGCCCGGCAGCTCGGCGGCCATTGCCGAACTGCACCAGCTGGGGGTGAAAACCCTCATGCTCAGTGGCGACAATCAGGCCACCGCTACTGCCATTGCCAGCCAGGCCGGCATCGATGAGGCGCGTGGCAATCAGCTGCCACAGGACAAGGCCGATGCGATAGCCGCCCTTGCTGGCCAGGGCCTGGTCGGCATGGTGGGGGATGGCATCAACGATGCCCCGGCACTGGCCCGTGCCGATATCGGCTTTGCCATGGGCGCCATGGGCTCGGACACGGCCATCGAAACCGCCGACGTGGCCCTGATGGATGACGATCTGGCCAAGATCCCGGCTTTTGTGCGCCTGTCACGCACCACCCACGCCATTCTGGTGCAAAACATCGCCCTGGCACTGGGCATCAAGGCGGTTTTCCTGCTGCTGACCCTGCTGGGCATGGGCAGCATGTGGATGGCGGTGTTCGCTGATGTCGGCGCCAGCCTGCTGGTAGTGGGCAACGGCCTGCGTTTGCTGCGCAAATAAGGCTGTACGGCGGGCGGCTGTGTCACGGCAGGCATATTGCTTGCTTTAACCGTGACAGAAACGCTTCCACCACCCCGGAAGCGTGCCGTCCGCTCCCACCCCGATGCGGTACGGCTTGCCCGCAGGAGCCTGACATGACAGCCGACACCCCGCTTACCTTGCTGATCACCCGCCGCATCGACCCGGCACGCCATGCCGAATTTCACCAGTGGATCCGCCACGGCGAAGCCCTTGCCAGCCAGGCTGCTGGCTACCTCGGTTCGGGGCTGCTGTCGCCACCGCCCGGCGACGACAGCTGGCAGATCCTGTTTCGTTTTGCCAGCCAGTCCAGCCTGGACGCCTGGGCCGCCAGCCCCGCCCGCCAGCAATGGCTGCAAGAGGGTGCCGGGCTGATCCGCCATAGTCAGGTGCATTGCGCCAGCGGACTGGACAGCTGGTTCGGCCTGCAAGCACCGCCGCGCTGGAAGCAGGCGGTGATGATCTGGCTAGCCTTTTTCCCGGTTTCACTCAGTTTCAACCTGCTGCTGGGCGAGCAGCTGGCCGCCCTGCCACTGGTGCTGCGCGTACTGTGCAGCACGCTGCTGCTGACACCAGCCATGGTGTTCTGCTTCATCCCGCTGTGCAGCCGCCTGCTGCGCAACTGGCTGCAAGCCAAGCGCCAGCACGCACCCTCACTCGCCGGGGAACACGGAACGACAGCAGCATAAGCTTGCACCGGCCGGTTTTTCTCATGCTTTATTGTGTAAAACGGTCGGAATCAGCGATGACCTCGTTTATGATAAGGCTATCGCTCGCAAGAGTAGCTTACTGATCGAAAGCCCCGCCGATGAACGCCCCCTGGCACAGCCCGCTGGATAGCGGACAGCTGGAAATGCAATTACGTCAATGGCAATCCAGCCATCCCGGCCAGCAATTGCTGGCGCTGGTAGCAGAATCCGATCAACAGCAGCTGCCCCTGCTGCAAACCTGCTGCCTGCACCTGGGCATTGCGCTGGCCGGTGGCGTTTTTCCGCGCCTGCTGGACAGTCAGGGCTTTCTGCCCGGCGGTGCCTGGCTGCTGCCACATGCCTCACCGGCCAATGCGGCCCTGCTCGGCATCCACCCTGACCGTGGTGCAGCCACTGCCGCCCGGCAAATGGCCGACCAGGTACTGCCCATGCTGCAGCAGTGGCCGGCGGCACAGGGCAAGCCCACGCTGTTCATGCTGTTCGACGCCATGCTGCCGGACATTGCCTCCATTCTGGACGAGCTCTACCTGCTGCTGGCCGATCAGGTGTACTACGGCGGGGTGAATGCCGGCAGCGAGAGCTTCCAGCCCATGCCCTGCCTGTTCGACCAGCACCGCACCATTGGCCACGGCGTGCTGTGCCTGCTGCTGCCCTCCTCCGCCAACCCGGCAATTGCCCATGGCTATGCCGCACCACAACAAACCACCTGCGCCACCGCCACCGCCGGCAACCGCATCTTCCAGATCGACTGGCGGCCGGCTTTCGACAGTTACCGGCAGATGGTGAAAGAACAGTTTGGTGCCGAACTGACCCGGGAAAACTTCTACTCCTTCGGCGTGCACTTTCCGCTGGGCGTGGTGCTGGCCAACCAGCAGGTGCTGATCCGCGTGCCGGTAGCACTGGAAGACGACGGTTCGGTGTTCTGCGTGGGCGAAGTACCGGAAAATGCCTTGCTGATCATGCTGCAGGCCCCGTCGGAACCAGGGACTGAGTGCGTGGACAGCATTGTGGCCGACTTGCGCCAGCGCCATGGAGATATCAGCCAGCAGCCGCTGCTGGGCTTTTACTGTGCCGGTCGCAGCATGCATTTCGGGCCGGCAGCGCTACAGGAGATCAGCCACTTGCAAGCCAGCAGCGCGGCGGCGCCGCTGGTGGGTGCGCTGACCCTGGGCGAAATCGCCAGCCTGCAGGAGTGGGGCTATCCGCTGTTTCACAATGCCAGCATCCTGTGCAGCCTGTGGCGGTCGGCATGAACAAGGACCAGTTGCTGGCCGTGCTATACGACCTGTCGCTCACCATCGGGCGCGAGGTGACTGTCGATGCCCTGCTCACCAAGGTGGTACAACGCCTGCTCTACCATACCGGCTGCCCCACCGGGCTGGTGCTCAGCCACCCGCAGGGGCTGGATGCCGACCATGGCCGCTTGCTGAAGGTGATCGGCGACCACCTGCTGCAGCAGCAACAAGGTGAAAACATCGCCCTGCCGCCAGGCCTGCTGGGCCGCACCATCCGTTCCGACCTCCCCCAGGCACTGCTGCAAGTCTTTACCGGCCAGCCGCGCTACCACTGTGGCCTGCGCCTGCCACTGGACTCCCAGCACACCATCCTGCTGCTGGCCCCGGTGCCACTGCTGCAGCAACTGCCACTGGATCACGTGTTTCCGCCAGTGCTGGCCAATCTGTCACGCGCCATCAAGCTGTGCCAGGACAGTGAACAACTGGCAGAAACCATGCAGCGCGAACGCAATCAGGCCAAGGCCGCGCTCAACCGTGCGCTACGCTTCAACCAGGCCCTGCTCAACGCCATTCCCATCGCCGTGTTCTACAAGGATGCAAGCGGACGCTATCTGGGCTGCAACCCGGCCTTCAGTCGCACCGTGGGCATGCAGGCCGAGGACATCATCGGCAAGCTGCCGGCAGAAGTCTGGCCGGCTGAACTGGCCGCCATGTTCGCCCAGAAAGACAGCGAGCTGATCACCACCCGCCAGCCGCAATTGTTCGAATACGTGATACGCAGCCAGCAAGGCAAGCTGATGGATGTGGTCTACGCCAAGGACCTGTTCTACGACGATGACAACCAGATTGGCGGCATCATCGGCGCCTTCATCGACATCAGCGCCCGCAAGCAGGCAGAAGAATCACTGCGCCAGTCGCTGATCCAGGCCATCAGCGCCCTGTCTTCGGCCATGGTGCACCGCGACCTGAGCACGGCCGGCCACGAAGTGCGGGTCAGCGACCTGGCCGTGGCCATCGGTCGCCAGCTACAGCTGGGTGCCGAACAGCTGGAAGGACTGGGGCTGGCGGCCATGGTGCACGATATCGGCCAGATCCAGATTCCCTCGGAAATCCTCACCCGGCCGCGCCGCCTCAATCATGAAGAATTCGAGCTGGTGAAAATGCATGCCGAAGCCGGCCATGAAATCCTCAAGGACATCCATTTTCCCTGGCCGATTGCCGACATCGCCTGGCAGCACCATGAAAACATGGACGGCAGCGGCTACCCACGCGGACTCGCCGGCAACGACATCCTGCTGGAGGCGCGCATCATCCATGTGGCCGACAGCATGGAGGCCATGCTGTCGCATCGTCCCTTCCGCCGCCAGTTGGGCATGGAGCAGGCCATCGCGCAATTGCAACAGCACCGTGGCAGTATCTACGACCCGGCCGTGGTCGATGCCTGCCTCAGCCTGTTTCTCGAGCAGGGCTACCAGCTACCGGACAGCAAAAGAAAAAACTGACCATGTCCATCCCCACCGCACACACGCCGCTGAGTGCCTGCACGCTGCAGGCACTGATCAGCCAGCTTCCCGATCGCGTCGTCATCAAGGACCACACATCGACCTTCATCGCCTGCAACCAGCGCTTTGCCGATGATCTGGGTCTTGCGGTCGATGCCATCAGCGGCAAAACCGATTTCGATTTTTTCCCGCCCCAGCTGGCTGCCCGCTACCAGGCCGACGACCAGCGCGTCATCCGCAACGGCGAGAGCATCACCGTGCAGGAGCCGGGCATGTTTGCTGGCAACCCCGGCTGGCTGGAAACCAGCAAATCGCCGATTTTCGATGCGGCTGGCCAGTGCATCGGCTTGACGGTGATCATCCGCGACATCAGCCAGCGGCTGCGTGACATCGACGAAATGCGCCGCCAGTCATGGGCGGTACAGGCCAATAGCCGTACCAATCAGGCGCTGGTGCAGGCAAGGGATGAAAGCGAGTTGCTGCAGGCGGTATGCGAGGCGATCGTGGCCGACCAGCGCTATCAGCTGGCACTGATCTGCGGCATCTGCGATGTACAGCAAAAACAGTTGCAAGTACTGGCCTGCGCCGGCAGCGCCCGTGGCTATGCCGAACAGCTGCAAGTCAGCTGGGACGAGCACGAAGCTACCGGTCAGGGGCCAATCGGCCACTGCATCCGCCAGGGCAGCACGGTCAGCCTGGGCGAACTGCAGCAACAGCCGCAGTTCCAGCCCTGGCAAGCGGGGGTGCGCCAGTTCGGCCTGCAAGCCATCGTCGCCATCCCGCTGGTGGCCGGCCCGGACCTGATCGGCGCGCTGGCGGTATATGCCGGCGAGGCACAATCGTTTGGCCCGGTGGAAGTGCAGGTGTTCGAAGAACTGACCCGCAATGTGCAGTTTGGCATCCAGTCGCGACGTACCCAGGTGGCCTACCAGCAGTCTTTGCAGGAGCAGGCCAGCCAGGCCCAGGTGCTGGAGAAGGCGCTGGAAAACGCACTGGCCGCCATTGCCTCTGTGCTGGAGCAGCGCGATCCCTATACCGCCGGCCACCAGAAGCATGTCGCCGAACTGGCCGTGCTGATCGGACAGGAAATGGGTTTGTCAGACGAACGGCTGCGCGGGCTGTATCTGAGCGGCGTGGTGCACGACCTGGGCAAGATCGAGGTGCCGGCGGAAATCCTCAGCAAGCCAAGCCGGCTGCATCCGGTGGAGTTCGCCCTGGTCAAGCGCCACCCCGACGTAGCGTATAACATCCTGAAAAACATCGACTTTCCCTGGCCCATCGCCGACATCATCCGCCAGCATCACGAATTCATGGATGGCTCGGGTTATCCGCTGGGTTTGCGTGGCGACGCCATCCTGCTGGAAGCGCGCATTCTCACCGTGGCCGATATTGTCGAATCCATGTCATCCGACCGCCCCTACCGCGCTGCCCTCGGCATCGAGCAGGCCATCGCCCAGATCCGGCTGATGCGCGGTGTGCAACTGGACCCGGAAGCAGTCGACGCCTGCATCCGCGTGCTGGAACTGGGCGCCTTCACCCCGCACTTGCTGTCGCTGCAAAGCGACGACTGAATGGCATGGACAATTTTTCATTCCAATTGACTTGCCATATGCGTATCATGCCGGCTGCAGCAATATAATTTCATGCGAAATCAATAAAATCAAAAGGCTGACACCATGCAAGTCAGTGGTGAATACGTAGAGTCCATCGCGACCCTGTGCATTTTTTTTACCTTTTCCAGCATTTTGTCCGCTTTATTGCACCGGCAGAAAAGGAGCAAAACCTCACTGCTGGCAGGTTTCGCCAATGTCTGCATGATTGCCGGGGCGCTGGTCATCATCGCGCGCAACCAGCTACCGGAACACCTGGTCTTCGTCCTCACCAATTTTTGCTTTGAAGCCAGCCTCTACTGCAGCTTCCTGGCCATGCTGTACTTTCACCAATTACAACAGCGCCATCGTCGCAAGCAGCGCTTGCTCAGCCTGTTATGGCTGGGCTCCATCCTGCTGCTCACCCTGTTTCCCACGCTGACCACCCACTACAACTATCGCATGCTGTGCATCCTGCCTTATTACATCTGCCTGTTCGGCATGATGTCCTGGCTGGCGGCCCGGCAGCCCAGCAGCTCCAGGCCGCTCTCCCAGAGCATCTGCATTTATCTGGCCATGCTGGGAGCGGCCTGTAGCCTGCTGCGTCTGCTATTGGCCTGGTCCATCGACAGCCCCTTCCCGCAAGCAGACGACAGCCACCGCCAGACCCTGCTGATGAATGTCACTGCGGTCTGCCTGTTTGGCTTGGCGCTGACACTGATTTTCTGGGAGTTTGAAAACGGTACCCGTGACCTGCAAACGCTGGCGGACATAGACAGCCTGACCGGCCTGCCCAATCGCCGCAGCTTTCTGCAGCAATGCCGCCAGCGGCTGCAGCAAGGTCAGCAAGGCTCATTGCTGATTTTCGATATTGATCACTTCAAGCAGATCAATGACCGTTACGGCCACTTGGCAGGAGATAGGGTACTGCGCCAGCTAGGCGAACATTTGCGCGGGCTGGCACGTCGCGATGACCTGCTCTGCCGCTATGGCGGGGAAGAATTCTGCCTGTTGCTGCAAAACGCCGACACGGAACAGGCCGGCAGGCTGGCGGAACGACTGCGCAGCAGCATAAGCACGCTGCAGTTTGCCGTGGCACCGCAGCACACCCTGCAGATCACCATCAGCATTGGTGGGGTTGCACTCAACCTCAACACCGCAACCGCGCAGTTGCCACTGGAGCAGTGGCTGGAGCAGGCGGACCGCCAGCTATACCAAGCCAAGAACCAGGGGCGCAACCGAGCGATTATTGCCGGAATGACAGCCTGAATCGGCCATGAACAGGCGCTGACCAACCAGCAGCAGCGCACAGATGGGGTAGCGCCCTATCGGCTACGCACCAGCGCCGGCGCAGCAGCAGTACGGCCAGCAGGCGCAACGCCAGCCGGGCTGGTTTGCGCAGCGGATCTAAGCTTTCAACAAAAATTCGCCAACCTTGGCCGCCGCCACTTTTTGCAAGCGGCACAGCTCGGCATGCGCCAGGCCAGGTCGCTGATGCTGGCGGGCAGCGGTATCCAGCAGGTATTGCAGCAGATGCGCCGCCATGCGGGCATCAGCCAGAGCCCGGTGGGCACGGCCGGCATCGGGCAAGCCGGCCCAGCGGTTGAGCGTGCCCAGCTTGTGGTCCGGCGCCTGCGGCAGCAGCCGGCGCGCCAGTAGCAGGGTGCAGGCAAAATCCTGCTGCCGCTGCCGACCAAGCAAGGCCAGCTCGTGATCCCAGAACTTGCGGTCGAAGGCGGCGTTGTGCGCCACCAGCGGGATGTCACCAACAAAGTCGGCCACTTCGGCCATCACCCGCGACGCCGGCGGTGCCGAGCGCAGCATGGCATTGCTGATGCCGGTCAAGCGCTCGATGTCGGGCGGTACGCGCACCCCGGCATTCATCAGGCTTTGATAGCTGTCCAGCTCGCGGCCATCCTGCCACAGCACCACGGCCACCTCGGTGGCACGGCTGCCCATGGCGGGCGACAGGCCACTGGTTTCAAAGTCGAGTACGGCAAAACAGGCTGACATGGGGCTTAGTTCAGTGCGGCCTTGGCGGCCTCTTCCGGACTCAGGCCATCAAAGAACATGTCGGTAAACCACTCGGCATTTTCTTCAATCTGCTGCTGTGCTTCGTCCGGCTTGGCACCGGCAGCCACGAACAGGGCTTCCACTTCGGCGCACCACTGCAACAGGGCTGCGGTTTCCGGATCCAGCTCGTCGTCTTTGCGTTTGGACATGGTTGATCTCTCAATGAAAAGTAAAAACTGAGGCGGCATTGTACACGCCATCGGCAAGGTTCTGGCTGGCACGTGCTGGATATTGCTAGAATCCGCCAACACCACCTTACGGAAAATCCTCATGAGCACTCTCGTTGATGTCGATCTGGCCAAATGCTATCGCCTGCTGAATCACGGCCCCACCGTGCTGGTATCCAGCGCGCATGGCAATCAGCACAATGTCATGGCTGCCGCCTGGGCCATGCCGCTGGACTTCTCCCCAGCCAAGGTGCTGGTGGTGATCGACAAGGCCACCCATACCCGCGAACTGATGGAAGCCTCTGGCGAATTCGTGCTGAATGTCCCCTGCCGGGCACAGGCGGAGCAGGTACTCAAGGCGGGCAGCATCAGCGGCAAGGAAGTGGACAAGTTTGCGACCTGCGGCCTGGAGGCCGTGGCGGGCGACAAGGTAGCCGCGCCGCATGTGGCCGGCTGCATTGCCTATCTGGAATGTCGCATCATCAGCGAGCCGCACAATCAGCAGCAATATGATCTGTTCATCGGCGAAGTTGTATTCGCCAGGGCCGACCCGGCGGTATGGCACGATGGCCATTGGCAGTTTGACGGTCATGATGACAAGCGCAGCCTGCACTATATTGCCGGTGGCAGTTTTTTCAGCATTGGCGAGCAGTTCAGCGTAACGGCCGACCAGACCGCAGATTGAAACAGGCCGCGGTAACGGCGGCCTGTTTCTGGTGATTCAAGCACTGCAGACCAGATGGCGCAGCGCCCCTGGGGCAAGGCGGCGCTACGCTGCGGCAGGTATTTTGTCAGTAACGCTAAATGACCTGCTGCACAAAGCTGTCGAACGCTTCCACCAAACGCTCGACATCCGCCATCGTGGTCTGCGGGCACACCAGCAACATATTGTGGAAAGGTGTGATCAGCAGACCGCGATTGAGCAGATAGAGATGGATGATGTGTTCCATATCGCTGTCCAGAATGGCATCCGCCTCGCTGCCATTGCGCGGCGGGGTGGCGGTGAACTGGAACTCGGTACGCGCCCCCACCTGGGTGACACACCACGGCAGCTGATGGCGGGCGATGACGGCACGCAGCCCCTCGGCCAGCTGGCCGGCCAGGGCAAACATGTGGGCATACGCCTGTTCGGTCATCACCTCGGCCAGATTGGCGCGCATCGCGGCCATCGCCAGCATATTGGCGGTCAGCGTGGTGCCGATGCCGCTATGCCCCGGCACCGCCTCGCGCTTGGCCTGTTGCGCCCGCTCGGCCATTTCCGCCGAAAAACCATAAACCGCGCACGGCACGCCGCCACCCATCGGCTTGCCCAGCACCATCATGTCCGGTGCCAGGCCGTGAGCGCGGCTATAGCCACCCATGCCGGTGCTGATGGTGTGAGTCTCGTCCATGATCAACAGCGTGCCGTAGCGGCGGCACAGCGCCTGCGCCGCTTCCCAGAAGCCTGGTTCCGGCAGCACCATGCCGATATTGGTCATGGCCGGCTCGGCCAGCAGGCAGGCTACCTGCCCGTCCTGCAGCACCGCTTCCAGCGCGGCCAGATCATTGAACTCCACCACGCGGGTGTATTGCGTCAGGTCGTATACCTGCCCCAGCAGGCTGGCCCGCTGCACCGGCTGGCCATCCACCAGGTCGACAAATACATCGTCGATGGTGCCGTGATAGCAGCCATTGAATACCAGCAATTGCTGGCGGCCAGTGGCAGCCCGCGCCCAGCGCAGGGCAAAGCGGTTGGCATCGGTAGCGGTCATGGCAAACTGCCAGTAGGGCAAGCCAAAGCGGCGTGCCAGCTCGCTGGCCACCCAGACCGCATCTGCTGACGGCAACATGGTGGTGATACCACGCGCAGCTTGCTCGGCCACGGCCCTGGCCACCGGCGCCGGGCCATGGCCAAACATGGCTCCGGTATCACCCAGACAGAAATCGACATACTGATTGCCGTCCACATCCTCAAAGCTGGCACCCTGCGCCTGCTTTACATACAGGGTAAAGGGGGTGGACCAATCGTCCATCCAGTGCAACGGCACGCCAAACAGCAGATGCTGCCCGGCCTGCCCCGACAGCTGCCGCGATTGCGGCCGTGCCGCGATAAAGCGCTCGCGCTCCTGCGCGTGCAGTTGCAGGGCCTTGTCCCAGTTGATGCCGTGTCGTGTAGTCATCCATCTCTCCTAGATCTTTTCTGTGCGGACAGCAGCCCGCCATCATGTCATACGTGCAGTTGCAGGTGTTCGCGTTCCCAGGCGGTGATGCCGCGATTGAAGGTTTCGAATTCCTTTTCCTTCACCGCGCAGAAGGCCTGTACAAACTGTTCTCCCAGAATTTCCGACAATTCGGGACAGTCCTGCATCAGCGCCACGGCATCTTCCAGGCTGCGTGGCAGCTCGAAATCCAGATCATAGGCACTGTCGCTCATCGGCTCGCTGGCTTGCAGTTGCTGCACCATGCCCAGATAACCGCAAGCCAGGGTGGCCGCCATCGCCAGATAGGGGTTCACATCCACCCCCGGCACGCGGTTTTCCAGCCTGCGCGCACTGGGGCCGGACGGTGGAATGCGGATGCCGCAGGTACGGTTGTCATAGCCCCAGCGCACATTGATGGGGGCGGCTGCGTGGCGGCTGAGCCGGCGATAGGAATTCACATACGGTGCCAGCATGGGCATCACCAGCGGCAGGTATTTCTGCATGCCGGCAATGTGCTGGAAAAACAGCGGCGTGGCCGTGCCATCTGCTGCCGAAAAGATGTTTTCGCCGCTGCTGCTGTCGACAATGCTCTGGTGGATATGCATGGCACTGCCCGGCTCGCCCTCCATCGGCTTGGCCATGAAGGTGGCGAAGATATTGTGCCGATAGGCGGTTTCGCGCACGGCGCGCTTGAACAGAAACACCTGATCAGCCAGCTCCATGGCATCACCATGGGCAAAGTTGATCTCCATCTGGCAGGCACCTACCTCGTGAATCAGCGTTTCTACATTGAGCTTGGCCTGCTGACAGAAGGTGGACAGCTCCTGAAAGAAGGGATCGAAATCGTTGACGGCATCAATGGAGAAGGACTGCCGCCCCACTTCCGAGCGCCCGGCGCGGCCGGTGGGCGGACGCAGGGGTTCGTGCGGATTGCTGTTCTGGCGGATCAGGTAGAACTCCATCTCCGGCGCCACTACCGGCCGCCAGCCACGCTCGGCATACAGCTTGAGTACACGCCGCAACACCGCGCGCGGTGAAATGCCGATCGGCTGGCCATCAAAATCCTCGCAATCGTGGATCACCACCGCCACCGGTTCGATGGCCCACGGCACCAGGCGAATGGACGACGGGTCCGGCACGCACACCATGTCCGGATCGTTGGCCCCGACAAAGCGTTCGAATTCGGCAAATTCACCATTGACGGTGATGGTCAGCACCGCCCGCGACATCTTCATGCTGGCTTCTGCCAGAAACAGATCGCGCGGCACGATCTTGCCGCGCGCCACGCCGGTCATGTCGGGAATGACGCATTCCACCTCGTGGATATTGTGTTCACGAATGAAGCTGTGCAAATGTTCATGCATGATTTCTCCTTTATGATCATAAGTGCAAAAAAGCTTACATTCCAATACCGCACCAACCCGAAAGAAATTAAATGTAAATACCGGAATTAAAGCTGAAACAGATCATAGTAAGTAAAAATTTCAATGTCAACATTTGATCAAATTATCAAAATAAAGCGAAGCATCACAGCGCTGCCACTGCTATGGTATCCTTGTGACAAACTCCAATACTGACCGACCCGCCAACGATGAAGACTCCAGCCTCCTCCACCCTGCAGGACGAAACCTACACCACGCTGCGCCAATGGCTGTCACTCGGCCGCTGGCTACCCGGCGAACGACTCAAGATCAAACAGCTGGCGCAGGACATGCAGGTCGGTGAAATGCCGGTTCGTACTGCCTTGCAGCGACTGGTAGCGGAAAAGGCCCTGGCGAATATTCCCAATTGCGGCGTGACCGTGCCGCAGCTGACCCGCACCCAGTTCGACGACATTCTGCAAACCCGCATGTTGCTGGAGGGTGAAGCGGCCGAAAAAGGCGCACGCAATCTGAGCAGTGCCGATTTCAAGCTGCTGGAACAACTGACCGTCACCATGGAGCAGGCTATCAAGGAGCACGACGTCAA
The DNA here is from genome assembly GCF_003693445.1 of Aquitalea palustris. GTDB lineage: Bacteria > Pseudomonadota > Gammaproteobacteria > Burkholderiales > Chromobacteriaceae > Aquitalea > Aquitalea palustris. The sequence goes on along the minus strand of NZ_RFAR01000065.1, from coordinate 11,729 downwards.
AGGCTACCTGACAGCCAACGAAGAGTTCCACATCACCCTGTACCGCGCCTCCGGCTCGGCCATGCTACTGGCCCTGATCGAAAGCGTCTGGCTGCACGTCGGCCCCATCTCCAACCAGCTGCACCAGGACCCGCACGTGTGGAGCATCATGAACGACTGCCATGAAGACATGATGCGCGCCCTGCAACGCCAGGACCCCTCCGCCGTGCGCCGCGCCATCGAGCGCGACCTCTTCAACGCCGGTCAGTATCTGAAAACCCTGTGCAACTGAACAGCATGCTGGCCGCATGAAAAACTGCGCACCGGCCTTTATGCTGCGCACTTAATAAAAAAGCACCGCCCCACGCATGGGAAACGGTGCTTTTTTTGCTTTCAGCAACAACGCCAGCACAAGTGCACGGACCCGACCACGTACAAACTCACTGCCGCTGCGCTGAACAATCCGGGCCCATCACGCTACTTGTCAGGCTCACAGCCTTGGCTGACTTTGCCACTATCGATATCTTGCGTGGCGCATGAGGTCTCTTGGTATTTTCCAGCCTTGAAAGAAAGCTTCACCAAGTAGCATTTCCCACCATGGCATTGCGCCTCCTGGATGTCTTTCATGCCATTGCGACTGCTGCCCAGCACCTGGAATGCATCCGAGCTGCCGGCGTAGAGCATGTTGTTCCGGTCATCCACAATCCAGTGGCAGAAGATATGGGCACCATAGAAGGTCCGGAAGTATGGCGAAGACTTGGGCCGAACAAAAAGAAAGGCCTTGCGACCAGCGGACAAAGGGAGCTTGCGGCTGACGAAGAACTGCCGATAGTCGCCGGCCCTGAGGTTTTTTTCTGCCATCTCCTCGTCGGCCTGCGCTTTCAAATCCGCATCGGAACGGACGATCATGCCGGCCACGGTCTGCGACACGGCTGACCAGCCGGTGGTTTGCTCTTCCGTATAGGTTGCAAAAATGGGCTGGGCCAGCGCCGCGCCTGAAAGCAATACCATCAACAAGCCAACAGTCTTCATCATCATTCCTTGCTTGCAGTGCTTGCGACATTGGCAGCAACGAGTGCGCAGCAGCAGGACCCTGGCGCGCTTGTCTGCATGGCAATGGCAGGAAAACACTACACTCCGTACCAGGCCATGAACACCTCCACCCCCCGCGCCACCCGCTCTTGCAGCAGGGTCAGGTCATCCTCGCTCACCACGCCAATCAGGAAGGTCTGCTGATACTCAGCCTGTATCAAGGACAGCAAATGCATGGCAGCCACCCAGCCATCCGCCTGACGCAGCCGTCCGGCCGCCATTTCCGCTTCCAGATAGGCCGCCACCTTGTTCCACCCCTGACGCGGGCCGGCATCATAAAACTGCTGCGCCGCACCGGCACGGACCAACTCGCCAACAATGATGCCGCGCATGGCCATCAGATCCGGCCCCAGAATGACCTGCAGGTAGTTTTCGGCAAAAGCCTGCAAGGACGCCGCAATGTCTCCACCAGGCACCAGTCGCGCATAGGCATGCGACATGCGCTCCTCGGCCAGCATCTTCATCACACTTAAAAACAGCTCTTCTTTTGACTTGAAATAACCATACAGCGTGGCCTTGGAGCCACCTACCCGGCTGCAGATTTCCGCCATCGACGTAGCCTCGTAGCCACGCTGCAAGAACACTTCCGCCGCCGTCGCCACCATGTGCTGACGACGTTCTTCGCTTTTTGTACGCATTCACACTCCGAAACAGTACCAAACTGTACAGTTTTTCTTGACGACAATAATTGGCTGGATTATAACAGTACCGTACCGTACAGTTAAAGACCTTGGCAATATTATGGACACCACATCAAGCATGCGCCGCCGGCACTCATTGCTGCAACTTTCGCTGCTGGGCAGCCTGTTGCTGACCGGCTGCGCCAGCGTACCAGAACTGGGCCCGGCCGCCCGTAGCAAAACCACCGCCGAACTGGCCAGCCAGCAAAGCCTGCCGACCAGCGCAGCCCAATGGGCCAGCAGCAACTGGTGGCAGGATTATAACGACAGCCAGCTCAATGCCATCATGCAGGAAGCACTGCGTAATGCACCCGACCTCGCCGCAGCCCAGGCCCGCCTGGCCAATGCAGCAGGCCAGGCCGAACAGGCCGGTGCCAGCCTACTGCCCAGCGCCAGCCTGGACAGCTCGGTCACCAAGCTCAAACAAAGCTATAACAACGGCATGCCGGCCGCCTATGTACCGCACGGCTACAACAACTCCGCCAGCGTAGAGTTGAACTTCAGCTATGAGTTCGATTTCTGGGGCAAGAACCGCGCCGCCGTGGCCGCCGCCAGCTCGGATCTGGCCGCAGCCGAGGCTGAAGCCGCACAAAGCCGGCTGACCCTGACCAGCTCGATTGCCGCCGGCTATGCCGAACTGGCCCGCCTGTTTGCCGAACAGGATGCCGCCGAGCAAGCTCTGGCCGTACGCCGCCACAGCGTCGAACTGCTGCAGCAGCGCTACGACAATGGCCTGGAAACCCTGGGCAGCCTGCGCCAGGCCGAGTCACGCGCCGCCGGTGCCAGTGCCGACCTCAGCGCTGCGCGTCAGGCCATTGCCCAGCAACGCTATAGCATCGCCGCCCTGATGGGCGCCGGCCCGGATCGCGGACTGGCGATTGCACGACCACAAGCCAGCCTGCTGCACGCCCAGGGCTTGCCCGCCACCTTGCAGGCCGACTTGCTGGGCCGCCGGCCCGACCTGGCAGCCGCCCGCCTGCGCGCCGAAGCCGCAGCCCGCCGCATCGATGTAGCGCACGCGGCGTTCTACCCCAATGTCAATCTGTCGGCCTATCTGGGCGTGCAGTCGCTGGGCCTGAGCCTGCTGGGCAAGAGCGGCTCGGATGTCGGCGGCATCGGCCCGGCCATTTCATTGCCCATCTTCCGTGGCGGTGCGCTACAGGGTAATTACCGCGTGGCACGTGCCGAATACGATGCCGCCGTCGCCAGCTACAACCAGACCCTGACCCAGGCCCTGCACGATGTCGCCGACGTAATGGCGCAAGAAAAGGAACTGGCTCCGCAGCTGGAGCAACGCCGCCTGGCACTGAAAACCGCCGAGCAGTCCTACCAGGTCATGCAGAACCGCTACCAGGGCGGCCTGGCCAGCTACCTGGACGTGCTGAATGCCGAAGATACCGTCATCAGCTGCCGCCGCAGCGCGGCCAGCCTGGAAACCCGCCAGCTATTGCTTGACGTCAGCCTGATCAAGGCACTGGGCGGCGGCTATCAGCAAGCCTGATCCCACCCGCCCGGCACACACAGACAAACCGCATACTAGAGAACCATCATGAGTGAAATCAGCCAAACCCTTCCCGCCAGTGCAGCCCCGCAAGCCAGCGACCAGCTGCGCCTGGCCAAACGCAAGAAACTGTTCATCCTGCTCGGCAGCGCCGTCGCCCTTGGCGCACTGGCAGCCGGCAGCTACTGGGTACTGGTGGCCTCGCACCATGTCAGCACCGACAATGCCTATGTTGCAGCCGAAATCGCCCAGGTCACCCCGGAAGTCAGCGGCACCGTGCGCGAAGTACTGGCGGTGGATACCCAGGCCGTCAAGCGTGGCGATATTCTCGCCCGTCTGGACGACAGCGATGCCAAGCTGAACCTGGCCCAGGCCGAGGCCGAGCTGGCCCGTGCCGAACGCCGCGTACAAGGCTATCTGGCCAGCGATGAAGGCCTGCAGGCGCAGATCCAGGCGCGTATTGCCGACCAGGCCCGCAGCAATGCACAACTGGCTTCTGCCCGCGCCGACCTGCAACGCGCCGAGCTGGATCTGAAGCGCCGCCAGGCACTGGCCAAGAGCGGCTCGGTATCCGGCGAGGAACTGAGCAATGCACAAAACGTGTTCAGCACCGCCAGCGCCAGCCTGGCCGCCGCCGAAGCCGCCGCCAAACAGGCCGAAGCCAATGCCCGCGCCGCACAGGGTTCACTCAAGGCCAACCAGACGCTCACCGTCAACACCACGGTGGACAACAACCCCGAAGTGGCCCTCGCCCGCGCCAAGCGTGACCAGGCCCGCCTCGACCTGGCGCGTACCGTGATCCGCGCCCCGGTGGATGGCGTGGTGGCCAAGCGCCAGGTGCAAACCGGCCAGCGCGTGCAGTCCGGCACCCAGCTGATGTCGGTGGTGCCGCTGCAGCAGGTGCATGTGGACGCCAACTTCAAGGAAGTACAGCTGGACAAGGTACGCATCGGCCAGCCGGCCACCCTGACTGCCGACCTCTACGGCAGCCGCATCACTTACCACGGCAAGGTGGCCGGCCTGTCCGGCGGCTCGGGTGCCGCATTTGCCACCATCCCGGCGCAAAACGCCACCGGCAACTGGATCAAGGTGGTACAGCGCCTGCCGGTACGGGTAGCACTGGACCCGGCCGAACTGCGCGCCCATCCACTGCAAGTGGGCCTGTCCATGGAAGTCACTATCGACACCGCCAGCACCGGCCATAGCGAGTAAGTCATGTCCAGCAGCCCATCCTCCACCGCCCCGCAGCCGCTGCAGGGTAATACGCTGTGGCTGGCCGCTCTGGTACTGGCCGCCGCCAACTTCGTCGCTGTGCTGGACACCACCATTGCCAACGTATCGGTGCCCAATATTGCCGGCGGCCTGGCGATTTCTTCCAGCCAGGGTACTTATGTCATTACGTCCTATGCCGTGGCCGAAGCCATCACCGTACCGCTGACCGGCTGGCTGGCCGCGCGGCTGGGGACGGTGCGGCTGTTCATCGGCTCCATGGTGTTGTTCGGCCTGTTTTCCCTGCTGTGCGGCATGGCCGGTTCGCTGGAGACGCTGGTGCTGTTCCGCGTGCTGCAAGGCCTGGCCGGCGGCCCGCTGATGCCGATGTCGCAAACCCTGCTGCTGCGGATTTTCCCCAAGGAAAAAACCGGCGCAGCCATTGGTTTGTGGAGCATGACCACGCTGATTGCGCCCATCATGGGGCCGATTCTGGGTGGGGTGCTATGCGACCAGGTAAGCTGGCCGTGGATCTTCTGGATCAACGTCCCCATTACCATGCTGTGCGGCTATGCCGGCTGGCAGTTGCTGAAAAGCCAGGAAAGCCTGCGCGAGAAAATCCGCGTCGATGCCGTCGGGCTGGGCCTGCTGGTGGTGTGGGTGGCCGCCCTGCAAATCATGCTGGACGAAGGTAAGAACCTGGACTGGTTCAACTCGGTCGAGATCATCGCGCTGGCGGTAACGGCAGCGGTCGGCTTTGCCGCCTTCCTGATCTGGGAAATGACCGAACGAAACCCGGTGGTAAACCTGCGGGTATTCCGCCACCGTGGCTACTGGGCCAGCGTACTTACCATCTCGCTGGCTTTCGGTTCCTTCTTCGGCGCCACGGTACTGACCCCGCAATGGCTGCAAAGCTATATGGGCTACACCGCCACCGAAGCCGGCCATGCCACGGCCATGAGCGGCATTCTGGCCGTGCTGGTGGCACCGCTGGTGGCGCAGCTGTCCACCCGGGTCGATCCGCGTCCGCTGGTGTTCATGGGGGTGATGTGGCTGGGCGGCGTCACGCTGTACCGCAGCTTCTCCACCACCGACATGGGTTTCTGGCAAGTGGCGTTGCCGCTGCTGTTCCAGGGTGTGGGCATGCCCTTCTTCTTCGTGCCGCTGACCGGCCTGGCCATGGCCAGCGTCGAGCCACAGGAAATGGCTGCCGCCGCCGGGCTGATGAGCTTTATGCGCACCTTGTCCGGCGCATTTGCCACCTCGTTGGTGACCACCGCCTGGGATGACAAGGCCAGCTATAACCATGCTGATCTGGTCGGCAGCCTGGACAGTACCGGCAGCACCTTGCGCACGCTGCGTGACAGCGGCTTGAGCATCGATGCCGCCACCGCCCAGCTAGGCCAGATGCTGCAATCGCAAAGCATCATGCTGGCCACCAACCAGATCTTCTGGCTGACCGGTCTATCCTTTGTCGTGGCCGCCTGCGCCATCTGGCTGGCCCCACGCCCGACGCGGGTGGCCGATACCAGCCAGGCGCACTGACACCATCATCCTGCGTGGCAGCCATGACCCCAGCGTTCTGGCCGCCACGCCATAGGGCACAGCTTATCTGCACACAAAAAAAGAAAGCCGGGTAAATACCCGGCTTTCTTTTTGACTGGAACAAAGCGTTTTCGCCCGTTCCGGCAAGTAGGGCTTAGGCTTGCGGAGCAGTACCTTCCGCATGCGATACCACTGCATCGATTTGCAGCAGCGCATTACCCGGCAATGCTGCTACAGCAACAATGCGGCGAGCCGGCGTGCCAGTCGGGAAGAAGGTGGCGTAAACCTCGTCGATAGCCGCGATATCTTCGATATTCTTGAGGAAGATATTCACTTTGACCACGTCAGCCAGCTGGTGGTTGATGCTTTCGACAATCGCCTTGATATTCTTCAGGCACTGGGCAGCCTGTTCCTTGACGCCACCGGCCACCAGCGCACCACTGGCAGCATCCAGCGGCAGCTGGGCAGACAGATGGTTGTAATGCGAGAAAGCCACGGTCTGGGTGGACAGACGGTCTTGCGGAGCTGCCGGGGTGTTATTTGCCTTGATGACAATGCCGTGGCGGTCTTCAACGGCTTGCGGCGGCGTGCCATCGCCATGCGATACCACCACTTCGATTTGCACCAGCGCATTCATCGGCAATGCGGCGGCAGCAATCACCGTACGGGCCGGGAAATAAGCTACAGCGCGGGCAATGGCCGAATCCGGGAAGAAGGTCGTATAAACTTCATTGACGGCATCGATATCCGCCAGGTTTTTCAGAAAGACATTAACCTTGACGATATCGTCAAAAGGCACATCAATCCCTTCCAGAATTGCCTTGACGTTTTTCAGGCATTGCGCGGTTTGTTCTTTCACCCCACCCGCTACCAATTGACCGGATAGCGGATCAAGCGGCAATTGCGCCGAAATATTGTTGTAGTGAGAAAAAGCCACGGTCTGGGTCGACAAGGGGCTAAGCGGTGCCTTTTCGATATTTCTGGCGATCTTCACCAGATCACCGGCTTGCGGTGCATTCGGGATGGTACCTTCGCCATTGGAAACCAGCGCTTCCACTTGCACCAGCGCACCCAGCGGCAATGCGGCTACCGCTACCGTGGTCAGCGCCGGACGATAAGCCGGGAAGAAGCTGGCATAGACCTGATTTACCGCGTCAATATCGGCAATATCCTTGAGGAAGATGGTGATTCTGACCACATCATCCATAATATGGTCGATGCTTTCGACAATGGCCTTGATGTTTTTAAAGGATTGCTCGGCCTGCTCTTTTACGCCGCCAGCCACCAATTGGCCGGATACCGGATCAATCGGCAATTGCGCCGACAGATTATTGTAATGAGAGAAAGCGGCTGTCTGCGAATAAGGACCCATATTCTCAGGAGCATTTGTCGTATTTCTTGCCAGAACTGCGTTATATCCACTCATGATAATGCTCACCTTTTACTTGATTTAGGGTATTCCGTAGCAAACATTTGCCGATTTCTCATCTGCCATGGCTACGGCTTCATTCCGGATAAGCACCATTTGTTTAAGCCAACAACAGTTGCATGACCCGGAAGCGAAAACTCGCATAGATAATGAAACGGTAATATAATGAACTGCTAATTTTTAGTCAACACGGTTGAGCTTGATCCAGGTCAATAAAACGACCATTCCCCTGTACACCACTCTGGCAGCAAATGGCCCGCATGCTCTGCGTACAAGATATGACTTCACTATATTTTCGATGATGTGGCTTTTTTACTGCCACGGTGACAGGGCTGATCAAACAAGCCTGAATGCGGAATTTTCCTGATAAAACTGGCCAAAACAGCGGATTAATCTGCCAGAAACAATTTATCGAACTGATACGCCCATGCTGCCGAATTGGAGAAGTCGGTCAAATCTGTTTATTTACTGATTAAATAGCCAGATTGAGCCAATCTGCATGGTCTTTGCAGCGGCATCAGTCACCGCAACTGTGCTGAGGATGCCGCAGACTTACATTCAAGTTGCCCTGCATAAGCAGAAACGGCCACGACCACCGCTGAAGGCATGCACTCAACAAGATGCGCCAGCGGCGGCAGGCCCGGGCTGCCCGGCCCAGGCCTGCACAGCTGCACGACGCCACGACGCTTTGCTACGCCGCCACGCCCGGCACGGCAAAGCCAGGCGCCTGCTGCGGGTGTTCAGCCCGGGTGATGTAGTCCTGCATTTGTGGACGATAGCGCTGCCATAACTGGCTTAATTCGGCGATGGGTTCACCATCACTCCAGTCAATGCGCAGGTCGATCACCGGCCATGCCTGGCTTGCCACCAGTTTGAGACCGGCAGCATGAATGGGGCCGGCTTCCCCACCCGCCGCCACGGCAGCCTGCATGGCGGCCAGCAGGCGATCGGCCAGATGACCGGAGCTGGCGGCAAAGGCAGCCACCATCTGCTGCGGCACGGAGGCACTATGCAGGATGTTGCCACCGGCAAGGCAATCGGTGCCGCTGGCGGTAGCGTGGATACCCAGCGCATGCTCGCCGCTAAAGGTGAGCGCCTCGCCGCTGGCCGGCAACAGCAACAGCTGCCGCCATTGCAGGTGAGGATCGGCCTGTGCCAACTGCTGCAGCAAGGCAGCGCCACGCACTCCGCTGGCCATGGCTTGCAGCGCCAGCGGCCCCAGCAGCGGATTGGTCACGTTCTGACTCATCACCGCCCCCACTCCGGCCTGCAGGTGGCAGCAGCGGCTGGCGACGGCAATGCTGGACGAGGCCACCGCCACCCCCAGCATGCCGGTTTCCGGGCAGCGTGCCGCGATGGAGAAGGTCATGGCTGATAGCCCTCGGGAATGACGGCGGTGATGTCGATTTCCACCAGCCATTCCGGCCGCGCCAGCGCCGAAATCACCAGCCCGGTAGACACCGGATACACCCCTTTCAGCCACTTGCCCACGACCTGGTACACCGTCTCGCGATAGCGGGTGTCCACCAGATAGATGACGATCTTGCACACGTGATCCAGGCAGCTGCCCGACTCCTCCAGCAGCATTTTCACATTGGCCATGGCTTTTTCGGTTTGTACCGCAACATCGCCGATGCCCACCGATTCGCGCGTGTCCAGATCCTGGCCGATCTGCCCGCGCAGGAAGACGATATTGCCGGCCACCACCGCCTGACACAGATCATTGTCGAGCTTTTGTTCCGGATAGGTTTCTTTGGTATTGAAGGGACGAATGCGCTTGTGAACCATATTTCACCTCATTGCAGTGGATGGCGGGCTGAGCGAACAGCCCGGATGTGTCTGATTGGCCGGGCTGTTGTTTCAGGCCGGCGCAGTGGCGGTACTGGCCGGCGCCACCGGCTCCGGCGCGTGATAAGCCTGATATTTGCGCTGGGTGGAGATATGGTCGGCAATGAATTTGGCATCGTGCCAGACACCCCAGATAAAGCTGGACCCCCGACGTGACAACCAGGGCAGGCCAAGAAAGTACACGCCAGGCTCGGCGGAAATACCGCGCTGATGCACCGGCTTGCCCTTGTCATCGAAGGTATCGACCTGCAGCCAGCTGTAATCGACGGCAAAACCAGTAGCCCAGATAACGGTGGTGATGCCAGCAGCGGCCAGATCAAGCTCGAGCACCGGATGACTGACACAGGCCGGATCCGGCCCGATCAGACGTGCTTGCGGCTCGGGCGGCAGGTCCAGCCCGTTACGCTCGATATAGGCATCGGCGGCATCCAGCAGCGCCAGGTAATTGGCATCGCCGGCTGCGATATTGGCAGCCAGATCCGGCTGGAAGCGCATCACGCCCTGAGCGTAGTCTCGGGTCATGCCGAGCAGGGTAATGCCCTGCTCGGCCAGCCGGCGGAAATCCACGGTATGGCCACCGCGCGCACCACTGACGGCAATGGTGACATGCTCGCGCCCCGGCTGGACTTTCTGCGCATCCCATTGGCCCAGCACCCCCAGCCACCAGCAAAAGTCGCGCTGGCGATAGCTGCGTGGCGGGCGATCATGCGGGCCGACCGACAGGTAGACTTTCTTGCAGGCACGGTGCAGCTCATCAGCGATCTGCACCCCGGAGGAACCCGCCCCCACCACCAGCACCGCACCTGCCGGCAGCTGCTGCGGATTGCGATAGGCCGCGGAATGCAGCTGGGTAATGCCAGGCTGCTCGGGCAGGATGGCCGGAATCAGCGGCCGCTGGAAAGGGCCGGTAGCTGCCACCACGCGTTGCGCTTCGATCAGGCCGGCGCTGGTTTCCACGGTAAAGCCAGGACGGCCGCTATTGCGCGTTACCCGCGTTACTTCCACCCCGGTACGGATGGGTGCCTTGAAATGACGGGCATAGGCTTCCAGATAATCAGCCACCTGCTCTTTTGCCGCAAAGGCATCCGCTGCCACATCGGCGATAGCCAGTCCGGGAAAGCGGTCATGCCAGGCCGGGCCATTGCACACCAGCGAGTCCCAGCGCTCGGAGCGCCAGCGCTCGGCAATGCGCTGGCGTTCCAGCACCAGATGCGGCACGTCCAGCTGGCTCAGGTGTTCGCTCAGGGCGATGCCGGCCTGGCCAGCACCGATGACCAGTGTGTCTGTCTTTTCCATCACCATCGTTGTCTCCTCCCCTGTGTATGCCCCGCAAGCCGGCACGACAAGGCCAGAGCGGGGATGCCGGGCGGCACGGGTGGCACGCCGGCCTGACCACTGCAGTCTAGGGAAAGGCTTTGGATACGGAAAATATATATATTGTCTTTATTGGATAATTTTAATTGATGTAAATAGCCAGCCAGAGCACCCTGCCGATGCCGGCGCGGCATGTAAATTTTCATTAAGACAGTGGTATTGCGGATGGCATTGACAGCCAGTCACGGTAAAGTCGCGCTGCGCATTGCAGCCATCTGAAATGCGCCGGGCCTGCCAGCATGCTGCAGGCCCTCGCCGTGAAAAAATGCGTTAACCGGCCCTAGCCAAGGCAAGCCATGAACAAGACTGTCATTTCACTCCTGCTGGGCACGCTGCTCAGCGCCTGCGCCAGCCACGCCCCGGCCTTGCCGGATGGTCCGGCCGGCCCCATCCGCAAGGAATCCGGGCATGCGGATTGTCCGGATTGCAGCAAAATCGTGACATACCGCGCCGAACGCAGCTTTGGCGCAGAACAGCGCGCCGGCGATGCCCGCTTCAAAGGCACGCTCAGCGCCAGGGCCAGCTTGCTGGCCAGCAATCACAGCGCCAGCGGGGAATATGTCTACAGACTGGCGCTGGACATCAATGCCAGCGGCAACTACCTGGCGGTCACGCCGCTGGCAGCACGCAATCAGCCGCTGGCCCAGGTACAGCAGCAGGATGCCGATCAACTGCATATATGGTGGCAGGATGCTGCCGGAAGGCGGCGCATGCTGCTGCTGAGCGCCTACTCGCGCAGCCTGTCGCTACAGGATTTCCAGTGCCGGGTCACGCCGGGTGACGGCTACTGCAGCTGGAAGCAGTATGTCGAGCTGCCAGCGACCGCCGTGGAAGAGGCAATACGGCTGCATGCTCCGCTGCGGCTATTCGTTGGCAGCACACACAGCAACACCGTGTATGGCATGCGCAGCTACAACAACAAGCCGTCGGCGTCGGTGGTGACGCAGTACAAGGGTGCAGGCATAGAGCTGCCGGCACAGCATGTGCTGGGCTTCAGCCAGGCCATGCAGACACTGGATATTGAAATAAACCAGTAAGAGCGGCTAACAAAATAGCGTAGCGTCCCTGGGGC
>NZ_RFAR01000064.1 GCF_003693445.1 Aquitalea palustris | reverse complement strand
GGCATGGGTGGTGGTGGTGGCGAAGAGTGCTGCGTCAGCCTGCCAAAAAAATGGCAGCCCGGCATGATGGCCACCATTGAGTGGACCAAGGACCCCAGTCCAGACACGAATCCAGGGGGGATCAAACCTCCCAGATACAACCCCGATGGCACGACAACACCCGAAGTAATCAAGTGGCATGCCATTCACAAGGCCAACTACACCCACCACAGCATTACCATGCAGGTACCACCTTACCAAAAGGTATCTTCTTTGGTACTGATTTTTTTGCCTTGCGACAAGGTCTATCCACTGATCGACTCAGCTGAACACAGCAGAGTATTGGGTCATCTGCCTTATGGAGAAGGCCGTGCCAAGGAAATCATCCGCCGCCTGGGAGCCTCACCAACATGCCAGCCCTGATCGCCCCCGCCTTTCCTGAAGCGGGTTATCTACCCACCCGTCTGGACGAAGTCATTGCCAATCGCAGCCAGCAACAACAGCAGGTCGATGCGGCACATTGCCAGGCCCGGCAGGAGGGGCAGCCCTCGCCCTGTGTACAGGTACTGAATATCAGCCTGTTTTTTGACGGTACCAATAATCATGGCGACTCAGACGACAAGGCCAATCCAGTCAACAGCAGCAATGTACGACGCTTGTTTAATGCATCAATTGGCTCTCTCGATGGTAGAGACTGGGGCTATTACAGCTACTACATGCAGGGAGTGGGTACGGTTTTCAAGGAGATCGGCGAAGACAAACCTTCCAGCAGCGGCCTCAGCTTTGCCGCTGGTGGCGAAGACCGCATTCTGTGGGGACTGACCCGCCTAGTTGATGCCTTGCGCCGTGCCTATAGCGCTCAAAATGAGAAACTGGATGCTGAAGATGCATACGCACTAGTCAAGGCCATGCAGTATAGCTATGTGGAATCCGAGCACGGGGTGAAACAACAACGCAGCACCACCCGGCAGGAACGCCGGGAGCTGATGCAACAACAACTGGCCCCCTTGCTGGCTAAACGCCAGAACGGTTACAAACCGGAAATTCTCAGCATCAAGCTGTATGTGTACGGCTTCTCACGCGGTGCGGCCGAAGCGCGGGCTTTTATCTGGCGCTTACGCGAACAGCTGGACGAAGGCTGCGAAAGCCTGTGCGGCATTCCGCTCAGCGTGGAGTTTCTGGGCCTGTTCGATACCGTGGCGGCAGTGGGACTGACCGAGCTGGCCCCGGGAGCAGAAGGCCATATGGGCTGGGCGGATGGCACCATGAAACTGCCACCAGAGGCGCATCTGCCCCGGCGGTGTGCCCATCTGGTGAGTGCACATGAGCAGCGGCTGTGCTTTGCACTGGACTCCATCGCCATTGCCAACCGCAGCTATCCGGCCTGCACACTGGGCGAATGGGTGTATCCGGGCATGCACAGCGATGTTGGCGGTGGCTATCCGCCAGGTGACCAGGGCAAGGCCCGCGAAGGGCAAGGCATGTTGCTATCACAGCTGCCGTTGCTGCATATGTACCGGCTGGCATTTGATGCCGGAGCACCGCTGCAAGTAAATAAGGAGTTATTGCATGGCTCTGCCGAGCGCATTGCCCAGCTGCAGCAACGTGAGCAATGGCGTTTTATGGATAAGTCGATAGCAGAATTGTATTTTCTCGACTCCATTCTAAAACAACGCTTCGAAGCCTGGCGTCAACAAGCCAGTGCCAGCAGCTCGCTGGAAGACATCCTGCAGTTCCAGACCGCCCAGATCACCGCCTGGCGTATTGCCCGCTACGCAGGGGGGCTACACGAGAAGGGTGGCCCTGGCTATGAAAATGCCCCCTTCTATCAACACTCCAGAGACACCCCATCCTGGCAGGCAGAAGCGGAAAAAGACGCCTGGAAAAAGCAGAGCAAGCAAGGCAAAAGCCAGGCGGTCACCCTGGAAGCACCGGTCAAGAACGGCAAGCCTACCGATGGCAATAAAACTTACACCCCGAATATCAATAAAGAATACGAAGCCACACAGGACAAAACCCAGTTGAAAGAAGGGGCCAAGGATTTTGCTGATGATTATGTCGGCCGCACCACTCTGTCTTTCAATGTGATTGGCGGTCTGGCCACCTTCTTTACCGGTATCTCGCGCGTATTCAGCGATGACTGTGGCGAGGAACTGGTCATGCTGCGCGAAGATGGCGAAGGCTTGTATAACGCAGTGACCCAAAACCCGGAGCTGATGGCACTGTACGACGAGCATGTGCATGACTCCCGTGCATGGTTCATGCATGCGGCACTGGCCAAACGTGAACCACACGGCACTTATTTGCGTTACCGCACTGTTTTCTTCACTGATGGCAATAGCAACAAGCAGCTGATTTGTCGCTCGCCACGGGTAACGGACATCAAGCGCAAGGAACTAGAGCAGTCCGCACAACAACGTATATCTCGATCCAGCCACTAATAACGCATGCTAGAAAACCTCCTCCCCTACTACGAACGCGAGCTGGGCCAGCTGCGCGAGCTATCCGGTGAGTTTGCCCGGCGCTACCCGAAGATTGCCGGTCGCCTGCACATGGAAGGCGACCAGTGCGAGGACCCGCATACCGAGCGGCTGATCGAGTCGTTTGCACTGCTGGCTGCCCGTATCCACAAAAAACTGGATGATGACTACCCGGAAGTGGCCGGCAGTTTTCTGGACGTGCTCTACCCGCACTACCTGCAGCCCGTGCCGTCGGCCAGCATCGTGCAGTTTGAGTGCGACCCCCTGCGGCCGGAAATTGCCAAGCGCTACCGGGTGGAGCGTGGCCAGCCGGTGCATGCCCCGGCCATGCAGGGTGTGGTGTGCAAATTCCGCAGTGCCTATCCGGTAGACCTGTACCCGCTGACGCTGGACAAGGCCCGGCTGGAACTGACCAGCGCCTCGCCCTATCTGCGGCAACTGGCACCGGATGCCGCCGCCATCCTCACCCTGGAGCTGCAAAGCCAGGGTGGCTTGCCACTCTGTGATATCGGCCTGCAATCGCTGCGGTTTTTCCTGGATGGCGAGCCGGCGCTGATGCATCTGCTGTATGAAATGCTGCTGTCCAATGCGCTGGGTGTGCGGGTGGGCGATGGCAGCGAAGACCCGGCACGCACGCGGGTGCTGCCCGCCTCCTGCCTGCAGCCGGTGGGCTTTGGCAAAGACGAAGGCATGCTGGAGTATGACGAGCGCTCATTCATGGGCTATCGCCTGCTGACCGAATACTTCTGCTATCCGGACAAATTCCTGTTTGTCGACTTGCTGCAACTGGACAAGCTGGCCAGCCGGCTGCCTGGCGACAAGCTGGTCGTGCAGATCATGCTGAAACGCTACCCGGACAGCGAACGCCACCATCGGCTGCTGGCGCAGTTGCAGGCCCAACACCTGAAGCTGGGCTGCACGCCTATTGTCAATCTGTTCCAGCAGCCGGGCGAACCCATCCGGGTGACCCATCAGAAAGCCAGCTATCCGGTGGTGGTAGATGCGCGCAAGCCGCTGGCCTACGAAGTGGTACAGCTGCAGCGGGTCGTCCGCGTGGAGAAATCTGCCGAAGGCGAACGCAGCGAGGAAGTCGCCCCCTTCTACGCCACCCGCCATGGCAGTCATCTCAAGGCACCACGTTTTTACTGGCACGCCAGCCGTGAAAACTCGCGCCGCCAGAGTGACAAGGGCAGTGAGATGGAACTGCACCTGGTGGACTTGCAGTTCAATGCGGTGCGGCCAGCCAGCGAGGTATTGAGCCTGAGCCTGCTGTGCAGCAACCGCGACCTGCCGGAGCAGATTCCCTTTGGCGGCAGCCAGGCCACCCAGCGCACGGATTTTTCCCTGCCCGGCCACTCGGTAGTGAAACGGGTGCGGCTATTGCGCAAGCCCAGCGCCAGCCAGCGCAGCCCGCTGGGACGGGCGGTGCAGTGGCGGCTGATTTCGCATTTGTCGCTGAATTACCTGTCCATCGTCGATTCCGGCTGCCAGGCGATCCAGGAAATGCTGACCCTGTACAACCTGGGGGACTCGGCAGTGAACACCCGGCAGATCCAGGGCATTGTCGGCATCCGCAGCCAGGCCGCGGTCAGCCGGGTCAGTGGCCGCGACTTCTCCGGCTTTGTCCGTGGCAGTGAAATCCAGCTGACGCTGGATGCCGACTATTACGTGGGCGGCAGCGTTTACCTGTTTGCCTCGGTGCTGGAGCGCTTCTTCGCGCTTTATTGCAGCCCGAACAGTTTCAGCCGTCTGCGCGTGCATACGGTGCAACAAGACGAGGAGGTAGCGACATGGCCAGCCCGCGCCGGCGAAGCCCTCGTGATCTGAACGCAGAGCTGGCGCAAGACGCCAGCCAGTTCAGCTTTTTCCAGGCAGTACGGCTGCTGGGACTGAGTATGCGCAAGCACGATGGCCGCCGCGCAGCCCTGCCGCCCCGCTTGCGTTTCCGCACCCTGGCCTCGCTCAGTTTTCCACCCAGCGAACTGCAGTCTTACCGGCCGGCAGCCGCCGCCGAGGATGGCGATGCGCTGAGTGAGATGACGCAGAGCTTCATCGGCCTCACCGGCCCCAGCGGTGTACTGCCCACCTCCTATACCGAGCTGCTACTGGAGCGACGCCAGCAATACAAGGACGACTCGCTGCACGCCTTTCTCGACCTGTTCAGCCACCGCTCCGCCGCCCTGTTTTTTGCGGCCTGGCAAAAATACCGCTACTGGATTCGCGTGGAGGCGGGCGAAGAAGACGACTTCAGCCGGAATCTGCTGGATTTGAGCGGCTTGGGTCTGCAATCCTTGCGCCAGCAATTGCAAGGTGACAATGGCATAGATGAAAATCTGTTCGTCTTCTTTGCCGGCCTGCTCAGCCAGAAGCCCTTGTCGGGCCAGGCACTGGTGGCGCTGGTGGAAGGCTTTTTCGGTGTATCCGCCAGCCTGCAGCAGTTTGTCGGCCAATGGATGAACATTCCGCTGGACGAACAAAGCCGCTTGGGCGGCCATGCCTGCGAACTGGGAATTTCGGTACTGGCCGGAGCACGGGTATGGGACCGGCAGACCAGGCTGCAGCTGCGCCTGGGCAGCATGGACCGCCAGCGTTACGAAGCCCTGCAACCGGGAGGCCCGGCGGCACAGGCCTTGCAGGCACTGCTGAAGTTTGCCGTAGGCCACAACCTGGCGGTGGATGTCTGCCTGGTATTACAGAAACAGGCCGTACCACCGGCACGGCTGGCTGCAGACAACGCCCTGCGCCTGGGCGGCAGTTGCTGGCTGGGTGCGCAAGCGCGCGACCCGGATGATATGCGTTACGCCCTGCTGCAATGATGGCGGCAGGCTTGTTGATTTGAATTGTGCTTATTGGAAAACCTATGTCGGTATCTTTGAAATCCCTTATCGAACGACTCACTCCCACCGCACGCCAGGCTGTAGAGCAAGCCGCCAGCCGCGCGCTGGCGCGCACCCATTTTGAAGTGGAAATCGAACACGTCCTGCTGGCCATGCTGGATCAGGCTGACAATGCCGCGCTGTCTGCGCTGCAGGCACTGGGCCTGCCGGTGGCACAGGTCAACCGCGAGCTGGATAGTGCCCTGGATGCCTTCCGCAGTGGCAATACCCGCAACCCGGTGCTGTCCGCCTGGCTGCCGCAATGGCTGGAAAAAGCCTGGTTGCTGGCCAGCATGGAATATGGCCAGGACAGCATCTCCACCCTGGACCTGCTGCTGGTGCTGTGGCGCGACGACGCCCTGCGCAATGCCCTGCAATCCGGCTCGCGCAGCCTGGCCCGCCAGGATGCCAGCCAGTTGCAAGGCGCTTACCGCCAATTGCGCCAGCACGGCGGCGAAGCGGCCAACGGCATCAGCGACGGCGAGGAAGCCGACGACGACAGCAGCGAGCAGCAAGGCAATGCCGCAGCGCGTCCGGCAGGCCGTGGCAGCCCGGCCCTCGACAAATACACGATAGACCTCACCGCCCAGGCCCGCGCCGGCAAGATCGACCCCATCCTGGGGCGCGATGGTGAAATCCGCCAGATGATCGACATCCTGATGCGCCGCCGCCAGAACAACCCCATCCTCACCGGAGAGCCGGGTGTGGGCAAAACCGCCGTGGTCGAGGGGCTGGCACGCAAGATCGTGCTGCAGGAAGTACCGGATGTGTTGCTGGGCGTGGCCCTGCGCACGCTGGACCTGGGCTTGCTGCAAGCCGGCGCCAGCGTCAAGGGCGAGTTTGAAAACCGGCTGCGCCAGGTCATCGACGAGGTCAAGGCCAGCCCGCAGCCCATCATTCTGTTTATCGACGAAGCTCATACCATGATTGGCGCGGGTGGTGCTGCCGGCCAGAACGACGCGGCCAATCTGCTGAAACCGGCGCTGGCACGGGGCGAACTGCGCACCATTGCCGCCACCACCTGGGCCGAGTACAAGAAATACTTCGAAAAAGATGCCGCGCTGGCACGCCGCTTCCAGGTAGTGAAAGTGGAAGAACCCGCGCCCGATATCGCCGTGCAGATGGTGCGCGGGCTCACCCAGGCCATGCAGGACCACCATCAGGTGGACATCCTCAACGAAGCCATCACCGCAGCCGTGCACCTGTCCAGCCGCTACATCACCGGTCGGCAGCTGCCGGACAAGGCCATCAGCGTGCTGGATACCGCCTGCGCCCGCGTCGCCCTGTCCCGCGCCGGCAAGCCCGGTCCGGTGGAAGATCTCAGTGTTTTGCTGGGCAATATCGAGCGTGAGATTGCCGCCTTGCAACGCGAAGAAGGCCACGCCGAACGCATTGCCGAGCTGCAGACCCGCCACGCCCTGCTGCAGCAGGACCTGCAGCAGCTACACGCCGCCTGGGCAGAACAGCAACAGCTGGTCAGCGAAATCGAAGCGCTGAAACAGCAAACCGACAGCGCCAAGCCCAGCAGCAAAAAGCCCAGTCCGCTGCTGCTCAAGCGCAAGGCACTGCGCGCCCTGCAACAGCAACAGCCGCTGGCTTTCGAATGCGTGGACGAAAGCGTCATTGCCGATGTGATTTCCGGCTGGACCGGCATTCCGCTGGGCCGCATGGTCAGCAACGAGCTGGAACAGGTGCAGCGGCTGGCCAGCCTGCTGGGCGAGCGGGTGATCGGCCAGCAACATGCGCTGGCGCAGATTGCCGAACGGGTACAGATCGCCAAGGCCAATCTGGAAGACCCCGGCAAGCCCAAGGGCGTGTTCATGCTGGTGGGCCCTTCCGGCGTGGGCAAGACCGAAACCGCGCTGGCGCTGGCCGAAGCCCTGTACGGCGGCGAGCGCAATCTGATCACCATCAACATGTCGGAATACCAGGAAGCGCACAGCGTATCCGGGCTGAAGGGCTCGCCTCCGGGCTATGTGGGTTATGGCGAAGGTGGTGTGCTGACCGAAGCCGTACGCCGCAAGCCCTACTCGGTGGTGCTGCTGGATGAGGTGGAAAAAGCCCACCCGGACGTCATGGAGCTATTCTTCCAGGTCTTTGACAAAGGCCAGCTGGAAGACAGCGAAGGACGCGAGGTGGACTTCAAGAACACCATCATCCTGCTGACCTCCAATACCGGCACCGAGCTGGTAATGCGCGCCTGCGAACACGGTGTCACCGTCGAAGGCGAGAACCGCGAACCGACCGCAGCCGATCTGGTGGAAATCCTGCGGCCCACCTTGCAGCAGGTATTCAAACCCGCCCTGCTGGGCCGGCTGGATATCGTCCCCTACTTCCCCATCAGCGACGAAGTCCTGCAGGCGATTGTTGCGCTCAAGCTGGAGAAGATCCGCCAGCGCATCGCCAGCAATCATGGCGCCAAGGTGGAATTCCCGCAGGAGCTGACCGAGCAGATCGCCGCCCGCTGCATGGATGTGGACAGCGGTGCCCGCAATGCCGATGCCATCCTGACCCGCACCCTGCTGGCGCAGATTTCCAGTGAGCTGCTAGGCCGCATGGCCAGCGGCAAGCCGGTGAAAAAAATCGCCGTTTCGCTCAAGGGCGAGCAGATCAAAGTGCGTCTGAGCTAAGGACCCGGCACCATGTGGAGACTACCCGCCCTGTTTGGGGGCCTCACCATAGGCTGGTGGGGGCTGTTATGGCTGGTACTGCCGCTGAGCTGGCAGCGCATCAGCCCTTCGGCCATCTTGCTATTGCACATCGTGCCGCCGGTCGCGGCCACGCTGGCAATACGCTGGTGGGGCGTGTTGCGGCAGCGGCGCGAGCAGGCGGCCCAGCAAGCCGCCGCCGCCAATGCTGAAGCCGAAAGAACCGCCACCCGCGAAGCCGCGCGGCAGCAGCATCTGAACGCCCTGCGCGAAAGGCAGTACACCATAGACTGCCGCTGGCTGTACGGCACGGCACTGCCGGTGAAGGATGAGGCCGACTGGCTGACAGAAACCGATAGCAGCTGCGAATGGCAAGCCATCAGCCAGGACGATATCGAAGCAGACAATGTGCTGGATGCCATCACCCCGCTATTGCAGGAGGCCTTGTCACGCCTGTATGCCGAGGCCGCCGGTGCGGCATGGCTACCCCTGTATACCGAAGTCCTGCCCACGCTATCCGGCATCGAGCAGCTGGACGCGCTCAAGGCTGCCCAGCAAGAAGCCGTGCAACAAAGCCTTGGCCTGCAACAAGCACCAGCGCAGGATTGCCGCTTCCTTCCCGGCAATGGCCCGCTGGCCGAACGCGTGGCGCAAGTGCTGCAGCAAACACCCGAACTACCCGGACTGGTCGTGCTGGCCGCCGACGCACCGGGCCTGCCCTTTGAGGAGGACGATGCGTCATGGCAGGAAAACAGCCCGGATCCGGAGCTGGCATGGCGCGGCCGCCCCGGCATTGCGCTGGTTGCCATGCTGTTTTTGCGTAGCGGCCTGCCGCAACAGGACGCAGCCGCCAGTGCCATGACGTCTGTTGATGACCAGCCCGATCCCTACCAGCCTTACTGGGAGAAAAGCACGGCTGCCAGCTCGCCGGAATGGGGAAATGTTCCGCCCTCGGTGCAGGGTTCGCTGGCAGCCTTGCCGCTGCTTGCCCAGCTGGCTACCGCCAGCCGTGGCCCGGCAGCCATGCGTGCCATGCAGCTGGCCCGCCAGCTGCAAACCCTGCTGGACAATGCCCTGGTCAACGGCCGCTTGCTGGACTACCCCTTCAGCGAGGAAGACGCCCAGCCAGACAATAACCGCGCCACTAGCCTGGCCTGGCTCAGCCATAACAGCGGCGAAGTCGATGTCGGTGGCACCCGTCTCTCAGCCTTGTCCGGTGCGCTCAGCCGCCATCAGATCGAACTTCACCCCATCGACCAGGCCAGCAACAGCGTGCGCGAATGGGGCGATGTCGGCGCCGCCACCACGGCCTTGCTTACCGCACAGGCCATCAGCCGCAGCACCCAGCTGGCTGCCCCCGTCATGCTGGTGCAGTTCAGCCACGATGAAGCCTGCCTGAGCGTGATACGCCCCACCCTGGAGGAAATACCCGCATGAAACGCGTCATCCGACTTGGCGACCCTACCGATCACGGCGGCAATGTGGTGAGCTCCGCCTCCAGCACCACCCTGTTCGGCAAGCAGGTAGCCTGCCTTGGCGATAGTGTCAGCTGCCCGCGCAATGGGCACAGCAACTGCAGCATCGTCGAGGGCGATTCCTCCTGGCTGGTGGGTGGCAAGCCCGTCGCACTGGAAGGCCACAAAACCAGCTGCGGCGCCGTGCTGATCTCCACCATGCCCGAAATAGGCCGAGGCTGAGCACACCGTGCAAACCGCAGCAACAGGCCAGCGGCAGCCATCCCTTCCCTTTCTCAGGACACCTCATGCAAGACAAGCTTGAACAATTGCTGGCACCGATTGCCGGCCCGCAGCCGGCGGGTGAAGACCTCAGTTACTCGGTACTGTTCGACCAGATTCGCGAAGCCCGCCGCAGCGACGACCCCGGCCTGGCTCAGGGCGAGTGGGAGCAGACCCTGAAAATCGCCGAATGGCCCAAGGTCATCCGGCTGTGCGAGCAGGCGCTGAGCCAGCAAAGCAAGGATCTGCAACTGATTGTCTGGCTGGCCGAAGCCCTGCTGCAGCAACAGGGCATCGCCAGCCTGCCACTGGGGCTGAGCCTGCTCAACGGCTGGCTGGATCAATACTGGGCCAATGGCTATCCGGAGCTGGACCCGCAAGACCTGGACGAACGCATCGGCAAGCTGGAATGGCTGAATCAGCAACTGGCCGCCGCCATTCGTGCCACGCCACTCATTAAGCCTGAGTTTGGCGGCTATGGCTGGAACGACTGGCAGCAGTCACGGGAAGTGGACAATCTGGGGCTGAAGGATGCCGCCGCACGCGAGGCCGCCATTGCCGAAGGCAAGCTGCCGGGGGAAAGCTTCGAAAAAGCCGCCACCCTGTGTGGTGCCGGCTGGTTCTCCACGGTGCATGAGCAACTGGTGCAATCCCATCAGTGCTATGAATTGCTGGAGCAGAAACTGGAGCAGCGTTTTGGCGAACATGCGCCCAGCCTGGTCGACGCCCGCAATGCCATCTACGCCTGCCAGGACCTGGTATTGCGTTATCGCAAGCAGACCACACCGGAAGCCGCCCCGACCACCACGCGGCCACAGACCACCCCGCAGGAGAGCAGACCCGCCATGCCCACCGCCACCAGCCATAGCCCGGCCCCGCTACAGCAGCCTGACTTTGACGGCCAGATCCGCAGTCGTGAACAAGCGGTGCAGATGCTGGGCGAAGTCGCCCGCTATTTCCGGGTGCACGAACCACACAGCCCGGTGGCAGCGCTGGCGGAACGTGCGGCGCGCTGGGCGGAAATGAGCCTGGAGGAATGGCTGCAACACGTGGTCAAGGACGATTCCACCCTGTCGCAACTGCAAGAATTACTGGATGTGCGCAAGCAGGCTGACTGACGCTGCCCAGCCGGGCCACCAGCCATGGCCGGCCTGGCAATCCCGCTTTTGGTCAAGGCCGCCTGCCCGGTGTAAATCTGGGTAAAGCGCCTCAAGTCCGCAGCCTGGCCGTCGATAGCATTTCAAATGCACTAAGGGATAAAACCATGTTTCTGGGGGCGGTAGGTTCTTTCATCAGCACATCGGGCGGGGCGATTCTCAAGGCCACCGCCTCTGTCGTGACCGAGGCCGCGTCGGTGGTGGAAGCCCACCCGCTACTCGCCGCTGCCGCCCTTGGTGTCGGCGTCTACGAATACGTCAGCAACCCCAGCCATCTGGGCAATAGCGTCGACACCACGGCCTGATCGCTTCCTCATCAAGCAACAGCCTCGCCTCATCCGCCCAGCGCCGGCCACGCCACGCTCCGTGCGGAATGCGCCAACTCATGCCGACTGCGGCAGTAACTCCGGTGCCAGCTGACTGGTATGCACCCGGTTGCGGCCACTATTCTTGGCCTGATACAAGGCCTGATCCGCCCGCTGGCACAGCTGATCAAAGCTCTCCCCGCCCAGCCAGCCGGCCACGCCGATGCTGATGCTGTAGCGGCACTCACCGAAACTGCTGACCACCAGATGCTGCTGCGCACGCAAGCGTAACCGTTCGGCCACCAGCTGGGCCGAAGCCAAGCTGGCATCCGGCAGCAATACCGCAAACTCCTCGCCCCCCAGCCGCCCCAGCACGTCGCGGCCACGCAAATGCTCGCCCACCATGTCGGCAAAGGCCCGCAAGACCTCATCGCCCGCCGCATGGCCATAGGTGTCATTGATGGTTTTGAAATGATCCAGATCGATCAGCAGCAGGGTCAGCGGACGACGGGTCGCCGCAGCCTGCAGGATGAACTGCTGACCGGTGGCAAACAGGTGCTTGCGTGACAAGGCACCGGTCATGAAGTCGCGGTTGGCCGCTTCTTCGGCCTCAGTCTGCAAGGCCTCGTGCAGCATCAGCACGGCCGCCATGGATAGCGCCGGCATGATGGCGGCACCAATGCACAGCAGCAGCACATTCCAGCCACTGGCCAGCATGATGTTGGTGGGCACGGGATGCAGCATGCCGAAATAAATGCTGCGCGCGATCTGTGCCACGGCAAACAGGCAGGACAGGCCCGTCAGCAGCCGGTAGTGCACACTGTTACGGCGGCCGGTGTAATGGCGCAGCATCAGCCAGGAGGTCGCCGTGCACACCACCGCACCATAGGCGGAAATCGCCATCACCCGTAATGGCAAGCTGTTGACACCGTAACGCCAGTAGGTCACCGCCAGTACTTGCAGCAAGGCACCGGCAAGCAGGTATTTCCAGCGGGAGGGCTGGCCCAGGAAATGGGCGCAGCCGGCATAGTAGCAAGCGGCCGACAGCGCCACGATGCCATTAGCCAGCACGATGGAAATGAAATCAGGAATGATGTCGCGCAAGCCCAGCAAGGGCAGGTAAACCACCACAGCCATATTGGCCAGCAGCCATTGGCGCACACCAGGCAGCCCGCTGCTGCGCAGCGAAGCCAGCACCATGCACAGTGCCAGGCTCAGCAACTCGGTGGTGAGGAAGATGGGTGCCAGCACCAATACAGGGTTGATATTCATAATGATGTATGTCGGCTGCTTTGAAGCGCCGGAGAACCAGGCCCACGCTCCGCCGGATTCATCCGGCGAAAACTGCAGGGGCAATCCAGCTTTATATCAAAAATGACAGCCACCATCACCATTTAAAACAAATATTCACATTCGGTGCTATAAACGGCACAATTCAGCTACCACCATCCGCCACGCCAGCCCATGCCTACCACGAGCAATACCGCTGCTGCCCGTCTGCGCTGTCAAGGCTGCCGCCACTATTACATCAGCCACGACGCACGCTTCCCCTATGCCTGTCACGCCTTGCAGATCAAGAGCAAGCGTCAGCCCTGCCAGGATGTGCTGGAAGCTTCTGGCCAACCCTGCCTGTACCGGCAGCACAAAACCGCCTCCTCCTCTTGAAAGCAGAGGTGGAGACACCATCTGAACGAGTGGGACAGGTTTTTCCTTTCCCCTGCCGGGCAAGCGCATTACCATTCAGAACATGGCTTCCAGTTGTCGCAACAGCGGGCGGCAGCCAGGACGCCGGACAAGAATCTCGCACACATCATGATGAAGAGCGGTTGGCACATCAGGCCTGGCACCACCGCTGTAGCGACTTGCAACGCCCCTAACCCAGAACAAGCCAGCCATCAAGATAGGGTCACCCCCACCATGAGCAAACCGGACGACAAAGCCACAACGACGGCCAGCGTTTCATCTCGCATACGCTACCGCCTGCAACAGGCCGGCGTACGCTTTCACGCCAATGACAATATTGCCGACTTCATCGAGGAAGATGAGCTAGACCTGTTGCAACAGGAAGTGGCTGAGAAAATGCAGGGCGTACTGGAAAGCCTGGTCATCGACACGGTCAACGACCACAACACGCAGGACACCGCCCGTCGCGTAGCCAAGATGTATGTGCGCGAGGTATTTCGTGGCCGCTATGTAAACAGCCCGCCGAATACCGAATTTCCCAATATCGAACAGCTCAACGAGCTGATGATTGTCGGCCCCATCACGGTACGCAGCGCCTGCTCCCACCACCTGTGCCCCATCATGGGCCGGGTCTGGGTAGGGGTGATGCCGAATGAGCATTCCAGCCTGATTGGTCTGTCCAAATATGCGCGACTGATCGACTGGATCATGACCCGCCCGCAAATCCAGGAAGAAGCAGTGATGCAGATTGCCGACCTGCTGATGGACAAGCTGCAGCCGGACGGGCTGGCCATCGTCATGGAAGCCGATCATTTCTGCATGCACTGGCGCGGCGTGAAGGATAACAATTCGAAAATGACCAATAGCGTGATGCGCGGTTCTTTCCTGCGCGACGCCAATCTGCGCCGGGAATTCCTGTCGCTGATGCACAGAGGAAACTGACCATGCTCGTCCGACTCATTTACGCCAGCCGCAGCTGCAGCCCGATCACCAGCGAACTGGTCAAGCAGATCCTGGACGCCGCCCACCAGCACAATCCGCAAAGCGGCATTACCGGCGTACTGTGCTATGGCGACGATGTCTTCGTGCAGGCGCTGGAAGGTGGCCGTGCCGAAGTCAATGCCCTGTACCAGCATATCTGCCGCGACAACCGTCA
Source organism: Aquitalea palustris (assembly GCF_003693445.1). Classification (GTDB taxonomy): domain Bacteria; phylum Pseudomonadota; class Gammaproteobacteria; order Burkholderiales; family Chromobacteriaceae; genus Aquitalea; species Aquitalea palustris. The sequence goes on along the minus strand of NZ_RFAR01000064.1, from coordinate 24,959 downwards.
TCGCGATGTCACGCTGCTGGCCTACCAGGAAATCGATCAGCGCGAATTCGCCAGCTGGTCGATGGCGCAGGCCCCCATCGACAAAAAAAATGCCGCACTGTTGCTGCGGCATTCTTCCAGTCCGGTACTCGACCCCTTCCGGCTGAGCGGCAGTACCACCACGCGCCTGCTCAGCGAACTGGGCAACTCGGGCGGCCTGCGCTCACGCGGCTAAGCCTGCTCTCAGGCCAGCGGCAGGGTGATGCTCACTTGCAAGCCACCCTGCGGCAGATTGGCCGCCTGTATCCGGCCCTGATGAGCCTCGACAATGCGCTGCGCCATGGCCAGACCCAGGCCATAACCCCCGGGCTGGGTATTCTGCTCGCTGCGGAAGAACGGCTCGAAGATGGTTTTCAGCTCATGCTCCGGCACCCCAGGCCCACAATCGCTCACGGCAATCGTCACCTCAGTACTGCCGCGCATCACTGCCAGCGAAACCGGACCACCATTGCGGGTGTGATGGATGGCATTGCGCACCACGTTTTCCAATGCGCGCGACAATAGCTCTGGCTGTGCCATGACCTCGGCCATGTCCTCTTGCAGCAACAGGATGCTGGTGCCATTGGCCTCCGCCTCGAACTGGGCATCGGTAATCAGCTCTTCCAGCAGCACATCCACGGGCAGGCACTCTGCCGGGTGCTGTGATGCTTCGGCATCCAGCCGCGCCAGGGCAAGGATTTCCCCCACCAGCGCATCCATCCGCCCGGATTCTCGCTCGATGCGGTCCAGCCATTCCTCCAGCTTTTCCGGCTGCTGTCGTGCCAGATCCACTGCGGCATTCAACCGGGCCAGCGGCGAACGCAGCTCATGTGATACATCGTGAAACAAGCGACGCTGGCCGGTAATCAGCTGCTTCAGGCGCTGGGCCAGAGCATCAAAATCACGCCCGAGGTCCGCCAGCTCATCACGCCGGCTGCCCAGGTCACTGCCCAGATGTACATCCATTTCACCCCTGGCCACCGACTGGAAGGCATCGCTCATCAAGCGGATCGGCTTGGACAGATGGCGCGCCAGGATGGCGCCGAACAACAAGCTGGCTAGCAAGGCCGCAATGATGGGCAGCATGGGGAAGGGGCTGGGCTCCCCCGGACCATGCTCAGGCCCGCCACCCGGCCCCCCACCCGGCATACCTCCCGGCGGGCCGGGCGGCAGTAGCAGCAAGCGGTAATGAGCAGAGCCGCCAAGCGTCACTTCACGCGATGGTCGCAGCCCCAGCCGTTCTGGCGACGGCACTGCCCGGCCCAGCAGTTCGTGCTGCTGATCATCCAGCACCAGCAGATGCCGGCGCGCACCGGGGCTCATGTCTTGCAGATGGGTGCGCAAGCCGGCTATTCCTTCGCGCCGCAGCACGGCAGCCGCCATGTCCAGCACCGCGGTATCCATGGGATGTTGCTGTTCGATGGCGGCGGCACTCTCCATGCGGTGCCTGAGCCAGAAGACCGTGCCCACTCCGAACACCGTGCAGATCTGCGCCAGCCACAGAATGAGAAACAGTTTCCAGAACAGGCGCCCCATGCTCAGGCCTTGATGAACTGATAGCCGCGGCGCACCACGGTCTGAATGCAGATGCGGCCTGGCGCCACCCGTGACAGTTTCTGGCGGATGCTGCTCATGTGCACATCGACACTGCGATCAAAGCGCGCCAGCGGCCGGCCCAGCGCCTGCTTGGACAGCACGTCCTTGCCCACCGGCTGGCCGGCATGCCGTACCAGTAATTCCAGCAAGCTGTATTCGGTACTGGTCAGCTCCAGCGTTTCGTCTGCCCACTGCGCACGACGCTCGCCCGGCCACATGGTAAGCGGGCCTTCACGCAGCACATCGTTTTCCTGTGCCGGCTGCACCTGGTTACCCGTACGGCGCAGAATGGCACGAATGCGTGCCAGCAACTCACGCGGAGTGCAGGGCTTGGGCACATAGTCATCCGCCCCCAATTCCAGGCCCAGCACGCGGTCGGTATCATCTCCACGCGCGGTCAGCATCAGCACCGGCAGCATGCTGTGTTCGCGCACCCGGCGCAGCACTTCCACGCCGCTCAGGCCGGGCATCATCACATCCAGTACCATCAGGTCAAACTGGCCGGACAAGGCTTGCACCACCGCGCTGGTGCCATCACTCACTTTCTGGACCAGGCAGGACTCCCGCTCCAGATAGCTGCCCAGCATGTCGGCCAACTCGATATCGTCATCTACCAGCAGTATTCGCATTTTCCATCCTGATTATTCTATGCAGGCCCCGCTCTCCCGGGACTATCGGCAGACATGATCCACATCACGGCCGCCTGCGGGTGAAGTTTTACTGGCTTTTACACAGATTTATAGCGCTTTACCGGCTATTAACCTTCCTTAACCGCCAGCTCCCGCATCATGCTATCCAAGCAGCCGCCGCCCGCTTGCCCGGGTCCCTCTCTCACTTCAGGCGGCTGCCCCACCGCAACAGCGGCAATTCTTGCCGACTGTGCACACGCCCAGGCCAAACCAGCCATGATCAGACGGCAATACTCCCGCGCTGACTTCCGCTTTGGCGGCAAATCTTGCCATGCCAGCTATCCGGCTTGCCCAGCAACAGGCGGAATACTAGCAAAGGCGCGATAAAATCCTGTTTTTACTAACACTTCTTAACATTTGCTGACGAAAATTTACATTTTCAGGCGCCGCACCTGGCTCGAAACTTGCACCGTACGCAGGCGCAATGCCGCGTCCTGATCTCTGGAGGTGGCTTTACAGCACAAGTCACAAGCAAGCACAGGGAGCCTTATCATGAGTATTTCGGGCATCAGCAGCACGTCGTCGATTTACAGCAGCCAGCTGACTGGCAGCACATCGACCAGCAGCACGTCCAGCAGCAGCGAAACCCGTCACCACGGCAAGCACCGTGGCGGTAACGACGCCTTCATGCAAAGCGTGGAGCAAGCACTCAGCCAGCTGGGCATTTCCTTGCAGCCGCCATCCAGCAACAACAGCGCCAGCAGCAGCAATGGCAATTCCAGCAATAGCGCGCTGGCCAGCCTGCAGGCCCCGCCACCACCGGATGATGATGGCGACAATGATGACAGCACCAGCAGCACGGGCAGCGCGCAAAATCCGATGCAGGCCATGCACACCTTCATGCATGATCTGTTCAGCGCACTGAAATCCGGCAGCGGCAGTTCCGACAGCAGCACGGACAGCAGCACCAGCGCCTATGGCAATGCCGAGAGCCAGCTGCAAAGCCTGATTCAGCAGCTGTCCAGCTCGTCTGGCAGCAGCACAAGCGGCAGCAGCTCCAGCGCACTCAATACTCTGCAAAGCGATTTCAGCAATCTGGTCAATAGCGTGCAGCAGGCCAATGGCAGCAGCAACACCAGCTCCAGCAGCTCGGGCAGCAGCAACTCCGCCAATCTGCAATCCTTCCTGAGCGCTCTGCTGCAGAACCTGCAGAACAGCCAGAGCAACAGCTACTCGTCCTCGGTTGGCAATCTGCTCAGCACCCAGGGCTGATTCCACTCAGCGCAAGCCCGCTGGAGGCAGGCTTGCGCTTTCTCCCGCCACATGTTCCTGCAGCCGCTGTTGCAGGAACTCGCGTAAGCGCATCAGCAAGGGCGACAGCATCAGCCGGTGCGGACACACCAGATACAAAGGGGTCGGCTCGGTCTGGTAATCAGTCAGCAAGGCTTGCAGGCGACCAGCGCGCACATCATCCAGTACATCCAGCTGCGACTTGTAGGCAATGCCCTGCCCGGCCAGCGCCCACCGGCGCACGATTTCGCCATCATCGCTATTACGTCGGCCACCCACGGTCACCACCGACCAGGTGCCATGCTGGGCAAAGCGCCAGCGCTCATGCAGGGCATCTCCAAGCACAAATCGCAGGCACTCATGTGCGGCCAGATCTTCCGGTCGCTGCGGTGAACCATGCCGCTCCAGATAAGCCGGTGCCGCGCACAATAACCGCCGGTTGTCAGCCAGCAACGGCAGGGCGACCAGGCTGGAGTCCTCCGGCACGCCATAGCGCAGGGCGACATCCACCGGCATGCGATACAGATCGGCCAGCCGGTCACTGATGTGCAGCTGCAAGCGTACTGCCGGATGCTCGGCCAGGAAATCATCCAGCCAGGGCCGCAACAGCTGGCGGCCAATATCCGAAGGCATCGACAGGCTGAGCTGGCCATGCAGCGCCTGCTGTCCCGCCGCCAGCACCTGCTCACCGGCCTGCAATGCATCCATGGCGGCACGGGCGTGGGCCAGATAGCGTTCGCCATCGGCCGTCAGGCGCAAGCTGCGGGTGGAACGCACCAGCAAGCGGGTATGCAGCTCGGCTTCCAGCCGCTTTAGCCCGGCACTGGCCACCGCCGGACTGATGCCCAGCAGGCGGGCGGCAGCGGACAGGCTGCCCAGCTGTGCGGTATGCAGCAATATCTGCAGATCTTCCAGTCGGACCATACCCTTCTCCAGGCAGCAGGCGGCTACCGTTATCAATCATTTATTGGCAATAGCTGGAACAAGCTTGAATTTTCAGGGCTACAGCATGGCCTGGGTGACGGCCTGCTGCACGGGACGCAGGCTGAGGCAAGAACATGTCGCGATGCGGGATGGCTGGTTGGTGCTCGCCACGCTCAGGGCAGAAATTCCTTCATATTGTATTTGCGTACCAGCCGCTGATAGTCGCTGCTGCTACGAAACTGCTGCTGCGCCTGCAGATAACGGGCAATACGCTGCGCCGACATCGCCTTGCGGGAAAAGCCCAGGTAGAAATCACCGATCAGCCAGCGCGGCTGGCGCAGGGCCACCACCTGCGAGTCCAGCTCGGGCATGCTGGCTGCCAGCGATTGCAAGGAGGTGCCATAAGCCACTGCGATATCGATACGACCAGCCAGCAGCTTGGAAAATACTTCTTCCTTCGAGCTGGCAGTGATCTCGATCTGCCAGCAGGAATGCATGGCTTTTTGCACCACATCGCCATAAAAGTAGTTGCTGGCGGCCGCCATGCGATAGCCCGCATAGGTGCAGGGCTGGCTGCTTTCAGGAAAATGCCGGCGCTGACTGCGGCGCACGAACAGCCCGGCATACTGCCGGTGCTGGATGGCCGCCGGCATGAAGACGGTATACGCTTCGCGCTCCGGGGTGCGCGCCAGATAACTGAGCGCATCCACCCGGCCCAGTTGCAGGCTGCGCAGGGCACGCTGCCAGGGCATGGGTTTGTACACCACATGCCAGTCCAGGCGCGCCGCCACCTGGTCGATTTCCTCCAGATGAAAACCGCCATGCTCCGCGCCATCCCCCCTGGCGTATTCGAAGGGATGGTTATCCGACTCTTCCACTGCCACGACAAAGTCCTGGGCAGAGGCTGCTGTCGCGAGCAACAGACAGACCGGCCACAGCACCTTGCCGATACCCATGGCCTTGCTATGCCACTTCAGCATGTCATGCCGGCTAGCCGGCCGTGCCGCCGACAGTCAGGCCACCATCAATGCGCAAGGTGGGCTGACCCACGCCTACCGGCACGCTCTGCCCTTCCTTGCCGCAGACACCCACGCCCTGATCCAGCGCCATGTCATTGCCTATCATCGAGACATGGCCCAACACATCCGGGCCATTGCCGATCAGGGTCGCACCCTTGACCGGGTAGGTCAGCTTGCCATCCTCGATACGCCAGGCTTCCGAGGCCGAGAACACAAACTTGCCGCTGGTGATGTCCACCTGACCACCACCGAAGTTGGCGGCATACAGGCCATTCTTGACCGAGGCGATGATTTCCTGGGGATCGTGCTGACCGCCCAACATATAGGTATTGGTCATGCGCGGCATCGGGATATGCGCATAAGACTCGCGCCGGCCATTGCCGGTGGGGGCCACCTGCATCAGGCGCGCATTCATCGCATCCTGCATATAGCCCTTGAGGATGCCATCCTCGATCAGCACGGTACGGTTGGTCTGGTTGCCTTCGTCGTCAATGGCCAGCGAACCGCGTCGGCCATCCAGCGTACCGTCGTCCACCACAGTCACCCCGGCGGCGGCCACGCGCTGACCCAGCTTGCCCGAGAAGGCTGAAGTACCCTTGCGGTTGAAGTCACCTTCCAGACCATGACCGATGGCCTCGTGCAGCAGCACGCCCGGCCAGCCGGAACCCAGTACCACCGTCATCTGCCCGGCCGGTGCCGGACGTGCCTCCAGATTGATCAGCGCCTGGTTCACTGCCTGACGCACGTAAAGCTCGACCAGCTCATCATCGAAACGGGTCAGGTCAAAACGACCGCCGCCACCACCGGAACCCTGTTCGCGGCGGCCATCCTGTTCAGCAATCACATGCACCGACAGCCGCACCAGCGGGCGCACATCGGCAGCACGCACACCATCATGCCGTGCCACATAAACCACGTCGTATTCCGAAGCGACGCCAGCCATCACCTGAATCACCCGCGGGTCCATGGCGCGGGCCAGCTTCTCGACTTTTTCCAGCAATGCCACTTTGGCAGCGGCTTCCAGGCTGTAACAGGGGTCGATGGCCGGGTACAGATCACGCGCACGTTGCGGCGACTGCCGTCCGGCCGAGCCATCTCCACCAACTGCACCGATGGCACGCACTGCATCGGCCGCACGGCCAATGGCTTCGGCACCGATATCATCGGAGTAGGCAAAGGCAGTCTTGTCGCCGGAAACGGCACGGACACCCACGCCTTGATCAATGCTGAAGCTGCCGGACTTGACGATGCCCTCCTCCAGGCTCCAGCCCTCGCTGCGGGTGTACTGGAAGTAGAGATCGGCATAGTCGACAGCATGCTGGCGCATGCGCGAAAAGGTGGTTTCGATTACGGACTCGTCCACGCCATAAGGCGCAAGCAGGAGTTGATCGGCAATGCGGAATGCGTCTTGCATGGTGGGTCTTTCTGTCAGAGCACGCGATGCGCCAGGGCCGGCAGGCCACTGCGCACCGAATGCAGCAATGCGGGGTCGATTTCAGCCAGTACCACACCTTCGCCCAGGGCCTGTTGCGCCAGAATGCGCCCCCAGGGGTCGATGATCATGGACTGGCCATGGGTCTTGCGGCCGTTTTCATGGGTGCCACCCTGGCCGGAGGCAATCACATAACACTGGTTTTCGATGGCGCGGGCGCGTAGCAGCACCTCCCAGTGCGCTTCGCCGGTGGTCGCGGTAAATGCCGCCGGCAAAATCATCACATCAAACGGGGCCAGCTGGCGAAACAGCTCGGGAAAGCGCAGATCATAGCAAATACCGCAGGCCACTTCGGCCAGGCCAATGTCCACCTTGACTGGCGAGCTGCCCGCCTGAATGCTGTCGGATTCGCAATAGCGTTCACCATTGCCGGTATAGCCGAACAGGTGGATCTTGTCATAACGGGCCACCTGCTGCCCTGCCGGATCAAATACCAGCGTGCTGTTGAATACCTTGCCCGGCTCCGGACAGCGCAGCGGAATGGTGCCGGCAGCCAGCCATAGCTTGTTGTCGCGTGCCATGGTGGCCAGCGCCGCCTGCATGGGCCCCTGTCCCGCCTCTTCACTGATGGCCACCTTGTCGCCATCCTGCCTGCCCATCAGGCAAAAGTACTCCGGCAGCACCACAAAACGGGCCCCGGCAGCAGCCGCCTCGGCCACCAGCCGCGCTGCCGTTGCCAGATTGGCGGCAACATCAGTACCGGACACCATTTGCACGGCAGCAGCGATAAATTTCTGTTTCATGGCGAGAGTATCCGTTTGCTGTTTCTCAAAGGTTCCGCAGCCAGCTTGTCAATCTTGGGATTGGCAAAGGAACCGGTAATGGCATAGTCGACCGACAATATCTTGCCGAACGGGTCCTGCAATACTTTTTGTGCGGCCAGCGCGGCAACCCCCACCACCGGATTGAGCAGTGCGGCACCGGCAGCCAGCGCCACGCTCTCGGCCAGATGCGGCTGCACCCGGATGCGCACATCCTGGGTTTCACTGGCCAGATTCACCTGACCGCTGAGTGCGACATCGGCCGCCGGGCCTTTCATGTGCACATTATCAGAAACAAACACGCCCTTGCTCACCGTGGCATTGCCACTGATGGTATCGAAGGCGAAGCCGTCACTGAACACATCGGTAAAATCCAGCTTCACCCGACGGCTGAGCGACTGCAGGCTGAGCACACCAAGCAGGCGTGCCACGCCGGGATCGACCTTGGCAAAACGGCCGTTTTTCAGCGCCAGTGTCATGTCGCCGGACAGGCGGCTGGCACTGACATCAAACAAGCCGCCCGGCCAGCTCATGGTGCCGGACAGGCTGCCCTCACCCTTGCGGAAGGTATCCTGCAGGCCGATGCGCGCCAGCAGCTTGCCCACATCACTACTATCCAGCTGGTAGCGGGCCTGCACCTCCTTGCCCGCTTCGCCGCGCCGGACCCGGGCACTGCCCTGCAAACTGCCTTCCGCTGCCTGCAGGCGTAAGGGATTGAGCAGCCAGTCCCGCCCTTCGCGGCGAGCATGCAGCTCCAGCTTGCCGACGGTCTTGTTCTGGTAAATGAGGTCGCCGACACGAATATCCAGCTCCGGCCAATCACCCTTGTCCACCATGCCGGCGTCGGCTTCGTCCGCAGCACCTGCAGCTGGCGGCCGCAGGATGGCGTAAGCCAGGTTGGCACGCAGCAGGCCACTGCCGGCCGGCAGGTAATCAATGCTGCCATTCAACTCGCGCGCCCGCACATCCAGCGACCAGGCATTGCGCAGGCGCCGGTTGCTCAAGCTGGCACTGACCTGATGCAAGCTGCCGCCCCATCCTTCCACTTGCGGGCTCTCCAGTTCGATCAGCAGCGGCAAGTCGATCTCTCTGACCGTCGATACCCCGCCCTGGCTGCCGCCTGGGCTGGCAATGGCGGCCACCCAGCGTTGCAAGTCGACTTGCGGTGTAGCCAGCCGCAGCGTCAGCCCCTCGTCAGGCTGTTTGCCAAGGGCGCGACCGGCGGCGACCACACCGCTTTTCAGATTGCCATGGCCATCCAGCAACAGGCTGCCGCTGGCAACGCTGCCGGCGTCAAATTCCAGCCGGAATGGTTGCTGTGCAGTTTTGCCCGGCGCAAAGCGCAAGGAAAGCGGCAAGCTATCCGCCGCAGCTTTGCCAAGGGGGGGCGGTGCGCTAATGGCGCTTCCTTGCAAGCCGGATTGCACCGTCAGGTTTTCCAGCCCTTTTTGCACGACAAACTGCACCGCGAAGGGTGAATGTCCGCTGACATAGGGCGCCAGCAAGGGCAGATAGAGGCCCAGTGCCTGATGGCTGTCGGCATCACCGTGAATATCGAAGCTCATGCGCCCGGCCGGGGTGCTACTTGCCTTGAGCTGGAACTGGCCGCCCAGCGCGGCAAACTGCACGCCTTTGGACTCCACGCCATACTCGGTGAAGCTCAGTGTGCCATGGGCATTGCTGGCTGGCGGAATCGGCAAACCCTTGAACGCCAGCTGATTGCCGGACAACAAAATATCACCATGTACCTTCACCGGCTGCTTGCCCGACAAGGGAATACCCAGCTTCAGGTCCAATGCTGCATTACCACCGGCCTGAATGCTGCCGGTAAAACCATCCAGCCAGCCATCAACCGGACTGGCGGTGGTGAATTTCAGCATGCTGGCCAGCGGGCCTTGTGCCCGCCCCTGCACGTCAAGCGTGGAATTGGCCGCACCCAGGTCATCAATCCCTACTTTGACAGCACTCAGCGGCACGCCCAGCGTGCTGCCACTGCGTGCGGTAATCAGCATTTTTTCATTGTGAAAACCCAGATCAGCCTGGATATTGTCGATGGTTGGCCAGCCTTTTTCATACAGCAAACGGCCCTGATCCACCTTGGCATCCACGCTGAACTGCCCGCCCTTGCCACCGGCAAAGGGGAAGTTGGCCAGATCACCCTTCAGCACCATACGCACATTGCTGGCCGTACCGCCCAGCAGGGCGGCATTCAGCCAGCGCAAGGTGTCCTGCCCCACCGCATGCGGCAGATAAGCCGGCACGCGCACGGCGGCCACCTTGTCGACATCGGCGGTGAAATCGACCACACCCGGCCCCTTGCCGTCGTGCTGGTAGCGGCCACCGAAATGGCCGCTGAGATCGGCATTGGCAAAAGCCACATCGCGAAACTGGACCTCGGTCTGTGAGCCGTGATTTCGCCAGTCCACACGGCCATCCAGCTGGTCGAAATTGAGCAGCTGCGGGAATACGGCCGGGTAATTGAGCGCGGCATGCCGGCTATTGAGCCGCAACTGGCCGCCCTGCTCGCCAAAACTCAGCTCACCACTGACACCACTCACCCCGGGCACCGAGGAAAAAGCCTGCCAGGCCAACTGCTCGAAACGGGTGGCCACCGCATATTGCCGTGGCGACTGCAGGGGACCCTGCCAGCTCAGCGACAGGTTTTTCAGCTGACCGCTGGGTGCGAAACGGGCAAACAAGGAATTGCCGTCCCCACCCAAGGCATGAATGAAGGGAGTGAGGTGGGCCACATTGACATTATCCAGCGTCAGCTTGCCCTGCCCCTGCTCGCCGGGCATCCAGTCACCACGAATGGTGGATTTGTCGAAGGCCAGCCCGCTGGCACTGGCCAGTGTCAGATTGGAGGCATTGATGGCATAGCTGCCACGCGCTGAGCGCTCCAGCTGCAATTTGCCACTGATGGCCGGCAACACCAGCGTGCGCGCATCCTTTGGGGTGTAGGCCGCATCATGGATGCTGACATCGGCACTGAGGCTGTTGATATGGCCATCGGCAAAATCTGCCTCCAGCGTGCCGCTGCCTTCACCACTATTGATCAGACCAATCTTTTCCATATAGCGCGACACCACGCCGGCCTGTGCGCCATTCAGGCGTATGCGCATATTGCCGGCCCAGTTGCGCCACTGGCGAAAATCATTGCCACGCCAGGCCAGCTCCATGTCAAAACCCTTGCCCAAGGTGGCCACCGGCTTGCCGGACAAGCTCAGACGATGGCCCAACAGGGTCTGGCTCAGTGTCAGCTGCCCCTGCTGCAGATCCAGCCGCGGCAGACCCAATGCCTGGTCTTCCCAGCTGATGCGTGCCTGGCGAATATCGATACGGCTGTGCTTGAGCAACCAGTTGGCCGACGGCTCACTGCCGGCAGGCTGCGGGTGGCTGTCCGGCGCGCTCATGTCGAAGCCGTTCAGCAGCACATGGCCATCGGCCCGGCGCAGCAGCGCCACGTTTGGCCCATCCATGGTGATGCTGGAAAACAGCGGCTCCCATGACAACAGCGACCACCACGATGGCACCACTTCCACGCGCTCCAGGGTCAGGGCATCGGCAGTCACCGGATTGGCGATGCGCAAGCCACCCAGCTGTAGCCGTGGCGCCAGCCCTTGCCACTGGCCGGACAGGGAAACCACTGAGACCTGACGGCCGGTAGCCTGCGACAAACTCTGCTCCAGCTGCGGCCGGAACTGCTCGAGTCGCGGCAGGAACCACCAGTTAAACATGGCAAAGCCGCCCCCCACGACCAGCATGGCCAGCAGCAGCAACAGGCCGAGGGCTTGCAGCGATTTGCGCAGCAAACTGATGACGTGAACTCTGGCTAACAAATGCAGGGGCTTTTCCAAATGAGCTAAACCGATACAATGAAGTGTTACAGGACCCTAACGAGCGCCTCGTCATTATGCCAGCAAACCCGGATCATGCCATTGCCCAGAGCCGTGCCTTTTCACTTTATCTGGACCGCCTGCTGAGCGCGCGACCGCAGCAACAAAGTCTGTTGCACGACAAGCTGGCACAGCCATTTGACAGCGCCGAAATGGCCGGCTTTGCCAACTGGGATAGCTTTGACACTCCGGAAGCCATGACGCCACCGCTGCGCAGCCTGCGCCAGGCGGTGATGGCGCGCCTGATCTGCCGCGACCACAACGGCCTGGCCGACCTGGACGAGGTAGTCAGCACCATCAGCTTGTTAGCCGAATTTGCCGTACAGCAGGCATTGGCCTGCGCCTGCCGCTCGCTGCCGCAATACGGCCAGCCTATCGGCGAAGACAGCGGCGAAGTGCAGCAACTGATCGTGATCGGCATGGGCAAGCTGGGCGGCGGTGAACTGAATGTTTCCTCCGATATCGACCTGATCTTCATCTACCCCGAAGGCGGCGAAACCAGCGGTCCGCGCAAGATCAGCAATCACGAATACTTCAGCCAGGTCGGCAAACGCATCATCAGCCTGATCAACGACGTGACAGTGGATGGCCAGGTATTCCGCGTCGACATGCGCTTGCGACCCTACGGTGATTCCGGCCCGCTGGTGATGAGTTTTGCCGCACTGGAAAACTACCTGCTGACCCAGGGCCGTGAATGGGAGCGCTATGCCTGGATCAAGGCCAAGGCACTCACCGGCGATATTTCCGGGCTGGCCGACATGGTGCGCCCCTTCGTCTATCGCAAATATCTCGATTACAACGCCTATGGCGCCATGCGCGAACTGCATGCACAAATCCGCCGCGAAGTGGCACGGCGCGACATGGTGGACAATATCAAGCTGGGGCCAGGCGGCATTCGTGAAGTGGAATTCATCGCCCAGGTGTTCCAGCTGATTCGCGGCGGCCGTGACAAAAGCCTGCAGCTGCGCAGCACCCGCGCCACCCTGAACCGCCTGGCCGAACTGCGCCTGCTGGAGCCGGCTGCCGTAGAGGAGCTACAGGAAGCCTATGCCTTCCTGCGCAATCTGGAACATCGCCTGCAATACCTGGACGACCAGCAAACCCAGACCCTGCCCACCAGTGAGGAAAACCAGGCCAAGATCGCCAGCAGCATGGGCTTTGCCAGCTGGCAGGATTTCCTCGACGCCCTCAATAGCGAGCGGCGCAAGGTCACCCGCCACTTCGAACAGGTATTCATCCTGCCCACCGAAACCGCGCCGGACCACCCGCTGTCCTGCCTGTGGCGCGACATCTGCGAACAGGACCCGAGCGAACAACTCTCCAGCCTGGGCTTTGATGACGTGAGTGGCGTCACCGGGCAGCTGCGCGCCCTGGCGCAGAGCCAGCGCTATCAGCAGATTCCGCTGGCCGGCCGCAAGAAATTCGACGCACTGATCCCCCCCTTGATCGAAGTGTCCACCCACTTCCCCAACCCGGCGGCCACCCTGTCGCGCATCATCAGCCTGATGGAAGCCATCAGCCGGCGCGCCTCTTATCTTGCCTTGCTGACCGAATACCCGCAGACCCTGCAACGGCTGGCCACCCTGTGCTCGGCCAGTGCCTGGGTGTCCAACTATCTGACCCGCCACCCCATCCTGCTGGATGAGCTGCTGGATGCCCGCGTGCTGTACGCCACACCGGACTGGCCGGCACTGGCCAGCCAGTTGCAAGAACAAATGCAGCAATGCGAGGGCGATGTGGAAGCCAAGATGGACACCCTGCGCCACTTCCAGCACGCCCAGGCCTTCCGCCTGGTCGCCCAGGACATCGCCGGCATGTGGACAGTGGAAGCACTGTCCGACCAGCTCTCCCTGCTGGCCGACACCGTGCTGGACGCCACCCTGCGCCATGCCTGGCTGGACATCCCCAGCCGCCACACCGACACCCCGCGTTTCGCCATCATTGGCTACGGCAAGCTGGGCGGCAAAGAGCTGGGCTACGCCTCGGACCTGGACATCATCTTCCTGTATGACGACGACCACCCCGACGCCACTGATCTGTATTCGCGCCTGGCACGCAAAATGTCCACCTGGCTGACCAGCGCCACCAGCGCCGGCATCCTGTACGACATCGACCTGCGCCTGCGCCCGAACGGCGCCAGCGGCCTGTTGGTCAGCTCGCTGCAAGCCTTTCGCAGCTACCAGGAAAAACAGGCCTGGGTATGGGAGCACCAGGCACTGACCCGCGCCCGCTATGTCGCCGGCGCAGCGGATATCGGCGAAGGTTTCGAAGCCATCCGCCACGACGTGCTGACCCAGCAGCGCGATCCGGACACCCTGCGCAGCGAAGTGCTGACCATGCGCCAGCGCATGCTGGAAAGCCATCCGGCGCAGGAGAGCGACGTCAAACATGCCCGTGGCGGCATCATCGATGTGGAATTCATCGTGCAATACCTGATTCTGGCCCACGCCGGCGAGCTACCGGCCTTTACCCGCAATACCGGCAATATCGCCCTGCTGGCGGTTGCCGCCGAGGCCGGGCTGATCAGCCACGAACTGGCCGAACAAGTCCGCGCCGCCTACCGCGACTACCGCAAGCTACAGCATGCCGCCCGGCTCAATGAAAGCGGCAAGGTGGAAGTCAACGACCGGCTGCGCGCCCACTACCAGCAGGCGCAGCAACTGTGGCGGCAGGTTTTCGGACCGTACAGCCTGGGCTGATGGCGTTTTTCGCAGCGGACGGTTCACAAGACGGCGGCGGACGGTATAATCGGCAGGATACAAAACACAATGACGGAGAGCTCCAAGATGTCGATGGCAGATCGTGACGGATTCATCTGGTATGACGGCAAACTGGTTGACTGGCGCGATGCCACCACCCATGTGCTGACCCACACCCTCCACTACGGCATGGGCGTGTTCGAAGGCGTACGTGCCTATGAAACTCCCAAAGGCCCGGCGATTTTCCGTCTGCAGGATCACACCGACCGTCTGTTCCGCTCCGCCAAGATCCTCGGCATGAACCTGCCCTTCAGCAAGGACGACATCAACCAGGCTCATCTGGACGTGGTGAAAGCCAACAAGCTGCAATCCTGCTACTTCCGTCCCATGGCCTTCTATGGTTCGGGCAAGCTGGGCGTGGCACCGAAAAAAGACGACGTGCGCATCATCGTGGCAGCCTGGCCGTGGGGTGCTTACCTGGGCGAAGAAGGTCTGGAAAAGGGCATTCGCGTCAAGACTTCGTCCTTTACCCGCCACCACGTCAACATCACCATGTGCAAGGCCAAGGCCAACGGCAACTACATGAACTCCATCCTCGCCAATAACGAGGCTACGGCAGACGGCTACGACGAAGCCCTGCTGCTGGACGTGGACGGCTTCGTGGCCGAAGGCTCGGGCGAAAACATCTTCATCGTGCGCAAGGGCAAGCTGTACACCCCGGACCTCACCTCCGCCCTGGAAGGCATTACCCGCGACACCGTGGTACAGATCGCACAGGAACAGGGCCTGGAAATCATTGAAAAGCGCATCACCCGCGACGAAGTGTATAGCGCGGACGAAGCCTTCTTCACCGGCACCGCTGCCGAAGTCACCCCGATTCGCGAACTGGACCGCCGCGCCATCGGCGAAGGCAGCCGTGGCCCGATCACCGCCGCCATCCAGCAGAAGTACTTCAATATCGTGAAAGGCCTCGACGCCGAACACGAACACTGGCTGACCTACGTCAAGTAAACACACCCCAGCAGCAAGGGCCGGCGCGGCCGGCCCGACAAGGAAAGACCATGGCTGAACTGAAAGAAAACACCCAACGCCTCATCGAAGTCACCGCAAAGGACCTGCCCCTGCATTGCCCAATGCCGGACATGGTGTCCTGGAACTCGCATCCGCGCGTCTTCCTGCCAGTACACAAGACCGGTGAAGCACTCTGTCCCTATTGCGGTACCCAGTACAAGCTGACCGGACCGGTTGGCCATCATCACTGAGCCCCGGCAGCAGTCAGCAAGCGAAAGGTGCGGGCCCCCGCACCTTTTTCACTTGAACCCTCACCAAATCAACGCCAGCTTGAAACGGCCGGCATGACAGGCTGGCGCTGATTTGGAAGCGGAAAACTTCATGAAGAAAAAGATACTGGTCATTGGCCCCTCCTGGGTGGGCGACAGCGTCATGGCCCAGCCGCTGTATCAGCGCCTGCACGAACGCCATCCCGGGCTGGAGCTGCACGTCTTCGCTCCGGCCTGGACCCTGCCCTTGCTGGAGCGCATGCCGGAAGTCGCCAAAGCGCATCTCAACCCCTTTGGCCACGGCGCCCTGCGCCTGCGCGAGCGCTGGCAGACCGCACGCCAGCTGAAAGCCGAAGGCTTCGATCAGGCCATCATCCTGCCTAATTCGCTGAAATCAGCGCTGATTCCGCTGTTTGCCGGCATCCCATTGCGCACCGGATTCATCGGTGAGTCGCGCTACTGGATTCTCAACGACAGTCGCGAACTGGACGAGCAGGAATTGCCGATGATGGTGGAGCGCTTCTGCGCCCTGGCCGAAGACCGCAACAAAGCACTACCTCGCCCCATCGCCCACCCGGCACTGGTGACCAATGCACAAAGCCGGCAACAAACCGCCAACCGTCTGCAACTGGACACCAGCCGTCCGGTGGTCGCCTTCTGCCCCGGCGCAGAATACGGCCCGGCCAAGCGCTGGCCGGCACGCCACTTTGCCGAACTGGCCAAACGCTTTGCTGCCGCCGGCTTTGCTGTCTGGCTGTTCGGCTCGGGCAAGGATAAGGAAATCGGTGAGCAGATTGCCCAACTGGCAGCAGGCAAAGCCATCAATCTATGCGGCAGCACCGGACTGGAAGAAGCCATCGACCTGATGGGCCTGGCCCGGCTGGCCGTGTGCAATGACTCTGGCCTGATGCACGTTGCCGCCGCCCTGGGCAAGCCGCTGGTTGCGCTGTACGGCTCATCCAGCCCGGACTTCACCCCACCGCTGTCCGAGCAGGCTGCCGTGGTCAGCCTTAATCTGGATTGCAGCCCCTGCTTCGAACGCAACTGCCCTTACCAGCACACCAACTGCCTGGAGCAGCTGGAACCGGACCTCGCCTGGCAGGCCGCACAGCGCTTTCTGCCCGAACTGGGCAATCCCCTCATTCAACATACCCGCAGCACATAGGCTGGACCATGAGCGTACAAGACAAAAACAATCAGCCCGAAGAAAACAGCCGCCGCATGGAACTGGTGCGCGCTGCCGCCAAATTGTTTCGCGACCAGGGCTACGAGCGCACCACGGTGCGTGACCTGGGTAACGCCGTTGGCCTGCAATCCGGCAGCCTGTTCTATCACTTCCGCACCAAGGAAGAAATCCTGGTCGCCGTGATGGCCCTGGGCATCAGCGCCACCACCGAACAACTGGGCGCGGCGATTGCCCGGGCGCGCAATCCGCGTGACAAGTTGTCTGCGCTGTTTCACGTCCACCTCAGCTCGCTGCTGGGCGACAACCAGGCCGCACTGGAAGTCATGCTGTACGAATGGCGCAGCGTTTCCGCCGCCGCCAAACCGGGGCTGATCGTGCTACGTGATCGCTACGAAGCACTGTGGCAGGAAGTACTGGATGAAGCTGCCGCCGCCGGGCTGGTCAAGCAGGACACCCGCTTGCTGCGCCGCACCCTGCTGGGCAGCCTGCACTGGTCGGTGCAATGGTACAAATCCGAAGGTGAGCTGAGCGTCGATGAATTGGCCGAGCGCATGCTGGCACTGGTTTTGTTGAAGTAAACCCACACCTGACGGTTTCGCGTATATTTTTTCAGCAAACCAGGGGCAAAGTGTTCTAAAATCACAGGGTTAGCATCAGCCCTCAGGAGTTGCGATCATGGACAGCATCCATCGTTTGCAAAGCAGTAGCGCCAGCACCACAGCCAGCTTGCTACAGCAGGGCCGCAACTCCCGCGCCGCCAGCACCAGCCAGAGCAGCACGGAAACCGCCAGCACCGCGCAGTCCACCCGCACCCAAAGCACTACCGAGCAGCTGCAGGCACAAGCAGCCAGCCAGCCGACTCCGAGCAGCACTAGCCGCTCACAACAAAGCCAGAACCGCCTGCAAGTCGAACAGGAACTGGGCCGGCAACTGGCCGCCAGTCAAAGCGCCAGTACCAGCAGCACCGCCACGGTGAATGCCAGCCAGGCCAGTAGCGACACCCGCAGCAATAATGACAGCACCAGCGCCGCCCTGAATCGCAGCACGCGCACAGCTGCCACAACCACCAATAGCAATGCCAGCAGCACGGACAGACCAGCCAGCACACAGAGCACTGCCAGCCCCTCGGCCACCCCGCCACAGAACCAGGCACAGACCACACTGGAAAATCAGAAGAGCAGCGGCCAGATCGCCGTAGCGCAGTACCAGAACAACCAGTCCCTGCTGGAATCATCCACCCAAGCCAGCAGCCGCCGCATCAGCGAAAGCGCCTGAGTTCAGCATGAAAAAATAGCAGTGCGGGTTATCTCGCACTGCTATTTTGTTTTTGCATCTCTAGTTCTTGCCCGACATGGCCATCTGCCAATGCCTTGGCTTTCAGCTGGGCTGCGCGATCCCCCTGCGCGCCGGCGCGCTTATACCAGCGCATTGCCTCACGCCAGTTCTCCTGCACACCCAGCCCATGCTCATACTGGCTGGCCAACAGATATTGCGCCCCAACATCACCCTGCTCGGCCGCCGCCTGATACCAGTGTGCCGCGCTGGCATAATCCTGCCGGGCGCCACGGCCCAGGTAATACTGGGTCGCCACACTCACCTGCGCATCGCGGTGCCCCTGCCTGGCAGCGGCCTCAAACAGACGAGTCGCCTGCGCCATGTCTCGCGGCAGGCCATCGCCGCTCTCATAAACCTGTGCCAGGACATACTGTGCGGATGACAACTGAGCGGCCGCAGCCTGCTGCAGCCATTTCAGGGCTAGCGTCCGGTCACGTGGCACACCCTCGCCCCGCCAGTACAGCATGGCAAGATCATATTGCGCCACGCGATCGCCACGTTCGGCTCCGGCTTTGAACATGAGAAAGGCCGCAGCATAATCGCCGGCCTGATAGCTGGCCCAACCCGCTAGCGGCGGCTTTTCCGCAGCAGCAGCCGGCATGACCAAGCCAAGCAGAAGCAACAGGACAACTCCATTTTTGCGATGCATATGGCACCTCCTGCTGATTGGTCGTACTGGCTGCACACTTCTTACAGGCGTAAAAAAAGCGGCTTGCGCCGCTGCTTACTGCTGCCGACTCAGGCCCTGACGTCGACGCTCTGTCCCAGATGGGCGGGATTGGAGGCCGCCTGGCTGATCTGGGTACCGGCATCACTCGCCCCCTGCACCAGGGACAATACTGACTCACCGCTAGCCTGCAGGGATTTTTTCAGCGCAAAAATCTCGGTCGCCGATGAAACATTCTGTCCGCTTACTTGACTTATTCCGTCCATGCCCTCACCTCCCAAGTCAACAAATGCTACCAGATCAGTTTAGACGGCCCACGCCATTCTGTCATGGCAAAGCTGCTAAAATGACAACCCAACGACCTAAAACAGGAATACCACGATGAGCGACACCCGTCACAGCCCCCTCCTGATCCTTGGCTCCGGCCCCGCCGGCTATACCGCAGCCGTATATGCCGCCCGCGCCAACCTGAAGCCCGTGCTGATCACCGGCCTTGCTCAAGGTGGTCAACTGATGACCACGACCGAAGTGGACAACTGGCCGGCCGATGCCAGCGGCGTGATGGGTCCTGAACTGATGCAGCGCTTCCAGCAGCATGCCGAACGTTTCGGTACGGAAATGATCTTCGATCACATCCACACCACCCATCTGCATGAAAAACCGATTCGCCTGGTTGGCGATGCCGGCGAATACACCTGCGATGCGCTCATCATCGCTACCGGCGCTTCCGCCAAATACCTGGGCCTGCCGTCCGAAGAAGCCTTTGCCGGCAAGGGCGTATCGGCCTGCGCCACCTGCGATGGTTTCTTCTATCGCAACCAGGATGTCGCCGTGGTTGGTGGCGGCAACACCGCCGTGGAAGAAGCACTGTATCTGGCCAATATCGCCAAACACGTCACGCTGATCCACCGTCGCGACAGCTTCCGTGCCGAGAAGATCATGATCGACAAGCTGATGTCGCGCGTGGCCGAAGGCAAGATCACCCTCAAGCTGAACGCCAGCCTGGATGAAGTGCTGGGCGACGACAGCGGCGTGACCGGCGCCCGCCTGAAGTTCACCGACGGCAGCGTGGAAGACATCAAGCTGATGGGCGTGTTCATTGCCATCGGCCACCAGCCGAACACCGACATCTTCAAGGGCCAGCTGGAAATGGATGCCACCGGCTACCTGATCACCCGTGGCGGCCGCGAAGGCAATGCCACCCTGACCAGCGTGGAAGGCGTATTTGCCGCCGGCGACGTACAGGACCACATCTACCGCCAGGCCGTGACCAGCGCCGCCTCTGGTTGCCAGGCCGCCCTGGATGCCGAGCGCTATCTGGACAGCCTGAAGTAATATCTTGAAGGCCTTCAAGGACACATTGAAGGAAATCCGCCGGCAGACGCGTCAAGGTGACACGTCTGCCGCGCCCGCATCGCCTCCGCCGCCCGAACCCGACTTCAAACAGCTGTTCAGCGATGTCACTCCGCTGAAAAGCCCGCCGCGCCATATTCATCAGCCCAAGAAACCCAGCCCGCACCCGAAACACCGGCACGCCCAACACCGGCTCTCCACACTCTCCGAAATGGAAGTGCTGCGCCATATGGTTGGCCTGTTCGAACCGGCTGAGCAGCTAGGACAGTTCTGTCGCAGCGGCATGCCCAGCCAGACGCTGAAGCGCCTGCGCAATGGCCACTGGCCAGTAGCCTGTCAGCTGGACCTGCACGGCATGGACCGCTACCAGGCACAGGATGCGCTGGCGCTATTCTTGCATCGCGCCCGTCGCCGCGGCCCTTGCCTGCGCATCATCCACGGCAAGGGTTTTGGTTCCAACGGCCAGCCAATATTGAAAAAACTGGTGCGCTCCTGGCTCAGTCATCACCCGGAGGTGCTGGCGTTTTGTCAGGCTGGTGAAGAGATGGGGGGAGACGGCGCGCTGCTGGTGCTGATACGCCGCGGCCAGCACGAGGAATACGGCTCAGAATCCGGATGACAACAGTAAGAAATTTCCGCTAAGCTCAAAGCAAGGCGGTTGCATTCCCATCAACCACCACCTTCAGGAGTCTTGCATGTCAGGTATCGCCTGCCCCGACTTCACCCTGCCCGGCACCGCCGGCACCACGTTTTCCCTGTCTGCAGCCCCCAAGCCACTGGTGATTTACTTCTACCCCAAGGACAACACCCCCGGCTGCACCAATGAAACCATGGATTTTCGTGAGCTGCACAGCCAGTTTGCCGCTGCCGGTGCCACTATTGTCGGCATCTCCCGCGATAGTCTGAAATCTCACGAAAACTTCAAAACCAAGCTGGAACTGCCGTTTGAATTGCTGTCCGATGCAGAGGAAAAGGTGTGCACCCTGCTTGATGTCATCAAAATGAAAAGCATGTACGGCAAACAGGTAAGGGGCATCGAGCGCAGCACTTTCGTGATCGATGCTGCCGGCATGATTGTTCGTGAATGGCGCAAGGTCAAAGTACCCGGCCACGCCGCTGAAGTTCTTGCCTTTGTAAACACTCTCTAAACGCAGTGCCCCGGTCTGCCGACCGGGCCCTGCATCGCCAAGGGGTCCATCATGGTAAGCCGTAAGAAAAGCAAAACCGCCAAGCTGTTCGTTCTGGACACCAATGTATTGCTGCACGACCCTACCAGCTTGTACCGCTTTGAAGAGCACGATGTTTTCATTCCCATCATCACCCTGGAAGAACTGGACGCCCACAAGAGCGGCATGTCCGAAGTAGCCCGCAATGCCCGTCAGACCAGCCGCTTTCTCGACGATATCGTCAGCGGCTGCGAAACCAAGATCGAAGCCGGCATCACCCTGAAAAACGCCAGCCGCGAAGCGGCCACCGGCAAGCTCATCCTGCAGACCCAGGCCATTCACAGCGTGCTGCCAGCCTCGCTGCCAGTCGGCAAGGCCGACAACCAGATTCTTGGCATCGTGATGGCGCTGAAGGAGCTGCACCCGGAGCGCTCGGTCATCCTGGTGTCCAAGGACATCAATATGCGCATCAAGGCCCGCGCACTGGGGCTGGATGCCGAAGATTACTTCAACGACAAGGTGCTGCAGGATTCCGACCTGCTCTATACCGGCACCCGCGAAGTCGACCAGACTTTCTGGGAACGCAATGGCAAGGACATGAAGTCCTGGCAGGAACAAGGCCGCAGCTATTACCAGCTCAAAGGCCCGGATGTGCCCAATCTGCACATCAACCAGATGCTGTGGCAGGATGGCCCGCAGCCACTGCAAGCCCGCGTCAGCAAGGTAGAAGGCAAGGTCGCCGTGCTGCAGACGCTGAAAGACTACAGCCACCACAAGAACAATGTCTGGGGCATTACCGCACGCAACCGCGAACAGAATTTCGCCCTCAATCTGCTGATGGACCCGGAAGTGGACTTCATCACCCTGCTCGGTCAGGCCGGTACCGGCAAAACCCTGCTCACCCTGGCCGCCGGCCTGGCGATGACACTGGAGCAGAAACTGTATTCGGAAATCATCATGACCCGGGTGACCGTACCGGTAGGTGAAGACATCGGTTTCCTGCCGGGGACGGAAGAGGAAAAGATGGCACCCTGGATGGGCGCGCTGGAAGACAACCTGGATGTGCTCAACAAGAGCGATGACGATGGTGGCGACTGGGGCCGTGCCGCCACCCGCGACCTGGTGCGTTCGCGCATCAAGGTCAAATCGCTCAACTTCATGCGCGGCCGCACCTTCCTCAACAAATACCTGATCATCGACGAGGCGCAGAACCTGACGCCCAAGCAGATGAAAACACTGATCACTCGTGCAGGTCCGGGAACCAAGGTAGTCTGTCTGGGCAATATTTCGCAAATCGACACCCCCTACCTGACAGAGGGCAGTTCCGGTCTGACCTATGTGGTCGACCGCTTCAAGGGCTGGGAACATTCCGGCCATATCACCCTGCAACGCGGGGAACGTTCACGTCTGGCAGATCATGCTGGTGAGGTACTTTGACTAAATGCATCCACGCCTCGAATTGATCCATGAGGCAGCTCAAGGGACGGAGCGCGACGCTCCGCCCCTTTTGTTTGTCCACGGCGCGTTTTGCGCCGCCTGGTGCTGGCAGCGCACTTTCCTGCCCTGGTTTGCCCGACAGGGTTTCGACTGCTGGGCCATCAGCCTGGAAGGCCATGGCGACAGCGATGGCCACCAGTATCTGTCCGCCATCAGCATTGATGACTACGTGCGCAATCTGAGCGCCGCAGTCAAGCGCATCAAACGCACGCCCATCATGATCGGCCACTCCATGGGTGGTTTCGTGCTGCAGCAATACCTGACCAGCCACACCCTGCCGGCGGCCGCCTTTCTTGCCTCGGTTCCGCCCACGGGCCTGGCGTCGTCCAGCCTGCGCCTGCTGACCCAGGCACCGGGACTGCTGCTAAACCTGAACCTGTATCAGCAAGGCAGCTACAACCCGGCACAAAGCGAGCTGCGCGATCTGCTGCTGTCGCACGATGCGCCAGAGGCCACCACCGCCTTGCTGATGCAGTGCTGCCAGCAGGAAAGCCAGCGCGCGGTCATGGACATGACCCTGGTCAATCCGCTGGCCATCCGCCCCATCCAGCCGCTGCCGGCACTGGTGCTGGGGGCAGCGGAAGACATGCTGATCTCGCCGGAAGATGTGGTGGCTACCGCCGAGCGGCTGGATGTCAGTGCGGAAATCCTGCCACACATGGGGCATATGATGATGCTGGACACCCGCTGGGAGCGTACCGCCGAACGGCTGCTGCAATGGCTGGACACCCTGCATCAGCCAGCGTCAGCAGAACACAGCTGCCACGTGCCGGCCTAAGCGCCACCTGCATGAAAAAAGCCGCGAGACTCCTCGCGGCTTTTTTTCTGCCCATAAGCGCGCTCAGTCGCGCCGGTGCGGCTGCCACAGCACATCAGGCCGACCTAGCGCCTTGTTCAGGTGACGCGCCAACACAAACAGCGCATCGGACAGGCGGTTGAGATACTGGCGAGCAGCCGCCGACACCTCGCTGTCATGCGCGGCAGTCACCACGGCACGCTCGGCACGACGACATACCGAGCGGGCCTGATGGGCCAGACCAGCCTGACGCGAACCACCCGGCAGGATGAATTCCTTCAGCATGGGCAGGTCGGCGTTCATCGCCTCCACCCACTCCTCCAGCATCACCACATGCTCAGGCTTGAGCGCGGCATAACCCGGCACCGCCAGTTCGGAGCCCAGATCGAACAGGTCATGCTGTACGGCCAGCAGGCGCTGGGCGACCTCTTCCGGCAGCTCTTCCGCCAGCAGCACGCCAATCACCGAGTTCAACTCATCCACATCACCCAGTGCGCGCACGCGCGGGCTATCCTTGCCCACGCGGCTGCCATCACCCAGTCCGGTACTGCCATCGTCCCCGGTACGGGTGACAATGCGTGACAATCGATGCCCCATCAGTCTTGCTCCCTGCGCGGGGCATCATGCTGCCCCTGCTGTTCGCGCCCCAGCGCCAGAATGGCCTGGCGCAGGCTTTCTTTCAGTGTTTCACCAAACAACATGTCGTAGTCTTCCTTCAATTGCTGCATCACACCGGACAGCATGTTCTTGGCTTGTAGTTCCAGAGCATCCTGCAGCCACAAGGACAGCTCCACCTTCATTCGGGGCAGCAGCTTCTCGTACATCGCTTCCACCAGCGCCCGCTCATCCACCACCGCCACGGTTGCATCGGGCTTGCCTACCGGATTCATCAGCGCAGAAGCGGCTGTGGCGGTGGTCACCGCAGCGACATTGAGCACTTCCACCGCCTTGCCGGCCTCCGCCGCAGGCTGAGCGAGAGTTTGCGGCATGGCTGCGGCGAAACTGGCGCCCGCCAGCTCTTCCAGCAAAGGCGGTTCGATGACGTGCTCAGCCGCAGACTGCAATACTGGCTCGGCCACCGGCGCAGGCTGGGCTGCCACTGCCTGCGGCTCGGCCTGCACTTCGTCTAGCAAGGCGGGAATAGCCCGCGCGTCCGGCGATAGGGACGACTGCCGCTCGCTGGCAAAGGGCGACTCGGCAAACAAGCCCTGCACAGTAGCTGCAGCAGGTTTGACTGCAGGTACCTCCGGCTCGCCATCCACCTCGGTTTCGCTCTCCTTGCCCACCTCGCCCAAGGTGGGCCAGCCTTCTTCCTCATCCAGCACCGGCAAAGCCGCAGCGCTGTCCGACACGGC
>NZ_RFAR01000063.1 GCF_003693445.1 Aquitalea palustris | reverse complement strand
GCGAAGGTCGGGGGTTCGACTCCTCTTACCGGCACCATGTAAATCAAGCGCTTAGGCCAATCCTCAGGGGTTGGCCTTTTTGTTTTTTTGCTTCGTGTACTTGCTATGTACTTACCAACGGGCAACGGCGGCTATCCGGCTGTCCATGTATGGTGTCGAATTGTTCCGTCTGTAGGATATATCCACGACTGAAAACGTATATATACCGTAATCAGAGAAAGAGATGGATGGATGCATCCGTTTTGCTGATGGATGTATCCAACGGTGTTACATCCATCCCAGAAGTAGCTTCATCTATGGCTGGCAGACTGAAAAAAAGCCCGCATGCGGCGGGCAGGTGTCAGTTTGTCAGGACTTGGTTACTTAAAATCATCGGATGAAGTGCATTCTGGGTGAACACCAGACACAACACCGTAGTCACATGTTTCATCGAGGCGCTTCTTGTACGCGTCGACAATACATTGACGGGTAGTGCATTTATTACGCTGTCCGACCCATGCCAGTTGCTCTTTCTTCAGTTGCTTGGGCGAGCCTCCAAAGTTCGAGTTAAGCATCCCTTTGTAGTTTGTTGAAAGAGATTCATCCATTTGGCTAAGTTGCTGGTCGGTACAAATTTGCTTCTCGACAAAGTTGCTTGCTTTCATGCAATCGAATGATGCTGCAAATGTAGCTGACGACGCTATAAGCAGTGCGCACAAGGTCAATTTTGACTTCATCATTTCGTGTTTCCGTAGGTAGTGATGGTTTCCGGGCTGCTGTGCTGGCTGTCAATGCACGGCAGGGCAATTCAATAAAATGACTTTAGCATTATTTGCTGAGTTTCGAGTGTATGGATGGTCAAGCTATGCTGACTGTTAAGCGAACAAAAAAGCCTGCGTTGAGCAGGCTTGTGTTTGCTGTGCATTCCGGCGTGGCTATAGCTGCATGCTATGCGGGCAGTGGGTCTCGGCAAAACCCGAACGGACATACTTTTGCAGTGCGGCTTCAAGTTCAAGAAGTCTCATACGTTCTGTATTGCTAGTGTCAGTCGATATGGGGGGGCAGCAACTTGGTAATCTGCTCTGTATCAAGTCCGGCATCACGGAGCTTTTCTGCTTTTGCTGCAAGTGCTTGCTCTTCAAGCTGCTCATTTCGTTCAAGCTGTGTCAGTTGGGAGGGAATCGACATGAGTAGGGCTACTGCTGTTCGCGCTTGTGGCGTGTTTGCGTTTTCTTGGCGCTCCTTGCGTGCAAAGATGCTTGCCTCCCTTATTGTCTGCCGTGAGCTTTGTAAGTTCGCCAGCATTGCCTTGGCCGTGTCCGTAGGATTCGATGATTCATTGAGCTGCTGCAATAAGTCGCAATCGCCACCTTCTTCAATCAGCAAGGCCTGTTCGTTGAGAATCGCAGCAGCTAGTTTTCTTACCGTGTAATCGGTGTTCATTGTGTGTCCTCTATACGCGTTATTAAATTCAAGCGTGTTTTGTCTGGCCCCTCGTTTCTTCACCACAAGATGGCAACCTCTAGAGGGTATACGCCAGACGTACCAAAGATTGTGTAAAAACTACCGCCATTAACACGCCAAGCGTGGCAAAAGGTTCGGTTGATACCATTCACTGCCCCGCCTGCCGTGCCAAAGTTCAATCGTTTGCCACGTGTGGCGGGTCACGGTGAATCGCCCCTCCTTTCCCAGACACCTTAATAGCATCAATAGCCTCGCTCTAAGCCCCGCCAGGAGGTGTCATGAGCAAGCCGCATTAGCTGCATCGCTTGCGGCTGTTGCGAGGTGTCAGCTGCGGTTCGTCGCTCTACTTGCACGTGGCCAGCGTGGTGGCTGTTGCTATCCGCGGATCATGCTGTCGTTTTTGCTGTCCGGCTTTGCTCATGTCCTTTCCTCTTGTAAAAAGTGCGGGAAAAATATTGACATTAAAAGGTGGAGGGGTATTATCCGA
Source organism: Aquitalea palustris (assembly GCF_003693445.1). GTDB lineage: Bacteria > Pseudomonadota > Gammaproteobacteria > Burkholderiales > Chromobacteriaceae > Aquitalea > Aquitalea palustris. The sequence continues at coordinate 64,333 of NZ_RFAR01000063.1, read as the reverse complement.
TCCAATAAAATTGATTTTCATTTACAGGTGATGTGGATGCGACTTAGCGAACTGGGAAAACAACAAACAGCCAGCGTGGTCGGTGTGGAAAAGCTGCAGGCGGATGACGCGATTGCTGCGCGCTTGCAGGACATCGGCTTTGTCGCCGGTGAGACGGTAAAAGTCATTACCCGTGCGCCGTGGGGAGGGGATCCGATTCTGGTGCAGGTTGGCACCAGCCGCTTTGCCCTGCGCCGGGAAGAAGCCAGCCGCATCGTGCTGCAACAAGGAGTTCAGCATGGCTGAGATGGCTTTGCGCATTGCCCTGGTGGGTAATCCCAATTGCGGTAAAACCGCTCTGTTCAACCAGCTGACCGGCGCGCGTCAGAAAGTGGCCAATTACGCCGGCGTAACCGTCGAGCGCAAGGAAGGCCATTTCTTTACGGCGTCCGGACACCGGATCAGCCTGCTTGACCTGCCCGGCACTTATAGTCTGGAATCCGCCAGCCAGGATGAAAAAGTCACGCTGGATGTGCTGCGCGGCCAGCATCGTGGTGAGCAGGCGCCGGAAATGATTATCTGTGTAGCCGACGCTACCAATCTGCGGCTGCATTTGCGCTTTGTGCTGGAGGTGCAGCAACTGGGCCTGCCCATGGTGCTGGCACTGAATATGGTGGATGCGGCACAGCGACGTGGCATCCACATCGATGTGGCGCGCCTGTCTGCCGAGCTGGGTATCCCGGTCGTGGAAACCGTGGCGGTGCGCCGTGGCGGGGTGGATGCGCTAGTGAAACTGGTGGATCAGACCGCCAGCAAGATCCCTGCCGCCGCTGCCGCTCTCAGCGGAGACTTGCACCAGCAAGTACGTCGCATCATGGCCGATTGCGTGAGTATTCCCCAGTTGTCTGATGCAAAAGTGGATGCGATTGATCGCTGGGTGCTGCATCCGGTGCTGGGGCCGCTGATTCTGTTGCTGGTGATGTTCATGGTGTTCCAGGGGGTGTATTCGCTGGGCAAGCCGGTGACCGATCTGATTGGCGACAACTTTGACCAGTTGAACAAGCTGGTGGCCGGGCTGCTGCCGGATGGCCCGCTGCGTGGCCTGCTGTGTGATGGCCTGATCAGCGGCCTGGGCACGGTGCTGGGCTTTTTGCCGGAAATCCTGGTGTTGTTCTTCTTCATCCTGGTGCTGGAGGAGTCGGGCTATCTGCCGCGTGCTGCCTTTCTGCTCGACCGCATCATGTTGTCGGTTGGTCTGACCGGCCGCTCATTCATTCCGCTGCTGTCCAGCTTTGCCTGCGCCATTCCCGGCATTATCGGCAGCCGCAGTATCAGCAATCAGCGTGATCGCTGGACCACCATTCTGGTGGCTCCGCTGATGACCTGCTCGGCACGCTTGCCGGTTTATGCCCTGCTGATCGGTGCCTTCATTCCGGCGCACAGCATTGGCGGAATACTGAATCTGCAAGGGCTGGTGCTGCTAGGCCTGTATCTGCTGGGTATCGTGGGTGCGATGGTGGTGGGCTGGGTGTGCAAGCGGCTGCGCCCCCGTGATGCGCAGCAACCAGCGCTGATCATGGAGCTGCCGGCCTACCGTGTGCCGCAAATCCGCGATCTGGCGTTGGGCCTGTGGGAAAGGGGCAGCATCTTCCTGAAGAAGCTGACCGGGATGATTCTGGCGCTGACGGTGTTGATGTGGTTCATTTCCAGCTTCCCCAATCCGCCTGCCGGTGCCATCGGCCCGGCTATCGACTACAGCATTGCTGGCTATCTGGGCAAGTCCTTGCAGTTCCTGTTTGCGCCGCTGGGTTTCAACTGGCAGGTCACTCTGGCGCTGATTCCGGCTTTTGCCGCACGGGAAACGGCCGTGGCCACCCTGGCGACGGTTTACTCGGTGGCCAATGCTGATGATGTGGCTTCACTGGGCCATGTGCTGGCGCATCAGATCTCGCTGGCCAGTGCGCTGTCCTTGATGGTGTGGTTTGCCTTTGCGCCGCAATGCATGTCGACGCTGGCAGTGATCCGCAAGGAAACCGGCAGCCGGCGGCAGGTGGTGTTGTCCTTCAGCTATATGTTTGTGGTGGCTTACGCCTGCTCGTTTTTGACCTATCACCTGGTGAAGGCCTTTGCATGACTACCAGCCTCTTGCTCCAGTACGGCATCATCGCCATCGTCGTCCTGTTTGCCCTGCGCAGCCTGATTCAGCGTTTTGCCCGCAAGCAGGGTGGCTGTGGCAGTAGCTGCGGTTCTTGTGGGGGCGGCTGCGCCTCCAGCAGCGCCGCGCCCGTGGTCATGATCAAGCCGCTGCCGCCGGCGAAGAAAGGCGGCGATTGCTGCTCGGGTGACTGAGTCGTCTTGTCTGTCGGCCTGCAGCGCGCAGGCCACTGTCCTTGCCATGAAAATGCCACGCTTAGCCGTGGCATTTTTCATTTGATGCCAGATTGCCAGCCTGCATGTCTTGTTGGCAGGGCTCATTCCACAGGATTGCGCCATGCGGTAAGGGGTGGCGCTGGCCACGCACTTATCCCGGCGGCAGTCGACCGCCGGGGAGGGGTGGTCACCGCGGCGACAAAATTTCACGTTGACAGTTCAAATACAAATGAGCATGATTCTCATTTTCAAGAATGAGCCTGGTCATGTTGATCCCGTTTCTCATCATGTTGCGCGAAGGCATGGAGGCCGCGCTGATTGTCGGCATCATCGCCAGCTATCTGCGCCAATCCGGTCAGCAGCGCTGGATGCCCGCCGTCTGGCTGGGCGTGGTGCTGGCCTGCCTGCTCAGTCTGGCTGTGGGCGGCGCGCTGGAACTGACCCAGCAGGAATTCCCGCAAAAGCAGCAAGAGCTGTTTGAAGCGGTGGTGGCGCTGATTGCCGTTGCCATTCTCACCTCCATGGTGTTCTGGATGAAGCAGGCGGCCCGTTCCATCAAGGGGCAGCTGCACGAATCCATGGCGGCGGTGTTCAGCCGCGGCCGGGGCCAGGCTTATGCACTGGTCGGCATGGCGTTTTTTGCCGTAGCGCGCGAAGGCTTGGAATCGGTGTTTTTCCTGCTGGCGGCCTTCCAGCAGCAGGCAGAAAACCCGCTGGCCTGGCTGGCTGCTTTACTCGGCCTGTTGGTCGCGGCGGCCATCGGCTACGGCATTTATCAGGGCGGCGTGCGTATCGATCTGCGTCGTTTCTTCCGCCTGACCGGCCTGTTCATCATCTTCGTCGCCGCCGGCTTGCTGGCGGGTGCCATCAAGGCCTTGCACGAAGCCGGCCTGTGGAACCAGCTGCAAAGCGTGGTATTCGACCTGAGCCATGTGCTGCCCATCGACACACCGCTCGGCGTGATTCTGGCCGGCCTCTTTGGCTACAACGACACCCCCACCGTCAGCGAAGTGCTGGCCTGGCTGCTGTTCCTGATTCCAGCCCTGTTCCTGTTCATGCGTGGCAGCCCGCCGGCCGCCAGCAGCCCGCTGCGTGCAAGCTCGCGCTGACACTGCTTCTGCCTTTCATTTTTCAAGGAAAAATCCTGATGACAAACCGTTCCCTGTTCAAGTTGTCGCTACTGGCATTGCTGGTCTCCACCCTGGCCGCCTGCGGCAAAACCGAAGATGCGCCAGTGGCGCAGGCCAGCAGTGCGGCTGTGGCTGCAGCCTCGGCACCGGCGGTGGACTACAGCGCCCAGCTGGCCGGCCCGATTGCCGACTACAAGCAATACGTGACGACCGAGCTGGCCGGCCTGCTGACGCAGTCCAAGGCTTTTGCGGCTGCCATCAAGGCTGGCGAGCTGAAAAAGGCGCAGGACCTGTACGCCATCACCCGCCAGCATTACGAGCGTATCGAGCCGATTGCCGAACTGTTCTCCGATATGGATGGCGCGATCGATGCCCGTGAGGATGACTTCAAGCAAAAAGCCGCCGACCCGAAATTCACCGGCTTCCACCGTCTGGAAAAAGCCCTGTTTGGCGACCACACCACCAAGGGTCAGGCGGAGTATGCCGACAAGCTGGTAGCGGACATCAGCACCCTGCAAGGCCGGGTACAGACGTTGAGCATTCCGCCGGCCAAGATGGTGGGCGGTGCCGCCGGCCTGATCGAGGAGGTGGCGAAAACCAAGGTAAGCGGGGAAGAAGACCGCTACAGCCATACCGATCTGTGGGACTTCCAGGCCAATGTGGACGGCGCGCAGAAGATTGTCGAACTGCTGCGCCCATTGCTGCAGAAAGCCAGCCCGGAGCTGCTGGCCAAGGTGGATGAAAACTTCAAGACCGTCGACAGCCTGCTGGACAAATACCGCACTGAGGATAAACAGGGCTTTGTCAGCTACGACAAGGTGACTGACGCTGACCGTACCGCCATGAAGGGCCCGATCACCGCCCTGGCGGAAGACCTGTCCAAGCTGCGCGGTGTGCTGGGTCTGGATTGATCCGTCACGATGCCGTCCGGTGCTGCCTGCGGGCAGGCCGGGCGGGCTTGAACAAATTGTCTTAGGAATGAGCCATGTCCAGAGTATTCCCCGTAGTCCTGCTTGCCGCCTTGCTGGCCGGCTGCAGCAAGGAGGCCCCGGTACCACAGGCCACCGCCGCTGCTGTCACCATCCCGGTGGTGAATGTCGGCATCAGCGATGAGGCCTGTCAGCCGATGCAGCTGACCGTGCAGCGTGGCAAGACCCAGTTCCTGATCAAGAACAACAGCGGCCGCACTGTGGAATGGGAAATCCTCAAGGGCGTGTATGTGGTGGAAGAGCGCGAGAACATCGCTCCCGGCTTCAGCCAGAAGCTGACCGCCAGGCTGGAACCCGGCAAATACGAAATGACCTGCGGCCTGCTGAGTAATCCGCACGGTGTGCTAATCGTCGAATGACCACGCTGCGCGCCAGCACAACACAGACAAACTTCACATCATGACAGAACAAGACAAGTCAGCCATTCCCCAGCCGCCTGCAGCCATAGCCAACCCCCAACGCCGCAGTCTGCTGCGCGGAGCCGGGCTGTTTGGCGGTGGCCTGCTGGCGGGCGGGCTGGGAGCTGGGGCCTGGTTTGGCAAACTGGCAAAACCGGTGGATCCGGCACAGCAAGTCGTCCCCTACCGCGGCCAGCACCAGGCTGGTATCACTACCCCGGCAGCGCAGGAGGCCATCTTCATTGCGCTGGATGTACTGGCGAAAGATCGTCAGGGCTTGCAGGCCACCTTGCAATTGCTGACCGAACGCATCGCCTTTCTGACCCAGGGTGGCCCGGCACCGGTGGATCACCCCAAAATGCCACCGCCAGACTCCGGCCTGTTGGGCAGCAATATCAGCGCGGATGGGCTGAGCATCACCGTGGCAGCTGGTGCCTCGCTGTTTGACCAGCGCTTTGGCCTGCAGGCACAGCGCCCGCGGCAGCTGAGCCAGATGCAGGCTTTTGCCAACGACGCGCTGGACGCGGCCTGGTGCGATGGCGACCTGCTGCTGCAATGCTGCGCCCATTCGCGCGAAACGGTGATTCATGCGGTGCGTGACATCATCAAGCACAGCCCGGACAAGCTGGCAGCCCGCTGGAAGATGGATGGTTTTCTGCCGGCGGGAGCCGTGCGCCACAGCAGCACGCCGATCAATCTGTTCGGCTTCAAGGACGGGACGGGGAACCCCGACACGGCCGACAGCGCCCAGATGAATGCGCTGGTGTGGGTGGATGACAAGGATAAGGAGCCGGCCTGGGCCAAGGGCGGCAGCTATGTCGCCATTCGCCTGATCCGCTTCACGCTGGAGCAGTGGGACCGCACGCCGCTGGGCGAGCAGCAGGGTATTTTTGGCCGCGACAAGGCCAGTGGTGCGCCGCTGGGCAAGACCCACGAATTCGACGACCCCGGCTTTGCGGCAGACCCGCACGGCCAGCAGGTGCCGCTGGATTCGCACATGCGCCGGGCCGAGCCACGCCAGCACGGCCGCCATGATGCCAGGCTGCTGCGTCGCAGCTACAGCTATTCACTGGGGCTGACCAAATCCGGCCAGCTGGACATGGGCCTGGTGTTCATCTGCTTCCAGTCCAATCTGCAAACCGGCTTTATCGCTACCCAGCACCGGCTGGATGGCGAACCGCTGGAGGAATACATCAAACCCTTTGGCGGCGGTTATTTCTTTGCCCTGCCCGGGGTGAGCGGCAGCGACTATCTCGGTGCCAGTCTGTTGCAAGCCGCAGGCTGATGGCGGCCCGGCTATCCGGCTGGAACAGAGTTTGCTACAGCACACACACCAAGGTTGTCTTTTGCCCCTGCCTATGCGGCGGGGGCTTTCTTTTGTCTGCCCGCCAGCCGGCGGTATAGCGTGCGTTCGGTCAGTTGTAATGCCGAGGCCAGTTGCTGGCGGCTTAAGCCGCTGTGCTCGACCGCCCATTGCAGGTACCGGCTTTCCAGCTGTTCCAGTGGCAGCAGACCGCAGTGGAAGTCCTGCATGGCGGGGGTTGCCGGTGGTGTGCTGTTCCATTCGTCGGCGCGCAGGTTTTCCAGTGCGATGACATCGCCGTCGCTGAGCAGGCTGGCGCGTTCCAGCAGATTACGCAGTTCGCGGATATTACCGTTGAAAGGCTGTTGCAACAGCCATTGCAGTGCAGCCGGCTCCAGTTGCAACCTGCGCCCGGGGGCGACCCGTTCCAGCAGCGAGGCCGCCAGCAGCGGGATGTCCTCACGCCGTTCGCGCAGGGGAGGGAGGCGAATGGGGAACACGGCCAGCCGGTAGTAGAGATCGGCGCGGAAGCTGCCGGCCTCGACCATGGCTGCAAGATTGCGGTGGGTGGCGGCAATCAGCCGAAAGCTGGCGGGAATGCTGTTGATGCCGCCCACGCGGCGAAAGCTGCCGGACTCCAGCAAGCGTAATAGCTTGACCTGCTGTGACAGCGGCAGGTCGCCAATTTCATCCAGAAACAGCGTGCCGCCATGGGCGGCTTCCACCAGACCCTGCTTGCGCTGGTTGGCCCCGGTAAACGCCCCTTTTTCATAGCCGAACAGCTCGCTTTCCAGCAGGGTTTCACTCAGGCTGGCGCAATCCACCGCAATAAACGGCCGTTGCGCAGCACCGCCGCTGTCGTGGATGGCATGTGCCAATCCTTCCTTGCCGGTACCGGATTCGCCGATCAACAGCACCGCCGCACGGGAAGGGGCCGCTCTTTGCGCCAGCAGCAGCATGCGGCGAAACACTGCGCTGCGTCCCACCATCTTGTCGGCCGCCGCCTGACTGCTGGCCAGCTGCAGCGGCTTCATCTTTTCAATGAACAGGTGGCGATGGCCGCTGATATCCGCCAGCGGCATCAGCTCCACATCCACATGCTCATCGCCATGCGCCGTGCGGTGAATGTGCAGCACCCGTTCCGGCTGGCCGCTGGCCAGCGTCATGCGCAGCGGGCAGGACTCGCCTTCTTCATCACAGGGGCGTTGATAGCCGTGTGACACCTCATAGCAGTGGCGGCCCGGCGCTTCGGCACCGTAGGCGGCGCGGTAGGCCTGGTTGGCATGCAGGATTTCAAAGTGTTCGGTAATGACGATGCGCGGCTCGCTCAGCTCGTCCAGCATGCGGCTGATGGTGTCCAGGCTGGCTTCATTCGACAGGGGTGACATAGTGCGTTTTCTGACATGTCAAAAATGACATGATAGCCGGAAAACAGCCACAAATCCCCCTGAAACCAGGCCGTGCAGCCTGGCATGGCATTTGCAAACAGCATGGTCAAACGCGGTGGCCCACCCTGCCTGTCCCGGCTGTGCGGGCGGCCACATGCGTTGTCGTACTGCCAACCGAGAGCCTGCAATGAAAAAACCACCACGCAAGCTGGGCCGTGAACTGGCCTGGATCATCGGCATCAAGATCGTGCTGTTGCTGATCATCTGGAAAGCCTTGGTCGCGCCCTACCGCGTCCATGTCGATGCCGCCGCCATGGCCGATGGCATGCGGGAGGCGGGGATGGCCAGCCAACACCTGGAGAAAAACAATGTTAGATAACGTCGTCGATTTATCACGACTGCAGTTCGCCGTGACGGCGCTTTACCACTTCCTGTTCGTGCCGCTGACCATCGGCATGGTGTGGATGCTGGTGATCATGGAAGCCGTGTGGCTGATGACCGGCAAGCAGGTCTATCAGGACATGACCCGCTTCTGGGGCAAGCTGTTCGGTATCAATTTCGCACTGGGGGTGACCACCGGCATCACCATGGAATTCCAGTTCGGTACCAACTGGGCCTATTACTCGCACTATGTGGGAGACATCTTTGGCACGCCGCTGGCCATCGAGGGGCTGATGGCCTTTTTCCTGGAATCCACCATGATAGGCCTGTTCTTTTTTGGCTGGGAGCGGCTGTCGCGCAAGCAGCATTTGCTGGTGACCATCCTGATGGCCATTGGCACCAATCTGTCGGCGCTGTGGATATTGATTGCCAATGGCTGGATGCAGAATCCGGTGGGCGCGGAGTTCAGCTACCAGACCATGCGCATGGAAATGACCGACTTTGCCGCGCTGCTGCTTAACCCGGATGCCCAGGCCAAGTTCGTGCACACGGTGAGCGCGGGTTATGTCACCGGGGCGATGTTTGTGCTGTCGATTTCCAGCTGGTATCTGCTGCGCGGGCGCAATGTGGAGTTTGCCCGAAAGAGCTTCCGTATTGCCGCAGCCTTCGGTTTTGCCAGTATCTGCTCGGTGATCGTGCTGGGCGACGAGTCCGGTTACACCGTGGGCGAGGCGCAGCAGACCAAGCTGGCCGCCATCGAGGCCATGTGGCATACCGAGGCGGCACCGGCCTCGTTCAATCTGCTGGCCTGGCCCAATGAAACACGCATGGAGAACGACTGGCAGCTGAGTATCCCCTGGGTGATGGGGCTGATCGGCACCCGTTCGCTCAGCAAGGAAATCCCCGGCATCCACGAAATCATGGCGCAGAACCGTCTGCGCATTCAGTCCGGCATGCTGGCGGTACAGGCGCTGGAAACCGTGCGGCGCGACCGCCAGAACAGTGCTGCCAAAGCGGTGCTGGAGGCACACAAGCAGGATCTGGGCTTTGGCCTGCTGCTGAAGAAATACACCGCCGACGTGGCCCATGCCACGCCGAAGATGATAGCCGCCGCCGCGCGCGACACCATTCCGCGAGTGGCACCGATGTTCTGGTCCTTCCGCCTGATGGTGGGCATGGGCATGGCGATGCTGCTGCTGTTTGGCTGGGCTTTCTGGGCCTCGCTCAAGGGCAATTTCCAGCACCGTCCGCGCCTGCTCAAGCTGGCCTTGTACTGCTTGCCGCTGCCCTGGCTGTCCTGCGAGCTGGGCTGGGTGGTGGCCGAATACGGCCGTCAGCCGTGGACCATTTACGGCGTACTGCCCACCCGGCTGTCGGTGTCCACGCTGTCAGTGGAGTCGTTGTACGGTTCGCTGGCCGGTTTTGTCGGTTTCTATACCGTGCTCTTGGTGGTGGAAATGATGCTGATGGTGCGCTTTGCCCGTCAGGGGCCGGGCAGTCTGGGCACGGGCCGCTACGACAATGAAACCGCTCACTAAGGAACAATCATGCTGGATTATGCAAGTCTGAAGGTGATCTGGTGGTTGCTGGTCGGCGTGTTGCTGGTCGGTTTTGCCATCATGGATGGTCACGACATGGGCGTGGGCACGCTGCTGCCCTTTGTCGGCAAGAACGATACCGAACGGCGGGTGGTGATCAACACCGTCGGCCCGCACTGGGATGGCAACCAGGTGTGGTTCATCACCGGTGGCGGGGCCATTTTCGCCGCCTGGCCGCTGGTGTATGCCACGGCGTTTTCCGGTTTTTACTGGGCCATGCTGCTGGTGTTGTGGGCGCTGTTTTTCCGCCCGGTGGGCTTTGATTACCGCAGCAAGATAGACAACCCGACCTGGCGTTCGGTATGGGACTGGGGCCTGTTTGTCGGTGGCACCATTCCGCCGCTGATTTTTGGCGTGGCCTTTGGCAATCTGCTGCAAGGCGTGCCCTTTCATTTCGACAACAATCTGCTGTCCACTTACGACGGCAGCTTCTGGGGCCTGCTCAACCCGTTTGCCTTGCTGTGTGGCGTGGTATCCAGTGCCATGATCACCTTTCACGGCGGGGTATATCTGGCACACCGCACCGAAGGGGAGATCCAGCAGCGCGCACAGCGCTGGGTCAAGGTGATGGGCCTGCTGTGGCTGGGCGGCTTTACCCTGGCCGGCATCTGGCTGGCACTGGGCATTGATGGCTATGTGATTACTTCGGCCGTACAGCCGGATGCGCTGCCCGACCCGCTGGCCAAAACCGTCAGCCGCGTCGCTGGAGCCTGGCTGGGCAATTACCAGCGCTGGCCGCTCACCATATTGTTGCCGCTGAGCGCTTATCTGGCGGGCATCGCCGCCATGCTGCTGCTGAGCGGCGGGCGCAGTTTTGCCGCCTTCTGGGCTTCGGCCCTGGCGCTGGCCGGGGTGATTGGCACCGCTGGCATCAGCATGTTCCCCTTCGTGATGCCCTCGTCCAGCAGCCTGTCGTCCAGCCTGACGGTGTGGGACAGCGTCTCCAGCCAGTTGACGCTGGAGCTGATGCTGGTGGCCACGCTGATCTTCATGCCGCTGATCATCCTCTATACCCGCTGGGCGTATAAGGTGATGGGCGGCAAGGTGACGGCAGCCTATGTGCGGGAGAACAATCACAGTGCCTACTGAGATGAAAATCGCCATTGCCAGCCAGAACCGGCGCACGGTGAGCAGCCACGCCGGCAAGTGCACGCATTTCTGGCTGCTGGATAGTGCCGATGGCCGCTGGCACAGCCTGCTGCTGAGTCCGGCGCAGCTGCTGTGCCGGGGTGGTGACTTGGCGGATCACCCGCTGCGCGAGGTGGATGTCGTGCTGGCAGCCAGTGCCGGGCGGCCGCTGGCGCGACGGCTGCAGCAGCTTGGCATCATGCTGTCGCTCACCATGGAAAGCGAGCTGCAGGCCGCGGCGGCGCTGTGCATAGCCGGCAGTCGTGCCACACCTTACCTGCCAGGCAAGGGCCGCTGTCAATCAATTACCGGGAGAACATGATGTGGTATTTCGCATGGGTATTGGGTATCGGCTTTGCCGTGTCGCTGGGCATTCTGAATGCCCTGTGGGGCGAGCATGAGGAAGAGCGCCAGGCGCTGCATTAAGCTGCACTGCGCTGTCGAGGCCAGCTGCTGAGGCGCTGGCCCAAAAGGAAGAGGGGCTGTGGTCCGCCATGGACACAGCCCCTGTTGCATGCCGGATGGCCGCCAAGGCGACCTTGCCGCTGGCTCAGCCGATATCCAGCCGGCGGATGACGGTTTCCAGTACTTGCGCCTTGTCGGCCCATTGCGGTTTCAGCAGCTTTTCTGCGCGCTGGATAGCCTGGCAGGCCGGGCAGTCATCCTGGCGGTCTTCGGAACCGTTGACCGGACAGTTGGCGCGGCGGATATGCTGGATTTCACCGGTGGCGACGCGCAGCAGGCCTTCCATAGCAGCCTTGATTGCCTTGTCCATTGTTTTATCTCCTGTTGGGGGATGTCATGCAAAGATGGAAAGCAGTCACAGGGCCGGGCGCCCGGTAGGGCGTTGCTGGTCGATGCGTTAGGTATTCGCATGGCGCCATGTGCAGCATGGCGCGTCCTGTGCCTGCATTTGCCGTCAGCATAGGTGGCAAATGCGAGCAAAGTTTTCGTCTAGGTCAAGAAAGCTGCATTCTGTGCCTGCCGCCATGAAAAAAGCCCGGCAGGGCCGGGCTTGTGGAGGGAGCGCGCTGCGGCTTAGCCGACGGTTTCCGTCTTGGCCACGGCAGCCTGCTCGCCGTGATGTTCCGACGCCAGTGCCATATACATGGCAGGCACCACGAACAAGGTGAACAGCGTGCCGATGGACAGGCCGCTGAAAATCACCAGGCCCATGGCATGGCGGCCGGCAGCACCAGCACCGGAGGCGATCACCAGCGGTACCACGCCAAACACCATGGCGGCGGTGGTCATCAGGATGGGGCGCAAGCGCACTACCGCCGCACCTTCGATGGCTTCACGCTTGCTGGCACCCTTGGCGCGCAGGTCGTTGGCAACCTCCACGATCAGGATGCCGTGCTTGCTGATCAGGCCCATCAGCGTCACCAGTCCCACCTCGGTGTAGATATTGATGGAGGAGAAGCCGAGGAAGATGAAGATCATCGCCCCGAACAGCGCCAGCGGCACCGATACCAGAATCACCACCGGATCGCGGAAGCTTTCGAACAGCGCCGCCAGCGTCAGGAACACGATGATGACGGCAAACAGCATGGTGAGGGCAAAGCCACCGGATTCCTGGCTGAACTGGCGCGACTGGCCGGCGTAATCCACCGTGTAGCCGCTGGGAGCGATTTCCTTCAGCGTGTCTTCCAGATACTTCAGCACTTCACCCTGCGCCTGGCCGGATACCCCGGACAGGGTGGCCGAGTTCTGCTGCTGGAAGCGGGTGATGGATTCCGGCACCACTTCCGACTTCAGATGTGCCACGGTGGACAGCGGAATCACCCCGGCATTCGGTGTACGGATGTAGTAGTTCAGCAGCTGCGACGGATTGAGACGGTCTTTCTGCAGCAGTTGCGGAATCACCTTGTAGGAGCGGCCGTCGATGGAGAAGTAATTGACGTAACCGCCACCCATGGCCGCACTCATCGCATTGGCCACATCCTGTTGCGTCATGCCCAGCGCACTGGCCTTGTCACGGTCGATCACCACGGTGGTTTGCGGTGCGTCGATCTTCAGGTCCACGTCGGCAAAGTAGAACTTGCCCGAGCTGCGCGCCTTGTCCAGCAGCTGTTGCGATACCTCGTTGAGGTTCTCGAACGGCTCGGTGGTCTTGATGACAAACTGCACCGGCAGGCCGGACGAACCCGGCAGCGGCGGGAACTGGAAGGCCGCTACCCGGGCACCGGCAATCTTGCTCCAGCGTGCCTGCAAGTCCTGCTGGATTTCATGCGCACTGCGGCCGCGCTCTTCCCAGGGCTTGAACAGCACGCCACCGATACCGGCATTGATGGTGGGGGTGCCGGTGATCTGGAACATCTGCGCGTACTCCGGCATGCTCTTGCTGATGGCATACATTTGCTGCGCATAAGTCTGCATCTGGTCGGCGTTGGCAGTGGGAGCACCGACAATCTGGCCCAGCACGATGCCCTGGTCCTCTTCCGGTGCCAGTTCCGATTGCGACATCTTGGTCATCAGGCCCAGCAGGGCCAGCAGGATAAAGGCCATTACCACCAGTACCGGCCAGGTCTCCAGCAGGCTGTGCAGCAGGCGGCGGTAGCCGTTTTGTACCTTGTCGAAGGTGTGGTCGATGGCCTTCACCAGCCGGCCTTCGTCTTGTTCCGGGCGGAAGAAGCGCGAGCACATCATCGGCGACAGCGTCAGTGCCACGATGCCGGATACCGTCACGGCCGAGGCCAGGGTGAAGGCAAACTCGGTAAACAGCGCACCGGTCAGGCCGCCCTGGAAGCCGATGGGCACATACACCGCCACCAGCACCACGGTCATCGCCAGAATCGGACTGCCCAGTTCGCGGGCAGCGATGATGGCCGAATCATAGGGCGATTTGCCTTCCTTCATGTGGCGGTCGACGTTTTCCACCACGATGATGGCATCGTCCACCACCAGGCCGATGGCCAGCACCAGCGCCAGCAGGGTGAGCAGGTTGATGGAGTAGCCCAGCATCAGCATCATGAAGAAGGTGCCGATCAGTGACAGCGGCATGGCGATCACCGGCACCAGCACGGCGCGGAAGCTGCCAAGGAAGAAGAAGATCACCACGGTCACGATCACCAGCGCTTCCACCAGCGTCTTCACCACTTCGTGAATCGAGGTGTTGATGAAGTCGGTGGAGTCGTAGACGATCTGGCCGGTCAGGCCGGACGGCAATTGCTGCTGGATGCCGGGGAAGGCAGTACGCACGCTCTTGGCCACATCCAGGATATTGGCCTCAGGTGCCACCTTGATACCGATGAATACCGAGCGCTCGCCACTGAAGGCCACGTTGAAGTCGTAGTTTTCCGAGCCCAACGTCACCGTGGCGATGTCCTCCAGCCGCACGATGGTATCGCCACTTTGCTTGACTGCCAGCTTCTTGAACTCGTCCACACTGTGCAGGTCGGTGGCGGCGGTCAGCGGAATGCTCACCATCTGCCCCTTGCTGGTACCGACAGCCGCCAGCACGTTATTGCTGGCCAGTGCGCTGTTGACATCGGTGGCGGTAATGCCGTGGGCGGCCATCTTGTCGGCATCCAGCCAGGCACGCAGGGCGAACTGACGCGCACCCAGCAGCTCGGCCGTCTGCACGCCGGGGATGGAGTCCAGCTTGGGCTTGACCACGCGGTTGAGGAAGTCGGTGACGTTGTTGGTGGGCAGGGTCTTGCTATAGAAGCCGATATACATGGCGTCCGTGGTCTGCCCGGTCTGCACCGTCAGTACCGGCTGCTGCGCTTGCGACGGCAGCTGGTTCTTCACCGAGTTGACCTGGGTGTTGATCTCGGTCAGCGCGCGGTTGGCGTCGTAGTTCAGCCGCAAGGTGGCGGTAATGGTGGAAACGCCGCTATTGCTGCTGGATGACAGGTAGTCGATACCCTGTGCCTGGGCGATGGCGCCCTCCAGCGGCTGGGTGATGAAGCCGGCCATGGTCTTGGCGTCCGCACCGTAATAGGTGGTGGACACGGTGACGACGGCGTTCTGGGTCTGCGGGTACTGGTTGATCGGCAAGCCGAACAAGGAGCGCAAACCCAGCACGACGAGCAGCAGGCTTACCGTCGTCGCCAGCACCGGCCGGCGAATGAAGATGTCGGTAAAGTTCATGGCTGGGCCTTAGTGTTCCTGCGGGGTCGGATTGGGGTTGTTGGCCGGTTGCACGGTATTGTCCACCGTGACTGCCGTGCCGTTCTTCAGCTTGACCTGACCGGTGGTGACCACCTGGTCGCCTTCGCTGACCCCGCTGAGAATGGCTACCTGGTCACCTCGGGTCGGACCGGTGGTGACAAATACCTGTTTCACCACCAGGCTGCCAGCGGCGGCCGAGGCTTCCTTGCCGGCTGCCTTCACCACGAACACGGTGGAACCGTAGGCGTTATAGGTAATGGCAGTCTGCGGCAGGGTCAGGTAGGGCAGTTCGCGTCCGGTGTCCAGGTTGGCCGTGGCAAACATGCCAGGCAGCAGCTTGCGTGCCGGGTTGGCGATCAGCGCCTGTACCTGCACATTGCGCGTGCTGGTGTCGATCTTGGGATTGATGGCGTTTACATTGCCGCTAAAGGTCTTGTCGGCGGTGCCGTCGGTCCTGATTACCACCTTCTGGCCCACGCTGACGGCAGCCAGCTGGCTTTGCGGCAGGTTGAAGTCGACATGGATGGGGTCGATCTGCTGCAGGGTGACAATCTTGTCACCGGCATTCAGGTACTGGCCGGGATTGACGCTGGTGATGCCCACGCGGCCGGCAAACGGCGCACGAATGGTTTTCTTGGCCACCAGGGCAGCTTGTTGTGCCACTTGTGCCTTCTTGCTTTTCAGGTCGGCCGCGTCGTTATCCACCTGCGCCTGTGATACGCCTTGTACCGCCAGCTGGGCCTGATCGCGCTTGAGCGTGATGGCGGCCAGTTCGGCAGCGGCTTCCAGCGCATGTTGCTGAGCCAGATCGGAGTCGGCATTCAGCTGAACCAGCACATCGCCAGCCTTCACATCCTGGCCGGACTGAAAGTTCACGCTGCGTACCAGGCCGGCCACTTCACTGCTGATATCCACGCCATGCACTGCACTGAGGGTGCCGACCGACTTGAGCTGCGGCTGCCAGCTGGTTTTCTGGGCGATGATGGTGCTGACAGTCTGCGCTTGCGGCTTGGGTGCATTGGCCATCAGGGTACGGATATGCATGAAGAAGCCCAGCCCCAGTACCACTACCAGCAGCACTATGCCTCCCAGCATGATGAACATTCGCTTGGTCATATTGCTTTCCTTGTTTTCTCTAGATTGCGTGTTGTTTACCAGTCGCGATCAGGGCTTGGCCTGGGCGGCAGGGTTGGCGATGTCGTCGCTGCGGTTCCACCAGCCGCCACCCAGCGCCAGGAACAGCGCGGCGGTATCGGCATAGCGGCTGGCGCTGGCGCTGACCAGATTGATGCGGGCCTGTTGCCAGCTGCGCTGCGCGTCCAGCAGGTTTAGCTGGCTGACGGCTCCCAGACGGAAGCGTTGCTGGGTCAGCTGCAGTGTTTCGCGGGCCTGTGCCTCGGCATCGGCCTGGGCTTGCAGGGTGCTGGCATCGGCACTGACGGCGCGCAGGCTGTCTGCCACGTTCTGGAAGCCCTTGAGCACGGTGTCCCGGTACTGGGCCTGGGCTTGCTCGAAAGCTGCCTCGGCCGAACGCTTTTTGGCGCGTAGCGCGCCGCCGTCAAACAGCGACTGGCTGACACTGGCACCCAGGCTCCACAGACTCAGCCCGGCGGTGGCCGGACCCACAAACAAGCGTTCGCG
Organism: Aquitalea palustris; assembly: GCF_003693445.1. Classification (GTDB taxonomy): domain Bacteria; phylum Pseudomonadota; class Gammaproteobacteria; order Burkholderiales; family Chromobacteriaceae; genus Aquitalea; species Aquitalea palustris. The sequence goes on along the minus strand of NZ_RFAR01000063.1, from coordinate 47,912 downwards.
GGTAAAGCTGCCAGTCAGGCTGATTTGCGGATACTGGTTGGCCGTGGCCACGCCGACCTGGGCACCCGCCTGCTGCAGCAAGGCTTCGCTGGCACGGATGTCTGGCCGCTGGCGCACCAGTTCGGACGGCAGCGATACCGGTAGTTCGGCCGGCAGATGCAGGCTGTCCAGGGTGAATTCCGGCAGCCCGCCGGCCGATGGCAGCTGGCCGACATAAACCGCCAGCTGGTTGCGGGTGAGATCCAGCGCCTTTTCCAGTGGCGGCAACTGGGCGCGGGTTTGTGCTAGCAGCGTGGACTGAGACAACACCTCGCTGCGTGCCACGGCTCCCAGTGCGGCCTGTTTTTCCACGATGCGCAGCTGCTGTTCGGCGGCCGCCAGCATTTCCCGCGTGGCTTGCAACTGGGCGCGTTGCGAGGCTTCCTGGATGGCGGTGGTGACCACATTGAAAATCAGGGTCTGGTAGGTGGCTTCCAACTGGTAGCGTTGGTAGTCGCTGGCGGCCATCAGTCCCTGCAATTGCTGGCGGTTGGCTCCGAACAGGTCCAGCGTGTAGGACACATTGAGCCCGGCGCTCAGCACGTTGTAGTCGCTGGGGGTGCTGCCGGAGAGCAGCTGCCGCTGGCGGCTGCCGCCCAGTTGGCCGCTGACCGAGGGGTATTCCAGCGTACCGGCAGCGGCATTGTAGTTTTCCTGCGCCTGACGCAGTGCGGCCCGCGCGGCGGCCAGGCTGGGATTGTTGCGCAAGGCTTCGCGAATCAGCTGGTCGAGGGCGGGCGAGCGGAACAGCTGCCACCATTCCGGCTGCAGTTGCTGGCCCAGGGCCAGGTGCTGCGCGATGCCGGCATCACCAGCCTGCTGGCTGGCAACCGTGTGTTCGGCCAGTGGGCTGCTGCCATAGCTGCGGCTCTGTCCATCTACCAGTTGCGGTGTGGTGGTGGGCGGCGTCAGGGTGCAGCCCGACAATGCCAGGCCGAGCAGCAGCGGTAGCGCTGCCCGGGGGAGGGTTAAAGCCGCGGTTGCCGGTGGGCGGCCCGGTGAGTGCTTCGGATGCATCCTGTACTCCTGTTCTTGACCTGCGCCGCCATGGTGGCGGCTTTGCATTGTCCTGCCTTGTGGGCTAGTTGATTCTTCGGATTATTCTGATGTTGCTATCGGATGTGACGCTTTGATCAGCCGGTCGAAGGCGTACAGAAAGCGCTGGCGGGCTTCTTCGCTATCCTGCGGGCCACTGCTGTTCAGATTGCGTATGGCGATACCGGCGATGGTGCTGTGAAACAGCGCCATTTCGTCGTCACTGGCGTGCACGCCCAGCCGCTTGAAGGCTTCTTTCTTGTTGTTCAGCATGCGGCGGTCGAAGTCGCTGATCCAGTCCTTGAGCTTGGGGTCGACCTCTGCCGCCACGGTGACCGCCACCATCAGCCGGGCAATGCGACTGTCGCAGATGTTGTTGCACATGGCCTGGCGAAACTCCTCCAGCGTGGGCATGGGCGCGGTGTCATGGCAGCCCTGGGCATTGATCACCAACAGGCAGCCATGCTCCACCACCACGGTGAGCAGATCGTTACGCGTGGGGAAGTAGTAGGTCAGGTGGCTCTGGCGCAATCCGGCCTGCTTGGCCACCTTGCTCTGGCTGAAGCCCAGTATCCCGTCTTGCAGCAGGACGTCCAGCGCGGCATCGATCAGCTTGGTGCGGATGTCCTTGCAACTGGCGGCCGAGCAGGGCGCGGCGGATTGTTGGCTTGCTGTCATGGTTTTTGGTTAAGTTACCAAGAAATGGCAATCTAACAATATTCCATGGGGTTTGCCAGCTTGGGCAGCGGATTATTTTGCACAGGCTGGTATTCCGGGTGATCTGAGGCAAATTTGACACATGCGCAGGCTTGGGCGGGCAGGCTGCTCATTCAGGCAGGGCAAAGTGAGGGATGCTGCAAGGCAGGGTGTTTCGGCTGGTTAATTTCAAATGACTGTCACTTGGATATTATTTATTCAAATGTCATTGTTGTTTGGCGCAAAACGAAGCTTACCCTATAACATGCCCGGACAAACAGGTTTTGATGTAGATCATGCTTGTCGTGATTAGTCTGCGGTGGCGTCGTGGAAGCTGCTTAAGTAGCGGGTCTGGTGGCCTGACGTAAAGGTAAGGATGTACGTCGGCCGGCAGCATGAATCTGGCCGGGACAGGCCGGAGCAACGCTCGATAAAACAGCAGGCCGCCAACAGGCCGCAAATTGCAAGGGATAAACAATTGGAAAGACGTATCCACCATGCCGCCCTGGCAGGGAAAATCATGTCGGCAGAAAATGCCGCCGCACATATTCAGCCGGGCATGACCGTGGGCATGAGCGGGTTTACCGGCTCGGGCTATCCCAAGGCGGTGCCGTTGGCACTGGCTGGCCTGATTGAAGCGGCACAAGGGCGGGGCGAAAAGTTTGCCTTGCGCGTGTTGACCGGTGCTTCCACCGCACCGGAGCTGGATGGTGCACTGGCCAAGGCTGGTGGCATCGACTTCCGCCTGCCCTACCAGTCCGACCCGGAGCTGCGTTCGCGCATCAACCGTGGCGAAATCGAATACATGGATGTGCATCTGGGCCAGGTGGCGCAGTACACCTGGTTTGGCTTCCTCGGCAAGATCGACGTGGCCGTGGTGGAAGTGGCCGGCATTCTGCCGGATGGCCGGCTGATTCCTTCTACATCCATTGGCAATAACAAAACCTGGCTGGACCTGGCCGACAAGGTGATTCTGGAAGTCAACAGCACCCAGCCCATGGGGCTGGATGGCATGCATGACATCTATTACGGCACCGCGCTGCCGCCCAATCGCCAGCCCATTCCCCTGACGCAAGCCGGCGACCGCATCGGTGAGCCTTATCTGCGGGTGGACCCGGCCAAGGTGGTGGCAGTGGTGGAAACCCATGCTCCGGACCGGCTGGGCCGCTTTAGTGCTCCGGACGAAACCAGCCAGCGCATTGCCGGCCATCTGGTGGAATTCCTCAAGCAGGAAATCAAGCTGGGGCGCCTGCCGGAAAACCTGTTACCCCTGCAATCCGGCGTGGGCAATATCGCCAATGCGGTGCTGGGCGGGCTGCGTGATGGCGGCTTTAGCAATCTGACTGCGTTTACCGAGGTGATTCAGGACGGCATGCTGGATTTGATCCGCACCGACACCATCCGCATGGCCTCGGCTACTGCCTTGTCGCTCAGTCCGGAGGGTGTGCAGGAGTTTGCCCGCAATATCGCGCACTACCGCGAGCGCATCGTGCTGCGACCGCAGGAAATTTCCAATCATGCCGAGCTGGTGCGCCGCCTGGGGTGTATCGGCATCAACGGCATGGTGGAGGCCGACCTGTACGGCAACGTCAATTCCACCCATGTGGCGGGCACGTCCATCATCAACGGCATTGGCGGTTCTGGCGATTTTGCCCGCAACGGTTTCCTGTCCTGCTTTGTCACTCCCAGCACGGCCAAGAACGGGGCGATTTCCTGCATCGTGCCCATGGTCAGCCATGTCGACCATACCGAGCACGATGTCTGCATCATCGTTACCGAACAGGGGCTGGCCGACTTGCGTGGCCTGTCGCCCAAGCAGCGCGCCCGTGCGGTGATTGCCAATTGTGCCCATCCGGACTACCGCCCGCTGCTGCAGGACTACTTTGACCGCGCCTGTCGCGACAGCAAGGGCAAGCATACCCCGCACCTCTTGGGCGAGGCATTGTCCTGGCATCAGCGGCTGCTGGAGCAGGGCAGCATGCAGCCCTAGTTTGTGAAGGGAGGGGTCAGGCGGTGGGCGGGGCGTATTGTCGCTGGGGCGCATGCTGGGGCGGCTCTGCCGCGCAGACCTGGTTACGGCCTGCCGCCTTGGCGCGGTACAGCGCCTGGTCGGCGCGTTCGATGACGCGATCCAGGGTTTCTCCCTGCTGCCACACCGCATGGCCGGCAGACAGCGTCAGCTGCAACTGCTGGCCCTGGCGCAGCTGTAGCGGTCTGCTGGCCAACTTACGGCGCAGGGCTTCGGCCATCTGTGCCGCGCCTCCGGCATCGGTCTGTGGCAGCAGCATGCAGAATTCTTCACCACCATAGCGGGCAGCAAGATCGGCAGGGCGCATGACGCCGGCCATGATGCGGCCGGCCTGGCTCAGTGCCATGTCGCCATTGGCATGGCCGAAGCGATCATTTACCTGTTTGAAGTGGTCCAGATCGAGCATGATGACCGCGTAGGGCCTGCCATTTTCCTGGGCGATCAGCTGCTGCGCCAGTTGCAGGAAGGCTGTCCGGGTATACAGGCCGGTAATGCCGTCGCGACGGGTTTGCTCCAGCGTTTCCCGCTGCTGCCGCTCATGCACCATGGCGAAAAAGGCAATCGTGGCTCCCACCAGGCCCACGGCACCGGTGAGCAAGGCACCAATCTGTGGCATGGCATGCGCCTGCAAGGCCACGCTGTCAGCTTGCGCCGTCAGGCTGACCAGTGCCCGCATGCCATAGGCGCTGGCGAGGGTCAGCAACATGGCACAGGCCAGCCATACTGCAGTCCCACGCGGACGATGGGCATGACGCAAGGTGTGCGTTGCGGCAATGCCCAATTGCACGGCCAGTGCCAGGCTGAGGGTGAATACGGCAATGTGGCGTGGCAAATTCAGGTAGTACACCAGCAGGACGCCACTCATGCCGAACAGATTGCTGGCCAGCCCCAGCCGCCGAGGTGGGCGAAAACCGTGCAAGCGGGCATGAGCCAGCAGGCAGCAGGACGAACCCAGCAGAACCAGACTGTTGGCCACCAGAAAGCTGAGAAACCAGCTGACATGGCCGCGCAGGAAAAACAGCACAAAGGCAATGCCGACACTGGCCGTACCCGTTGCCCAGGCACCCAGCCCCAGTGACTGGCGCTGATTGGCCAGGGCCATGCTCCAGGAAATGGTGGATAACATCAGTGCCAGGGCACCGATGGAAAAGATCAGTGTGCTTGGATCCAGCGCCAGGCCGGGGAGAATTTCCAAGATCGCTCCCGCAATGGGTGGTTAGGACAGGGAGCGAGCTTGATCGTTTATTGTGTAGATGGCAACAGGGTTTTCACCTATGGCGCGCAAGCGGACATGGTGAAACCACTTGTTATCCGTTTTCCGGCTGATTGCGGTCACTCAGCACAGCTCCACCACCTGTTTGCTGCGCAGCGCCTGGGTGATGGCGAGGCCAATGCGGGTGGCTTCGGTGGCGTCGGCCAGACTGAGCGCTAAAGGCTGATCGTGCCGTACGGCATCGACAAAATGCTGGGCCTCGCTGACAAAGGCCTCGGCAAAGCGCTGGTAGAAATCCTGCACGCATTCATTGCGCACGCCGTGGGCATCGCTGATGTCCACCCGGTTGGCGCGCGGATTGGCACCCACACTCAGCCGGCCGGCACTGGCAAAGATTTCGGTCAGGGTTTCGTGGCCATGTGCCTGGGTGCGCGAGGCATAGAAGCAGGCCAGCTTGCCATCGGCAAATTCCAGCATGGCCACGCCGTTATCCACGTCGCCACAATCGGCCAGCGCCGGATGCAGCGCATTGGTGCCCGTGGCCCAGGCGCGCAAGGGCTTGGGCGAGCCCAGCAACCAGCGCGCCAGGTCGATATCGTGAATGCTGCAATCCATGAAAATGCCGCCGCTGCTGGGGGCAAACTTCACAAAAAAACCGTTCTCGTCGTTCAGATCGCAGGTTTGCGAGCGCAATAGATAGGCTTGGCCCACCAGGCCTTGCTGCAGCTTTTCTGCCGCATCCTGATAGCTGGCGTCAAAGCGGCGTACAAAACCCACCATCGCCTTGAGTTGCGGGTAGTCAGCCGCTACTGCCTCTACTTTCTGGCAATCCTCCACATTCAGCGCCAGCGGTTTTTCGCAAAACACATGCTTGCCGGCGCGCAAGCAGGCGATGATCTGCTCGGCATGCAGCGCAGTGGGGGTGACCAGAAATACCGCTTGTACATCAGGCTCGGCCAGCATGGCCTCCAGCGTGTGGTGGCGGTGGACGCCAGGCAGCTGTTCTGCCGCCCAGCCCAGCTCTTCATCCAGCGGTGAGCAGGCGGCCACCAGCTGCGCTCCACGAATACGATCGCGCAGATTGAGCGCATGACGCCGGCCCAGCCGACCCAGGCCTACAATGCCGATATTCAGTTCAGACATGACTTCTCCCTGCCCACCGGCAGCTTTGGCGGCGGGCTTGCATGGTTGTCGTGACGGGAAGGCTTACAGGGTGATCAGGCGGTTTTCCTGCCAGGAGCGGCTGGCGGCATCGGCCAGTTCCAGCGCCTTGACACCATCTTCCACCGTGGTGCGCGGGGTGACGCCGTGCAGCACCACCTCAAAGAAGTGCGCCATTTCCAGCGCATAGGCGGCACGGTAGCGTTCCAGGAAAAAGTGTTCCGGCAGGTCGGTGCTGACCTGCTGACCACCATAGGCGGTGACTTCGGTCGGGCGGTGATTGCCCGCCTGCAACATGCCCAGGCTGCCCAGCACTTCAAAGCGCTGGTCGTAGCCATAGGCGGCACGGCGGCTGGTGTTGATCTGGCACAGGCGGCCAGAGCGGGTACGGATGGTCACGGCGGTGGTGTCGGCATCGCCGGCCTCGCCAATGGCCGGGTCGGTCAGCACGCTGGCGCTGGCCTGCACGCTGACGGCTTCATCGGCCAGAATCCAGCGGCAGATGTCGAAGTCGTGAATCAGCATGTCCTTGAAGATGCCGCCGGAGCGCTTGATGTAGTCCACCGGCGGTGCGCCGGGGTCGCGGCTGGTGACTACCAATACTTCCGGCTGGCCGATTTCACCGGCCTCGATGCGCGCTTTTACCGCGGCAAAGGTGGGGTCGTAGCGGCGCTGAAAGCCGATCAGGCAGGCCACGCCGGCTTCTTTCACCGCTGCGGCACACTGGCGGGCGCGTTCCAGCGTCAGGTCTACCGGTTTCTCACAAAAAATGGCCTTGCCACGGGCGGCGGCGCGCAGGATGAGGTCGGCATGGGTATCGGTACTGGAGGCAATCACTACCGCGCCTACTTCCGGGTCGGCCAGAGCACTGTCGATATCGCTCACGCTGGCACCATATTGTGCTGCCAATGCCTGTGCCGAGGGCTGGTGGGTATCGACGACATACTTCAGGCGTGCGCCAGGCTGGGCGGCCAGGTTGGCGGCGTGGATCTTGCCGATACGGCCGGCACCGAACAGGGCTACTGCGGTCATTGCTGTCTCCTCATGCGTGTTATTGGCCAACCGTGCCGCTGGTTGGTGTGCTTGCTGAGCAGTATATGTTAGAAAAAAATTTCTGAAAAATATTTATTCGGAAATTTTATTTTCTGAAGTGCAAAAAGAAAAAAAGCCACAGTAGCCGATGGCCACCGTGGCAAGTCCGAGGAAGCGTGCTGCAGCAGAAAACTGTCCCTTCAGTAAAAGTCCGGGCGTGGCGGCATGCTGATTTCCACCACTGCGCCATTTTGTTGTGCCAGTACGCAGGCATCGGCAGCCACGGCAGCGGCATAGCCATCCCAGGCCGAGGGGCCGGTGAGGGAGCCGGCCTGCACGCCGTCGATGAAGGCTTGCAGTTCCACGTCGTAGGCGGCGATGAAGCGCTGTTTCCAGTCGGTGAGGATGGCGGTGGAATAACTGGCTGCGCTGCGCAGCGGTACGCTGGACGGCTCGGGCAGGCTGGCAATGCCGGTTTCACCGACAATCTGGCACTGGATGTCGTAGCCGTACTGGCAGTTGACGAAGATTTCCACATCGATGCGCACCCCGCTGCGGGTTTCCAGCAGCACGATCTGCGGGTCGGCCAGCTGGGGCAGGGCGTGGCTGCTCTTGCGCGGAAAGACCACCTGCGCCGACACATAGTCTTCATCCAGCAGCCAGCGCAGCACGTCCAGCTCGTGAATCAGCGTGTCGGTAATCGCCATCGGCGTGGTGTAGCCCTCGCCCACGGAGGGGTTGCGGTGGGCGCAGTGCAGCATCAGCGGTGCGCCGATGCGTCCCTCCTGCAGTACCTGTTTGAGCGCACGGTAACCGGCGTCATAGGGCCGCATGAAACCCACTTGCACCAGCCGTTTGCCGTGGGCACGCTCGGCCTGGACGATATGCATGCAGCCTGCGGCGCTGACCGCCAGCGGCTTTTCGCAGAACACCGGCTTGCCGGCGGCAATGGCATCCAGCACGAATTCTTCATGGCTGGGGCCCCATGAGGTCACCAGCACGGCCTCCACTGCCGGGTCGCGAATCAGTGCCTGGCCGTTGTCGTGCACGCTGGCGGCCAGCTGGTATTGCTTTACTGCGGCCTCAGCTTGCAGCGGGTTGATGTCGTGGACGGCCACTACTTTTGCGCCGGACAGGGTCTGGCTGAGGCGGCGGATGTGGTCCTGCCCGATGGCTCCCGTGCCGATAACGCCAATGGCTAAAGTCATGTTTGTCTCCTTGGTTTTGCTTGTTGTGTGGTGTGCGGGTTTAGCTGGCGAGTTGCTGGCGGATGTAATCCATGCTGTTACGCAGCAGGGTTTCGCTATCCGGCGCTTCCATGATGTCGTTGGCAAATGGCTCAAACGACACCAGGCCCTGATAACCGCGTGCCAGCAGCTCTTTCAGCTGCGGGATATTGCCCAGCCGGTCGGCACTGCCCACCAGCACGCGGTGGCCGTCGCGCATATCCGTGCTGGCCAGGGTGGTGGATTCCACGCCGGAGATGTGTACCAGCCCGGTCAGTTCCGGAAAGAAAATGTCCTCGCCAGCCAGATGGTGGTGGAAGGTGTCGTGCACCAGGCGGAAATGGCGCTCACCAGCGGCGGCATAAATGGCGGTGACGGCTTCGGACTTGCTACGCAGCGCACATTCCTCGAAGCCCAGCGGCTCTACCAAGCCGGTGATGCCGTGGTCGTCCAGAATCGGCTTGAGCTGCTTGAGCGCATGGATGAGATCCTGCTGGCGCTGGCTGGCGGTGCGGGCATCGTCACGGCTGTTGAGCGGACACATCACCAGCGCCTGGGCACCACAGTCGCGGGCATAGCTGGCCAGTTGCAGCGCGCGCTGTTGCAGGTCGGCATCGAATACATCAAACGGGTAGAGCGCATTGATGCTGCGGATGGTGATGCCTGCTTCGGCGGCGGCAGCGCGCAGTTGGGTGGCCGGCGTGCCATTGCTGATTTCCACGCCGTTCAGGTCGTTGCGGATTTCAATGTCGGACACGCCCAGGCGCTGACACATGGCCAGATAGTCGGGAAAGGACAGGCGCGGCGCGCTGATGCGGTTGATAGCAAAACGGATGTTGTGGTGCATGGTGGTCTTTCTGCGAATGAGAGGGGCGGCTTACTTTTGTTGGGCGTGCTTATCCAGATAGCGCTGCATTTCGCGCAGCATGAAGCGCGACGATTCGTCGGCGCGTTCTTCCCAGGCAAACACGCAGGAAGACAGCACGCCGTCAAAGCCGATTTCGGCCAGGGTGGCGAAGAACACATCCCAGTCGATTTCACCCTGGCCGATATCCAGATGCTGGTGCACACGCACATTGGCGCCGGGCGGGTTGACGATGTAGCGCAGGCCGGAGGAGGCCTTGTGATTGAAGGTGTCGGCCACCCGCACATGGGCCAGCACTGGCGCGGCGGCGCGCAGCATGGCGGCCATGTCCTCGCCGTAATAGAAGGTATGCGGCGCGATATAGGACAGCTTTACATTGGGCGAGCCGATTACCTGCACGATGTCCAAGGCCGGCTGGAAGGTTTCGATCCAGTCTTCCGGATGCGGCTCGATCGACAGCTGCAGGCCTTCGCGCTCGAAAATCGGCAGCAGTTCGTCCATCGAACGCCAGAATGCCGCCTCGCATTGCTCCGGCGTGTTGATGCCGGCACCCATGCCCAGCGACCGTTCTGGTGCTGCGCCCCGGCCAAATTCCGAAATCAGCGTGTCGCATTCCAGCTCCACGGCAATGTCGATGGCGCGCTTCCAGTATTTCATTGCCGCCTGCCGTTCATCTTCAAACGGGCTGGACCAGCGGTACATCGGTTGCAGCGTGGCCAGGCTCACGCCATGTTCGCGCATGGCCTGCTTGAATCCAGCCAGTCGTGCGCCATTGGCACGCGGCATGGCCCACCATTGCAGCAGGTCGGCGCGCGGGGATAGTTCGATGTGGCGGTAACCCAGCTCTGCCGTCTTGCGGCACAGTTCCGGCAGGCTGAGCTGCCGGTGCATATAGGGGTCCAGCGCAATTTTCATGTCGTCCTCCAGTTCTTGTCGTGTGGCCCGGCTGATGTTGCAGTGCACACCATGCCAGGCGCTTGATGCCTTGTGGCAAAAGGGTTGCAGGCTGGTGTGCCGGGACTGACTCTAGGGGATGGACAACAGCTTTTCAGTTGCTGTTTTGACGATAAATCGTCAATGTGGGCCGATTGCCCTGCTCGCGGTAACACCGGAAGGCTCGCCATGACAGCACCCGCACGTCGCAAGAAAACCGCCCGCTTTATTGAAATTGCCGCCGCCGCCGGGGTGAGCGTGGCCACGGTGGACCGCGTGTTGAACGAGCGTGGCAGCGTATCGGCCCAGTCCCGCGCCAAGGTGGTGGCCGCCGCGCGTGAACTGGCGGTGCCGCGCTTGTTGCCGGATACCCGCCACGGGCTGATCCATATCGACATCCTGTTGCCGGACAACCGCTCGCCATTTTTCCAGCGCCTGCGCCAGGCATTGCAAGCGGCACTGCCCATGCTGGACCAGCGGGTGGTGGTGCATCAGCAGACACTGGGGGAAAAGGACGACGCCAGCTTGCTGCGCGCCCTGCGCCCACGGCCCTACCGCCGGCAGGGGCTGATTGTGGCGGCACCGGATACCCCGGCAGTGCAGCTGGCCTTGCAAGCGGCCATCCTGCGTGGCGAGCAAGTGGCGCTGGTGGTGAGCAATGTGGCTGGCCTGCCGCAGGCACGCTATGTCGGCATCGACAACCATGCTGCCGGGCGCACAGCCGGCCTGTTGCTGGGGCGCTTGTGCCGCCAGTCGGGGCGCGTGCTGTTGCTGTCCAGCCGGCCGGATTATCGTGGCCATCTGGAGCGTGCCAGCGGCTGTGCCGAAGTGCTGGCGCAGGACTTTCCCCATTTGCAGTGTGACCAGGTGGCCACCGCCACCCATGACGATGCCGATCGTTGCCATGCCGCGGTCAGCCTTGCCTTCAAGCGGGGGCAGCCGATTGCCGGCATTTACAACAGCGGGGCCGGCTCCCCCGGCATCGAAGCGGCGCTGCGCCGCCATGCCATCCATGACAAAGTGTGCTGGGTGACGCATGAATTGTCGGACGACCACCGCCTGTATCTGCAACAGGGCCTGCTGGACGTGGTGATCGACCAGAACCCGGATGGCCAGGCCATCAAGGCCTTGCAGCATGTGCTGAGCGTGGCGGAGCAAGCGCCAGCCGCTGCCGGGGCTGGTCCGGCGGAGTTCCGGCTGTATCTGGCAGAAAACATGTCAGCCCAGCCTTATCTGATCGGCTGAGTCTGTCTGGCCATTGCCCTGTCGGTTTGCATTGAAGGAAATTGATTTCCAAAAAAAATTAAAATGAAAAATATTTTGCAATTTGACGGTAATCTTATATCGTAGTGGCAGACAAGCACCTGATCATTGATGGCCTGCCAGCGGCTCCGCCCAGCCGGGCGCAGGCTGCTTCCTCCCTGGAGAATGGATGTGAAAACCGTACGTCTCACCGTGGCCCAGGCGCTGGTGCGCTATCTGGCTGCGCAGTTTGTCACCCAGCCCGATGGCCGCCGCGAGCGGCTGTTTGGCGGGGTGTGGGCCATTTTCGGCCACGGCAATGTGGCAGGTTTGGGCGAGGCGCTACAGGCCGCGCAGGATGTGCTGCCCACCTTGCGCGCCCATAACGAACAGGGCATGGCGCTGGCCGCCACTGCTTATGCCAAGTCCCATTTCCGCCGTCGCATGATGGCCATCAGCACCTCCATCGGCCCCGGTTGTACCAATCTGGTCACCGCTGCGGCGGTGGCCCATGTCAATCGCCTGCCCATGCTGCTGCTGCCGGGCGATGTGTTTATCTCGCGTGCCCCGGACCCGGTGCTGCAACAGGTGGAGGACTTTCAGGATGGCGGGGTGTCTGCGGTGGATTGCCTGCGCCCGGTATCGCGCTACTTCGACCGCATCGTGGTGCCATCCCAGTTGCTGACCGCCTTGCCGCGCGCCATTGCCACGCTCACCGATCCGGCGCAGTGCGGCCCGGTGACACTGGCTCTGCCACAAGACGTGCAGGCGCAGGCCTTCGACTGGCCGGAATCCTTTTTTGCCGAGCGTGATATCCACTTCCGTCAGCCACAGCCCGAACCTACCGAGCTGGCGGTACTGGCCAGCATGCTGCGCCAGGCCAAGCGTCCGCTCATCGTCTGTGGTGGCGGGGTGCTGTACAGCGCGGGCGGTGTGGAGGCACTGAAAAATTTTGTTGAAAGCCATGGCATTCCGGTTGGCGAGAGCCAGGCGGGCAAGAGTGCGCTGGCCTGGGATCACCCGCTGCTGGCCGGTTCCATCGGCGTCACCGGCTCACCGGCGGCCAACGAACTGGCCGCGCAGGCCGACCTGGTGCTGGCGGTGGGCAGTCGTTTGCAGGACTTCACCACCGGCTCGCATGCGCTGTATGCCCAGGCCACCTTGTTATCTATCAATGTGAATGGTTTTGATGCCATCAAATGGGGTGGCCACAGCCTGCAATGTGATGCCGCCGTCGGCCTGGCTGCGCTGAGTAGTGCGCTGGCTGGCTGGCAGGCCGATACCGACTGGACCGCCCATAGCCAGCGGCTGTGCCATGGCTGGCGCAAGCAGGTGGACGAAATCGTCCGCAGCCAGCGTGCCAGCCTGCCGACTTACGCCGAGGCCATCGGTGCGGTACAGGCGTCCGCGGCAGATTCGGCTGAGCGCGACATCGTGGTGTGCGCCGCCGGTACGCTGCCAGCCGAACTGCACAAGTTGTGGCGCACCAGCACGCCGGGTGGCTACCACATGGAGTACGGCTATTCCTGCATGGGCTACGAAGTGGCCGGTGGCCTGGGGGTGAAAATGGCCCGGCCGGAGCGCGAAGTCATCGTGATGGTGGGCGATGGCAGTTACCTGATGCTGAACAACGAGCTGGCCACTTCGGTGATGCTGGGGCACAAGGTCATCGTGCTGCTGCTGGACAATGCCGGGTATGCCTGCATCAACCGTTTGCAACAGGCCTGCGGCGGTGCGCCTTTCAACAATATGCTGGCCGACTGCCTGCAGGGCGAGCATGGTGCACCACAAATCGACTTTGCCCAGAATGCCCGTTCGCTGGGGGCGGAGGCGGAAACGGTCAGTACGGTGGCCGAGCTGCAGGCCGCCATGGTGCGCGCCCGCGCCGCCAGCCGCAGTTATCTGATCCAGCTGCGTATCGATGGCCCGCAATGCACGCCGGAAGGTGGCAGCTGGTGGGAGGTGGGTATTCCGGAAGTATCGGAACGCGAGCAGGTACGGGCTGCCCGTGCCGCCTATGAGGAGGCCCGCCAGCGCCAGCGCCACTGAGGCAACGTCTGGTGCATTGGCTGCGTGCTGCGCTCACAGTATGTTTTGAATGCCACAGGTCTGAAAGACAGTAGCCATGCCCGCGCGGCATGGCTTTTTCATTTTCATGCGCAAGTTTTTTTCAGTAAATCATTTTAAAAACAAGTTGATAGCCTGGTGTGGCGCGTAAGTGGCAGGGTAGTGGATGGTTGAGGTCTGCTATCTGCCAAAAGTAAAAATGGAAAAATATTTCTACTAATTTTTCTTTGTGAAATTTTATTTGCAATAATGCGCGGGCTCACTTATCTTAGCTGCACGACCAGACGATATGCGCCTTGCATTGCACTGCAACATGGATCACGGCGCATCTCGGGATCGAACCACTAATAAGGACAGGAGACGCATCAATGAAACGCATCACCAAGCTTGCTGGTTCCGCAGTGTTCTTTTCCCTCACCATGCTGGCCATGCCGGCCTCTGCTGCCAAACTGGGCGTGACCATGTCCGCCTTCGACGACAACTTCCTCACCGTGCTGCGCAATAACATGAAAACCTATGCCGGCAGCCAGAAGGGTGTGGACATCCAGTTTGAAGATGCGCAAAACGATGTGGGCCGCCAGCTCAGCCAGGTACAGAATTTCATTGCGCAGAAAGTGGACGCCATCATCGTCAATGTGGTGGATACCGATGCCACCCCGAAAATCACCAAGCTGGCGCAGAGCGCAGGCATCCCGCTGGTGTACGTAAACCGCATGCCGGCTGACAAGACCCTGCCGGCCAAGGTGGCCTTTGTCGGCTCCAACGAGGCCGAATCCGGCACCGTGCAAATGAAAGAGGTGTGCCGCCTGATGAAGGGCAAGGGCAATATCGTGGTGATGATGGGCGATCTGTCCAACCAGGCAGCACGCCAGCGTACCAAGGACGTGGAAGAGGTGATTGCCAAGGCGCCGTGTAATGGCATCAGGATTGTGGAAAAGCAGACCGCCAAATGGTCGCGCACCGATGGCCGCGACCTGATGATGAACTGGCTCAGCGCCGGTCTGCAGTTTGATGCCGTGGTGTCCAATAACGACGAAATGGCCCTGGGTGCGATCCAGGCGCTCAAGTCCGCCAAGCGGCTGGACAAGACCATCGTGGCTGGCGTGGATGCCACCCAGGATGCGCTTACCGCCATGAAAAACGGCGAACTGAAAGTGACCGTGTTCCAGAATGCCGCTGGCCAGGGCAAGGGCGCGGTGGATACCGCCCTCAAGCTGTCCCGTGGCGAGAAGCTGCCGTCGATGATCTGGGTGCCGTTCGAGCTGGTGACCCCGGCCAATCTGAAGAACTACCAGTCGCGCAACTAATTGCCGCAGCGGGCGGCCTCTGCTGAGGAGGTTGCCCGCGACGAGGAGGAGCAAGCCATGTTGAGCCTGGCCCCAGAAAAACCGCTGACTACCGCCCTATCCCAGCCGCCGGTGGCTGCCCAGCAGCTGCTGATCGACGTGCAAGGTGTACGCAAGGCCTTTCCCGGCGTGGTGGCACTGGATGATGTGTCCTTCCGCCTGCGCGCCGGTAGCGTGCATGCACTGATGGGCGAAAACGGAGCGGGTAAATCCACGCTGATGAAGATACTGGCGGGTGTCTACACCCCGGACCAGGGGGTTTATCGCCTGCACGGCCGCGAAATCGCGCTGACATCGCCGCTGGATGCCTTGGAAAATGGCATCGCCATGATTCATCAGGAACTCAACCTGATGCCCTTCATGAGCATTGCCGAAAACATCTGGATCCGCCGCGAGCCGCTGAACCGCTTCGGCCTGATCGACCACGCCAGAATGTACCAGATGACGCGCGAGCTGTTTGCCCAGCTCTCCATCGAGCTGGACCCGCAGGCCAAGGTGGCCAGTCTGAGCATTTCCAGCCGCCAGATGGTGGAGATCGCCCGCGCCGTATCGTACAACTCCGACGTGCTGATCATGGACGAACCCACCTCGGCGCTGACCGAGCACGAAGTCGCCCATCTGTTCCGCATCGTGCGCATGCTGCGCGAACAGGGCAAGGGCATCATCTATATCACCCACAAGATGAACGAGCTGTTCGAGATTGCCGACGAGGTGTCGGTATTCCGCGATGGCCATTTCATCGGCTGCAAGCAGGTGGAACAGCTGAGCCACGACGAAGTGATCCGCATGATGGTGGGGCGTGAAATCACCGAGATGTTCCCCAAAACCATCGTGCCGATTGGCGAGGTGGCGCTGGAGGTGAGCCATCTCACGCTGGATGGCGTGTTTCACGATGTGTCTTTTTCACTGCGCCAAGGCGAGATTCTCGGGGTGGCCGGCCTGATCGGCTCCGGCCGCAGCAATGTGGCGGAAACCCTGTTTGGCGTCAGCCCGGCCAGTAGCGGCCAGATCCGTATCAATGGCCAGCCGGTGACCATCGATTCACCGCGCACCGCCATGCAGCACGGCATGGCCTTTCTCACCGAAGACCGCAAGGACACCGGCTGTTTTCTCAGCCTGAGTATTCAGGAAAACATGCAGATTTCGGTGCTGGGTGGAGACAATCTGCAAGCCGGCTTTGTCCGCCAGCAGGCACTGGACGCCATGTGCGAAGCCATGTCCGGCACCTTGCGCGTCAAGACACCCAATCTGGACGAGCGGATTGAGAACCTGTCCGGTGGCAACCAGCAAAAGGTGCTGATAGGCCGCTGGCTGCTGACCAATCCGAAAATACTCATTCTGGACGAGCCCACCCGTGGCATCGACGTCGGGGCCAAGGCGGAAATCCACAAGCTGATCTGCAAGCTGGCAGGGCAGGGGGTGGCCGTCATCATGATTTCGTCGGAGCTACCCGAGGTACTGGGCATGAGTGACCGCATCATGGTGATGCATGAAGGCCGGGTCACCGGCATCGTCGACCGCGCCGATGCCACCCAGGTCAGCATCATGACACTGGCTGCCGGCTGACCGCTTGGTTGGTTACGGCAGGCAAGCACAATAACAGCAGGAGAAGACAACATGGCAATCAGCAATACGCAAGCACTGGGCAAATCTCCCAAGCCCGGTGCATTCCGGTTCAAACTGCCGGCCGAAGCGCGCATCTTCATGGTGCTGCTGGGCGTGGCCCTGATTTTTGAACTGTTGGGCTGGATTTTTGTTGGCCAGAGCTTTATCGCCAACAAGGAAAGGCTCATCGTGATGATTCTGCAGGTGTCGGTCATCGGCATCATCGCCGTCGGCGTCACCCAGATCATCATCATGGGCGGCATCGATTTGTCCTCAGGCTCGGTGGTGGCACTCACCGCCATGGTGTCGGCCAGTCTGGCGCAGACTTCGGATTTTGCCCGCGCAGTCTTTCCCACGCTGACCGACCTGCCGGTGATTGCACCGCTGGCAGCCGGTCTGCTGGTGGGGCTGGTATGCGGGCTGATCAACGGCACGGTGATTGCCAAAACCGCCATTCCACCCTTCATCGCCACTCTGGGCGTGATGGTGACTGCGCGCGGCATGGCCAAGTGGTACACCCAGGGTGAGCCCATCAGCATGCTGTCGGATAACTACGCGGCCATTGGTGCCGGCATCAATCCGGTGATCATCTTCCTGGTAACGGCGCTGGTGTTCCACATCATTCTCAGCTACACCCGCTACGGCAAATACACCTATGCCATCGGTGCCAACCGTGCTGCCGCCCGTGTGGCCGGCATCAATGTCAACCGACACCTGATCCTGGTGTATACCGTGGCCGGCCTGCTGTCGGGGCTGGCCGGGGTGGTGACCTCGGCGCGGGCGGTATCCGGCCAGGCCGGCATGGGCATGATGTACGAGCTGGATGCGATTGCCGCTGCGGTGATTGGTGGCACCTCGCTTAATGGCGGTCTGGGCAAGATTACCGGCACCGTCATCGGCACGCTGATCCTGGGCACCATGACCTCGGGTTTCACCTTCCTGCGCATCGATGCCTATTACCAGGAAATCGTCAAAGGCATCATCATCGTGGTGGCGGTGGTGGCCGACCAGTACCGCCAGCGTAACCGCCGCAGCTAACTGCCAGCTGCTACGACGCAGGGTGTGACTCCGGTTAAACTGTTGCCGGAGTGACACCCTGTCGCTTGTATTCAGCCTGTGGTTTGCACATGAATTTCTCAGCAGGGTGTTGATCGGGAAGGCGAGCCTTCCCGTTTTTTCATTAATGGCGGGAAGGTGTTGTTGTCTTGAATCGTGCTCTGCGCCCCGGGCTGGCCGAAGCCAGCCTGGTATTGGTTACCCTGATTGCCGGCTTTGGCTGGCTGTGTTCCAAGGAAGTCTTGCGCGGCATGCCGCCACTGCTGTTTCTGGGCGTGCGTTTTGCCAGCGCCGGTGCGGTGCTGGCGGCGTTAGCGCGCCTGCGTGCTCAGCCATTGCCGTGGCGTTTGCCTGCTACCAGCTGGTGGAGTGCCGCCATGCTGGCGCTGGCCATGGTGCTGTGGATGCTGGCCTTGCAGCTGAGCAATAACCTGGGGGTGGGCGCCTTCATCGGCAGCCTGGGGGTGGTGCTGGCCCCGGTGCTGGCGCGATTGATGTTTGGCACGGTGCTGCTGGCGCAGACCTTGTGGGCGATGCCGCTGGCGGTACTCGGGGTGGCGGCCATGGCCTTGCATGGCGGCTGGCAACTGGACGCGGCGGATAGCCTGTTTCTGGCCTCGGCCGTGGCAATGTCGGTGTTTCTCAATCTGAACGGGCGTGCCGGTGCCCGCGCACCGGCCTTGTCACTGACTGCCTTGCAGCTATTGCTGGCGGGGCTGGCCGGTTTTGCCGGCAGTGTGATGGTGGAGCGGTGGCCCGCCAGCCTGAGTCCGGCGCTGTGGGGCTGGCTGCTGGTCAGCATCCTGCTGGCTACCTGCGGTCGTTTCTTCCTGCAGGGCTGGGCACAGGCGCGGGTGACTATGCAGCGTTCGGCCTTCATTCTGCTGCTGGAGCCGGTATGGACCGCCATGCTGGCCTGGCTGTGGTTTGGCAGCAGCATGAGCGCCAGCCAGTTGGCCGGCGCCGGGCTGATCATGTCATCCTTGCTGGTCAGTCGTCGTAAGCCCCGGCGTCGCGGGTCTCTTCAATCACCAGTTCCAGCCGGTAAGACAGGGCAATGAATAGTGCCTGACACAGGCTGATGGTGCTGGTGAGCGAACGGAAGGCAAAGGCGCTGCCTTCCTTTACCGTCAGCACGGCATCGGCATGGCGCGACAGCGGGCTGAGCTGACTGTCGGTAATCACCAGCTGCTTCGCCTTGCTTTGGGCGGCCACGCGCGCGCAGTAGCGGGTTTCCCTGCCATAGGGCTGAAAGCTGATGGCAATCAGCAAGTCGTTTTCGCGAATGCTGCGGATCTGGTCGTGGTACATGCCACCCAGGCCGGATACCAGATGCACGCGCTTGGCCGTGTGCTGCAAGGCGTAGCTGATATAACTGGCAATCGGGAACATGCGTCGCACTGCCACCACATAGATATTGTCTGCCTTCACCAGCAGATCCACCGCCTTGTCGATGGCAACCGGGTCCAGCGTCTGACCCAGCTCGTCCAGGCCTTGCTGACAGGCGGCAATGAAGTTCTGCGTCACCTGGGTGTTGCTCAGCGGCGTGTCCTGGGTGGCAATCACGCTGCGGATGCGCTTCTGGTAATTGTTGACGTTGCTGGCCGCCGGGGCAAAGGCATCGCGAAACACCGCCTGCATGTCGGAAAAACCGCTGAAGCCAAAGCGCTGGGCAAAACGCACAATAGCCGATGGCTGCACTTCGCAGGCCTGGGCGATATCGGTTATCCGCTCCAGGATCAGTGTCTGGCGGTGTTCCTCGATATATTTGGCAATCACTTTCAGCTGCTTGCTCAGGCCTTCGTATTCCTCGGCAATCCGCTGCATCAGCTGGTCGGCGCTCATTTCCTTGCTCATGTTGTGAAGTTTCTGCTGTCTGGACCGTCCTATTTTAGTGGGAATCGACCCAGTTAGAAAAAATTATTTCGGAAATAAATTTCTATTAGAAATTAAATACGAAAAAAATGTTGCGTTTGCCGTGGCCGCGTTTTATGCTGGCTGCAACCGATATGGCTGACGGCACTCTTCCCCGGGCGGGTGGAGGTGGGCCGCAGCGGCGGACAGTCACTTAACGAGACATAGAATGCACACCATGCAAAACACCACCCATTTTGCTGCAGACCGACCGCTGGATCTGATTTGTCTGGGGCGGTTGGCCATCGACCTGTATGCCCGCCAACTGGGAGCCCGGCTGGAAGACGCCAGCAGCTTTGCCCGTTATCTGGGCGGCTCCTCGGCCAATATCGCCTTCGGCACCGCCCGGCTGGGCCTGAAGTCCGCCATGCTGTCCCGCGTGGGCGACGAACACATGGGGCGCTACCTGCTGCAAACCCTGTCGGCGGAAGGTTGCGATGTCAGCCAGGTGAAAGTGGACCCGGAACGGCTGACCGCGCTGGTGCTGCTGGGCATCAAGGACCGCGATACCTTCCCCCTGCTGTTCTACCGTGAAAACTGCGCCGACATGGCGCTGGAAGAAGCGGATATCGATGAAGACTTCATCGCTTCCAGCAAGGCGCTGCTGATTACCGGCACCCATTTTTCCAGCGCCAAGGTCAATGCTGCCAGCCGCAAGGCCCTGGCCCTGGCCCGTCAGCATGATGTACGCACCGTGCTGGACATCGATTACCGCCCGGTGCTGTGGGGCATTACCGGGCGTGGCAATGGCGAACAGCGTTATATCGCCAGCGATGGCGTCACCGCCCATCTGCAGTCGGTACTGCCGCTGTTTGACCTGATTGTCGGTACCGAAGAAGAAATCAATATCGCCGGCGGCTCGGACGATTTGCTCACCAGCCTGGCTGTCGTGCGCCAGCTGGCCCCGCAGGCCACACTGGTGGTGAAACGCGGGCCGCTGGGCTGCGCGGTGATTCCGGCAGCCATTCCTGAGCGCATCGAGGATGCCTTCTCGGTCAAGAGCGCACAGGTGGAGGTGATGAATGTGCTGGGGGCTGGCGATGCCTTTCTGTCGGGCTTCCTGTCCGGCTGGCTCAATGGCCGCGATTACGGCTGGTGCTGCACCCGTGCCAATGCCTGCGGCGCGCTGGTGGTATCGCGCCATGGCTGCTCGCCGGCCATGCCCACCCCGGCCGAGCTGGATTATTTCCTCGGCCTGGAAACAACACCGCTACGTCCTGGTGATGATGCCACGCTCAATCGCCTGCATCGGGTCAGCATCCAGCGCAAGCAATGGGACGATCTGTGTGTTTTCGCCTTTGACCATCGCAAGCAGTTTTTCGAGCTGGCGCAGCAGAGCGGGGTCGATGAAGCGCGCATTTCCAGCCTCAAGAACCTGCTGGTCCAGGCGGTAGCCGAAACCGAGGCCGCGCTGCAACTGCAAGGCCATATCGGCATCCTGGTGGACGACCGCTACGGTGAGGATGCCATCTACGCGGCTACCGGGCGTGGCTGGTGGATAGGCCGTCCGGTGGAGCTACCCGGCTCCAATCCGCTGGAGTTCGACCGTGGCCGCACCGCTACCGCGCGGCTGGAAAGCTGGCCACAGGAACACATCATCAAATGCCTGGTGCAGTACCACCCGGACGACACGCTGGAAAACCGGCTGGAGCAGGAAGCTCAGGTGCGTGCCATTTACGAGGCGGCGCAACTGAGTGGCCATGAGCTGTTGCTGGAAGTGATTCCGTCGAAAAAGCTGCCGCAGCAGCCGGATACCGTGCTGCGCGCCCTCAAGCGTTTCTACAATCTGGGCATTTATCCGGAATGGTGGAAGCTGGAGTCGATGAGCCGCGCGCAATGGCAGGCGGTGGATGCCCTGCTGGCCGAGCGCGACCCCTATTGCCGTGGCGTGGTGCTGCTGGGCTTGCATGCCTCGCTGGATGTGCTGCGCCAGGGCTTTGCCGATGCGGCAGCCAGCACCAGCTGCCGTGGCTTCATGGTGGGGCGCACGCTGTTCCACGAGCCATCACAACGCTGGCTAGCCGGCGAACTGGATGATGCCGGGCTGATCAGCGCCGCCCGTGCCAATTTTGAAACCCTGATCGACATCTGGCGCAGCCGTCGCCAGCCGCGCTGAACCACCGGGAGAGAATAATGAGCAAGCCATTCAAGGTAAAAATCGGCATCAACCCCATTTCCTGGTGCAATGACGACCTGCCTTCGCTGGGCGGTGACGTCACGCTGGACACCATCCTGGCCGAAGGCTCGCGCATCGGTTATCAGGGCTTCGAACTGGGCAACAAGTTTCCGCGTGACCCGGCCGCGCTGGCCGCCGTGCTACAGCCCTATGGCGTGGCCTGCATTTCCGGCTGGCACTCCGGCTTGCTGGCCGAGGGCACGGTAGAAGACGAAATCCGCCGGGTAGAGCCGCATCTGCAATTGCTGGTGCACAACGGCTGCCAGGTGATGGTGTATGGCGAAGTGGCCAGCGCCATTCAAGGCCAGCCGCAGCCGCTGTACAAGCGCCCGCGCTTCAATAGCCAGCAGCAATGGCTGGCCTATGGCGCGCGGCTGAACGAATTTGCCCGCCACCTGCAATCGCGTGGCATCACCCTGGCCTACCACCACCACATGGGAGCCTATGTGGAAACGGCACAGGACATCGACCAGCTGATGGTGGTGACCGGGCCGGAAGTGGGCCTGCTGTTCGACAGCGGCCACATCACCTTCGCCGGTGGCGATGCCCTGGCCGTGCTACGCAAGCATATTGCCCGCGTGGTGCATGTGCATTGCAAGGACGTGCGCCCGCAAGTGGTGGCGCAAGCCTGGAACGGCAACTGGAGCTTTCTGCAGGCGGTAATCAACGGCGCCTTTACCGTGCCAGGCGATGGCTGCATCGATTTTGCGGCCATCCTGCATACCCTGGCCGAGCACGACTATGCCGGCTGGCTGGTGGTGGAGGCCGAGCAGGACCCGGTGGTGGCCCCCAGCTACGAATACGCCGACAAGGGCTATCGCACCCTGTCCGGCCTGGTGGCTGCCATCAATCAGCAGGAAAGGACTGTGGCATGAGTTTGCTGGTCAAGGCAGGCAAGGGACGCGAGATTGCCGACATCACCCCGCAGCGTGCCAACTGGCAGCATGTCGGTTTCCGGGCTCTGCGGCTGGATGTGGGCGAGCAGGAGCATTGGCAGGAGGCCGGACGCGAATGCTGTCTGGTAGTGCTCACCGGCAAGGTGGCGGTAGCGGCGGGCACGCAGCATTGGGACAGCCTGGGTGAGCGCAGCAGCGTGTTTGACGAGCAGGCCCCGTGGGCAGTGTATGTCCCGGCGGGAGAACCACTCACCATCACTGCACTGACTCCGGCTGAAGTGGCGTTGTGCTCGGCCCCCGGCCAGCCGGGGCGAGAGGTGCGGCTGATTGCACCTGCCAGCATGCAGCGCAGCGTGCGTGGCAAGGGGGCCAATACCCGTTACGTCACCGACATCCTGCCGCAAACCGAGCCAGCCGACGGCCTGCTGGTGGTGGAAGTCATCACCCCGTCCGGCCATTCTTCCAGCTACCCGCCGCACAAGCACGATCTGGATAATCTGCCGGCGGAAAGCGTGCTGGAAGAAACCTACTACCACCGCATCGACCCGCCGCAGGGCTTTGCCTTCCAGCGTGTCTATACCGATGACCGCAGCCTGGACGAATCCCATGCGGTGGAAAACCACGACGTGATGATGGTGCCACGTGGTTATCACCCGGTATGTGTGCCTTATGGCTACCAGTCCTATTACCTCAACGTGATGGCCGGGCCCAAGCGCCAATGGTGCTTCCGCAACGACCCGCAGCATGAGTGGCTGCTGCAGCTGCCGGACTGAAGCCGACAGGCCCGCCCTGACGGGCCGCTCTCATCCCCACCGATTCCGTTTTGATGCCGACCGACGACAGGCAGGCCCCCGGCTTGCCCACCGCAAGGAGAAACCATGTTGCAGATTCCGCATTTCATCAATGGCCAGCGCACCGCTGGCGCAGCGCAACGCCACGCAGCCGTGTTCAACCCGGCACTGGGCCGCAGCCAGGCCCAGGTGGTGCTGGCTGAGGCGCAAGATGTCGAAGCCGCCGTAGCCGCCGCCCATGCGGCTTTCCCGGCCTGGGCGGCACTGTCGCCGCTCAAGCGTTCGCGCATCCTGTTCCGTTTCAAAAGCATGCTGGAAGAGCGCCAGCGCGAGCTGGCAGCGGTGATTTCCAGCGAGCATGGCAAGGTGGAGTCCGACGCTCAGGGCGAGGTACAGCGCGGGCTGGAAGTGGTGGAGTTTGCCTGCGGCATTCCGCAATTGCTCAAGGGTGAGTACACCGAGCAAGTGGCCACCGGGGTGGATGCCTGGACCATGCGCCAGCCACTGGGTGTGGTGGCCGGTATCACACCGTTCAATTTCCCGGCCATGGTGCCGATGTGGATGTTCCCGGTGGCGCTGGCCTGCGGCAATACCTTCATCCTCAAGCCATCCGAACGTGACCCGTCGGCCAGCCTGCTGATCGCCGAATGGCTGAAAGAGGCCGGTTTGCCGGATGGTGTGTTCAATGTGCTGCAAGGTGACAAGCTGGCGGTGGATGGCCTGCTTACCCATCCGGACGTAGCCGCGGTCAGCTTTGTCGGCTCCACGCCGATTGCCCGTTACATCTATGAAACCGGTGCCGCGCATGGCAAGCGGGTACAAGCGCTGGGCGGTGCCAAGAACCACATGGTGGTGCTGCCGGATGCAGACCTGGACATGACCATCGAAGCGCTGATGGGCGCGGCCTACGGCTCGGCTGGTGAACGCTGCATGGCCATCTCGGTGGCGGTGGCGGTGGGCGAGGTGGCCGATACCCTGGTGGCGCGGCTGGCCGAGCGCACCCGCCAGCTACGTATCAATATCGGTACTGATCCCAAAGCCGAGATGGGCCCGCTGGTGACGCGCCAGCATCTGGACAAGGTAAGCGGCTATATCGCCCAGGGCGTGGCCGAAGGGGCAGCGCTGGTGGTGGATGGCCGTGGGCTGGTGGTGCCAGGCTGCGAAGAGGGGTTCTTCATCGGCGGCACGCTGTTCGATCATGTGACGCCTGCCATGACCATCTACCAGGAAGAGATATTCGGCCCGGTGCTGGCCGTGGTGCGGGTGGACAGTCTGGACGCGACAGTACGGCTGATCAACCAGCATGCTTATGGCAACGGTACTGCCATCTTCACCCGCGACGGGGGGGCCGCGCGTGAGTTTGCCCATCGCATCCAGGTGGGCATGGTGGGCATCAACGTGCCGATTCCGGTACCCATGGCCTTCCACAGCTTTGGTGGCTGGAAAGCTTCGCTGTTTGGCGACCACCACATGCACGGTCCGGAAGGCGTCCGTTTTTATACCCGCATGAAGGCCATTACCAGTCGCTGGCCGGCAGGGCGTGCGCATGTCGCAGAATTTGCCATGCCGACACTCGGCTAGCAGGTCAAGAGCATTACTCCCTCATCCACAGTGGGACTTCCCGGGCAGCTCAGGCTGCCTGTTTTTTTCTCTGCATAATGCAGCAGGCCCGCTCTCATTACATGACGGCGGGCCTGGCGTTGACTTGCAACAGGGCTTCTGTTGGCGGCGTTTATTGCGCGGCAGGCGCCAGCAAGGGGGTGTAGCCAAGGTTGCGCAGCTTGGCCATGGCCTCGTCCGCTTCGACGCGGGTTTTGAAGGGGCCGAGCTGGACGCGGGTTTCGGTGTGGGCTTCTATGCCCTTGGCTTTTAATTCCTTCACCAGTTTTTCCGCATTACCCATGCTGGAAAACAGCCCCAGCTGCAATTTGTAACCCAGCGAGCTGCCTTCCGGCTTGGCTTTGACTAGCGGGGCTGGCGGTGGGGTCACGCTGTTGTCGTTGTCCGGGGCGCTGCGTAAGGGCTGCGCGGCAGGAGCTGCCTTGCTTGGTGCCGCATGGGAGGTCACCGCAGCCACGGGCGGCGTGGCCGCTTGCGGGGCAGTGGTGGTGGCTGTTGCCGGAGCAGGCTTGCTGGCAGGTTTGGCGGCCGCGGGGTGGGCTGCTGGCACGGCCACCGGTTTGCTGTTGGCGACTGCCGGAGTCTTGCTGATGTCCGGGGTCTGTGGTGGTGTTGCCGTCGGTGCTGCTGGCGAGGCGGTGCTGCCGGCGTCGGTTTGTGGTGCGCTGGCCTCTACTGCGGGAGCACTGCTTTCCACGGCGGGTTCTGCTGCTGCTTGCTCCAGTGCCGGCGCCGAGCTGGGGTTGACGATCTTGCCCGAGCTGCCAGCTGGTGTGGTGGCCGTCATTTCCACTTTGGGTTTTTTCATGCTGTCCAGCACGGGAATGGCCGCCAGCGCCACGGCAACCAGCCCACCGGCAATCGCCAGCCGCTTTTTCAGCTTGCTGTTGAGATCTTTTTCATCCGGTGCAGAGCCGGGGTCTTGCCGTTGGTTTTGTTCTGTCATGGCCTTGAATTTTTATGCAGCAGAGGCTTGAAAAGGCTGGTAAAATATCGGGTTCCTCAGAATTGCGTAACCCGAGTGGCTGAGCTAGAGCCTAGTTTAGCCACTTGTTCTGTTATTTGGGAGTATTTGGGAGATTTTTATGGCAATTGAACGTACCCTGTCCATCGTTAAGCCGGATGCCGTAGCCAAGAACGTTATCGGCAAGATCTACGACCGTTTCGAATCCGCTGGTCTGAAAGTGGTGGCGGCCAAGCTGAAACAGCTGTCCCGCGCTGAAGCCGAAGGCTTCTACGCCGTGCACAAAGAACGTCCTTTCTTCAAGGATCTGGTTGATTTCATGGTTTCCGGCCCGGTGATGATCCAGGCTCTGGAAGGTGAAAACGCCATCGCCAAGAACCGCGAACTGATGGGCGCTACCGATCCGAAAAAGGCTGACGCCGGCACCATCCGCGCCGATTTCGCCGACTCTATCGACGCCAATGCCGTGCATGGTTCCGACAGCGCTGAAAACGCAGCAATCGAAGTGGCTTATTTCTTTGCCTCTTCCGAGGTTTACTCCCGTTAATCTCGTGTTGCCGTAATGGATGTATCTGGCGGCAGCCTGGTGGCTGCCGCTGTTTTACCGAGGATTGCATGAAAACCAACCTGCTCGACTTCAATCTGGACCAGCTGACCGAACACTTTGCCGCCATGGGAGAGAAAGCCTTCCGTGCCAAGCAAGTGATGCGCTGGATGCACCAGATGGGCGAAGACGATTTCGACGCGATGACCGACCTGGCCAAAAGCCTGCGTGCCAAGCTGCACGAGCGGGCAGAGGTGCGCGTACCGTCGCTGATGACCGGGCAGGCGTCCAGTGATGGTACCCGCAAGTGGCTGCTCGACGTCGGCACCGGCAACGGTGTGGAAACCGTGTTCATTCCGGAAGACGACCGCGGCACCTTGTGCGTGTCATCCCAAGTGGGCTGTGCGCTGGAGTGTACCTTCTGCTCCACCGGTCGCCAGGGTTTCAACCGCAACCTGAGTACCGCCGAAATCATCGGCCAGCTGTGGTGGGCCAACAAGGCCATGGGCATTACCCCGAAAAACGAACGGGTGGTGTCCAATGTGGTGATGATGGGCATGGGCGAGCCGCTGGCCAACTTCGACAATGTGGTCAGCGCGCTGCAAATCATGCTGGACGATCACGGCTATGGCCTCAGCCGCCGCCGTGTGACGCTGTCCACCTCCGGCCTGGTGCCGCAGATGGATCGCCTGCGTGAAGCTTGTCCGGTGGCGCTGGCTGTCAGCCTGCATGCACCGAACGATGCCATTCGCGATGAAATCGTCCCCATCAACAAGAAATACCCGCTGAAAGAATTGATGGCGGCCTGCCAGCGCTATCTGGAAAAGGCCCCGCGCGATTTCATTACCTTTGAATATGTCATGCTGGACGGCATCAATGATCGACCGGAACATGCCCGCCAGTTGCTGGAACTGGTGCGCGACGTCCCGTGCAAGTTCAACCTGATTCCGTTCAATCCTTTCCCGAACTCCGGTTACGATCGCTCCAGCAATAATGCGATCCGCATTTTCCGCGAATTGTTGCAGGAACAGGGTTACGTGGTTACCGTAAGAAAAACCCGTGGTGACGACATCGACGCGGCCTGTGGTCAACTAGCCGGACAGGTGATGGACAAGACCCGTCGTCAGGTGAAGTGGATGCAGATAGCCCAGGAGCGCGAAGAATGAGCAAGTGGCGAGTGTGGATGGCGGTGTGCCTGTTGGCGTATTCCCTTGTCGCATTCGCCGCGCCGGCCAACCGCAAACTGGCGGAAATCCGCAGCCAGCTGGCCGTTGAATATGCCGGGCTGGGCAATCTGCCGATAGCGCTGGAGTCTGCCAATGAGGCGGTAAAGGCCGATGACAGCTTTGTCGGTGCTTATCTGACCCGGGCCTATGTATACAATCTGATGCATCTGGATAGCGATGCCGAGAAGAACTTTCTCAAGGCGCTACAGGTCGATTCCTCCAGTCCGGAGGCAAATAATAATTATGGCCAGTTTCTGTGCGAACATGAACGCCCGCGGGCGGCCATGGATTACTTCGCCAAGGCCATCGCCAACCCACTGTACCAGACACCCCAAACGGCCTATCTCAACATGGGCCGTTGCAGTGTCAAGCTGGGTGAAACCACCCAGGCCAATGATTACCTGCTGACCGCCTTGCAGATGGCCCCCAATTATTTGCCTGCACTGCGCGAATTGGCTGCCTTGCATCTGGAGCTGGGTAATACCAAACTGGCGTCCTTTTATTTCGGACGCTTGCAGCAGACCGCAGGCAATACACAGCTCGGGGCCGATGTCTTGTGGCTGGGCGTACAGATTGCCAGGAAAGGGGGAGACCGGGCGCATGAGGCGGAATATTCCACCGCGCTGAAAAACCGCTACCCGGACTCCAAGGAAACACAACTGTTGTTGAGCGGAAGCTGAAGATGGAACAGGAAGCGAATGGCCAGTCGACCAGACTGGGTGTTGGCGCAGCGCTGAAAGCAGCGCGCGAACAAGCCGGCATGAGTCTGGGTGAAGTGGCCGAACGGCTGAAACTGTCTGTCCGGCAACTGGATGCCATCGAAAAAGATGATTTCCAGCAATTGCCGGGTGCAACGTTCGTACGTGGTTTTGTCAGAAACTATGCCCGTTTTCTCAAGGTGGATGCCGAACCCTTGATGGCGCAGCTGGAAGAGCATTTCCCTTCTGCCGTCAATGACGTGGTCAATCTGGTGAAGCATGACCCGTCCAGCGAGCCGGCCAGCATGGCGGAAACCCTGGCCCGTGTGTCGTCCCCGGCGGGTGGTACCGGCAAGGCCGGCAAATGGTTGCTACTGCTGTTGCTGGTGGCGGCGGTCGCTGGCGGAGCCTTATGGCTCGCTGGCCGGCAGGATGGTTCTGCGCCGGCCCCCGCCCAGACATTGCAACCGATGCTGACACAGCAGGCCGCCTCAGCACCTGCCGCATCAGCACCGGCATCGGTACTGGCTCCGGCGGCAGCCTCGGCTGCAGTGGTGGCTGAACCGGCCACCACACCGGCGGTTGCCAGTCAGCCCTCTGCTCAGCCGGCTGCCAAAGTCTCTCCGGCCGTGACGGCCAGTGCAGCCGCGGCTCTGGGCGCCAGCAAAGCGCCTGCCAGTGCGGCGGCCGCCGATGGCGCCACCGGGCATATTCAGCTGAATGCACAACAGGCTGCTTGGGTTTCGGTGATTGATGGCACCGGCAAGAAACTGCAGTACGGCACACTGGAGGCAGGCAGCAGCAAGGAATTGACCGGCACGCCGCCTTTCCAGCTGAAAATCGGCAATGCCGCCCAGGTACAGCTCAGCTTTAACGGACAGCCCGTCGCCCTGACGGACAAGATCCGTGGCACTACCGCCAAAATTGAACTCAAGTAGATGCGGATTTTTGCATGAATAGCGTGAATATCGCGCGACGTCCCACCCGCCAGGTCAGGGTGGGACATGTCATGGTGGGGTCGGATGCGCCGGTTGTGGTGCAGTCCATGACCAATACCGACACGGCAGATGCCATCGCCACTGTTGAACAGGTTTACCAGTTGTCCCAGGCCGGCTCCGAGCTGGTACGCATTACCGTGAACTCGCCGGAAGCTGCGGCACGGGTGGCGGAAATTCGCCAACGGCTGGATGACATGGGTTGCAATGTGCCTCTGGTGGGCGACTTCCACTTCAATGGCGAGCGCCTGCTGAAAGACTATCCGGACTGCGCCCGCGCACTGGCCAAATACCGGATCAACCCGGGCAATGTCGGCAAGGGTGCCAAGGGCGACGACAAGTTTGCCTTCATGATCCGCACCGCGGCCGAACTGGACAAGCCGGTACGCATTGGCGTCAACTGGGGCAGCCTGGATCAGGTACTGTTGGCGCGCATGCTGGACGCCAACAACAGCAAGCCGCAGCCCTTGCCGTTGGAACTGGTGATGCGCGAGGCGCTGATCGTCTCGGCGCTGGAGTCCGCAGACAAGGCGATGGAACTGGGCCTGCCCGCTGACAACATCCTGCTGTCGTGCAAGGTCAGCAATGTGCAGGACCTGATCACCGTTTACCGCGATCTGGGCAGCCGTTGCGATTTCCCGCTGCATCTGGGCCTGACCGAGGCCGGCATGGGCAGCAAGGGCATTGTGGCTTCGTCTGCCGCCCTGGCCATCCTGCTGCAAGAAGGCATTGGCGACACCATCCGCATTTCGCTGACCCCGCAACCGGGCGAAGCGCGCACCCGTGAAGTCATCGTGGCGCAGGAACTGCTGCAAACCATGGGTTTGCGCAGCTTTACCCCGCTGGTGACGGCCTGTCCCGGCTGTGGGCGCACCACCAGCACCTTCTTCCAAGAACTGGCCGACCAGATACAGAGCTATCTGCGCGAGCAGATGCCGATCTGGCGCTTGCAGTACCCCGGTGTGGAAGACATGAAGGTGGCGGTGATGGGCTGCGTGGTCAATGGCCCGGGCGAAAGCAAGCTGGCCGATATCGGCATCTCCCTGCCTGGCACCGGTGAAGTGCCGGTGGCGCCGGTGTATGTGGATGGCCAGAAGGGCGTAACGCTGAAGGGCGACAATATCGCAGGCGAATTCAAGGCGCTGGTCGACGATTATGTGCAGACTCGCTACGGCGAAGGTAGCAGCAAGCGTCGTGAAAGCAGCAGCCGCATCATTCCGATTCAGCCGCAACGCTGAGCGGACCGGCTGGCTCCGGTGACAAGATCAATCGAATAGCAAAAAGAACTGAATAAATGGCGCAAAAATTGCAGGCAATCAAGGGCATGAATGATGTGCTGCCCGCCGAATCCTACCAATGGGAATATTTTGAAGGTGTGCTGCGCAAGCTGCTCGCCGACTATGGCTATCAGAACATCCGCACCCCCATCGTAGAAACTACCCCGCTGTTTGTGCGCGCCATCGGCGAAGTGACCGACGTGGTCGAGAAGGAAATGTATACCTTCATCGACAGCCTCAACGGCGACAGCCTGACGCTGCGTCCGGAAGGCACCGCCGGCACCCTGCGCGCGGTGGTTGAACACACCCTGCTGTACAACACCACGCAAAAGCTGTGGTACATGGGCCCGATGTTCCGCCACGAAAAGCCGCAAAAAGGCCGCTACCGCCAGTTCCACCAGATGGGTATCGAGGCACTGGGCTTTGCCGGCCCGGATATCGACGCCGAAATCATCGCCATGACCGCCGACCTGTGGCAGCGCCTGGGTCTGAGCCAGTATGTGCGTCTGGAAATCAACTCGCTGGGCAATGCCGAAGAGCGCGCAGCCCATCGTGAGGCGCTGATTGCTTACCTGGAAGGCTTTGTCGACATTCTGGACGAAGACGGCAAGCGCCGGCTGTACACCAATCCGCTGCGCGTGCTGGATACCAAGAACCCGGCCTTGCAAGAGATGGCAGACCAGGCACCGCGCCTGTCGGATTATCTGGGCGAGCAGTCGCGTGCCCACTATGAAGGCTGGAAGACCATGATCGCCAGTCTGGGCATAGACTTCGTGGAAAATCCGCGACTGGTACGCGGGCTGGATTATTACAACCAGTCGGTATTCGAGTGGGTCACCACCGAACTGGGTGCGCAGGGCACGGTGTGTGCCGGCGGCCGCTACGATGGCCTGATCGAGCAACTGGGTGGCAAGCCGGCACCCGGCATCGGTTTTGGCATGGGCCTGGAACGTGTACTGCTGCTGTTGCAGGACAAGGGCCTGTTGCCGGCGGCCCGCAGCGTCGATGTCTACATCGTGCAGCAGGGCGCCGGTGCGGCCATGTATGCCATGAAGCTGGCACAGCAACTGCGCACGGCCGGCCTGTCGGTCATCCAGCATCTGGGTGAGGGCAGTTTCAAGTCGCAAATGAAAAAGGCCGATGGCAGCGGTGCGGAGTTTGCCGTCATCATCGGTGAAAACGAAATGGCTGCCGGTCAGGCCGTCGTCAAACCGATGCGTGCCGATGCAGCACAGCAGACGGTGGCGCTGGACCAGGTAGCTTCGACCATTGCCGCAATCAAGGCTTGATATAAGGGGGGGTGCGCCATGGCGTACGACTTGCAGGAACAGGAACAGATCGACTCCATGAAGGCCTTCTGGCAACAGTGGGGCAAGCTCATCAGCGGTGCAGTAGTGGCCATCAGTGTGGCTTATCTGGGTTACAAGGCTTTCGGCTATTACCAGAACGCACAAGCCAGCAAGGCCGCCGTGGTGTTTGCTGATGTCGAGCAGGCAGCCCAGAGCCAGGATCTGGCCAAGGTGAAAAGCTCGGCCGGCTTGCTGCAGTCGGATTATTCTTCCACAGCCTACGCTGCAGATGCTGCCTTGCTGGCTGCCAAGGTGGCGTTCGAAAAGAATGATCTGGCCACTGCCCAGGCACAGCTGTCCTGGGTGGTGCAAAACGTGAAGGACGAATCCATGGTGGCCGTCGCTCATTTGCGTCTGGCTACCATCGAGCTGGACCAAAAGCGTTATGATGCAGCGATTGCCGAACTGGGCCAGGCGCATCCCAGCGCATTTGATGCGCTGTTCCTGGATCAAAAGGGTGATGTGCATGCAGCCAAGGGCGACAAGGCCGCGGCACGTGATGCTTATAAGGCCGCCCTGGCCAAGCTGGTAGGCGAATCGCCCAACCGCCAGTTCATACAGACCAAACTCGACGCACTGGGAGGTTAATTGATGCGCCGCCAACTGCTGGTTACTGCTGTTCTTTCCTCGTTCTTGCTGGCCGGCTGCGCCAGCTGGTTTGAAAGTTCTTCCGCTGCTAAACCCACACCGCTGGCGGCCATCAAGCCCATCCAGGCCTTGAATGTGAAATGGACGCTGTCGCAAGCAGCCTCCGACAGCGGTTTTACCCCGGTTTACGCCAATGGCAACGTCGTGTCGGCTGATCCCTCCGGGCATCTTCGCACCGTTGATGCACTGTCCGGCCGCGTCAGCGCCGATGTCGCGCTCAAGCGCGAGCTGTCATCCGGCGTGGCTGTAGCCGGCGATACCGTTGTGCTGGGAACGCAAAGCGGCACGCTGCTGGCCGTGGATCGCAGCAGCGGCAAGACGCTGTGGGAACAATCGCTCACCAGCGTGATGCTGGAAGCACCGCAAATCGCTGCGGGCATGGTGGTGGTGCGCAGCAATGATGGCCGCCTGACCGGCTTCAGCCTGGCCGATGGCAAGCAGCAATGGTCGATTGCCCATGCCCTGCCGCAACTGCTGGTACGCAATACCGGCTCGATGCAGGCAGTAGGCAACGAAGCCGTCATGGTGGGTCTGCCAGGTGGCAAGCTGGACATCATCAGCCCGGCCAACGGCAACACGCTGTGGGAAGGGGTGGTCGCCAACCCGCGTGGTGCCACCGAACTGGAACGCATCACCGACATCACCAGCCGTCCGGTCTACGACGGCGGGCAAGTCTGCAGCGTCGCCTATCAGGGGCGCGTCGCCTGCTTCGATGCCAAGAGCGGCAGCCTGATGTGGGCACGCGAACAGTCCTCCAGCCGCGGTGTGGCGCTGGATGCCAGCAAATTGTATGTGACTGCGGAAGACGGCTCGGTCTGGGCCTATGACCGCAGTACCGGTCGCAGCCTGTGGAAGACCGATGCCCTGAAATTCCGCAATGTATCCGGCCCCGCCATGCTCGGACGTTTTGTCCTGGTGATCGATGGTGAAGGCTATGGCCACCTGCTGTCCAATGAGAGCGGCAGTCTGGTGGGCCGTGTGAAACTTGGCAGCGAAGGCGCAACCGCCCAGCCCATCTCCCTGGGTGCATCTGCCCTGGTGCAGGGGCAAAATGGTCGCCTGTCGCTGCTGTCTATTGAGTAAAAGCTGTAACCATGAAACCTACCGTAGCGCTGGTCGGCCGCCCCAATGTGGGCAAGTCGACCCTTTTCAACCGGCTGACCCGCAGCCGTGACGCCCTGGTCGCCGACCAGCCTGGCCTGACCCGCGACCGCCATTACGGCCATGGTCGAGTGGGAGGCAAACCGTATCTGGTGGTCGACACCGGCGGCTTTGAGCCGGTAGTGGATGAAGGCATTCTGTTCGAAATGGCCAAGCAGACCCTGCAGGCCGTGGATGAAGCCGATGCCGTGGTATTCCTGGTGGATGGCCGTACCGGCATCACGCCCCAGGACAAGATCATTGCCAATCGCCTGCGCCAGATCGACCGTCCGGTCTTCCTGGTGGTCAACAAGGCCGAAGGCATCAGTCACGCCATCGCCAGCGCGGAATTCCACGAACTGGCCCTGGGCCAGCCGCTGGTGATTTCCGCTGCGCATGGAGATGGTGTGCGCGAGCTGATGGAAATGG
Organism: Aquitalea palustris; assembly: GCF_003693445.1. Lineage (GTDB taxonomy): Bacteria > Pseudomonadota > Gammaproteobacteria > Burkholderiales > Chromobacteriaceae > Aquitalea > Aquitalea palustris. The sequence goes on along the minus strand of NZ_RFAR01000063.1, from coordinate 13,700 downwards.
TGCTGGAAGACTTCCCCGACGAAGTGGAAGAAGAAGCCCGTTACCATCCCAAATTCGCCGTGATCGGCCGCCCCAATGTCGGCAAGTCGACGCTGGTCAATGCCATTCTCGGTGAAGAGCGCGTCATCGCCTTTGACCAGGCCGGTACCACGCGTGACAGCATCTATATTGATTTCGAGCGGGATGACCATACCTATACCATCATCGATACCGCCGGTGTGCGGCGTCGTGGCAAGGTCAGCGAAGCCATCGAAAAGTTTTCCATCATCAAGACCATGAAGGCCATCGAAGATGCCAACGTGGCGGTGCTGGTACTGGATGCGCAGCTGGACATCTCCGAGCAGGATGCCACCATCGCCGGTTTCGCGCTGGAAGCAGGTCGCGCCTTGGTGGTGGCGGTGAACAAGTGGGACAACCTGGACTTCGAGAAAAAGGAAACCGTGAAGCGGGAAATTGCCCGCAAGATCAGCTTCCTCGATTTTGCCAAGTTCCATTACATCTCGGCCATCGAAGGCCGTGGTGTGACCGACCTGTTCAAATCCATCGATGAAGCCTATCAGGCAGCCATGGTCAAGCTGGCTACGCCCAAGCTGACGCGGGTACTGAATGTTGCAGTGGAACGTCAGGCACCGCCGCGCTCGGGTCTGATGCGCCCCAAGATGCGTTATGCTCACCAGGGCGGCATGAATCCACCTATCATCGTGATTCATGGCAATGCGCTGGATGCGATCCCGGCCAGTTACACGCGTTATCTGGAACATACCTTCCGCAAGGTGTTCAAACTGCAGGGCACGCCGCTGCGTGTGCAGTACAAAACCTCGGAAAACCCCTTCGATACTGAAGAATCCAAGGAAAAGTCCCGGGCCAAACCGAAGCCGATGTCCAAGCTGCGTGGACGCGAGAAGGAAGTACGCTGGGGCAAGAGTGGTAAAAAATAGTAGGCTGGGTTTTTTTCTGCTAAAAATAAGCATACCAGCCGGGCTTTAAAGATTATTTAATACAACAATCAACGATTCGGAGAAAACGAATGAGCTCTAAAGGGCAAATGTTACAAGACCCGTTCCTGAATATTCTGCGTAAGGAACATGTGCCGGTATCCATTTATCTGGTGAACGGTATCAAGCTGCAGGGTCAGGTTGAGTCTTTTGACCAATACGTAGTGCTGTTGAAGAACACGGTTACCCAGATGGTGTACAAGCATGCCATCTCTACCGTTGTTCCGGCCCGTCCGGTTAACATCCCGCACGAACATCCGGGTCAGAAGCAGGATCAGCAAGACGCCTGATCAGGCTGATCGCTGCATCCTCGCGGGCCGCCAGGCTGTGTCTTGCTGACACGGCTTGTCGGCCTTTTTTCATGCATGATTCTGTCGCGTATGCTTGCAGCTGCCATGACGACGGAATCCTCATCTACGGTTGTCTATACAGTGTTTGATCGTCCCGATATTGGAGACCAGGCAGTGCTGGTCTGTCTGGATTTTGGTGATCCCGACCATCAGGAAAATGTGGCCGAGTGTGTCGAACTGGTTGGCTCCGCCAACGTGACTGTCACCGGCATTGTTCAGGGCAAGCGTCAGCGACCCGACGCTGCCTTGTTTGCCGGCAAGGGCAAGGTGGAAGAAGTCGGCCTGATGGTGCGGGCAACCGGTGCCAATGTGGTGATCTTCAATCACCAGCTGTCGCCAGGGCAGGAACGTAATCTGGAACGTGCCTTGCAATGCCGGGTGATCGATCGCACCAGCCTGATTCTGGACATCTTTGCCCAGCGCGCCCGCAGTCACGAAGGCAAATTGCAGGTAGAACTGGCGCAGCTGTCGCATATCGCCACCCGCTTGGTGCGTGGCTGGACGCACCTTGAGCGGCAAAAGGGTGGTATCGGCCTGCGTGGCCCTGGTGAAAGCCAGTTGGAAACCGACCGCCGACTGCTGGGTAATCGGGTCAAGGCACTCAAAGAGCGGCTGGCCCAGGTACAAAAACAGCGCAATACCCAGCGCCGCGGCCGCCAGCGCACCGGTATCGCATCGGTATCGATTGTCGGCTATACCAATGCCGGCAAGTCAACGCTGTTTAACGCACTGACCAAGGCCCGCAGTTATGCGGCCGACCAGCTGTTCGCCACACTGGATACCACCAGTCGCAAGTTGTTTCTCAATACTGAAACCTCGATCATCGTTTCAGACACTGTCGGTTTCATTCGCGATTTGCCGCATACCCTGGTGGCTGCTTTCCGTGCCACACTCGAAGAAACCATTCAGGCCGATTTGCTATTGCATGTGGTGGACTCCTCCAATCCGCTACGCGATGTCCAGATAGATGAAGTCAACAAGGTGCTGGCAGAAATCGGCGCCGATGGTGTGCCGCAACTGATCGTATGGAACAAGACCGATTTGCGGCAGCTCCCGGCAAGCATCGAGCGTGACCAGGAGCAGCTCGCACAGGCGGTTCGCCTCTCCGCGCTCACCGGTGAAGGGCTGGAACTCTTGCGGACAGTACTTGCCGAACGTTTGCAGTCACCTGATAACCAACACGAAGAACAAGACGAATATGTCGCAGAATGATCCAAATCGGGGACGTCAGGGCAGTGACGGTCCGCCGGACCTTGACGAAATTTTCCGTAATCTCAATCAGCGCCTGGCCCGTCTGCTGGGCGCCAAGCCATCGGGCGAACAGCCCAGCCCCGAACCACGCGCCGCCTTCAAGGGTGGTGCCATCGCCGTTGTCGGCGTGTTGGCCGCACTATGGCTGGGTAGCGGTTTTTATGTGGTGGACGCCAAGGAGCAGGGCGTGGTGTTACGCATGGGCAGTTTCAGCCGCGTGACCGATCCCGGCTTGCAGTGGCATGCACCTTACCCTTTTGAAAAGGTGGAAATCGTCAACCTGACCGAGCTGCGTAGCGTGGAAGTGGGCTATCGCAGCAATGCCAAGAACAAGGTGCCGGAAGAATCGCTGATGCTGACTGCCGATCAGAACATCATCGATGTGCAATTGTCGGTGCAGTACGACGTGAAGGACCCCAAGGCCTTCCTGTTCAATAATGCCGCAGCCGATCGCAATGCCAACGACATCGTGAAGCAGGCAACCGAAACCGCCATCCGTGAAGTGGTTGGCCGCAACAAGGTGGATTTCGTCCTCAATGAAGGCCGCGCGCAGATCGCCGCCGAGTCGCAAAAAGTCATTCAGGACATTCTGGACCGTTACGCACTGGGTGTGCGCATTGCCAAGGTCAATATCAATGCCGTGCAGCCGCCCGAGCAGGTCCTGGCTGCCTTCGACGACGCCGTAAAGGCGGGGCAGGACAAGGACAAGCTGCGCAACGAGGGCCTGGCTTATGCCAACGATGTGGTGCCCAAGGCCAAGGGCATGGCCGCGCGTCTTGAGCAGGAGTCAGAAGCCTATCAGCAAAAAGTGGTGTCGCAAGCGGAAGGGGATGCCTCCCGTTTCAAGCAAGTGTTGTCTGAATACAACAAGGCTCCCAAGGTCATGCGTGACCGCCTCTACCTGGACATGATGCAACAAGTAATGAGTGCCACCAGCAAGGTCATTGTCGACCAGAAAAACGGCAACAGCCTGCTATACCTGCCGCTGGACAAGCTGACCCAGGCGGCAAGTGCTGCTACGCCTGCCAGCGCAGCACCGGCAGCCACTGCACCTGCTCCCGCTGCTGCTCCGGTAACGCCACCGGCTCGGAGCAACAAGAGTGGCCGGGATTTCGGCCGTAGCCGCGACATTCTGGGTGGGGAGCACTGAAATGCAAAAAATCATGCCAATCCTGCTCGCGGTGCTGGGCATTCTGTTTGTCGCCAGCCTGTCGCTGTTTACCGTTGACCAGCGCCAATACGCCATGGTCTTCCAGTTTGGCGAAGTCGAGCGGGTGATCAAACAGCCGGGTATCCAGTTCAAGATTCCACTGCTGCAGAATGTGCGCTATTTCGATAGCCGGGTTCTGACCATCGATGCCGAAGCACCGGAGCTGTTCAATACGCGCGAGAAGAAAAACGTGCTGGTGGATAGCTATGTAAAATGGCGTATTGTCGATGTCGAACAGTTCTACAAGAGCGTGGGATCCGAGAATGCCGCTGTCGCTCGTCTCAAGCAGACCATCAACGATGGATTGCGCGCCGAGTTCGGTCAGAAGACCGTGGCTGATGTCATTTCCGGCAAACGCGACCAGGTGATGGAGACGGTTCGCAAGCGCGCAGACGCAGATGCGCGTAAAATAGGCGTGGAAATTCTCGACGTACGCTTAAAACGTGTCGATTTTCCGGATAAAATAAGCAGCTCCGTCTATGACCGCATGCAGTCGGAACGCCGTACCGTCGCCAGCCAGTTGCGTAGCGAAGGTGCTGCCGATGCCGAGCGCATCCGTGCCGAAGCGGAGAAGCAGCGCGATGTGCTGTTGGCTGATGCCTATAACAAGGCGCAGCAACGGAAGGGCGAGGGCGATGCCAAGGCCGCCGCAATTTACGCGGAAGCTTATGGCCGCAGTCCGGAGTTCTATGCCTTCTGGCGCAGCATGGATGCCTACAAAGAGTCGTTCAAGAACAAGAGCGACGTGATGGTGCTGGACCCCAACAGCGAGTTCTTCAAGTATTTCAAGAACCCGCAAGCGGCGGCCAGCAAGGGCAGGTAAGCACTGCCTGGCAATTACAATCAGTTTTCATGACTGGCCGGACACCCCGGCCAGTTTGCCGTAAACAGGGCGGGGTGATGAATCCCGCCTTTTATTTGTCGAAACCGGAATATGCGTAACTGGCTGTTACCCGAATACATTGCAGACATCCTGCCGGCTACCGCCCGCCAGGTGGAGTCTGCCAAGGCAGCGATGCTGGAACAATTCCGCTGTGCAGGCTATGAACTGGTCCTGCCGCCGCTGATCGAATACGTCGATTCGCTTATCGCCGAAGGTGATACCGCGCTGGACCTGAAAACCTTCAAGCTGGACGACCAGCTGTCTGGTCACCAACTGGGTCTGCGTGCCGATATCACCCCGCAGGTAGCACGTATCGATGCTCACCTGCTGGGCCATCGTACCGGCGTGACCCGTCTGTGCTATGCCGGCAGTGTGGTGCATACCCGCCCCAATGGCTTGATGAGCTCGCGCCAGCCGATGCAGGTTGGCGCCGAGTTGTACGGCTATGCCGGTATCGAAGCCGATATCGAAATCATCGAACTGATGCTGTCCACGCTGGATCAGGTCAAGGTGCCGCAGTTGCGACTGGACGTTGGCCATACCGCCATCTTCCGAGGACTGGCTACGGCGGCCGGCCTGTCGCCACAGGCTACGCGCGAACTGTTTGCCGTGCTGCAAAACAAGGACGCGGCCAGCATCGCCGAACAGGTAGCCGGTCTGGCCGAGCCTTACCGCAGTGCCTTCCTTGCCCTGCCCGAGCTGTACGGTCCGGCATCGGTGCTGGAAAAAGCCCGCACCCGCCTGCCCTCGCTGCCGGAAGTCGAGCTGGCTCTGATGCAATTGACAGCTATCGCCCGTGCCTTCGAAGGACGAGTCGCAATTAGTTTTGACCTGTCCGAGCTGCGTGGTACGCACTATCACACCGGCCTGATCTTTGCCGCCTATGCGCCTGGCTGGGCTGTGGAGCTGGCCCGTGGTGGTCGCTATGACAATGTTGGCCGTCGTTTTGGCCGTGCCCGTCCGGCGACCGGCTTCAGCCTGGATCTGCGCGATCTGATCCAGATCCTGCCGGAACGTGGCAGCGCCATGGGTGTACGTGTTGCCAATCGCCACCTGCCGGCGGCCCAGGGCGAGGTCGAGCGCCTGCGCGCTGCAGGCGAGGTAGTGATTATTGATTATCTGGGGGAATCAGCCGAGGCCATCGGCTGCAACCGTGAACTGATTCCGGCCGCTGACGGCTGGCAGATCGTCCCCTTTAACTGATTTTTAGTTTGACTGAAGAAGAGGTTTTTCCAATGTCCAAGAATGTTGTCGTGATCGGTACCCAATGGGGTGATGAAGGCAAGGGCAAGATCGTTGACTGGCTGACCGACCACGCACGTGCTGTGGTGCGTTTCCAGGGTGGTCACAATGCGGGCCATACCCTGGTGGTAAATGGCAAGAAAACCGTATTGCGCCTGATTCCGTCCGGCATCCTGCGCGAAGGTGTCGAGTGCTTTATCGGTAACGGCGTGGTGCTGTCTCCGGAGGCCCTGTTCAAGGAAATCGACGAACTGGAAGCCGCCGGTGTGAATGCTTCGGCCCGCCTGAAGATTGCCGAAGGCTGCCCGCTGATCCTGCCTTATCACGTTGCTCTGGACCAGGCACGCGAGGCCTCTTTGGGCGCTGGCAAGATCGGTACTACCGGTCGCGGCATCGGCCCTTGCTATGAAGACAAGGTAGCGCGTCGCGCACTGAAGGTGATTGACCTGTTCAATCCGGAACGCTTTGCCAGCAAGCTGAAGGAAAATGTTGATTACTACAATTTCCTGCTGACCAATCTGCTGAAGGCCGAACCGGTAAGCTACGAAGCCATCCTGGCGGATACCATGAAGCTGGCCGAGCGCATCAAGCCGATGGTGGCCGACGTGTCGCGCACCCTGTACGACATGGACAAGGCCGGTATCCCCATCCTGTTTGAAGGAGCCCAAGGCACCCTGCTGGATATCGACCACGGTACTTACCCCTTTGTGACTTCGTCCAACTGTGTGGCTGGCGCTGCTGCGCCGGGTGCCGGTGTTCCGCCGCAAATGCTCAGCTATGTACTGGGTATCGTGAAGGGCTACTGCACCCGCGTCGGTTCCGGCCCCTTCCCGAGTGAGCAGGAAAACGAGATTGGCGCCTTCCTGGCCAAGCGTGGTAACGAATTCGGTTCGGTTACCGGTCGTCCGCGTCGCTGTGGCTGGTTCGATGCCGCCGCGCTCAAGCGTTCCATCCAGATCAACGGCGTGTCCGGTCTGTGTGTGATGAAGCTGGACGTCATGGATGGCCTGGAAGAGATCAAGCTGTGCGTGGGCTACAAGCTGGATGGCAAGGAAGTCGACATCCTGCCGTTTGGTTCCGATGCAGTGACCAAGTGCGAACCGGTATATGAAACCATGCCGGGCTGGACCGACTCCACTGTTGGTGCCAAGCGCTGGGAAGACTTGCCGGCTAACGCTCAGGCTTACCTGAAGCGTATCGAGGAAGTCTGCGGGGCCCCGATCGATATCGTGTCCACCGGTCCGGATCGCGAAGAAACCATCGTATTGCGTCATCCTTACGGCCTGTAAGCCTGGCATGACCCGTAAAACCCACCCTTCGCGGTGGGTTTTTTTATGGCTGCAATTCGGTATGATAGCGCTAACATCACTGTTTCTTTCCTTCCTATCAATCGCAGTTATCCGCTTTTCTGCAGATAGCACAGCCAGGATGATGCATGCCCACTCCTTTGAATGTCGTGCTGGTCGGCTATGGTTATGCCGGTAAAACCTTTCATGCCCCGTTGATTGCCGCCTGCCCGGATTTGCAGCTTTACGGCGTGGTCAGCAGCAAGGCGGACGTGCTCAGCGCAGATTGGCCAGCGCTACGGCAGTGGTCGACACTGCAACAGGCCCTGCAAGATGCGGCGGTCGATCTGGTGGTGATCGCCACTCCGAATGATCTGCATTTTTCCCAAGCCGAAGCAGCTTTGCTGGCAGGCAAGCATGTGGTGGTGGACAAACCCTTTACCCTTACCCTGACACAAGCCCGGCAGCTGGATGAGCTAGCCGGTCGGTTGGGACTGTTGCTGTCGGTATTCCATAACCGGCGCTGGGATGCCGACTTCCTCACTGTACAAGGCTTGCTGGCAAGTGCCCGGTTGGGGAAGATCAGCCAGTTTGTCTCGCACTTTGACCGCTATCGGCCAGAAGTACGTCAGCGCTGGCGCGAACAGGGTGGAGCCGGCAGTGGTTTGTGGTATGACCTGGGGCCGCATGTGCTGGACCAGGCCTTGCAGCTGTTTGGTCAGCCGCTGGCTGTATCTGCCTATCTGGCCCAGCAACGACCAGCAGCGCAAGCGACGGATTATTTCCATGTGCAGCTGCGTTATGCGGAAATGCATGTGGTCTTGCATGGCTCCTGCCTGGTCAGTGGCGGTATTCCCCGCTTTGCCGTGCACGGTGATCTGGCCAGTTACACCAAGTACGGGCTCGACACACAGGAGGCTGACCTCAAGCTGGGCAAAGCGGCGGGTGGGGCCGGCTGGGGTGTCGACCCCTTGCCGGGCCAGCTTTTCCTGTCGGCAGCAAGCGGGACTCAGACGGAAAGCCTGCCCAATCTGCCCGGTGACTATCGCACATATTATCGCCAGCTGGCGGCGGCCATTCGTGGCGAAGCGGACAATCCGGTCACTGCTCGGCAGGCGGCCAGTGTCATGGACTGGCTGGAGCGTGCTGAATACAGTGCGGCACAGGGCAGGGACGTGAGCGCGCAGGAGATATTGCCATGAGCGTGGAAGACGATTTGCAAATCATCGCCGAGCAGGAAGCACGGTTGGCGTTCAGCCAGTTTGATTCGGATACCGTATGGGAGCTTGGCTGTCGCTTGCGTGAAGCCGCTCGCCAGCGCGGCGCGGCACTAGCCATTGTCATTACCGTTAACCAGGTGCGTCGTTTCCAGCTGCTGATGGCCGGGGCCAGTGCCAACAACGAGGACTGGGCCCGCCGCAAGCATAATGTGGTGCAGAAATTTGAACGCAGTTCGCTGGCTATCGGTTTGGATTGCCAACGCCAACAAACCAATCTGCAGGAAAAAAACGGCTTGTCCCTGGCCGAGCATGCGACGCATGGCGGTGGTTTCCCCTTGCGGTTGCAAGGCGTGGGTTGCATTGGCTCCATCGTGGTATCCGGCCTGCCGCAACGACAGGATCACCAGTTGGTAGTCGATGTGCTGGCCAGCATGCTGGCTATCGATGATTTGCCAGCACTGGATGGCTAGCTTTTGCGCTTCATCTGCTGGCGGGTAGCACATCCGCATCAGTCAGCGTTTGCAGAAAAGCCAACATGGCATCTATATCACGGGCATTGAATGCTGCCCGTGAGCCTGCCTTCCCACCAAAAGGTGCTTCCTGATTGATATTGCCGTGATAAGGGCTGGGCAGGTCATTGAAGCGCTGGCCTGTTTTTCCATGTCCATACCATTTGGCGGGATCGCTATCGCGGCTGGCGTAAAACTCCAGCACCTGGCGTAAATCATGGAATACGCCATTGTGGAAAAACACCTTGCGACTGGCGACATTGCGTAGCGAAGGCGTACGGAACAGCCCGCAATACGCGTCACGTTGCATGTCCTGCCGCAGTGGCCCGCACAGGCCCATGTCAAAATAAGCAGGATCACGGTTGACTGCCAATGCCTTATTGCGTGGCACGCCCAGTGCGATCAGTCCGAAATCACTAAAGGCCGGAAAGGAGCCATCTGGCTGCCGCTGGCTGAGATGACAGGCAGCACAATTGCCCTTGGTCGGATCGTTAAAGACCTGCAAGCCACGTAATTCCAGCTTGCTCAGTGTGGCCTGTCCGCGCAGCCAGGCATCGTATTTGCTGCTATAGGGATAAAACTCGGCCGGACTTTGCTGGAACACCTCTAGCGCCAGTACCAGTTTTCTGAATGCGGCCTGCTTGTCCTGAAAAATATCTCGGCCAAACAAGGCGGCAAATGCGCTGGCACTCGGGCTGGCCTGCAGTTGCGCAATCACCTGCTCCGGGCTGCGATTGGCCATTTCATTGGCGGACAGCAAGGGCAGGCTGGCCTGCTCATGCAGGCTGGCGGCGCGACCATCCCAGGTAAAACCGCCCGTAGGCCCGGCATCTTCGCTGTCATTGCCGTCGTTATCGCGGAAATGTTCGCTGAATGGCGGTACGTTTTGCAGATAGCGCAAGGAGGGCACGGCGCGGTTACCCTGCTGTTGGCCATCCACACCACCGAACTGGGCTGGCTTGCCATCTGCTGGGCCATAAGCGTGAGCCGGGCTGTGGCAACTGGCGCAGGATTGTTTGCCGGAGGCCGAGAGCGCGGGTTCATGAAATAATTGCCGCCCCAATGCTTCCAGTTGTTTCGCCGGTAGTGGATGGCTGTCTGCATAAAGGGCAGGCGTTGCCATCGTGTTGGCTGCCACAGGCGCTGCTGCCTGATGGCAAGCCGTCAACAGTAAGAGCAAACTCAGCCACGGCAGGATTATGCGCAAAGCTGGCGGGTGGGGAGGGCAAGACGGCATGATCGAGAACTGTCAGGTTGAATCGGCAGCAGCATACGCCAGTTTTATCTCCCCTTGATGACGCAAGGGCAGGTCTTAGGAGCAGGGCGGCGCCACCTTGCTTGTACCCGGGTTTGGCCGTCTAATTCGTCCATCATACGCGTGCAACACGATGCCGGCACAATCACCTGAACCCGCACAAGGACACTCTCATGCACAACTGCAAACCCGCTTTGCTTTCCCTGGCGCTGACGGCAGCTCTTGCCGGCTGTGCCAGCAATATGCCGCAGGCTCCGGTCACCAGCGGTTCGCTGGATGTCATTCAGAATGTTGTGGTTATTTTCGCTGAAAACCGTGCTTTCGATAATTTGTATGGCCTGTATCCGGGTGCCAACGGTATCCCGGGCGTCAATCCTGCCGCGCGTGGCAGCTATGTTCCACAGAAGGATTTTGATGGCTCGGTTTTGCCGGTATTGCCGCCAACCTGGAATGGCCTGACTGCTGCCGGCCAGCGTGTCACCCTCAGCCAGGCACAAACCATGGGCTGGCCCAACAAACCATTCCGTATTGATGATCCGGCAGGGGTAAACGGCAGCGGCGTGCAGGTCGGGCAGGATGTGGTAACCCGCGATCTGGTGCATCGCTTTTATAATAACCAGATGCAGATCAATGGCGGCAAGAATGACAAGTTTGCGGCTTATTCGGATGCGGGTGGCCTGAGCATGGGCTACTACGATGGCAGCAAGATGGCATTGTGGCAGCTGGCACGCCAGTACACGCTGGCAGATAACTTCTTCATGGGGGCGTTTGGCGGCTCTTTCCTGAATCACCAGTATCTGATCTGTGCCTGTGCGCCAAGCTATCCCAATGCCGATGCGGCAGACTCCCCGGCCAAGGATTCGATTTCTGCCATCGATACTGATGCCAAAGGACAGTTCCTGCGTCTGACACCTGCTACTGGTGCCAAGGCTTCGGTGCTGGATGGCAAGCCGACCTACAAGAACGACAGCAATCTGACGCCCAAGGACAGTCAGGGCATGTTCTATGCAGTCAACACCATGCAGCCCCTGTATCAGCCAAGTGGTAATGCACCGGGAGCCAAGGGGCCGAGCCAGTATGCCGATACCACCAAAGCCACCACGCTGCCAGCACAGACTGCCGTCACTATTGGTGATCGCCTGACAGCCAAGGGCATCAGCTGGGCCTGGTATGCTGGCGGTTGGAATGCTTCGCTGGCTCAGCGTAGCAATATCTACAACGGTGGACAGCCTAATTTCCAGGCCCATCACCAGCCTTTCAACTACTACGCCGCCTTTGATCCGCTTACGCAGCAAGCTTATCGTCAAGCGCACCTGAAGGATTTCGATGCTGAATTCTTGCGCGATGCTCAGGCCGGCAGGCTGCCTGCCGTGGCTTTCTACAAGCCTCAGGGCAATCTGAACCAGCATGCTGGCTATGCCAGCGTGGCGGATGGTGACGAGCACATTGCCCAGCTGATTACCAAGCTGCAACAGAGCCCGCAATGGAAGAACATGCTGATCGTGGTCACCTACGATGAAAATGGCGGTATTTATGACCATGCCCCGGTCCCCAAGGGGGATCGCTGGGGGCCGGGCAGCCGCATTCCTGCCATTATCATTTCGCCCTATGCCCGCAAAGGCTTTGTCGACCATACCCAATATGACACGGCATCCATCCTGCGTTTCATCAGCCGCCGTTTCGATTTGCCAGCGCTGCCAGGTGTTATCGAGCGCGATACTGCCTTGCAGGCCAATGGCGAAGCCGTCATGGGGGACTTGAGCAATGCGCTGGAGCTGGCTGCACATTAAGCCTTGCTTCAGTATGTGCTGAATAGCGTATGCAGAATAATAAAGGCAGCCCGTGGGCTGCCTTTTCTTGCTGTCCATTTTCACAACTGCTAACACTTCTTCTTCACATCCGTTCTGACAGCATGGGTCAAGCTGCTAGACTGAACGACACCTTCCTTCGCAGACTGATGCTATGCAGTTCAAACTGGCCAGCGGCATGCTGACGCCGCTCATTATTGCCACCGCCCTGTTCATGGAAAACATGGACGCTACCGTGATCGCTACCTCCTTGCCGGCCATTGCCCGCGATTTGCTGGTCGATCCTGTGGCCCTCAAGCTGGCATTGACATCTTATCTGGTCAGTCTGGCGGTATTCATTCCGGTTAGCGGCTGGATGGCCGACCGTTTTGGTGCCAGACGGATATTCCGCTCAGCCATTGCTGTTTTCGTTTTAGGTTCGGTACTGTGTGGTTTTAGTGGATCACTGGCAGGGTTTGTACTGGCACGCTTCATTCAGGGTATGGGCGGCGCGATGATGGTGCCAGTGGGACGGCTGGTCATTCTGCGCACTACTCGCAAGGAGGAGCTGGTCAAAGCCTTGAGCTATCTCACCATTCCGGCCTTGCTCGGCCCGGTGATCGGGCCGCCGCTGGGTGGTTTCATCACGACCTACTTCCACTGGCGCTGGATTTTCTTCATCAACATTCCGATTGGGATTCTCGGCATGGTGTTGGCGGGGCGTTATATCGAGAACCTGAAAGAAGAGCATTTGCCACCGCTGGACAAGACTGGCTTCGCCCTGACCGGTATCGGCTTATCGATGTTGATGCTGGGCCTGGCCACGGAAGGCAAGCACATGTTGTCATTGGAACTATCGCTGGCGGTCAGCTTGTTCGGCGCAGTGTTGCTGTTGGCCTATCTGTGGCATTACCGGCGTGTGGCTGATCCATTGCTGGACCTGTCCTTGTTACGCTTGCCGACATTTCACGCCAGTGTAATGGGGGGCTTTCTCATCCGGATGGGCGTCGGTGCCACGCCATTCTTGCTACCACTGATGTTGCAGCTTGGTTTTGGCTATACGCCATTCGAATCCGGCATGCTGACCTGCTCCACTGCTATTGGGGCTATCTTCATGAAAACCATTGTGGCCAAAGTACTGGAGCGCTTTGGTTTCAAGAAGGTTCTGAGCTGGAACGCCTTGCTGGTGGGGCTGTCGATGGCGGTATACGGTCTGTTCCGGGTGGACACCCCTCATGTGTTGATGCTGGTGGTGTTTGTGCTGGGTGGATTTTTCCGCTCCCTGCAATTTACCAGTCTGAATGCCATTGCTTTTGCCGATGTGGAACAAAGCCGCATGAGTCATGCCACCAGCTTGTCCAGTGTGGCGCAACAGTTGGCTGCTGGTTTTGGGGTGACCGTTGCGGCAATGACGCTACAGGTGGTCACTACCTTGCAGGGACATCAAGCCTTGCTCGGCAGTGACTTTGCCTGGTCATTCTTGGTGATGGGCTTGCTGACTTCGTGCTCGGTGTTTTTCTTCCTGGCTCTGGATGCGAGGTCTGGTGCTGCATTGGCAGGGGCATCAACAGACAGACCCGACGTGCGCTGACAGCAAGGGAGAGCAGTCAGCTACAACTCAAGTTGAGCTGCAATGAAAAAAAGCCGTTGATCTGAGATCAACGGCTTTTTTAATTGGTGCCCAAGAGAAGACTCGAACTTCCACACCCTTG
>NZ_RFAR01000006.1 GCF_003693445.1 Aquitalea palustris | reverse complement strand
CCCCCGCCCTTGCCCTGCAAGGGAGCCTCGCTTTCCTTTCGGAAAGCGAGAGGGGCGTCAACAAACTGACACCCGCCGTGGCGGGTGTCAGTTTCATGCAGCAAGACTATCAGCCTTGACGACGCGAACGCTGCGAGGCAACCTCGTCGGCGCGTACATCGGCAGCCAGCTTGTCCAGCACGCCATTGACGAATTTGTGGCCGTCGGTACCACCGAAAGTCTTGGTGATCTCGATGGCTTCATTGATGATCACCGGGTACGGCGTTTCCGGGTGCTGGGTCAGTTCCAGCGCTGCCATCAGCAGCACGGCACGTTCTACCGGGCTGACTTCTTCTTCGTTGCGCTCGTAGTAAGGACGAATGCGACCGGACAGCACGGCAACGTCTTTCAGTACACCGTACAGCACGGCGCGAAACAGGGTTTCGTCCGCCTTGGCGAAGTATTCGTTTTCGCGCAGGTGTTTTTCAATCAGCGAAGCCGGACGATCCGGATTCAATTCCCATTCATAGATGCCCTGAACGGCAAATTCGCGGGCACGGCGACGGGCGGTTTTCATGTCGGTTTCCTAAAAAGAACAAGTGAGCGGCATCATCCCCAAGGGATGATCAACCGCGCAGCGTTTTATGCAGATTGGCCATTTCCACCGCAACGCGTGCTGCGTCACGGCCTTTTTCCAGCATGCGCACTTCGGCCTGCTCGTCGTTCTCGGTGGTGAGGATGGCGTTGGCAATGGGGATGTCAAAATCCAGACCCACGCGGGTGACACCGGCGCCGGACTCATTGGAAACCAGTTCGAAGTGGTAGGTTTCGCCACGAATGATGGCGCCCAGCGCCACCAGCGCATCGAACTTGCCGCTCTTGGCCATGGTTTGCAGCACCAGCGGCACTTCCAGCGCCCCCGGCACGGTAGCCAGCACCACGTCATCCGCAGCCACGCCCAGCACCTTCAGCTCGGCCAGGCAGGCGTCGCGCAGCCCGTGGCACACTTCCTCGGTAAAACGCGCCTGGACGATGCCGACCTTGAGGCCGCGACCGTTAAAATCGGAAGAAATGCGCTGGATAGCTTCAAGCATGGGAGTCCTCGCTGCTGAAATTCGGATCAGATAAGCCCCCTGCGCAACCGGCAACTACCGGCTCCAGGGGGAGTCATGACGGAAAACCGGCTATTTTAACCGATTTCGATATGAAAGTGTTCCGGCTGGCAAAAGCCGGTGACTTCAAGATTAAAACCAGCCATCGACGGTACGTTCAGCGGTGGCGACATCAGCTTCATCTTGCCCACGCCCAGCGCCTTGAGCATTTGCGCACCGACGCCGAAGGTTTTGCCATCCCACGGTGAGCGCTTCACATTCTGCCCCAGCGCACGTTGCAGCAGATCATCGCCGGTTTCATCGCGATACAGCAGGATAACCACGCCCTTGCCGGCTTCATCGATGGCTTCCAGCGCACCCGGCACGGTCCAGGAGTGCGGGCGCGAAGTCGGGTCCAGCACATCCATGATGGACAGCGGCTCATGCACGCGCACCAGCGTTTCCTCCGCCTCATCCAGCTGGCCCTTGACCAGAGCCAGATGGGTTTCGCGGGTGGTGACATCACGGAATACATGCAGCTCGAACGCGCCAAACGGGGTTTCCACCGGGCGCTGGCCCACTTCTTCCACCAGCGATTCGGTACGGCTGCGGTAGTGGATCAGGTCGGCAATGGTGCCCACCTTCAGGCCGTGGGTCTTGGCGAACTCCAGCAGCTCCGGCATGCGTGCCATGGTGCCGTCGTCGTTCATGATTTCGCAGATCACCCCGGCCGGCTCCAGCCCGGCCAGCATCGGCAGATCGCAAGCCGCTTCGGTATGACCGGCACGGATCAACACGCCGCCATTCTGCGCCTTGAGCGGGAAAATATGGCCGGGCTGCACCAGGTCGCTGGCCTTGGCGTTACGTGCCACCGCCGCCTGCACGGTCTTGGCGCGGTCGGCGGCGGAGATGCCGGTGGTGACGCCCTCGGCGGCTTCGATGGACACGGTGAAATTGGTGCCGAAAGAGGTGCCGTTATTGGCCGCCATCATCGGCAGCTCCAGCAGCTTGCAGCGCTGCTCGGTCAAGGTCAGGCAGATCAGGCCACGCGCATGCTTGGCCATGAAGTTGATGGCTTCAGGCGTGACGAACTCGGCCGCCATTACGATATCGCCTTCGTTTTCGCGATCTTCCGCATCAGCCAGCACCACCATTTTGCCGGCCTTGATGTCGGCAATGATGTCCTGCACCGGAGAAATAACCATTTGCTACATCCTTTATATAGAGGCGCTGCGCGGCTGGGCCGGGCAGACTGCGAATTCTGACGGCTGGCGGTAGTCCTGCCCAGACCGTGAACGGGGCATCCGCCCCGCGCTGTATTTTCACAACATGGAGGCAATCGGCAGCCTATGCAAGCCGATTCGCCATTTTTTTCAGGCCAATCCCGCGCCATGGCGCTGTGCCAGCACCCGCTCCACGGTATCGACAATGGCCTGGGTTTGCGGATCGACCTCGATATTGATGGCGTCGCCCACCTGGCGGAACTGGATGATGGTGCGCTCCAGCGTTTCCGGAATCAGGTGCACACAAAAACGGCTGCCTTCGACGCTACCGATAGTCAGACTGCAGCCATCAATACCGATATAGCCCTTGGCAAACAGATATTTGCCAAACTCTGCCGGCAGCGTGAACCACACCGTGCAATTGTTCGGCGTACGGATCACCTCATCCACCCGCGCCAGGCAGATGATGTGGCCGGACATGGCATGACCACCGATTTCGTCGCCAAACTTCGCTGCGCGCTCCACATTGACCTTGTCGCCCACTTGCAGCCCGCCCAGATTGGTCAGGCGCAGGGTTTCGGCCATCAGATCAAAAGCCACCCGGTCGTCCTGCACCTCGGTCACCGTCAGGCAGCAGCCGTTATGGGCAATCGACGCACCCAGTTCGATGCCACCCAGCATGGATGGCGGCAGCCGCAGCACATGGCGACGGAAATCCTGTTTTTCCTCGATGGCCACCACCTCGGCCATGCCCTGCACGATACCGGTAAACATGCTTGCTCCTGTTCTGGCCCGCCCGGCCGCTGCTGCAGCCGACAAAACACTCATGATAACCAAATCGCCGCCCAGTGCCGACCCGCTTTCAAGCCTTGGTGCAGGCCCCCACCACGCCAGCAAAGCTATCTTGCTGATGTCAAAAGAAAAGCTTTTGTCAAAACGATGGCAGAAATTTGCGGCCTGCGAGGTTTTGTTGCGCGCCGCTATCCTGTAAAATCACCGCCTTCTTAAGTCAAGCCTGTTCCTACTCCATGTCCGCAGAATTATCCCGCATTGCCGAGGAAGTGGCGCGCCGCCGCACCTTCGCCATCATTTCCCACCCTGACGCCGGTAAAACCACGCTGACCGAAAAGCTGCTGCTGTTTTCGGGCGCCATTCAGATGGCCGGTACGGTAAAGGGCAAAAAGGGCGGCAAGTTTGCCACCTCGGACTGGATGGAAATCGAAAAGCAGCGCGGTATTTCCGTGGCATCCTCGGTGATGCAGTTCGATTACCGCGAGCACACCGTCAACCTGCTGGACACGCCGGGTCACCAGGACTTCTCGGAAGATACCTATCGCGTCCTCACCGCCGTGGACAGCGCCCTGATGGTGATCGACGCTGCCAAGGGCGTGGAAGAGCAGACCATCAAGCTGCTGAACGTCTGCCGCCTGCGCAACACCCCCATCGTCACCTTCATGAACAAGTACGACCGTGAAGTGCGCGATTCGCTGGAATTGCTGGACGAAGTGGAAAACGTGCTGAAGATCCGCTGCGCACCGATCACCTGGCCTATCGGCATGGGCAAGACCTTCCGTGGCGTGTACAGCCTGTTGAGCGACGAGGTCATCCTGTTCGAAGCCGGCAGCGAAAAGCTGATCACCGACATCGAAGTGATCAAGGGCATCGACAATCCGCGCCTGGACGAACTGTTTCCGCTGGAAATGGAAGGCCTGCGCATGGAGATCGAACTGGTCAAGGGCGCTTCCAACGAATGGAATCTGGAAGAATTCCTGGCCGGCGAACTGACCCCGGTATTCTTCGGCTCGGCCATCAACAACTTTGGCGTGCGTGAAATTCTGGATGCCCTGATCAACTGGGCACCGGCACCGCAGCTGCGCGATGCCACCCTGCGTGACGTGGCCCCGACCGAGGGCAAGTTCTCCGGCTTCGTGTTCAAGATCCAGGCCAATATGGACCCCAAGCACCGCGACCGCATTGCCTTCCTGCGCGTGTGTTCCGGCCAGTTTGAACGTGGCATGAAGATGAAACACCTGCGACTGAACCGGGAAATCTCGGCTTCCAGCGTGGTGACCTTCATGTCACACGACCGTGAAATCGTGGAAGAAGCCTTTGCCGGCGACATTATCGGCATTCCCAACCACGGCAATATCCAGATTGGCGACAGCTTTTCCGAAGGCGAAGAACTGGCCTTTACCGGCATTCCCTTCTTTGCGCCGGAGCTGTTCCGTTCGGTACGCATCAAGAACCCGCTCAAGCTGAAGCAGCTGCAAAAAGGCCTGCAACAACTGGGTGAAGAGGGTGCGGTCCAGGTATTCAAGCCGCACAGCGGCGGCGACCTGATCCTGGGTGCGGTCGGCGTACTGCAGTACGAAGTGGTGGCCAGCCGCCTGGCGGCGGAATACAGCGTGGATGCCGTGTTCGAATCCGCCAGCATCTGGTCGGCGCGCTGGTTTACCTGCGACGACCGCAAAAAGCTGGACGAATTCATCAAGACCCTGCAGATGAACATCGCCACCGATGCCGGTGGCAATCTGGCCTACCTCGCGCCCAATCGCGTGAATCTGCAACTGACGCAAGAGCGCTGGCCGGACATCGTGTTCCACGAAACCCGTGAGCACGCCGTCAAGCTGAACGACTAGAAAGGCCAGCGCCACCATGCAAGATCTGCTCGAGCTGATCCATCAGCTGCGCACCGACTACTCTCACGAGATCGTGCGTTCGCTGATGCTGGTCGCCGTATTGCTGCTGATCCGCGTGGTGGTGGGCCGCATCCTGTCCAGCAATGTCAGCGTGCCGGTCGAGGAAAGACGGCGCTGGTCGATATCCACCCGCAACTTCCTGTTCATCTCCGGCCTGGCCGGCATCGGCATGATCTGGGCCAACGAGCTGCAGACCATCGCGGTATCGATGCTGGCCTTTGCTGCCGCGCTGATCCTGGCCACCAAGGAGCTGATCCTGTGCGTGTCCGGCTTTGTGGTGCGCCATGCGTCCAACAGCTATAGCCTGGGCGACCATATCGAGGTCGGGTCGATCCGCGGCCGGGTGGTGGACATCGGCCTCTTGTCGACCACGGTGATGGAGATCGGTCCGCAGCACAATGCCCACCAGATGACCGGGCGCGCCCTGACCTTTCCCAACAGCCTGTTGCTGTCCAATGCAGTGATCCGGGAAAACTACATGGGCGATTATGTGATGCACATCATCAACATCCCCATGGGCTACCACATCCCGCCCAGCCGCGCCCAGCGCCTGCTGCTGGAAGCCGCCGAGCAGCACTGCCAGCAGCATGTGGAGGCCGCGCGCGAACACATGGAACGCATGGCCGAGCGCTATCTGGTGGACACGCCATCGGTGGAACCGCGCATCGGCATGCAGGCGGTGGATGAAAAACGCTATCAGTTGATCTTGCGCATCGCCATTCCGGCCAAGGAAAGGCAACGTATCGAGCAGGCCATCATCCACCAGTTCATGGAACAGTGCTATCCGGACATTCCGGCCAAATAATTTAGAGCTGGAACTCCAAACAGCAGTTATAATCCCGACTTGCCCCATTGTCCGGTGTCCCATGAGCAAACCCCGCATCAAAACCTACGACCGCATCATTCTGGAAAGTCTGAAACTGTTCAACGAACAGGGCGAGCGCAACATCACCACCAATCATATCGCGGCCCATCTGGGCATCAGCCCGGGCAATCTGTACTACCACTTCCGCAACAAGGAAGAGATCGTCTACCAGATTTTCCTGATGTACCGCGACTTCATCAACGAACGGCTGGCCGTACCGGAAGCGCGCGACATGACGGTGGCCGATCTGGTCAATTACCTGGATACCGCCTTTCTGGCGATGTGGCAGTTCCGTTTCATGTTCTACGACCTGCCGGGCATGCTGGCGCGCAGCCCGCAGCTGCAGTCGGAGTATCACCAGTTCGTCAATACCGAACTCAAGGGCATTCTGGGCGAGCACTTCCGCGAATTCATCCGCCTGGGCCTGCTGAAGATGGACGAAGACGACATCGAAGCGGTCAGCATCAATATCTGGCTGGTGGTGAAGTTCTGGTTTGCCTTCGAGCAGACCTCGCGCCCCAAATCGCCCATTACCGAAGCCTCCGGTCATCGCGGCGTGCGCCAGGTGATGGCACTGCTCAAGCCCTATGTGCAGCCGGATTTCATGGCAGCCTTCCAGCAGCTGAGCGAACGTCACGCAGGCCGCTAACCGCCGCCTGCGCAAGAAAAAGGCCGCCGCCCCACGGGACGACGGCCTTTGTTGTTTCAGCCAGCCGGGCTGGCCGGCCCATGCTCAGGGACGAATGGCGATCTTCAGCACGCCGTCGCGCTGGTGAGCAAACAAATCGTAAGCAGCTTCGATATCATCCAGCGCATACTGGTGGGTCACCAGCGGCCCCAGATCCACCCGGCCCGAGGCAATCACCCCCATCAGCCGGCGCATGCGCTCCTTGCCACCCGGACACAGCGCGGTGTTGATCTTGTGGTCGCCCAGACCCGCAGCAAACGCCCCCAATGGAATGGTCAGGTCGCTGGAGTACACCCCCAGGCTGGACAAGGTGCCACCAGGCTTGAGCACCCGCAAGGCCGAGGCAAAGGTTTGCTGCGTCCCTAGCGCCTCGATGGCCGAATCCGCCCCGCGCCCGCCGGTCAGTTTCATCACCTCGTCCACCACATCGCACTGGGTGAAATTGAGGGTGATATCCGCCCCCATCAGCCGCGAGATCCCCAGGCGGTGATCATTGCCATCCACCGCGATGATGGTGGTGGCCCCCAGCAGGCGCGCGCCAGCCGTGGCACACAGACCGATCGGCCCCTGGGCAAACACCACCACGGTGTCGCCAATGCGGATATTGGCGTTTTCCGCGCCCTTGAAACCGGTGGACATGATGTCCGGACACATCAGCACCTGCTCGTCGGTCAGCCCATCCGGAATCGGCGACAGATTGGCCTGGGCATCCGGCACCAGTACGTACTCGGCCTGGGTGCCGTCGATGAGGTTGCCAAAGCGCCAGCCCGCCGTGGCCTTATAGCCGTGGCAGCCACATTTACCGGAGGCAATCAGATAGCTGCCATCCTGCGAAGCCACGCCATCCTGCGCGGCATAGGAATTGAAATTGGGGCAGATGGCCCCGGCGATGACGCGCTGGCCTTCCTGATAACCACTGACTGCGCTACCCAGCTTTTCGATGATGCCCACCGGCTCGTGGCCGATGGTCAGCCCCGGTGCCACCGGGTATTCACCCTTGAGGATGTGCACATCGGTGCCGCAGATGGTGGTGGTGGTGATGCGGATCAGCGCATCGTTGGGACCTACGTCCGGAATAGGTTTTTCGGCAATTTCAATCCGGCCTGGCGCCACAAAAACCGCTGCCTTCATCATGCTGCTCATACTGACCTCCTGTCTGGAAACCGGCTGGCACGTGACGGCAGGCAGCGGCGAGAAGCCCCCCCCCCGCCACCCATCACCACAAGCACCAGCAGATCATGCGATGCAGTACACACGGCACGCAGCCCGGCCCAGCAGCTGCGCACGATCCACCATCACCGGAATCGGCCATGGCCTTGTCTGGGGCAGCCAAAAACGCTGCAAGTTTCGGCAAGGCGAAAAAACCTTTTCAGTCAGATGGGCATTCCACTATAGGGGGCTGGCTGCCGCGCAGACAAGAGGCCCGGCCCGGCAGCCATCAGCTGTTTAATGCATCCCGCAAATGGTGGGCCGCACGCAGGGCAAAGGCATAAATCGACAGCTGTGGATTGGCGCCGATGCTGGTAGGAAACACCGAGCCATCGATCACGCTGAGATTGCGCAGCTGCCAGTGGCGGCCATACTCATCCACCACACCCTCCTCCGGCTGGCTGCTCATGGCAGCGCCACCCATCACATGGGCGCTGACTACCCGTGCCAGCAAGGGCTTGAGCGGCAGCTGCATGATCTGTGCGCGCGCGGCCTTCCAGCTGCTTTGCAAATCGGCCTGCTCGTGCAGTACCTGCACCTGGCGCGCCCCGGCAGCAAACTGCAGTTCGGCCATGGTCAGCCAGCTGCGGCGCACGCCGTCCCACAGCACATCATTCAACGGGTAGTCGAGCTCGGGCGAACCATCCTGGCGCAAACGCACCTGGCCGCCCTGACTGTCCGGGTGAAAGCCATCGCGCAGCAAAGCCAGCACCACTTGCAGATGGGGCAGCTGCTGCATCAGCCCCGCGCTGCCTGCCCCGAAACCAGACAAGGTGACTCCCATCAGCAAGGGATGCACCGGCGGCACTTCCAGCTTGTAGCCCAGCGGGCCATCCAGCGGCTGGGTGTGCATGAAGTGGTCGGAATACACGGTCTGTGGCGCGCCGTTATAGGCCTCGATGCGTTGCGGCATCACCGCACCGGAAACCACTACCGGATGCAGAAAGGTGCGCTTGCCCACCTGCGCCCCACCCAACTGGCTGCGCAACAGGATGGCCGGGCTGCCGATGGCACCGGCCGCCAGCACCACATGCCTGGCCTTGATGCTGAACTGCTGGCCATTCAGGCTGTGGCCATCAGCAGCCAGCAGACGGCCCTCGGCCCCCAGCAAGGATTTGCCATCCGCCGCCGGCAGCAGGCGCTCCACCCTGGCCCGCGTCAACAAGCCTGCCTTGTGCTGCAAGGCGCCGGGAATGGTGGTTACCAGCATCGACTGTTTGGCATTGGTGGCGCAGCCCATGCCGCAATAGCCCAGATTCCAGCAGCCACGCACATTGCGGCGGATACGGCCATGCTTCAGCCCCAGCGCCTGACAGCCACGTTCCAGCACGCTGTTATTGGGATTGGGGTCGGTCTGCCAGTCGGCAATGCCCAGTCTGGCCTCGGCCAGGTCAAACCACGGTGCCATGGTTTGCGGATTGAGGCTCTTGAGGCCATAACGCTCGCCCCACCAGTTGAGGGTCTCTGCCGGGGTGCGAAAGGCGCTGGTCCAGTTGACCGTGGTACTGCCGCCCACCGTACGCCCCTGCAGGATATTGATGGCCTTGTCGGCGGTCTTGCGGCTGGCGGATTCCTGATACAGCTCGGGATAGGCCTTGGCTTCCAGCAGGCGAAAATCACGCGAGGTACGCAGCGCCCCCTCTTCCACCATCAGCACGTCCAGCCCGGCCTCGGCCAGCACCTCGGCCGTCATGCCACCGCCCGCGCCGGTGCCGATGATCAGCACATCGCAGCTCAGTTGCAGGTCCTGTGTTTGTGCTGCACCGTCCAGTACCCGCCAGCCACTGGCCACGCCCTCGGCCACCGGGTCGGGCAAACTCATCTTGCTGCTCATGGCAATAGCCCCATGATCTGTTGCGGTTGCTGATAGCCCAGCGCAGTCCAGCTAGCCGGATTGCCAAACCAGGCCGCATTGATCAGTGCATGCAGCGCCTGATAGCCGGAACGCAGCAGCAACAGCGGGCTTTGCTGCCAGCGTCGCAGGAAGGCGGCCAGATCAATCGCTGCCGCCTGTGCCCACGGGCTGTGGACGCCGGCCAGCCAGCGCCGCCCCCAGCGATTACCCAGCAAGTCGAACAGCTGGCGCAGCTCCTGCTGTACCGCAGGCAGCAGATTAGCGATGGCCACATCCACCCCGCGCACGATGTCCTCCAGCGCCAGCCCGGCCATTCCCAGCATCACCGGGGCCAGGCTGCGGATGATCTGCGCATCACCTGTCTGCAAAAACACAAGATGGCCCTGACTGGCGGCAGGCAGGTCTGGCTGCGGGCTGGCCAGGAAACCGGCTGCCAGCAACACCACGCTGCCAGCCATGCCGGTCTTGATCAATTGACGTCTGGTGATCATCTCAGCCTCGCATCATGAGTCGCAGCAACCATTGCACGGTGCGGCCATAAGGGGGCCGGGTCATCCAGCTGCCCGACCAGCGGCTCTGCTCGAATACCGGCTTGAGCTTGGAGAAGGTGAGAAAACCTTCATAACCATGGTAATGCCCCATGCCGGAGGCACCGACACCACCAAAAGGCATATCGTGCTGGATGACATGCAGTACCGATTCATTGATACAAACCCCGCCGGAAATGGTCTGGTGCAGGGTTTTTTCGATACGCAGCGGATCGTTGTCAAACAGATACAGGGCCAGCGGCCGTGGCCGGGCATTGATGTAATCGAGAGCCTCGTCGAAATGGTCGTAGCAGACCACCGGCAGGATGGGACCGAAAATCTCTTCGCGCAGCAGCGCGCAGTCAGCCGGGCAGTTCAGTACCAGGGTCAGTGGCAGTTTGCGCGAGCCAGACAGATCTTCGGCGGCCGGGTTGATCTGGCGGATCTCGGCCCCCGCCGCACGCGCTTCACTCAGCCAATCTTGCAAGCGCTGGTAATGGCGCTGGTTGATGATATTGCTGTAGTCCGGATTATTGGCCAGCGTGGGATAGGCGCGGGTCGCAGCGGCATCCAGCATGGCCAGCAGCCGGTCGCGGTCCTTGGCATTCACCAGCACATAGTCCGGGGCGACACAGGTCTGGCCGGCATTGAACAGCTTGCCAGCGACAATCGACTCCGCCGCCCGGGCAAAATCAGCATCGCGTGCCACTAATGCCGGCGACTTGCCTCCCAGCTCCAGGGTGACCGGCGTGAGATTGTCGGCTGCGGCGCGCATCACATGGTGGCCCACCGCAGTGGAGCCGGTGAACAGCAAATGATCGAAAGGCAAGCGGGTAAAAGCCTGCGCCAGCTCCGGCCCGCCATTCACCACACAGACCAGATCCGGCTCGAAGTAACGCGCCACCAGCTCGGCCAGCAATTGTCCGGTGGCCGGGGTGAATTCCGACATCTTGATCATCACCCGGTTGCCGGCCGCCAGTGCGCCGATCAAGGGCCCCAGGGCCAGAAACAGCGGGTAATTCCACGGCACCACGATACCCACCACGCCCAGCGGCTGGGGCAGCACACGGTTGCGTGCCGGGCGAAACCAGATGGAGACCCCGCGCCGCTGCGGCTTCATCCAGCGCCGTAGCTGACGACGTGCGCTGCGCAACTCCTCCAGGCTGGGAAACAGCTCGCCCAGACGGGTTTCCACGCTGCTGCGCTGGCCAAAATCGCTGTTGATGGCGGCGATCAGTGCGTCATGGTTTTGCTGGATCAGCTGCTCCAGCGCATTCAGCCAGCCCAGCCGGCGTGCCAGTGCCGGAAAACGCTCGGCGGCAGCGGCGCGGCGCAAGGCGGCATGGGCATCCGGCAAGCTGACCGTGCTTTGCTGCTGCATTGGCATGACATTCATTGTGCTATCCTCGTGTTGTTCCATCCGGCAAACGGTCGTTTAGAGCCACGACTCTAAAGCCAGAATAGCACCGGGAAATTTCCTTGTCACTCTCCGTGGACTGCCCATGCTGATCGATTTCTTTACCGCCCTGCGCGACGCTGGCCTGCCGGTATCGCTCAAGGAATTCCTGACCCTGCTGCAAGCGCTAAAACAGCAGGTGGCCTTTGGCAGCCTGGACGCCTTTTATTATCTGGCGCGCACCACCTTGATCAAGGACGAAAAGCATTACGACCGCTTCGACCAGGTATTCGGCCATTACTTTCAGGGCAAGGAACTGCTGCTGGATGATCTGCAAACCGAGATTCCGGAAGACTGGCTGCGCAAGCAGGTAGAGAAATTTCTCAGCGAAGAGGAAAAGCAGCAACTACAGGCCCTAGGCTGGGACAAGCTGATGGACACCCTGCGCCAACGGCTGGAGGAACAAAAAGAACGCCATCAGGGCGGCAACAAATGGATAGGCACCGGCGGCACCAGCCCGTTTGGCGCCTATGGCTACAACCCGGAAGGCATCCGTATTGGCCAGGATGGCTCACGCCACCGCCGCGCAGTAAAGGTGTGGGACCAGCGCGAATTCCGCAATTTCGACAATGCGGCCGAACTGGGCAGCCGCAACATCAAGCTGGCCTTGCGCCGCCTGCGCGAATTCGCCCGCGAGGGGGCGGAAGAAGTGCTGGATCTGGATGGCACCATTGCCGCAACGGCACGCAATGCCGGCCTGCTCGATCTGAAAATGCTGCGCGAACTGCGCAATACGGTAAAGGTACTGGTGCTGTTTGATGTGGGCGGCTCGATGGACGACCACATCAAGGCGGTGGAAGAGCTGTTTTCCGCAGTCAAAAGCGAATTCAAGCATCTGGAGTATTACTACTTCCACAACTGCGTCTACGAAACGGTGTGGAAAGACAATCGCCGCCGCCAGGGCAGCAGCCTGTCCACCCACGACCTTATCCACACCTTTGGCAGCGACTACAAACTGATCTTTGTCGGTGACGCCACCATGAGCCCGTACGAAATCAGCTACCCGGGCGGCAGCGTGGAACACATGAACCCGGAGTCCGGTGAAGTATGGATGCGCCGCCTGCTGCAGCAGTTCCGCCATGCGGTGTGGCTCAACCCGGTGGCCGAGCAATACTGGGACTACACCCAATCGCTGCAGATGATGCGCCGCCTGCTGCAGGAGCGCATGTACCCGCTCACTCTGGAAGGGGTGGACCTGGCGATGCGCGCGCTGAAGAAAACCGCCCCGGCCAGTGCCCTGCCCCCACTCTAGTCGGCAGTAAAGCGCTGACCGTTGCCGTCGAAAGCCCGTACCTGATCGCGACCAGCCAGCTTCGCCTCATACAATGCCTGATCGGCGAGCGCCAGCGCCACGCTGGCCTCCTGCTGGTCACGGGCAAAGCAGCTGACACCAATACTCACCCGCACTTGCAGCTGGCCGGCGTCCAGCGCCACCCGGTGGGCGCGCACTGCCTGGCGCAAGCGTTCTGCCAGTGCCAGCGCCCCGGCCATACCACAGCCGGGCAGCAGGACGGCAAACTCCTCACCACCCAGCCGGCCCAGCACGTCAACCTTGCGCACCACCTGCTGGCAGATGTGGGCAAAGTCTCGCAGCACGCGGTCGCCCACGGCATGGCCCCAGCTGTCGTTCACCTGCTTGAAGTGATCGATATCCAGCATCAGCACCGCCACCGGATTGCTGAAACGCTGGAAGCGGACAAACTCTTCCTCCAGTTTTTCCATGAAACTGCGCCGGTTGGCGATGCCGGTCAGTGCATCGGTAGTGGCCAGCAGCCGTAGCGACTCCTCCTGCTGCTTGCGACTGCTGATGTCGCGGTATACCCACAACACACTGCGCAAGCGCCCCTCGATGAAAATGGGCACGTGGTCGCGCTCCAGCATGCGGCCATCGGCCAGCGGCCACTCTTCGCCCAGCACTACCTCACGCGAGCGCTGCAGCTCTTCCAGCCTTTGCAGCAGTCGTGGTGGATCGGCAAACTGCTGCGCTGCAATGGCCGCCACCTTTGCACGCCCCTCGTGCTGGAGCTGTTCCGGGGTATAGCCGGGCAGGAACAGCTGGCAGTACTGCTGGTTTACCAGCACTACCTCGCCGTATTGATCCTCCAGCAGCATGGCGCCATGGAAATTTTCGATGATGGCCAGCAATTGCCGCTGCAGGGTGGCAAGCGCCTCTTCGGCCTGCCGGCGTGCGGTAATGTCATGAATGATGGAAAACAACAGGGTGCGTCCGCCAGATTCCACCGGCGAAGAATGCACGTCCACCGTCCGCAGCTGGCCATTGGCCAGACGGTGGGTGAAGGTGAAATGATTGTGTGCCTGCTGCAAGGCCACGCCCATGGTGCCGCGGATTCTGGCCTCTTCCATCTGGTTGATACTGCTCATCGGCATGCCCACCAGCTCGCCACGGCCATAACCATAAAAGCGCTCGGCCGAAGGGTTGGCATCCACGATCACACCGCTGGCCGGATCCACCAGGATCATCACCGCACCGTGGTTCTGGAACAGCATGCGGAAATGCGCCTCGCTGTTCTCCAGCAGCTTTTGCGCCTGCTTGTGCGTGGTGATGTCCTGCACGGTGCCAACGATGCGACAGACATTGCCATTGCCATCCACCTCGGTGGCCTGGCCCTTGTCCAGAATCCACAGTACCTCGCCATTACGCCGCAGCAGCCGGTACTGGATCTGGTACTGGCCGGCTTCGCGCTTGAGCAGGGCCCGGATATTGTGCCGCACGGTGGCCAGGTCGTCCGGGTGCACCAGCGCCTGCCATTGCCCCGGGTTGTCATGCAGCTCGTGATAGTCATAGCCAACCATATTGACCAGCTGCTGGTTGAAATCCAGCCGACCTAGCGCCACATGCCAGTCCCACAGTCCGATATTGGCGGCGCGCATGGCCATGTCCAGCCGCTCCTGGCTTTCACGCAAGGCTTCTTCGGTACGCTTGCGCTGGGTAATTTCCGAAATCAGCCCGTGCCAGCGTACCGACTGGTCATCCTGCAACTCCGGCGTGGCGCGGGCTTCCACCCAGATCAAGCGCCCATCCGGCAACAAAACACGAAACTCGCTGATCCACGGCAACTGATAGCGTAGCGCCGACTCACTTTCTTCCCGCACCCGCTGCTGGTCGTCCGCAAACACGCGCTGCCATACCAGATCGGCATCCTGTTTGACCTGGGCCGGGGTGACACCAAAAATGGTCATCACACCGTCACTGACGTAGGAAAACCGGCCCCGCCCACGCGGGTTGGACCAGAACTGATAAATCATGCCGGGGATATTGGTGGCAATCTTGGCCAGCCGGTCCTCTCCCTCCACCTGGTTGCTGACATCCATCCAGTAACCCTGCACGACATCGCCAGTCACTTGCTGCACCTGCTCTTCCAACCAGCACCAGTGACCCGCGCCATGCCAGAAGCGATAGCGCCGGCTGCTAAAGCCGCGCTCCTGCCCCAGCCGCCAGTCGCCATCGGCCAGCCCGGCCAGCTCGTCCGGGTGCAGGTGCTGCAGCCACCAGTCCGGCTCCAGCAGAATGTCCTCGGGGAAATAGCCGAGAATGGATGCCACATTGGGGCTGACTTCCACCACCACCCGCGGCTGCTGCGCATGGCAGGCGAAGGCCACCATCGGGCCATTGGCAAACAGGGCATGCTGGCGCGTCATCAGCTGCTGCAGGCGCCTGAACTCGGTCACGTCCTGCATCACCACCATACAGCCGCCAGCAGCTCCTGGCTCGGGCATGGCCGTGATAGACAGATTGACGGTATGCAGCCAGCCATCCTTGCCGCGCAGCGGCCATTCCCGCGTCAGGCTGCGCCCGGGCTGCACTTCGGCAGTGAACACCTCGACAGCGTCCACCGCACGCCCCAGCCGGGCAGCCAGCTGAGCACACTCCTGCTCCAGCAAGTCTGGCTCCAGCAGCATGCTGGGCAGGGCCTGTCCGCACAACTCATCGGCCCGGTAGGCCAGCAGCTTTTCTGCCGCATGATTGAACAGGATGATCCGGCCAGCGGCATCCAGCGCCATCAGCGCGGTGTCCGCGGCATTGAGCATCGACAGCAACAGGTCAGCCGACGGCGGCAGGCCCGGTGGCGCAACCGAAGATGATGACATGCTCAAGACGGTCTCCCGGCATCGATAGGCTGATTCATGCTTTACTTTATAGATGATGTTTGGATTGCTCCGCAAAGTGCTATGAAATTACTGCGCTTTGCTTGAAAAAAATGACAATACCCGCATATTTAGCTTGAGCAATCAGCCAGTTGCACCAACAATGAAGGCAGAGGTCAAGCAAACAAGACCTCAGCTAGCCGAGGGAAGCCCGCCATGGAAACCATACTGATGATCCTTATGATCGCTGCCTTTGCCGTCGTGCTGGGCATGCTGACCGCCCCGCTGGAGAAAAAGCGCGAGCTGATCCCCATCCGTATCCGCAAGGAAGACGAGCAGCCGCGTCGCAGGTCTTCGCGCTAAGCAGACTCACGCGCAAGCAAAAAGGCAGCCACGGCTGCCTTTTTGCATGGTGTGGCCTATCTCAGAATTCGCGCTGCGGCACCAGTACCGTGCGGTTGCCATTGCTTTCCATACCACTGACAATGCCGGCAGCTTCCATTTGCTCGATCAGCCGCGCCGCGCGGTTATAGCCTATGCGCAAGTGGCGCTGTACCGCAGAAATCGACGGCTTGCGCGTTTTCAGCACGATTTCCACTGCTTCATCATAGAGCGGATCGCTCTCGGTGGCTGCCTGAGTCTTGGCGGTGGCTGCAGCCGACTCCTCGTCCGCCTCGGTTTCACCAGTCAGCAAACCTTCCACATAATCCGGCTCGCCCCACTGCTTGAGAAAATCCACCACGGCATGCACTTCGTCATCGGTGACAAAAGCGCCATGTACCCGTTGCGGATAACCACTGCCCGGCGGCAGGAACAACATATCACCCTGACCCAGCAGGCTTTCCGCGCCCATCTGGTCAAGAATGGTGCGGCTGTCGATCTTGCTGGACACCTGGAAGGCAATCCGCGTCGGGATATTGGCCTTGATCAGGCCGGTAATCACATCCACCGACGGCCGCTGGGTGGCCAGAATCAAATGAATACCTGCCGCTCGCGCCTTCTGTGCCAGCCGGGCAATCAGTTCTTCGATCTTCTTGCCAGCCACCATCATCAAGTCGGCAAACTCATCCACCACTACCACAATGAAGGGCAGATTATTCAGCGGCTCCGGGGTTTCCGGCGTCAGGCTGAAGGGGTTAGTCAGGCGGCGGCCGGCGGCCTCGGCTTCGCGCACCTTGTCGTTGTAGCCGGCCAGATTACGCACGCCCAAGGCACTCATCAGCCGGTAGCGGCGTTCCATTTCACCCACACACCAGTTGAGCGCATTGGCGGCCAGCTTCATGTCAGTCACCACCGGCGCCAGCAAGTGTGGAATATCGTTGTATACCGACAATTCCAGCATCTTGGGGTCGATCATGATGAAACGCACTTCGTCCGGCGTGGCCTTGTACAGCATGGACAGAATCATCGCGTTAACGCCCACCGATTTGCCGGAGCCCGTGGTACCCGCCACCAGCAGGTGCGGGGCCTTGGCCAGATCAATAGCCACCGGCTGGCCGGTAATATCCTTGCCCAGCGCCATGGTCAGGCGCGAGGCTGGCTGCTGGAATACGTCGGCGGAGAAAATCTCTGACAACCGTATCATCTGGCGCTTGGCATTGGGCAGCTCCAGGCCCATGCAGGTTTTGCCCGGAATGGTTTCCACCACGCGGATGGAAGCCAGCCCCAGCGCCCGCGACAGGTCTTTCATCAGGTTGACCACCTGGTTGCCACGCACGCCAACGGCCGGTTCCACCTCGTAACGGGTAATCACCGGCCCGGCATAGGCATCCACCACGCTGACCTTGACCTTGAATTCGGCCAGTTTTTCCTCGATCAGGATGCCGCGTTCCAGCAATTCGTCTTCCGATACCACGGTGGTGGCTTCTTCGGCCGGGCGCAGCAGGTCCAGCCCCGGCAGGCAGTCTTCACCATAAATCACCGGCAGGCTGGAACGATGGGCAGCGGCGGGTGGCAAGCTCCATGGCAGCGCAGCGTCCGCCACGCTTGCTGTAGCAGGCGGCTGCGATGCAGCCAGCGGCACCTCCGCAACAGCCTCGACGGCTGCCTCCGCGCTATTGGCGGTAGCCGCAGCAGAGGTTGGCAAATCAGTCTCGTCCAGCAGATGCCACACCAGATTGCTTTCCGGCTTGCTGACTGGCACAGGAGCAGGCGTGCGCTCACTGATCATCGACCACGGCAAGACGGCTTCAGCTGCAGCCGGTGGAGGCAACTCAGTCGGCCGGGCCAGGCTATCCTGCGGCACCGCCTGCTGTCTTTGCTCCGGCCAACGCCACGGCTGGCGCTCGGGCTCGACCAGCGGCGCAGCCGTCACTGCTGCGGGCGTTGAGGTCGCTATGGTCACGGCCAAAGCAGCAGGTATCGTCGGCTGAATCAGGGGCTGCGCCAGCGCGCTTACATCACCAGCTGCCATGTCAACGGCAGGCGGTTCGGCGCTGACGGCGACAGCTGCAGGCTGGCTGCTGGACGACGGGCCTGCGGCCGCGCCCTCCTCCACCTGCGGCAAAACCGCCATCAGGCCATGTGCTTCCACGCCGGCAACAGCTTCGCTGGTCGTAGCTGCAGCGGTGATCACATCTTCTGCCAGCAACTGCTGCGAAGGCAGCGCCGACTGTGCCGCATCCGGCATGGCAAGATCGGGTGCTGGTGCTGGTGCTGGTGCTGCAGTCTCCGCCACAGCCTGAGACAAGGGCGCATCAGGTATATCAGCCAACGACAGGCCAGGCAGCACCGCAGCCGGCGCCAGGGCAGCCGGCGCAAGGGCAGCTGCCGGCTTGGACTGCGGCGGACGCGGCGCGGGCGGGCGGATCCAGCCTTCATAAGCATTGCTGTGGGGCTGTTGTTCGTGCCGGACGATGGCCGGCTCGGGCGGCGGTGGGCTGACCCGCGGCGGTATCGGCTGGGTGATGATCTTGCGCGGAGCCGGATGCACCGGCTGCAGCACCACGGCCGGCTTGACGACCGGGGTCTCATGGCTACGGCGCTTGCTGTGCAGGGCATTGACCTGGGCACGCACTTCATGCGGATCAATCACCGGCAACTGGCGCGGCTCGGGATGGCCAGACAACGACTGGCGCTGGGCCTGGCGACGCAGCGAACCGTGATGCAGATTGTTTTGCAGCTCGTCCAGGCCGATGACCGGGAGATTTCCGCCACGCGGCTGACTGGGCGAGCCTGCTGCCGGCTTGGGTTTGCGATAGCTGCGAACCAGCTCGACATGCGGCAGATCGGCAGCCGGCGCGGCTGGCTTGGCCTGCACACGCGGGGACGGGCTGACCGGCTGCACCGGCACGGCGGCTGCAGCAGCTGCTACCGGCTGAGGCTTGGCAACAATCGGGACAGTCTCCGGCGCGCCAGCTGATGGCGGGGACACGGCGGGCTCATCATCGGCCACCGTGGCATCAAAGCGAATGGCCACCGGCTCGCGCCTGCGCTCGCGAAATGCCGCTGGCGCAATGTCCAGCTCTTCGTCATGACCCGCCCCCAGCACGCGATCCAGCTTCTTCAGCAGGCGCTCACGCTGCAGCGACACCCGCGCACGCCAGGGGTGCCCTGCTCCCAGCTTGCGCCAAGTCACACCAGCCGCCACACCCAACATCATCAGCCCAAGCACAAACCACACGATCAGCAACCTCTTTCCTCATTCTGCCGCAGCGGCGAACAACCAGCGCAAAGCCAGCATCGCAGCGCACGGCGGGGGTAATGCAAAGCGCCGATTGTACCCGGTTTTAACCGCATTTCGCATTGCCACTTCGCGCAAATGGCGGCATGCACAAAAAAACCCCGCACATGGCGGGGTTCCTGTTCAAGCGTCAAACCGGTCAGTTGCTGGCAACAGTCGCCGCGATGTCCTGGTAGTCCTTGATCTTGTCAAAGCTCAGGTAACGGTAAACCTCGGCACCGCTTTCATTGATGATGCCGATATTGGCCTTGTACTCTTCCACGGTCGGAATCTTGCCCAGCTTGGAGCAGATGGCGGCCAGTTCAGCGGAACCCAGGAACACATTGGTGTTCTTGCCCAGACGGTTGGGGAAGTTACGGGTGGAAGTGGACATCACGGTGGCACCTTCGCGCACTTGTGCCTGGTTACCCATGCACAGCGAGCAACCCGGCATTTCGGTGCGGGCACCGGCCATGCCGAACACGCCATAGTGACCTTCGTCGGTCAGTTGCTGCGCATCCATCTTGGTCGGCGGGGCCAGCCACAGCTTGACCGGCAGGTCGCGTTTGCCTTCCAGCAGCTTGGAAGCCGCACGGAAGTGACCGATGTTGGTCATGCAGGAACCGATGAACACTTCGTCGATCTTGGTGCCGGCAACTTCGGACATGAATTTCACATCATCCGGGTCGTTCGGGCAGGCCACAATCGGCTCTTTCACGTCGGCCAGATCGATTTCGATCACGGCGGCGTAGTCAGCGTCGGCATCACCCTTCAGCAGTTCACCGTTGGCGATCCAGTCTTCCATCTTCTTGATGCGACGTTCCAGCGTGCGCGGGTCGGCATAGCCGTCGGCAATCATGGTCTTCATCAGGGTGATGTTGGAACGCATGTATTCGGCGATCGGCTCCTTGTTCAGGTGCACGGTGCAACCGGCAGCAGAACGTTCGGCGGAAGCGTCGGACAGCTCGAATGCCTGCTCAACCTTCAGGTTAGGCAGACCTTCGATTTCCAGTACGCGACCGGAGAAGATGTTCTTCTTGCCAGCCTTGGCCACAGTCAGCAGGCCTTGCTTGATGGCATACAGCGGGATGGCATTCACCAGGTCACGCAGGGTGACGCCCGGTTGCAGTTCGCCCTTGAAGCGCACCAGTACCGATTCCGGCATGTCTAGCGGCATCACGCCGGTAGCCGCAGCAAACGCCACCAGACCGGAACCGGCCGGGAAGGAAATACCAATCGGGAAGCGGGTGTGCGAGTCACCACCGGTACCCACGGTATCCGGCAGCAGCAGGCGGTTCAGCCAGCTGTGGATCACGCCATCGCCCGGGCGCAGTGCAACACCGCCACGGGTGGAGATGAAGGCCGGCAGTTCCTTGTGCATCTTCACGTCCACCGGCTTCGGATAAGCAGCAGTGTGGCAGAAGGACTGCATCACCAGGTCGGCGGAGAAGCCCAGACAGGCCAAGTC
This sequence comes from Aquitalea palustris, assembly GCF_003693445.1. Classification (GTDB taxonomy): domain Bacteria; phylum Pseudomonadota; class Gammaproteobacteria; order Burkholderiales; family Chromobacteriaceae; genus Aquitalea; species Aquitalea palustris. The sequence goes on along the minus strand of NZ_RFAR01000006.1, from coordinate 50,765 downwards.
TTTCAGCTCGTCACGGGTCATCGGACCGGTGGTGTCTTGCGAACCCACGGTGGTCATTTTCGGTTCGCAGTAGGTGCCCGGACGTACGCCCTGGCCTTCCGGCAGACCACAGGCGCGGCCAACCATCTTCTGTGCCAGCGAGAAGCCCTTGCCGGAATTGACCGGATCCTTGGGCAGACGGAAGCTGGTGGACGGTGCCAGACCCAGCGCTTCGCGTGCCTTGGCGGTCAGGCCACGGCCGATGATCAGGTTGATACGGCCACCTGCGCGCACTTCGTCCAGCAGTACTTCGGACTTCAGCTGGAAGCTGGCCACGGTTGCGCCGTTCTTTTCGATCTTGCCATCGTAGGGGTAGATGTCGATCACATCGCCCATTTCCAGCGCGGATACGTCCACTTCGATCGGCAGCGAGCCGGAGTCTTCCTGGGTATTAAAGAAGATCGGAGCGATCTTGCCACCCAGGGTCACGCCGCCAAAGCGCTTGTTCGGCACAAAGGGGATGTCCTGGCCGGTAGCCCATACCACGGAGTTGGTGGCGGACTTGCGGGAAGAACCGGTACCCACCACGTCGCCCACGTAGGCAACCAGATGGCCTTTTTTCTTCAGGTCTTCGATGAACTGCATCGGACCGCGCTTGCCATCTTCTTCCGGCACGAAGGCGGCACCCGGACGGGTGTTCTTCAGCATGGCCAGATAGTGCAGCGGGATATCCGGGCGGCTCCAGGCGTCCGGTGCCGGCGACAGATCGTCGGTATTGGTTTCGCCCGGCACCTTGAATACGGTAACGGTGATTTTCTTTTCCACTTCCGGACGGCTGGTGAACCATTCGGCATCGGCCCAGCTTTGCAGCACGCCCTTGGCATTGGCGTTGCCGCCTTCGGCCAGTACTTGCACGTCGTGGAAGAAATCGAATACCAGCAGGGTTTTCTTCAGGCCTTCGGCGGCGATGCCACCCACCTCTGCATCAGTCAGCAGGTCGATCAGCGGCTTGACGTTGTAACCACCCAGCATGGTGCCCAAGAGTTCGGTGGCCTTGGCGCGCGACACCAGCGGCGACGCTACCGTACCTTCGGCTACGGCGGCCAGGAAGGAAGCCTTGACCTTGGCGGCATCATCCACGCCCGGCGGTACGCGGAAGGTGATCAGCTCGACCAGCAGATCTTCCTCGCCCTTGGGCGGGTTTTTCAGGAGTTCGACCAGTTGTTCGGTTTGCTTGGCGGACAGCGGCAGGGGCGGAATGCCCATGGCGGCGCGCTCTGCAACATGCTGACGGTAGGCTTCGAGCATAGCTTGGGACCTTTTTGCTTGGGTTGTTTGCAATGAGTCAGCCGCCAGTGCAGGATCAACTGGCGGCAACCGTCCGGGGAGATTTCCTTCTACCCCGTTTTGATTGCTGGAAGATTACGCCGTCTGACCGCCAGTGACAAACGAGTAATCGAAACATCGTCTGTGAGTTATACTCACACCATGAGCACTTACCCCCCTCTCAACGCGCTGCGCATATTTGAGGCTGCAGCAAGGCTGGAAAGCTTTTCCTCGGCAGCCGACGAGCTGTTCGTTACCCACGGTGCTGTGAGCAAGCAGATCAAGCAGTTGGAGGAATGGCTGGGCGTGCGGCTGTTCGAGCGCGCCGGTGGACGGGTAAAACTCACCGACACCGGCTGGCGCTACCTGATCCAGGTGCAGGACGGGCTGGACCTCATCGCCAACGCCACTTCCCAATTGCTGCAGCCGGACAACCAGCGCCGGCTCACCATCAACTCCACCCCCACCATGGCCATGCACTGGCTGATGCCCAGGCTGCACGTATTCCGCGAAAGCTACCCGGACGTGGAGCTGCATCTGGTGACATCCGACCGCGACATCAGCCGGCTGGACAGCCCGTTTGACATCGCCATCCGCCGCGGCCCCGGCGACTGGCCCGGCCATATCGCCAAGCCATTTCTGGAAGAATGCGAGCTGCCGCTATGCTCGCCTGCCCTGCTGAAACGCTTTCCGATCGAAAGCCCGGCCGACCTAGCCCAGCACACCCTGCTGTATGCGGACACCCGCCCCACCGCCTGGCAGCGCTGGCTGACCCTGGCCGGCGTACCGGAACTGAAACCAGCCTGCGGCCTGCACTTCGACCGTTTCTCGCTGGCCTTGCAAGCCGCACTGGATGGCCTGGGCGTGGCCCTGGGGCCGCTGCCGATGGCGCAGTCGCTGGTGGATTCCGGCCAACTGGTGGCGCCACTGTCCAGCCCGGTGGTACCGGTGCGTGACTATTGCTGGATCGTGCCGCGCACGGCATCCGGTGACTCCACCGTGGCGTCCTTTTGCCGCTGGCTGGAGCAGGAATCCGGACAAATGCGCCCGTTTCCGGCCGCCGGACTCAACGACAACATGATTGCCCACGCCTTTCCGGAAGACTAGGATCACTGCGGTATCAGGCCCAGCTGACGCATCTCCAGCGGCGCGGTATCGCGCGGCAGCCATTTATTGTAGATACGGCGAAAACTGCCGTCCTTCTTCATGGCGGCCAGCGCCTCGTACCAGCGCCTGATGGTGCGGGCCGAGGTGCCGCGCGAGAAGGCCAGATACAGCTCCAGCGACTCCAGCACCCTGACCACCTCCACGGCATCTGGCGGCTGATGAATATCTTTCAATACCGAGGCCACCACAAAGCCGCCCTCCACCCACAGATCGTAACGCCCGCCCAGCAGCTTCTGTGCCGACACCTGCGGTGTGGGGGCCAGATCAAGCTCGACAAAGCCGGCAGATGCCGCCGCATCAGCAAAGATACTGCCGCGATACGCCCCCACCGGCCGACTGTAGAGCGCAGGGCCCAAGGCCAGCAGGTTGCCGGCCTCACCCTTGCGTGACAGCAGTACGGTTTGTGATACCGCCACCGGCCCGACCAGCGTCATCAGCTTTTCGCGTGCATCGCTACGCCCCACGGTAAACAGCAATACATTGGGCGTGCTTTCCAGTTCGCGATAGCCACGCGCCCACGGCACAACCTCGATGGCGGTATTGTCATGAATGCGCGCCTGAATCTCCCGCACCACTTCCACGGCCATGCCATCCGCCACACCATTGCGCTGAAAGGTGATGGGTGGCCACTCCTCGGTAAAGATGGACAGGGCTGAAGCCGGCAGGGCAAGGGACAGCAGAATCAGCAACAGGAGAGTCCGCATGGCAGTCATCTCGCTTGGGTGACTATTTATTGATAGCTGTTAGCGCATGACGCTGCAGGCATATTCGTTATAATGTGCGCCTGAGATTGAGCCGCTGCGCCTGAACCCAGCCAGTACCGCACACCCACCGAACGCAAGGAACGCCATGAGCCGCATCACCCTTTCCCGCTTTCTGATCGAACAACAGCGCAAGGCCGGCACCCTGCCGCCCGAACTGCGTTTGCTGATCGAAACCGTTGGCCGCGCCTGCAAGGCCATCAGCTTCTCTGTCAACAAGGGTGCGCTGGCCGGCATCCTGGGTGAGGCCGGTACCGGCAACATCCAGGGCGAAGCGCAAAAGAAACTGGACGTGATCGCCAACGACTTCCTGCTGGATGCCAATGAATGGGGCGGCAGCCTGGCCGCCATGGCCTCGGAAGAAATGGAACTGCCCTACCATATCCCGGGCGAATACCCGAAGGGCGAATACCTGCTGATGTTCGATCCGCTGGATGGCTCATCCAATATCGATGTCAATATTTCGGTCGGCACCATTTTCTCCATCCTGCGCTGCCCGGCAGGCATCGACCACCCCACACCGGAAGCCTTCCTGCAACCGGGGACCGAACAGGTCGCCGCCGGTTATACCGTATACGGCCCGCAAACCATGCTGGTGCTGACTTTCGGCAGCGGCGTGCACGGCTTCACGCTGGACCGTGAACACGGCTCCTTCGTGCTGACCCACTCCGACATGCAAGTACCGGAAAGCACCCAGGAATTTGCCATCAACATGTCCAATATGCGCCACTGGGAAGCCCCGGTTAAGCGCTATGTGGATGAAATGCTGGCCGGCAAGACCGGCCCGCTGGGCAAGGACTACAATATGCGCTGGGTGGCATCGATGGTGGCCGAGGTGCATCGCATCATCACCCGTGGCGGCATCTTCATGTACCCGAAGGATGCTCGCGATCCGGACAAGGCCGGCAAGCTGCGCATCATGTACGAAGGCAATCCGATGGCCTTCATCATCGAGCAGGCTGGCGGCGCCGCCACCAACGGCTATCAACGCATCATGGAAATCCAGCCCAAGGGGCTGCATGAGCGCGTAGCAGTCTTCCTCGGCTCCAAAGAAGAAGTTGAACGCATTACCGCTTACCATCAGCAGTAATCAACCAGTCAACCCTGCCTCCACGGCAGGGTTTTTTCATTGGCGGCCATGACAGCGCCGCCAAAGCGCCTATATTGGTACATAGCTACACAGAAAACGGAAAAGCGCATGCTGTCCATTCAACACTTGATCGTCGCCCTGGCAGAAAGCTCGTCGGTTCAGGCACAAATCATTCGCAATGCCCTGTCCGAACTCGGCATTACGCGCATGGAAGTATTCGAAACCGGGGAAGCCTTGCTGGAATACATCGGCAAATACAAGCCGGACGTGGTGATGAGCGCCTTCCATCTACCCGACATGACCGCCGGAGAGATGATTTTCCGCATGCGCGGCCACCCGGAACTGCGTGACCTGCCGTTCATCCTGGTTTCCAGCGAAACCAATCCCGACCTGATCGACCCCATGCGCCAGGCCGGCCTGATGGGCATACTGCCCAAACCCTTCGACCTGCCCCAACTGCGCAAGGTTATCAACGACACCATGGATTTTCTGGCGGCCAACCAGAATGACACCGACAGCGACCTCGACTACGCCGATCTCAACATCCTGGTAGTGGACGACAGCGTGATGGCGCGCCGCCACATCCGCACCGTACTGGAACGGCTGGGTTTCGAAAAAATCACCGAATCCTGGAGCGGCAAGGACGCACTGCCGCTGATAGACAGCACCCTGTTTGACCTGGTACTGACCGACTACAACATGCCAATGATGGACGGCTGCGAGCTGGCCAGCTATATCCGCACCCGCAGCATGCAAAGCTCGGTGCCCATCATCATGATTTCCAGCGAAGAAAACATGGAAAGACTGGCCGCCGCCGAGGCCGCCGGGGTATCCGCCATCATGGGCAAACCATTTGAAACCTCGGCCGTGCGCCAGGTACTGCGCACGCAATTGGCGCAGCGCTGATCAGCGCGGCATCACCCACACCAGGCGCGAGCCGCCCTGTGCATCGTTGACTGCCTGCCGCCGCCAGTAGCCCGCCGTGGCGTACTGGCCTGGCAGGGTAGCCATGCCATCCAGACGGCAATAACTCACTTCCTGATAGCCGGCTTGCAAAAGCTGGCTACGCCCCTTCTGCCGGCTCTTGGCACAGGATGGATGCATGGCCAAGGCCACACTGTCTGATGGGGCTGTACTCTCCCAGCCCCGCACCAGCTGCAATCGCGGCTGCGTCATCAAGGCCAGTCCATTCAACACTGCCGTTAGCAAGCCACGCCACTCCGCAGCAACCGCCGCCAGCGGCTCAGCCAATTCGCCCGGATAGCTCACCAGCAAAGCCAGGCTATCCTCGACATCCGCCAGCCAGTCGGCACCTGCCAACGAGAAATCTGCCCGCAATAGCAGCAAGGCCACTTCCTGGCGATCCGGCACCTGCATGACGAAAGCTCCGCCCTCGGCACCATCGACATGCAGATAAAACGCCGCAGCCGGCAACTGCAGTCGGTCGGGCAGATTGCCGGGCACGCGGGTATGCCGCAACGCCTGCATCAAACCATCTTCCAGATGTGCCATCACCTTGCCATGACGGCAGAACTGCCCATAGGCATCGGCCAGCCGCTGCTCGCTGGCAGTGCGCTCCGCGACTGCCGGATAAACCTGAGCGGCACGCGCCAGCTCGCGCTGCACCAGCTCCTGCACTTGCTGCTGTGCAGCGGCCTGCTGCACCTCCCGCCCATATAGTTGCCCGACACGCTTGGCCCATGGCCGTGTTGCCGCATAGCGCTGCACTGTGTAAATCATCTCCATCAAGCACCCCGGACGAGAAAAAAGGGCCGCATTGTAAGCGCAAGCGCCATACCGCCGCCAGCCCGGCATCTTCTTATCAGCACGTGCAAGACGGCCCAAAAGCAAAAAGGCCAGACAGTTTGTCTGGCCCTTCACATTCATCCGGCTAGTGTCAGCGATCGGTCGCCTCAGCCCTGCCCACACCAGCAGTCGCGGGCACCCGGTCCTGGGTAATGCCGGAGTACAACCACTGCCGGAAGTGATTCAGCGTCATCGGTTTGCCAAAATAAAAGCCCTGCAGGAATTCGAAGCCCTTGACCGACAGGTAGTTTTGCTGGCCCTGGGTTTCCACCCCTTTCACAATCACCTGCACACCGAGCTGATGCGAGGTCTGCAGCAGGCCATCCAGGATATTGGTCTTGAAACTGTCCTTGCCCAGGGCCGATACATAGCCCTTCTCCACCTTCAGGTAGTCAAAACCCCAGCGCCGCAGATAATTGCGGTCGGCGTGGCCGATACCAAAATCATCCAGCGCCAGCTTCACGCCCATCTGGCGCAAATCCTGCACTACACGATGGGTGACCTGATGCTCGGGCAGCGGAAAGCGCTCGGAGACTTCCAACACCAGCACAGCTTTTTTCTCGCGCAATACCGCCAGCAGAATCTTGCAGTCTTCCACCAGGTCCGGCATGCCCAGATGTTCGGCAGCGATATTGATGCCGACAAAGAAACCGGGCGGCAAGGCAACCTGTTTCAGCTCCTTGGTCACACGGCGGATCAGGTAGCGGGTGAGCGGTACGATCAGCCCGGCATCTTCGGCTGCCGGAATGAACAGATCAGAGCGGATGGCCCCCTGCACCGGATGGCGCCAGCGCGCCAGCACCTCCACCCCGACACACTCGCCATGCTCTGCCGTGACAATGGGCTGGTAGTGGGTAAAGAATTCGCGGTTACGGATACCCTGGGCAATCTCCCAGCCCGTGGAATTACGTGCCACCTCGCGCCGCAACAAGGACCAGGCCAGCACCAGCCCTGCCAATACCGCCAGCAGCAAGGTGTCCGGCCGGCGCAGCAACGAGCCTTCCAGCACGGATAGCCAGGACTCCTGCATCACGATGCTGAACTGGCCGCTGGGTGCGGGCAGGCTGAAGCTCAGCCCCTGACCGATGCTGTCATCCATGGGACGCACCTTGCCATCAGCCGCCAGGTATTGCTCACCCAGCACCATATAAGCCTGCATGTCGCCGGATGCGGCTTGTTGCAGCAGATTGACGAAGGCATCGCCGCCCAGTTCGATCATGCTGACACCATAGCCATGGCGCTGCAGCCGTAGCGAGGCCTTGGCATCGCGGCTGCCGCTAAGCAGCAACACCCGGCCATCGTTTGGCAGAGCCGGCACATCCTGCCGCGACAAATCGGAAGTACACGCCGTGCCATCCGCCCCTACACGCAGGGCATAGCGGGCATGCGGGGTGGACTGCACCACCGAGGCCAGCATCTGGCGTGGCAGATCACAGGCCGCACTGACCGGCACGGCATCGATCCGGCCCAGCGCGCCATTGGCCAGGCCGATCTGTTGATCCAGCTGTTGCGTCAGCAGGCTGACCCGCTCATGCAGCTCGGTGCGATCCTGCTGCCAGGTCACCAGCAGCGACAGCAGCCAGCCAGTCAGCAGGCATGACGCCAGCGCAGCGGAATAAACAACCGCCGGTTTGGGTGACAATGCATAACGCGACCATAGCGTCCTGACTTTTTTAAGCATCCACTTGTTCCAGTCACCATGCCCATGGCTGGTTGATCATGGCAGGTCGCCCGCTGACAGCGCCTGGCCTGGTTATTGTCATCATAGCTCTTATTACCCTTAACCCAAGCGGGACAAGGTTTGCAAGGATATCCTTTCGGATAAGGCAGGAAAAGCGTAGTTTTGCTTATAACAGCTTGCGCAAGCCCTGCCAGCCACTGCAACCCTTCCCATGCCCTGTCCGACAATACACAGCAAACAGCCTGCCAGTTGGTGACTGTATCACCATGCAGAACTGCTCGCCGCGCAGATGGCAAGCCAAAGACAAGACAGGCGGCGGGCAATGCACAAGGGCAAAATGGCGCCGTCCAGTGTAACTGTGAAATGTGACGAGTATTATCGAGCCGTAGCTTATAAGCTTGGCTATCAAAATGGCGTAGTTTTCCTCAGGCACTTGCCTGCACAGGCATTACTAGGACCGGACAAGCAGACAGCACGCCGCAGCAGGATTTTTCATCCGCACCATCTGCAGCACACCAGCCCATGGCACCGAGACAAGACAAGCCGGTGGCCGCCGCAATAAAAATGCCGGCAGTCGAGGACTACCGGCATGGTTACATCATTTTCAGCGAGGCCGCAGCCTCATGCCGCCGTAACGGTTCAGCCGAAATGACACACGTAGTGCAGGGTTTCCAGCACTTCAATCTGGAAGGAGCTGTCGCCAGGCACATTGAAACTCTGGCCACCCTGATAGCTTACTGCTTCGCTGCTGCCGGCCAGGGTGATGCGGCACTGGCCTTCCAGCAACTCCATGATTTCCGGTGCACCAGTATTGAACAGCAGCTTGGACGGCAGGATAACGCCTACCGATTTGCGAGTGCCATCGGCCAGGGTGATGCTATGGCTGACACATTTGCCGTCAAAATAAACATTGGCACGCTTGGCCACGCTGACATTATCGAACTGTTCCATGGGTTTCCTTTGCTCGTGTTTTTGTTATCAACGATAAAATGATCGGCTAGCATACCCGAATCCGCACAGACGGCAAGGCGCATGAATGCGTCGCTACCCACCGCAACGCACGCCCTGCCGCATGTCATACTGAGCGCTTGTCCCACCCAATACCAAGGAGCCCGGACCCATGGCCATCCTCCAGCGCAGCTGCCTGCTGCTTGGCGTCAGCCTGCTCTCTGCCTGCACCACCATGGCAGATCGACTACAGGGCAGCATCACCCCTCCCCCCGGCTATGGCTATGCCATCGTATCGCTCACTGCACGCGCATTTGACCAGGACTCGGCCAATACCGGCATGCACATTGTCGACAGTCAGGGCCAGACCGTGGCCAATGGCCGCGCCAGCATGAATACCGATACGGTATTCGGCGAGGAAGGCATGAGTCCGGTCGATGGCCGGCTGCAATTGTTTGCCTTGCCACCGGGGCATTACCAGGTGGCGGATGCCTGGGGCAACTGGATAGAAGAGTCGGGCTGGGGCAGCCAGTGGCGCTCGGTCAGCATGCCGATCCACGCTGGCTTCGACATCAGTGCCGGCAGCAGTGTCTATCTGGGAGAGGTGTTTCTGGACTTGTCACTGCGCCCGGAAATGAAGCTGAGCAATCAACAGAAACGAGATTTCGGCCATATGCGCCGGGTGTGGAAGGTGCAGGACCTGAGCCATGTGGAGATCCGGCCCTTGCAACTGCCCGCTGCCGCCAATCCAGGCACAGCTGCACCCTGAATACCGGATCAACCCAGTCGCGAAGTCCACAAGCGGGTCAGATAGGCCGGCTTGACGGCAGCGCTGGCCGCCGCCACCGCTTCCACCACGCGATAAGCCGGCTGGCGGGTGTCACGCAGCAGCACGTCAGCATAAGGCGGGCCATCCAGTTTGCGTAAGGCAGCCACCCGCGGCTGATTGGCCTTGTCGCCACTATGGGTCACCACGGCAATTTCATTATTGGCCAGCCGCACAAATGTACCTGGCGGATAAATACCCATTTCCTTGATCAACAAGGACACCAGCGCGGGCGCAAATTGCCCCAGCTCGCCGCGAAACAGGCTGGCCATTACCAGCGATGGCAACACGGCATCTTGCTGCAAGTGCTCGCACAGATGGTCGACAAGTGCCAGCAAGCGGGCATCCGGATGAATCTCCTCGCCGCACAAGCCGGCCGGATAGCCCTGACCATCATCCTGTTCGTGGTGGGTCTGCACCAGCAGATGCCAGTGCTCATCCACCACCCCGGCTTCGCGCAGAATGGCCGAACTCATTACCGGGTGGGCATACATCTCGTCCTGCTGACTCAGCGTCATGGCCTGTCGCTGCACACCCAGCTGGTTTAACAGCTGACTGATGGCCACATTCATCGACAAACCAGCGCACACCAGGCTGTGCAGCCTGGACGGCTCCAGCCCCAGCCGCCGCCCCAACAGGGCCAGCAGCGTGGCCACCTTCAGGCTATGCGAGCGGACCGGCACCAGGAACAGCGAGGCCAACATGCCATCGCGAAAGCGCTGCGTGAGTAACAGCAGCTCTTCGGCCATTTCCTCCAGCCGTCCGGCCAGTCCCGGCACCGCCAGGCCATGCAAGAGCAAGGCCTCCAGCCGCCCCGCCATGAAGCCGACTTCCACCAGTGGATTCTTGGGAACCATGCTGGCGGCTTCACGTTCACGCTGCGCCGCCCGGTCCAGCCGTTCACGCTCCAGCCTGACCGCCACTTCCTCAGCATCGCCGTGCGCTACATCCATCAGCCGCTCGCGCTGCTCGGGCGTCAGCACATAATGGCCTTTTTTCAGCAGCAGAAAGCCGTTTTTGGCATATACATCTACGGTAAGCTGCTCTCCCACGCGCAGAAAACTGCCGGGAAGCTTTATCTTGGATGGCGGCTGGGACATGGCAGAGAATGGGTAACCGGATCTAGACTGTATTTTAATCAAACAACGCCCTTGACGCCGACAAACCACGACGCAGGCGGACGCTGGAGCGGCATTGTCGCCAAGCCCGCAGCAAACCACAAGTCCTGACAGCAGTAATCGACAGGACTCACCGGAGCAAGCCCGTATGGATAATTTCAACCCACCGCGCCGCGCTTTCATTCAGGGCGCGCTGGCCGCCGGTTTTGCATTGGCCGTACAGCCGGTGGCTGCCGGCAGCATCGCCACCGACAGCCGGGCGCTGGACAGCGGCCTGGCCGGCATTCCGCTGGACGATGGCATCCTCCCCGTTTATTTCGCCCGCCCAGCGGCCAGCGGCAGCCTGCCGATCGTGCTGGTGGTGCAGGAAATTTTTGGTGTGCACGAACACATTCGTGACATCTGTCGCCGCCTGGCCAAGCTGGGCTATCTGGCGGTGGCTCCCGAGCTATATTTTCGCCAGGGCAATCCTGCCGCCAGCCCCGACATTGCCAGCATCATCAAGGACATCGTCAGCAAGGTGCCAGACGCACAGGTGATGCAGGATCTCGACGCCACGCTGGGCTGGGCTGCCGCCCATGGTGGTGATGCCAGCCGGGCGGCCATCACCGGTTTTTGCTGGGGCGGACGCATCTGCTGGCTGTATGCCAGTCACAACCCACACCTGAAAGCCGGGATCGCCTGGTACGGCAAGCTGGAAGGCACCCACGATGCACTGACGCCAAGCCAGCCGGTCGATGTGGCAGCCAGCCTGAGCGTACCAATACTGGGCCTGTACGGCGGGCAAGACAGCAGCATTCCCCAGGACACCGTTGAGCACATGCGGCAAGCCTTGCAGCAAGGGCAGAGTGGCTCGCAAATCGTGGTGTACCCGACCGCCGGCCATGCCTTCAACGCCGATTACCGCTCCTCTTACCAGGCGGCTGCGGCACAGGATGGCTGGCAGCGGCTGCAGGCCTGGCTGGACAGCCATGGCATGCAGGCCAGCAAGCCAGCGACTGCCGATTAGGTGGCAGACTGCTCCAGCATGCGGCGAATGACCTGATTGAAGGGATCAAGCCAGGCCCGCTCGAACTGGTCGTCCGCCGCATTCAGTTCTGCCGCCGCCCGCAGCATGGAGCGGCGCTGCCCGCGGTGGGCATGCTTGAGCATCACCGCCTCGAAAGCATCCACCAGAGCCAGGATGCGCGCCCCCTGGCTGATTTCACCACTGGCCAGGCCATAAGGATACCCTTCGCCATCCGGTGTTTCGTGGTGTTGCAGCACCATCAGCGCCGCCTCTTCCCAGCCTGGCATCCGTCCCAGCAAACCAGCCACCCAGGCTGGGTGCAAAGCCATCAACCGGCGTTCGTTGTCATTGATCTGCCCCAGCTTCAGCCATACCGCCTCCGGCAGGAACATCATGCCGACATCGTGCATGTATACCGCTGCCTCCAGCTGCTCGGCGTCCACCCAGCCACCAGCCTGCCGGTTCAGTTCCAGCGCCAGCTTGAGATTGCGCTCGGTGCGGCCGAGAAATTCCGGCATGCGCTGTTCCAGTTGCAGCGCCAGGGTGCGAAACAGCAGCATGTCCTGCTGGCGCGACTGCAACACCGACTTCACCCCTGTCGCCACCGCCGGTGCTTCACTCTTGCCCTGAACACCCACCATGGCGGCCACCAGCCGCGAACAGGTCGCCAGCAGCGAAGGCAGCGGCAGGCTTTCCAGCGAACGCAGGGTCTCCAGCAGGGTATGCATCTGTCCCTCATCCACCGGCCGCGCACTGGCGATCTGCGCCATGACCAGTTCGATGCGGTCCAGCACCAGCAACAGCACGTCGCCCATCACCTCCTGATATAACAGCTCGCCGTTGCGCAGCCGGGCCAGCAAGCCCTCCAGCGCATGGGCAAAGGGCACCACGAACATCACCCGGCACAGCCCGGCATCGCCCTTGATGGTATGCATCAGTCGGAACAGGTCCCCCACCAGCTCGGGCGATGACGGATTCTGCCCCAGCTGTGAAGCCAGTTTCTCGATTTGCGGTGCATAGTCGGACAGCACGTCGCGGAAGTCCTGAAAGCCTTCCGCGTCTTCCCGCACAAACTGCAGTTGCACTTCATCGCTCATGACATGCTCACATGGTGGCCTGATGTCATTGCACTATAAATCATCAGACAGCGTCCAGCGGGCACAATCCATCTGCGCAAGCCCAAACCACAGGCGTATGATGAGCGCCCCCAGCTCATTCTTTGCCGGAGTCGTCACCGTGACCCCCTCTTTTGCCGTATTGCAAAAACAGATCGATTTCATTCTGGAGGTCGACAAGCTCAAATCCGTGCTGCGCAAGACCAAGCCGCTTGGACTGGATCGCTATGAGAATTCGGCCGAGCACAGCTGGCAGGCCGCGCTGCTGGCGCTGAGCATGGCGCAGCACGCGCCGGTACCGCTGGATATCGACAAGGTGATCCGCATGCTGCTGATTCACGACCTGGGCGAAATTGATACCGGCGATGTCATTGTCTACGCCGAAACCGACAGCGCGGCGCGCGAAGCGGAAGAGCTGGCCGCCATCCGCCGCATCTGTGGCCTGCTGCCGCCAGAGCAGGCCGACGGCCTGGTAGCGCTGTGGCAGGAATTTGAGGCGCGGCAGAGCGCCGAGGCGCGCTTCGCCCGCGCCATGGACCGGCTGATGCCCATTCTGCTCAATCTGAGCCGCCAGGGCCAAAGCTGGCGTGAAAACGGCATCAGCAAGCAGCAGGTGCTGGCCATGGCAGTCAGCAAGGTAAGCGATGGCTGCCCGCTGGCCGGCCAGTGGCTGCTACAGGCACTGGACGCGGCGGAACAGCAGGGTTTCTTTGCCGCTGCCGACACTGCCGACAGACAGAAACCATAATCAATACAATGTTTTTCGCCAGGTATGATCACAAACCGGTGGCATTGGCCGCAGAAAATACTTGCCAACATTCGCAACAATGGGCAGTATGCCTGCCTGCAGGATGCTCAAGTTGTGGATGTGTAGTTGTCGTAGTGGCATTTAGTCCGTACCTCAGTCGCCATTTCCCTTGAACTTCATGCGTTTTATCAACTTGCTCGTTTTGAGGATAAACAAAATGGCAACCGGTACCGTTAAGTGGTTCAACGACTCCAAAGGTTTTGGCTTCATCACTCCGGATGAAGGTGGCGATGACGTATTCGCTCACTTCTCCCAAATCAATGCTAAAGGCTTCCGCACCCTGGCTGAAAACCAGCGCGTAAGCTTCGACATCGTTGATGGCCCGAAGGGCAAACAGGCCTCCAACATCCAGCCGCTGTAATCTTCTTAAAGATTACTCGCTGATGAAAACCCGGACTCGTCCGGGTTTTTTTGTTTTAGCGCGCCAGACTTGGCGTGCACCGCCTTGCGGCATGCCTTAACATTTACTCCTATCCCGTCATTCCAGAGTCAGTCCACATGCAAACGCCTACCCACGACGAAGTCATCGCCAGCACCCGCGAATGGCTGGAAAAAGCCGTCATCGGCCTTAACCTCTGCCCTTTTGCCAAATCGGTCTACGTCAAGAACCAGGTCCGCTTCGTGGTCAGCGATGCCACCGAACCGGCCCAGCTGGCCGAAGAGCTGGCCAAGGAATTGCGCCTGCTGGCTGACAGCAGCCCGGAAGAAATCGACACCACGCTGCTGATTCATCCCTATGTGCTGCAGCGCTTCCTGGATTTCAACGAATTCCAGGATATCGCGGATGCCATCGTGGAAGAGCTGGAACTGGATGGCGTACTGCAGGTGGCCAGTTTTCACCCCAAATTCCAGTTTGGCGGCACCGGCATCAATGACATCGGCAATTACACCAATCGCTCGCCCTGGCCGACCCAGCACCTGATCCGCGAAGCCAGCATCGACCGTGCGGTTGAGGCCTTCCCCGAAGCCGAAGCCATTTTCGAGCGCAATATCGACACCGTCACCAAGCTTGGCATCGAAGGCTGGCAAGCCCTGTTCGCCCCCAAGCACTGACGCCCGGCCGCCAGGCCTTATTGCTCAAGCACCGGCCACGGGGTACAACAACACATCTCCCTCTCCACCGAGGTCAATATGAAGATGTTGCGTTGCGCCCTGTCGCTGCTCGCCTGCCTGCTGCTGACACATTGCAGCAGCACACCGGTCCGCAAACCAGTACAAGGCGACAGCTTCAGCTCCGCCGAGCTGGGACAAAGCGCCGCCAACCGCGTTGCCAACCTGGCCATGCGCGACAATCTGGCCAGCCTGCAAACCCTGCTGGACAAGCTCTATCGCCGCAATCCTTCCCAATGGCAAAAAAGTGGTGCCGCCAGCCGCGATGCGGCCATTGCCCAGGTCATGACAGCCATCCGCAACAACAGCCAGCTCCCTGCGCTGGGGCAGGTTCGCTCGACAGCTGCGCTGACCACGGCCTTCGACCCGCAATTCAGCGGTGATCGCGCCGGTACGCTGATTTTTGGCCTGGGCAGCATGCTGGTCGATGTCTATGGCGGCCGCACCGAGCTCTACCTGGTACACGGGCTGGATGCGCAACAGCTGGCCAATGCCGCCTACAACGTGGAAGTTGCTTCCTGGCTGCTGGGCCGCCGCCAGAATGCCGACGGCAGCCCCTTGCTGCTGGCCAATGAAATAAATAACCAGCAGCGTAACCTCTCGTTTGAACGCGAAATGGGCAAGATCATGGCCCGGCTGGAATTACTAGCCGAACTGTCCGATGAAAAACTGCGGCGCAGTGCCATCGATTTTGGTCAGTCATTGGTCGCCGGCCCCTTCCTGCAGTTCCTGCCGGTGTCCGCCGTCAGTAGCGCCATTCCCGCCGCCAGCCACTGAGCTTGTAGCCTGCGCCATAAAAAACCCGCCGGGCCAAGCCGGCGGGTGTGATTGAGCACAAGACAGCAATCAGTGCTGATCGGGGTGCTTGCCCACCTTGTCGCGATAGAAATCCTGAATACGCGGCATGTCCGCAGCGATGTCCCCCGTAGGGTAAAACACCGGCCCAAAGCCACACACCTTGCGCGCATAATCCATATAAGCCAGCACGATCGGCACCTGGGCGCCGCAGGCAATATGATAGAAGCCGGTTTTCCATTCCTTCACCCGCTGGCGGGTACCTTCCGGCGGAATGGCCACCACTAGCTGCGCCGACTGCTGATAGACCGTCACCATCTGCTGTACCAGCGAGTTGTTGCGGCTGCGCATGACCGGGATACCGCCCAACCAGCGCATTACCGGCCCCAGCGGCCCCCAGAACAAGGTGTGCTTGCCCATCCAGTACAGTTTGGCGCGCAAGGCGAAGCAGACGCCCAGCGTCAGCGGAAAATCCCAGTTGCTGGTATGCGGTGCCGCAATCAATACGTATTTGGGCAGATCGGGAAAGTTACCCTCAATACGCCAGCCACGCAGGCGTAACAGCATGATGGACAGAGCGCGCATGAAATTGCGCAAGAGCGGAGTATCAAAAATGGTGTAGTGCATGGAGTCCGGCATGAGGGCAGGATCCGCGCTACGGATGGCGGGCAGCCCTCCGGTCAGAGGCCTGCCTTGACGATGGAAAACGCGGACTGTACCGGATATGGCCACGCGGGTAAATCAGAATCATGCCACCAGCCCGCCTGCATGCGACCAGCGGCAGCTTGCTAGGCGCGCTGCAAAATTTCTTTCAAGTCTTTTTGTACGTCCCAGAAGGTGACGTCAGCATCGTAAACGCCCAGACAGGTGGGCTTGGCCAGATAGCGCTGAGCGTTGCGGCTATCCATGGAGCAGAACAGCAGACGCTCCTTTTCCCAGATCACGATGCACTGACCCTTTTTGGACAGACGATCGATCAAGGTGCTGATCTGCTCGCTGATAACCCGGGCCGAGAGGTTTGCTCCATACTTGCCGGATTTGGAAAATTCATTATTCATC
The DNA here is from genome assembly GCF_003693445.1 of Aquitalea palustris. GTDB lineage: Bacteria > Pseudomonadota > Gammaproteobacteria > Burkholderiales > Chromobacteriaceae > Aquitalea > Aquitalea palustris. Next base: position 34,167 of record NZ_RFAR01000006.1, on the reverse strand, counting down.
ACTTCGGACAATCTTATCTGGGTTGGTCAATGACTCACCCGTCGTATTATCCGCAGCCACCAAACAATACCTATCAGACGTTTCGGAAAGATAGCCTGCGACTTTAAAACCTCGCCCAAGCTTCATCCGCCAGGCATTTCAGCACACTGTCAGCCCGCGGGCAGCAAACAGGGCTCGCGCCGCCGCTACCGCCACGGCATCCGGGGTAGGGGTATCTGCCAGCGGATAGGCCATGCCCAATTGCGCCCATTTTGCCGCACCCATCTGGTGAAAAGGCAGTACTTCCACCCGCTGCACAATACTGCCCAGCTCCGCCACATAGTCTGCCAGACGGGCAATATCGTCCGTGGCATCAGTCAAGCCCGGCACCAGCACGTAGCGTAGCCAGATGGGCTTGCCAAGGCGCTTCAGGCGCTGGGCAAAATCCAGCGTTGGCTGCAAGGGCTGGCCGGTAATCTGCTGGTAGCGTTCCGGATCGCTGTGCTTGATGTCCAGCAGAACCAGGTCCACCGCCTCCAGCCAGCCGTCACTGACACTTTCATGCAGAAAACCCTGGGTATCCAGTGCCGTGTGCAGGCCATAGCGCTGTTTGATGCCCCGCAGTAGCGCACCAACAAACTCCGGTTGCATCAGGGGTTCGCCACCGGAGATGGTGACGCCGCCGGCAAACTTGAGAAAACCAGCATAAGGGGCCAGTTCGGCCAGCGCCTCATCCACAGTCAGTTGCCGCCCGGCATGCAGCTTCCAGGTATCGGGGTTGTGGCAGTACTGGCAGCGGAACTGGCAGCCGGACATGAAAAAGACAAAACGCATGCCAGGACCATCCACGCCGGCACCGCTCTCGGTCGAGTGCACATAACCGGAAAGCTGGCCCTGACTGAGCGGAGCCGTGACGCTGTGCTGTTGAGACATGATTCACTCCTGACATGAAAAACCCGCCCGGCGACCGTGGTCGGCGAGCGGGCTGATGCTGCGCTTACAGGCTGGCGTGGAAGGTGCGATTAATCACGTCCAGCTGCTGTTCACGGGTGAGCTTGACGAAGTTGACCGCATAACCCGACACCCGGATCGTCAGCTGCGGATACAGCTCGGGGTGCTCCATGGCATCCAGCAATGTCTCGCGCCGGAACACATTGACGTTGACGTGGAAACCACCGGCGGCGGCAAAGCCATCCAGGCAATGCGACAGATTGGCGATGCGATCTTGCGCGGTATGCCCCAGCGCATCCGGGGTAGCCGATGCCGTCCAGCTGATACCATCGAGCGCAGCGGAGTAAGGCAGCTTGGCCACCGAGGCACCGGCAGCCACAAAACCATGCACATCGCGGCCATTCATCGGATTGGCACCCGGCGCAAACGGCTCGCCAGCACGGCGACCGCACGGCGTATTACCGGTTTTCTTGCCGTACACCACATTGGAGGTGATGGTCAGCACCGACTGGGTTGGCGTGGCATGACGGTAGAAATACGGCTGGGCCTTGATCTTGTTCATGAAGGTTTCGGTCAGCCACACTGCCATGCTGTCGACGCGATCATCATTGTTGCCATAGGCCGGGTAGTCGCCCTCGATGCGATAATCCACCGCCAGGCCGGCTTCGTTGCGGATGACATGCACGCGGGCATGTTTGATGGCCGACATCGAATCCGCTGCCACCGACAGGCCGGCAATACCGCAGGCCATGGTGCGCAGGATGTCGCGATCGTGCAGCGCCATTTCGATGCGCTCGTAAGCGTACTTGTCATGCATGTAGTGAATGCAGTTGAGCGCCTTGACATAAGTCGAGGCCAGCCAGTCCATCATCTTGTCGAACTTGGCCATGACTTCGTCAAAATCCAGCACATCGGCCGTGATCGGCTCAAAGCCGGAGGCCACCACCGCCCCGCTCTTTTCGTCCACGCCGCCATTGATGGCATACAGCATGGCCTTGGCCAGATTGGCTCGCGCACCAAAGAACTGCATCTGCTTGCCGATGCGCATAGCCGATACGCAGCAGGCGATACCGTAATCATCGCCCCACAGCGGGCGCATATTGTCATCGTTTTCGTACTGGATCGAGCTGGTATCGATGGAGACCTGGGCGCAGAAATCCTTGAAGCCCTGCGGCAGTGCGGTGGACCACAGCACGGTCAGGTTCGGCTCCGGTGCAGGCCCAAGGTTGTACAGGGTATTGAGGAAGCGGAAGCTGTTTTTCGACACCAGGGTACGGCCATCTTCACCCATGCCGCCGATGGACTCGGTCACCCAGGTCGGGTCGCCGGAGAACAGCTGATCGTATTCCGGGGTGCGCAGGAAGCGCACGATGCGCAGCTTGATCACCAGATCATCAATCAGCTCCTGCGCCTGTTCTTCGCTCAGCACACCAGCAGCCAGGTCGCGCTCGATATAGATGTCGAGGAAGGTGGCGATACGGCCCAGCGACATGGCTGCGCCATTTTGTTCTTTCACTGCAGCCAGATAGGCAAAGTAGGTCCACTGCACCGCCTCGCGGGCATTGACCGCCGGGCGGCTGATGTCAAAGCCGTACTTGGCCGCCATCTGACGCAACTCATCCAGCGCACGGAACTGTTCGGACAACTCTTCACGCTGACGCAGCACGTCTTCGGTGAATACGGCATCATCCAGCTCGTGGAACAGCTGCTGACGCTCCTTGCGCAGAAAATCCGTGCCATACAGCGCTACACGGCGATAGTCGCCGATGATACGGCCACGGCCATAGGCATCCGGCAGGCCGGTAATGATGCCGGACTTGCGTGCGGCCAGAATATCGGGGGTATAAGTGTCGAACACCCCCTGGTTATGGCTCTTGCGGTATTTTTCCCAGACTTCCTTGATCACCGGGTCCAGCGTAAAGCCATAGGCTGCCAACCCGCTTTCCACCATGCGCAAACCACCATTGGGCATGATGGCGCGCTTGAGCGGCGCATCGGTTTGCAGACCGACAATCAGTTCCAGCGACTGGTCGATATAACCGGCGTCATGCGCGGTGATGGAGGTAGCACGATCTGCCGAGACATCCAGCACACCCTTTTCCCGTTCCTGGCGCAGCAACTCGCCCAGCACATCCCACAGCTTGCGGGTGCGTTCGCTGGCACCGGCCAGGAAAGTGGCATCACCGGTAAAGGGGCGATAATTCAGCTGAATGAACTGACGTACATCGACATGGGTTTGCCAGTTACCGGCAGCAAAGCCCCGCCATGGGTCGGCCTGTACGGCATTGTGAGCAATCGCTTCCATGACTACCTCCTCAATTGAAGTCCGAAACTTATCCCTACAGAAACAATACTACATTCACTATCGAAAACAGCTTATTGATATAAATCAAGCTCCACCATGGCAGTTCAGCACAGCCGGACATTCTGCCAGTACCCACCCATCAACCCCCACCTGACAACAGCAGCAACCGTTATTTATATTGTTATTTTTCAATGATATACGAAATTAAAAACGATAACAGAACAGTACCATCCCGCCATGCGCAGCAGCAACAACATGGACACTCACGCTAAAAACTGTGCGACAAACCGCTGTACTACAGCGCGATGAAGCAATAATTACAAAACAAAAATGTTCGTTTTCAAACACAAAATTTTTTATATCGATCTCGCCCGCCAATACCGCTCAGCACATTAAGTAGTTTTACTACGAAACATATCGACAATTTTCCATGTCGCCGGCGCAAAGCCACCAACGGGAACCAAGCCGCAAGCCGACACTCTGTACTTCAGTCCAGTATCAGGAATAACCATGAACAAATCGCACCTTGCCACCCTGCTCGCCAGTCTGCTTGCGGTCAGCGCCTGTACCCAGCAGCAAAGTGACGCGGCCCAGCAGGCGGCATCCGCGGCCATCAGTACCGCACATGCCACGCTGAGCGATACCAGCGCACCGCTGGCAACACTGCGCCAACAGGCCAGTGCCGCTGCGGGTGAGGCCAAACAGCAGGCGGCCCAGCTGGTGGCCGACAATCCGGCGCTGGGCCTGGCAGTATCAGCGGTGCAACAGGGAATGGAAAAATCAGCCAATGCCTTGCAATGGCAGCAGCTGGAAACAAAAGTCGGCAGCTATCCGGCGGATATCGGACTCTATCAAAAAGGCGTGGTAGCTGAGGCTCTCCACCAGCTACTGGGCAAGAAGATGCCGGTATTCCTGCAGAACATGCAGGTCAGCAGTCCGCTTGGCAAAGACCAGCTACTGTTTGTCAGCGGCAACAAAGCGCACCAGGGCGGCGAGGAGATGGCCTATCTGCTGCTGGACCCCGCCAGCAAGCAGCTGGAAGTCGGGCTGATCGAACAGCGCAAGCTGCGCATTTATCGCAGCGGCCCACCGCTATACCGCCCAGCGGAAATCAACACCATGCTGGACAATCTGGCCGGCCAGCCCTGAGTCAAGCAGCGACTCAGGCCGCCAGCCCGCGCGGCCACAAGCGGCCGGTTTTCTCCATATATAAGCGATAGGCATTGCCAGCTCGCTGCAGCATTTCACCTTCTTCACGCCGCACGCTGCCCCGATAGCTCAGCAGCAAGGCCAGCATGCCGCTGGCGGCCACACCATCCTGCAACAGCAGCAGCTGCGCCAGCGCAGCCAGCCATAGCGCCGCATATAACGGATGGCGGATGCGTTGATAGACACCACCCTGGCACTGCAGCGTTCCGACTGGTTGCAGCAGCAAATCATGCTGGCTACGCCAGAAAAGCCAGCAGGCATAAACCAGTAACAAGCTACCGGCTGGTGCGGCCAGTGGCGCTAAATCCAGCGGCCAATAGCGCCGCCAGCCAGTGGCTGCGGCCAGCATAGGCACTAGCCACATGCCGGTAAGCACCGGCCAGCGCAGTATGCACTGCCCCACCACCATGGCATTACGCTGCTGCAATAATGGCAGGTAAGCCAGCCGCGTCAGCAGCATGATGCACACACCGGCAAGCTGAATGATGGACCACAGCATGCGCTGCCTCCTTCTTATTGCAAGTTAATAACAATGATTATCATTTATAATATCAATCACGGCAAGCCATATCGCCTCATGACACACCCCACAGCGCAGCCGGACATGTCAAAATCGGCAAACTGGCACGCGCCATCGCCGCCAGACCATGCGTAGCGCCGGTAATCAAGACATGCCGGCACCAGTGAAAGGCCAAACCATGCCCAAACTCCGACTCGCCAGCCTGAGCGCACTATTACTGTTTTCTCTGTCTGCGCAGGCTAGCGTCCAGTGTGCCAGAGCACAGCCCGCGGGCATGCAAACCCTGCCCGGCCTGTGCGCCGAAGTGATTGCCAGCGGCCTGAAAATGCCGCGCGGACTGACCGTATTGCCTAATGGCAACTTGCTGGTAACAGAAATGGTGCGCTGGGATGCCACACAAGGCCGGGTGCTGCAACTGGCCGCCACCAGCGGCGGCTGGCAGCAAAGCGTAGTGGCAACAGGCTTTGACCGCCCGCACGGCGTGGTGCAGGGGCCGGATGGCAAGATCTATGTCGGCGAAGTGGGCCGCATCGTCCGCTTTACCCCAGGGCAGCCGGAGCAGCGCGAAACCGTGGCCACCCTGCCCTTGCGCCAGCGCCACCCGCTCACCACCTTTGCCCTGGCCGGCAATGGCGATCTGTATGTCAATATCGGCAGCTCATCGGACAATTGCGAAAGCGCCAGTCCGGCCGAACTGGCGGCCGGGCGCTGCCCGGAAAGCGAACAGGACAAAGCCGGGGTGGTCTGGCGTTATCACCTGGACCAAGACGGCAAGGTGAGCGATCTGGGCGTATTTGCCCGTGGCTTGCGCAACAGCATGGCCCTGGGCGTGCATCCGGCCAGCGGCATTGTCTTACAGGCAGAAAACAGCCGCGACGCCATTCATCTGAAACTGCATCTGCCGAATGACAATGAATTGCCACACGATGAGCTGAATCTGCTGCAGGCCGGCCAGCACTATGGCTGGCCCTTCTGCTACGACAAACAGCTGGCCGCTCCGGAGTTTCCTGGCCACGACTGCCGCAATACCCAGCCGCCCTATTTGCTGCTCCCCGCGCACGCCGCGCCACTGGGGCTGACCTGGTGGCTGTCGCCAAAGGCCCCGCCGCGTTTTGCCGGCTGGCTGATTGTCGGCTTTCATGGCTACCGCCAGCACGGCCACCGGCTGATGGCCTATCCAGTAGACAAACAAGGCCTGCCCAAGGGCAAGCCGCTGGAACTGATCAGCAACTGGAAAGACAGCAAAGGCCCGGGCGGGCCGGTGGAAATACGTGTGGGAAACGATGGCGCGCTCTATCTGACTGATGACCGTCACGGCCAGGTGATCCGCCTGTATGCCGCGCAGTAAAGTAGCGCACATGATATTGCCGCTCCAGCCGCTTCCCGCACCGCAACAAAGCCCCTATCATCAATTCATCCCGTTTTTGCAGGCCGGCCATGAACCAGACTCAGCAGCAGCAATGGACAGCCTTGCTGTCCACCCAGCGTTTCAAGGTGGTACAGGGGGAAATCAAGCCAACCCACACCCCGGCTACCGATGAAGGCAGTGCCGGCCTGCGCAGCGATTTTCACATCGACCACGACCGGGTGGTATTTTCCAGCGCCTTTCGCCGGCTGGGCCGCAAAACCCAGGTCCACCCGCTGGCACAGAACGACCATACCCATAACCGTCTGACCCACAGCGTGGAAGTAGCCAGCGTCGGGCGCAGCCTGGGCAACCGCGTGGGGGTGATGATGCAGCACGCCGGCGTGATGCCCGCCGGTTACGGCCCATTCGACATTGGCGCGGTAGTGCAGGTCGCCTGCCTGGCGCACGATATCGGCAACCCGCCCTTCGGTCACACCGGCGAAGACGCGTTGCGCGACTGGTTTCGCGATAGTCGGAATGCCCACTTCCTGCAATCGCTGGATGCCGCCCAACAACGCGATGTGCAGACCTACGAGGGCAATGCCCACGGCCTGCGCATGCTGGCCACGCTGGAAATGTACAGCCACGAAGGCGGCATGCGGCTGACGGCTGCCGCACTGGGTGCCTTGATCAAATATCCGTGGACATCGGATGCCCCCAAGGCACTGGCACGCGATAAATTCAATATCTACCGCACCGAGTTACCCTATTTCGAGCGCATCGCCGAAGAACTGCGCCTGCCGCGCAAAGGCCAGCTGGAATGGGGCCGCCATCCGCTGTCCTACCTGATGGAGGCGGCGGACGACATCTGCTATGCCATCCTCGATCTGGAAGACGCCGTGGAAATCGGCATTCTCGACGTACACGAGTTCGAGCGCCTGTTTGCCCGCTTTACCGAATACGAGCGGGTATGGGACATCCACGACGTCAAGCAGAAATGCGCCACCCTGCGCGGCATCGCCATCGGTCGCTGCGTAGCGGAAGTTGCCCAGAAATTCATGCTGCATCACAACTCGCTGCTGGCCGGAGAATTCCCCGCCAAAGACCTGATCAACCTGACCGACGCCGAAGTACAAGAGGCACTGATCCAGGCCAAGGAGCTGGCCAGCAACAAGGTCTACCGCCACCGCACCAAGCTGGTGACCGAACTGGCCTCCTACCCCTGCATGGCCACCATCCTCGATGTGCTGGTCCCGGCCGTACATGCCTACATCACCAAAGGTGCCGAACAGCTCTCGCCGCGCCAGCACCTGGCGATGGGCTTGCTGGAACAGCACATCAAGCCGGATGACAACCTCTACCAAGCCTATATGAAGGTACTGGATTTCGTTGGCGGCATGACCGACAACTACGCGGCCAACCTGGCGCGGGAAATTTCCGGCGTCGGCATCCTGTAATCAACCCAATTCGGACACCTCCATGCACACCACCCGCTTCTGCCTGATTCGCCATGGTGAAACCGACTGGAACCGTGAACGCCGTCTGCAAGGCCATCTGGACATCCCGCTCAACCAGCAGGGCATGGCCCAGGCCGAGCGGCTGGCCAATGCCCTGCTGCGCCAGCAACTGCAATTTGCCGCCCTGCATGTCAGCGAGCTGACCCGTGCCCGCCAGACTGCCGCCGCCATCAGCCAGCGGCTTGACCTGCCCTTGCAAACTCACCGGGAGCTGAAGGAACGCCATTACGGCGCTTTCCAGGGGCGCACTTTCGACGAAGCACGCGAACATATCCCGCAGGTTTACCGGCTGCATCAGGAACGTGACCTGCATTTCGACCTACAGGGCGGCGAAAGCCTGCTGGCTTTCCAGCAACGCATCATGCACTGCATGCAGCAACTGGCCGAGCAATATGCCGGACAACAGATTCTGGTAGTCAGCCATGGCGGCGTACTGGAAATGATCTACCGCACCGCCAGCGGCAAAGGGCTGAGTGGCGCCCGCGACTTCCCCATTCCCAATGCGGCGCTGAACTGGGTGAGCTATCAGGACGGCAACTGGCACATTGAAAAATGGGCGGACCAGGCGCATCTGGATGACAGCCTGGATGAAGTCTGAACGCGACAAGCGACAGATTCGCCAGCATGCCGCGACAGACTGACAGCAATCAGCCAAAGGAAAAACCATGAGCACGCCCGAACAGCACAGCGACGCCGAATGGCGCGCCCGCCTCAGCCCCGAGCAATATCGCGTCGCCCGCCAGGGTGGAACCGAGCGTCCTTTCAGCGGCGAACACTACCAACGCACCGAACAGGGTGACTATCACTGCATCTGCTGTGGCAGCCTGCTCTTTCATTCCGCCAGCAAGTTCGACGCTGGCTGTGGCTGGCCCAGCTTCTGGGAAGAAGCCGCCGGCGAACGTATCACCCGCCTGCGCGATACCTCGCATGGCATGATCCGCGTGGAAGTGCGCTGCGCCAACTGCGATGCCCACCTGGGCCATGTCTTCCCCGATGGCCCGGAACCGACCGGCGAGCGCTACTGCATCAACTCGGTATGCCTGAGCTTTAGCCCCAAGCCATGAATGCAGGGACTGGGCTGACGGGCCTGGCGCCGCAACGCTAGGCCGCAGCCCATGCCACAGGCTCGATTCAGACCAGCCGTTCGTGAAAGTCCGCCTCACCCTGCCGCCAATAGGCAGCCACCCGTACGCCTTCGCGTGGCAAGGCTTTTTCTTCCAGCAGAATGCTTCTGACCTGGCGCATCAGCCCACCTTCGCCGGCGCACCAGGCAAAGCCATTACCCGCAGGTGCCTGCCACTGGCGCAGGGCAGCCAGCAAGGCAGCTGGCTCGGTGACTTGTTGCAGCTGCCATTCTTGCTGACGCGGTACCGACCATGCCGCCAGGGCCGCCGGACGCAACAGCAAGACATCGGCACGGGCTGACACCGGCAGCTCGGCCAGGCGGCGGCGGATGGCCGGCAGCGCCGAATCATCACCCAGCAGCAGATGCCAGTCTTGCTGCGCGGGAATGATCATCGAGCCCTTGGGGCCACCTATCATGGCCGTCATACCCACGGCAGCCTGTTCCGCCCAAGTGGCGGCAGCACCCGCGCCATGCAGGGCAAACTCCAGCACCAGCACGCCTTGGCCAGCATCCCAGTGACTGGGGGTGTAATCGCGCAACACGGTTTGGCCCTGGGCATCGGTAAAGATGAACTTGATGTGATCATCAAAAGACTGCGACTGGAAGCCGGCCAGATCCTCCCCACTAAAGCTGATGCGGGCAAAGCCGTCGCCAGTACGCTCGATCTTGCTGACCGTTACCTTGCGCTTGATCAGTTCATATCTGACCCGCTCGATGCGGTGTTGCGGCAAAATGCTAGACATAGTCACTCCAATTAATTGACAATATCACCTAATATGCAAAATAAAGTTGACCTTGTCAACCATGTTGACGACACCGCCGAGCAGATTTTCGAATCCATCCACACACTGATGCATCAGTATCGGGCCTTGCAATTTGCAGCCATCCGGGCCGACGAGCTGGGGCTGACCCATATGGAAGGCAAGGTGCTGGGCTATTTTTCCCGCCACCCGGGCGCCAGCCAGAGCGATCTGGCCCAGCATTCGGGGCGTGACAAGGCACAGCTCACCCGGCTGATTGCCCGCCTGAAGGAGGCCGGATTGCTGCAAGCCCATGCCGATGCACGCGACCGCCGCACGGTACGGCTGACACTGACGGCAGAAGGCGAGGCATTGCACGACACCTTGCGCCAGCAGGGTCGCCAGCTGGCCGCCAAAGCCATGGGTGGCATCGCGGCAGCGCAGCGCCGTGAGTTGTTGCAATTACTGCAACAGGTCAAAAGCAATCTGGATCAGCCAGACTAGCCAGCCCCCCTCCACTCCGGCAGTCATCCTGCTGTTGTTAGCAGCGCCAGGCCTTGGCTGGCGGCTGTTCTCTTGCGGCCAGGCCCTCTGCAGCTGGCTCTATCGCTTATTTGATATTTTTTGTTTTAAATAAATCAACTATTGCCAGTATTGATTTTCAAGCTGGGCACTTCTACACTGCAAGCATAATTACTTACAAATGAATGGCTTTATTTTAAATCACATTGCGTGATTCAAAATAGGCCGCTCCGGATGAGTGCAGGAGGTGTGTGATGAAGAAAATGATTGGTGTGTTGATTGCCCTGGCCTGCCTGCAAGCTAATGTCGCCAGTGCCGACAACGGCGGTCGTATCGATGTGCACGGACAGATCGCCAAAAGCCCTTGCGCCATTCCAGCCTCCACCCTGCTGGCTTATGCCAGCCAGCCACGTCTGTATCAGGCCGCTCGCCTGCAGGCGTCCGGCCCTTCCTGCTCCGGCATGGACAACACCCAGTCACTGACGCTGAGCAAAGTGCAAGGCACGGCAGCAGGCAGTGGCATCGTCAATATCGTCTACAACTGACAGCGCCTTGGCTGGCGACGGTTCGCCAACACGCAAATACGCAAAAAAAACCAGCAGCCTGATTCCGGCTGCTGGTTTTTTCATGTGCTGCACGCCCCGCCCGGGCACAGACCTGAGCGCTATTGATACAACATGGTGACGCTGACAATGGACTGCACGGTACCCGGCACCATGGCCGCAGTCCGGTAGTACTCTACATAAACTGGCAGTTGCGCCATTTGCGCCTGCACATTCACCACCCGGGTATTGTTGGTGGAGTTGGCACCAATATTCAGCCCATCCCCAGCGGATGCCATATTGACCGCCACCCCAGTGGCCGTGCCGTTATTGGCAAACTCGGTGGCAATATTGCTGTCTGGCGTACCAGAAAACTTGAAAGTGGCGGTATTCACCCCGGTCGAACAATTGCTGGCGGTAATGGTGAAATAGGTCCGGCCAAAGGTGCTGCCAACACTGGGGAAATTGAAAGTGGAGGCATTGGGCAGGGTGATGCTGCGACTGACATCGGCAGCACTCAGCTGGCAGGTGCCACCTGGCGTAAAGGTGACACTGCCGTTCAGCAGCTGATTAAAGTTGATCGGCACATTATTCAGGCCGCCCTTGCCATCCAGCTGGAATACCGGGTAGCTATTGATGTTGACCACACCGCTGCTGGGTGAATTGGACGACTTCAATATCACCACGGAATACTGCAGATTGCTGGTGACCTGCCCGCCTTGCGGCACATAGATGCCGGTATTGATGGCACCACTGGTCTGGGTATAGGTGACGCCATTGAAAATGATGCCGATCTGCACCCCGGCTGCCAGGGTCTGGTTTTTCGGGTTGACCCAGAAATAGACGTTCTCTCCCACACTCTGCGTGCAGTACACCGAAATGCTTTGCAAGGGCGACTGCCAGATGACGGTGCCGGTGGCCGCAGTCGAGGAAATATAGACATTGTTCGGCAGCGTCAATGTGCTGCTCAGCGGCCCGCCGGACTGGTTCAACCAGCAGCCCAGCGCGTGGCTGGCATTGGGCAGCAATAACAGCAGCAAGCCCAGGGCCGCGAATGTCTGTTGCAGGTACTTGCGCATATTCATAACCATTTCAGTAAGGGACGGATCGCCGGCACGCCATGCATCAAGGCAGGCCGCACGGACCATCGGGTGACTACTGGCATACCGCTTCCGCTTGCAGATAGCCCTTGTTCTTGCGTTCCCCGGCGTCTTGCAGCGGACTGACATAGCTGAAGCTACATTGCTGCTTGGCCTGTGCCCCCCAGCTCACGCGCAGCGGCTTGCCTTCCTGGCCTCGCAGGAAGGTGCGACCACCCTGCCCCACCATGGCCAGCTCGGTACCGTCGGCCTGCTGTACGCTGGCCCCCACGGGCAGATTGTCGCCATTGGCTTGGCGCAAGTGGACAATCATCGGCTTGCCCTGCTGGGTGGGGAATTTCACCATGGCGATGGCGCCGGAGCGCGGTGCCAGCTTGCTGGAGGTTTCCTGCAACTCCACGTCTTCATTCATGCCCTTGGGGTCGAGTGTGATGTCGTTTTGCCGGTATGGCATCAGGTTGGTGACCACGGCATAGCCGTCGTGATTGACCCGGACACCGTTGACGTTATTGACCATGGCACCTTCTGCGCCCGGGGCTTCGATCACCGCGATGGACTCGCCCAGTGACTGTGCTGCCGTCACACCGCCGGGGTGGAACACCAGCGCACCGCTCACCCCCAGCGATTGCTGCGAGGTATTGCCCATGCTGCTGGCACCAGCCGAGAAGGTAGCGACCGAGGTGGCGTACTGCAGATTGCCGCCGCCGCCCGTGCTGCTGTCCTTGCCATTGAACTGGTTGGCGCTGGCGTAGGCGTTGTAGCTGATATTGCGCATTTCGCCGGCCGAGCCACTGAGTGACAGCTGCTCGCTGCCATTGTGCATGCTGTCGCGGCTGAGGCTGGCGGTAAGCAAGGGCGAAGTGGGCTGCTTGCCCAGCGGAATCGAGATGCTGAGCATGTACTGGGTGGTGTTGTTGTTCTGCGAATCCTTGCTGCGCCCGGCCGACACGCTGAAGCTGCCCCATTTGTAGCTATTGGAATAGCCGGCCTGATACAGCAGGTCACGTCCGGGCTGGTTCCAGTAATCCTGGGTGGAGCCGCTGACGAACACATGGCCCCAGCCCTCGGCCAGCGGCTGGTCGACATTGAGCTGGAACTTGTTGCGTGTGCGGTAGACCACGCTGCTCTGATTGATCAGCGCGGCATAGCTGTTGAACTCCAGATAGCCTTCGGTCGAATAGCGATAAGCCGCCACGGTGAAGTTGGTACGGGTGGTTTCCAGCAGCTTGCTATAGGTGACACGGTAGCTCTGACCGGTCAGCTGCGTACCCAGACCTGCCGCAGCAGGCAGATCGCGCGCTTGCGACTGGGTCACATCGGAGGCCAGCGCACCAAACGGCGTATTCAGCGCCACCCCCAGCATGCCGGCCTGATAGTGCTCGGCTGCGATCAGCCCGCCATAGACGGTGACGGTATTATTCAAACCACGCTGGTAGGTGGCCTGGATAAATTTGGGCTGGGTATTGAGGCTTTCATCGCGCAGCTGACCTGCCGTGATGCTGTAGCGCGACTGACTGGCACGCAGCAGCTGCGGCACGGCGGCATACGGCACCACAAACTGGCGGGTGCGGCCATCGGCTTCGGTTACCGTGACATTCAGATCACCCGCATAGCCGGTGTTATACAAGTCGTTGATCTGGAACTCGCCCGGCGGCACGGTGTTTTCATAGATCAGATTGCCGTTCTGGCGTATGGATACGCGGGCATTGGTTTCGGCCACGCCACGCACAACCGGCGCATAGCCCTGCATCGATTCCGGCAGCATGCGGTCGTCGGAATTGATCTGAGCCCCGCGAAAGCCCACCGAGCTGAACAAATCGGATGGCGTAAAGCTGTCGCCCACCGTCAACACCGATTGCCATGCAGTCAGGTCATGCTGGGCATAGGCAGAAATGCTCTGGTAATGGCGGCCATCGCCGGACTGGTTCTGGTAGTTCTGCTGCGTCAGCGCGGCATTATGGCGCAGCCGCCATTCGCCGATATTCAACCCGGCATTGCTGCCGAGGTAATACTGGGTGGTCTTGCCGGCGCTGCCGTTGTCATAGCGATAGGCGTTGGTGTTGTAGTTGATGAAACCGGCAAAGGGTGCACCCGCATCCCAGTATTGCGGGTCAACATAACCACGTGCATGGCTGTGGACATACAACTGGGGAATGCTGACATCCAGTTTGAGATCGCCAGCATTGAAGCTGCTGAGCGCCCCCGGCACGATGGCACCGATCTCATGGCAACGGCTGGCATCTTGCCGGGTCAGGGTATCGCTGTTTTGCAGCCGGCTGAAATCCACACCCATTTCATCCAGCATGGCGCGGTTAAAGCAGGCCACCACCTTGTGATCATTCCCCTCGCGCAGCACGACATCGCGCCGCCCCAGCCAGCTCATGTTGACGAATACATCAGCGCGATAAGTGCCCGGCAGTGCCGCGCCACTACCGCTGAAGCGTGACAGGTCCAGCGGCTTGCCATCCGGAGTCTTCCCCAGAAAAGCCGGATTGAACTGCACATCGCTCAGTGCCGCAGCACCGTCTACCGGATTGGCATCGACCGCCCACGCCACCGCCGGACTGAACACGGCGAGCAGCATCAGGCTCAATGGCTTGGGCATCCAGCAGGCCGAGGCCTGCCGGCTAGGATTTTTCATCATGGCAGCACGCTATCTGACATGAACCCGGCCGCCCCACACGACATGTCGTCGCGGCGACCCGGTCCTGATTGATCAAGGATTCAGCGGCAGGCTGTGCGCCACCGGAGCACCAAAATCATTGATGCTTTCGTAGAGCAGCACGGCCTGGCCAGCGGGGCGTGCAGTCAGCCCCTTGAGCTTGAAATCGGTGCTGCCACCGGGAGCGATCATGCCACCCTCGCTGCGGTATTCATGACCACCCAGCTGGATGGCACTGAAATTGAGCGAGACATGAAAGGCACTGGTATTGCTGGCACGCAAGGCGTAGCCCAGATTCCCCCCCAGCGCCACCAGCTGCCAGCTGAGTTTGTCAGCCGCGTCATCCGGATTGCCGGGCAGGCCGGCCGGGCGATAGAACAACTTGAGGCGGGAACGGAAAGCCACCTGCACATAGTTGTGCTGCTCATTGCTCGCCTTGGGCAGGGGCGGAACATCCAGGATATTCAGCCAGTACACCGACTCGCGGTCTGGCGGCACGCTATCGCCGGTAAAAGTCAGGCGCACCGTTTGGGCCTTGGCCGGGTCGACCCGGAAAATCGGCGGCATGATCAGGAAGGGCGCATCGGCCGTGGTGGGTTCGGACTTTTCATTGCCACGATCAGCCCACACCTGTACCAGCGCCGGGTCATGGCCAACATTGTCCATCTTGATGGTGACTTCGCGATCATCCGACTTGTAGATGATGCGTGTCCCGGTAATCACCACATTGGCCTGCACGGCGGATGCCAGCAACATGGCCATGCTGGTGAATACGACTGCCCCGAATTTCGCTATTTTTTTCATTCTGCACCTGCCTCAACGATTGCCCTGGCGATCCGGGGAGACATTCCCCAGACCACCGGGCGGGTGCTGCTTAGTTGTAAATCATCGAGTACTGCACGCTGGTATTCACCGTACCCGCGGTGGATGCACCACCGGTGGCGATGTACTGGGCGTAGTAGTTCATGGTGCCGGTCTTGTTCGGCGAGCTGCCGGACAGGGTGACGGTTTGCGAATTGGTATTGGTGGCCACATTGATCGCCTGGAAAGTATTGTTCAGCAGCTGTACTTCCACATTGGTGGCCATGCCGGAACCGCTGGCATTGAACAGGTTGCCCGTGGTCTGGTCCACGGTGGCACCCAGTTCGAAATGAGTCTGGGCACTGGTACCGTTACAATTGCTCAGGCTCAGCGCAAACGGGGTGACACCGGCAACCTGGCCGGCAGTCGCCAGCGCCGAGGTGGATACCGTCGGCAGGGTCACCGTGACATTGCTGCCACTGGTGCCGGTGATGGTGCAGGTATTGGCAGTGATCTTGCCATTGATGGTAATGGTGCCATCCGCTGCCAGCGCGCCAGCAGAGTAGATGCCCAACCCGATTACCAAGACCGAAACAATCTTTTTCATTTTGTAGAACTCCATCGCATGAACAGGGCAGCACACTGCCCCAGACAGGACGCCAGCCCTGGCGCCCTTCCCCGCAAGCTTTCATCGCCGCTGCCTGATGCGCAGCCAGCCAGAACACTCGCAAACCACCCACAACAGCCTTGCCTACTCGCAGCGGCTCCCATGGAGCCCGGCGAATTAGATATTAAGTGTTTAAGCTGTTGTTATTTACAATTGTAAACTCAGCATCTTCAAGTTGAAAAGAATTTTCTTAAAAGTGTTGTAATTTTTCTTATCGAATATGACAAAAGCCAGTTTTCCTGCGCGCATCAATAGCAAAAGCACAGTCCAAGCTGCTGTTTTCTAATCAAATATTTCAGATACCAGCCTGCAGCCGCCTGTTGCACACACATGCCTATCAGCAGCGTCGCTCACCATCCCTGCACGAGCGGGCAGCGGCCAGAGGGCAAAAAAGGAAGTACATGCAGAAAAAATGATAGAGACCGGGAGACAGGCCGAGAGATACGCAGAGATGCACAGAGATGCCGGGGTAACAAAAGCATCACTTTACCCAGACCTATATTTCGACAATAATCGAATTATGGAAATATTAACTGCAGCAGAACTCCTTGCCGCCATCGGTCATGAAACACGGCTCGCCATCTTTCGCCTGCTGGTGGAAACCGGCCCAGGCGGCCTTTATGCCAGCACCATTGGCGAGCGTCTGGGCATTGCGCCGGCAACGCTGTCCTTTCACCTGTCACACCTGAGCCGGGTCGGGCTGATCGATGGCCAACGCGAAAGCCGCTTCATTCGTTACGCGGCAAATTTCAACACCATGGATGGGCTGCTCGCCTTCCTGACCAGCAACTGCTGCCAGGGAACATCCTGCCTGCCCAGCATGGATGGCCCGGACCAAGGCAGCGAGCGCTGCTGCCTGGCACACAAGGAAAGCTGATGACGGATCGCAAAACCGTACTGGTACTGTGCAGCGGCAATGCCTGCCGTTCGCAAATGGGTGAAGCCATACTGAACCATGAGCTGGCAGGCCAGGTGCACGCCATTTCCGCCGGCACCCACCCCCAGCCCGAGGTGGCGGCTGGCGCCATCGCCGCACTCAAACTGCTTGGCCTGGCAACAGACGGGCTCTACCCCAAGGAGCTGAGCGAGGTCATGGCGCAGCATATCGATCTGGTCGTGAGCGTGTGCGACAAGGCCAACGAGTCCTGTCCGGTATTTCCGGGTGCCGTGCAACGCATTCATGTCGGTTTTCACGATCCGCATGGCGAAGCGCTGGCCAGCTTCATCCAGGTACGCGACGATATCCGCCAGCGACTGGTGCCGGCAGTACGCCACGCGCTGGGGCTGGCATGAGCACGCTGGCCAGGCGCCTGGTTGCCGAAGCGCTGGGCAGCGCCCTGCTGCTGGCCATCGTGGTGGGCTCGGGCATCATGGGCGAACGGCTGGCGGGCGGCAATGTCGCCATCGCCCTGCTGGCCAATTCGCTGGCCACCGGCTGCGGGCTGGCCGTGCTGATACTGGTATTCGGCCCGGTGTCGGCAGCCCATTTCAACCCGGCCGTCAGCCTGAGCATGGGCTGGCTGGGAGAGATGCCATGGCGCCATGTCATGGCCTACATGCTGGCTCAGCTCGCCGGCGCCCTGCTGGGGGTCGCACTGGCCCACGGCATGTTCGGGCTGCCACTGTTCAGCATATCCACCCATCTGCGCAGCGGCCCGGCGCAATGGCTCAGCGAGCTTGTCGCCACCTTCGGCCTGATCGCCACCATCCTGGCTTGTGCGCGCCAGCACCGCAGCGCACTGCCCTATGCCGTGGCTGGCTATATCACCGCGGCCTACTGGTTTACCGCTTCCACCGCCTTCGCCAACCCGGCAGTGACCCTGGCGCGGGCAGCCAGCAATACCTTCGCCGGCATCCGGCCCTCCGACACGCCCGGCTTCATCGCGGCCCAGCTGCTGGGGGCTTTGCTGGCCTGCACCCTGTGTGGCTGGCTGATACCCGCGCCGGCCAGAGCGGCCACCTCGACAGGCCGCCACACCGGCTAGGCAGCCACCCTGCCGCCATGGCCGGCGGCGGGACTGCCGTTTTGCGCAGGGCATGAACTTGGCGTATCCTGACGGCCATTGATGGTGCCGGCAGCGCCGGTGAAAAGGGAATGCAGTGCAATGCTGCAACTGCCCCCGCAACTGTAATCGGTTAGGCTTTGCGCATCATGTCACTGGCTGTCTTGGCTGCATCCACCAGCAAGACACCAAGCCGGGAAGACGAGCAAGGCTGCTGGAGCCGGAAGTCAGGAGACCTGCCATCATCGTCTGTGAGCGCGCTTGTCATGCTGCCGGGGGGCTGCGTGCAGAGTCCGCGCCATGTTCTCTGTGGATCTTCATCATGCACATCATGGAAGGCTATCTGCCGGCCAAGCACTGTCTTGCCTGGTATTCCGTTTCTGCTCCCTTCTTTGCCGGCGGTGTCTGGCGCATACGCAAAATCCTGGCGGAACGCCCGCAAGCCAGAATGAATCTGGCCGCTGCCGGTGCCTTTGCCTTTGTCTTGTCCGCCCTGAAAATGCCCAGCGTCACCGGGTCTTGCTCCCACCCTACCGGCACCGGCTTTGGCGCGGTGGTATTCGGGCCTGCTGTCATGGCGGTACTGGGGGCGATGGTCTTGCTGTTCCAGGCCTTGCTGCTGGCCCATGGCGGCCTGACCACGCTCGGGGCCAACCTGTTCTCCATGGCCATCGTCGGCCCCTGGGTCAGCTATGGACTATGGAAACTGGGCCAGCGCCTTGGCTGGTCGGTGGCGGTGTCGATGTTTCTTGCCGCGGCGCTGGGCGATCTGGCTACCTACATCACCACCTCCATCCAGCTGGCGCTGGCTTACCCAGACCCGGTGGGTGGCTTCACAACCGCCGCCATCAAGTTCGGTGGCATCTTCGCGCTGACGCAAGTGCCATTGGCCATTGCCGAGGGCATGCTGACGGTGGTGGTGATGGATGCGCTGGCCGGCAAGGTGGCCGATATCAGGAAAGTCAGCATTCTTGCCGGGGAGACACGCTAATGGCCAAGTCATCCCGTAGCAAATGGCTGCTGTTGGGCAGCGTCGCGCTGGTGGTGCTGCCGCTCTTGCTGGTCGAAGGCAAGTTTGCCGGCTCGGACGACCAGGCCACCGCGGCCATTACCCACGCCAAGCCGGGCTACCAGCCCTGGTTCACCCCCATCTGGGAGCCGCCAAGCGGCGAAGTGGAAAGCCTGCTGTTTGCCTTGCAGGCAGCCATTGGAGCCGGCGTCATCGGCTATGTCATCGGCAAACGCCAGGGACTGGCCGCCCGCGATGACGCTGAGCATTGATCAATATGCGCATCTGAGTCGCTGGCGGGAAAGGCCGGTACTGGAAAAAGCCCTGCTGGCCATTGGCATGTTGCTGCTGGCCATCAGCCTGCCACCCTGGCCGACCGCCCCTTGCATCATCGCCAGCGTACTGGGTGTGACGCTGCTGGGCGCCAGGGTGCCGCTGCGACTCTGGCTGCGCTGTGCCCTGATCCCCGCCGGCTTCCTGCTGACTGCCGGGCTGACCATGCTGTTTGATGTCGGGCGTCATGACCTGAGCTTCTCGGCGGCAGGGTTGCCCGTCGTATGCGGTCTGCTGCTCAGATCGTTCGCCGGCATCTGCTGCCTGTTGCTGCTAGCCCTGACCACCCCGGTGACCGACATCCTGGCCAGCCTGCGCAAGATCGGCCTGCCGCGCGAAATCGCCGAAATCAGCCTGATCATGTACCGGCTGGTGTTTCTGCTGCTGGACACCGCCAGCGCCATGCATACGGCCCAGGCCGCGCGACTGGGGCAGCGCAATCGCAAACAACAACTGCGCTCACTCGGCCTGCTGCTGGCCAATCTGTTTCCACGCGCCATGGACCGGGCCGGCAGAATGGAAAACGGCCTGGCCGCCCGCGGCTGGAATGGCGAATTCAAGGTCCTGCGGCGCACCCGGCCACTGTCGCTGGCCCGCCTGACATGGACCAGCCTGTTACTGGGCAGCGTATTGCTGATGGGAAGCCTTTTTTCATGAACACCATTCTCAGTGTCCAGCAGCTGGGCTATACCTTTCCCGGCGATGTCATCGCGCTGTCAGGTATCGATCTGTCCATCCGCCAGGGCCGCTGCCTGGCCTTGCTGGGGCCAAACGGCTCGGGCAAGAGCACTTTCTTGCAGCATCTGAATGGGACCTTGCGGCCACAGCATGGCCGCGTGTTGCTGCAGCAGCAGCCCGTAGCCTACTCGCGCCAGGGGCTTAACCTGCTGCGCAGCAAGGTGGGCCTGGTGCTGCAGGATGCCGATGACCAGCTGTTTGCCGCCTCGGTCTATGAAGACATCTCCTTCGGACCATTGAATCAGGGGCTGACAGCGGCCGAGGCAGGGCAAAGGGTGGAAGCGGCAATACAGGCCATGGGCCTGGGCGGGCTGGAAAATCGCCCACCGCACATGCTGTCCGGCGGCCAAAAGAAACGGGTGGCTATTGCCGGTGCCCTGGCCATGGCGCCGGAGGTGCTGCTACTGGATGAACCCACCGCCGGGCTGGATCACGCAGGCATTGCCCAGCTGATTGAAATCCTGCAAAGCCTGATGCAATGCGGCATCACCATCGTGTTTTCCACCCATGATGTCGATCTGGCCTGCCGCCTGGCAGATGATATCGCCCTGTTTGCCGCGGGACGGCTCATCGGCTTTGGCGAGCGCAGCCAGATCTTGCTGGACCAGGCAATGCTATTGGCCGCCAGACTCAAGCCCTCCTTACTGCTGCAAATGGTGGCCTTTGCTCGGGACAAGGGCCTGCTGGCCACCGATGCTGCCATGCCGCGCACCGACCACGAGATCATGGATCTGATCGGAAAATGGCAGCAGGCCGCGTGTCAGCCAGCATAGGCCGGATGCAGAGACGGTAACTGGCAAAACCTGCCGTCATTGCGTGCCGCAGCCGTTTGGCCACACTGGATCAGGCCAGGGTCAACAGGCTGGACTCGATATGCGAACCGGGCATCATCTGCGCAATGCGCTGCGCCAGCTCGGCTCCAGCCTGCTGCAAGGCCTCCAGCGGCATGGCCGGCAGGCTTTCCAGGATGAACCACATCTGCGGGTCGGCCGCACTCAGCCGGGTTCTCACCCCTTGCCGCCAGTTCCAGCGGCGGCAGGTCACTCCTTGTTCGTCACGCCACACCACTTCGCCACGCTCGGGGGATTCCAGGGCGGCTTGGCCTTCTTTCATGGTGTCGAACGACTCGCTGCCATCGGCGACTACCAGCCTGGGCTGGCCAATATAAGCCGCCAGGTTTTCGCCCCCCACCGGAATGGCATAGCGCAGGCTAATGGCGTTATACAGATCCACCACCGGATCGATGGCCGGCAGGCTGCCATCACGCAACACCCGCTTGCGCAGGGCCTCGGCCGAACATGGCGTCCGCTGCGGCTTGGCACCAAAGGCGCGGAACACCTCGGCCCATGCCTGCAGGTGGGCATCGGCCCATGCTGCCCCGCCGTTCTGGACAAAGCGGCAGGCCTCCTGCAACTGCTGTGCGCCCAGCTCCGGCACGGTCAGCGTGGCGGCTTCCACGCGGAGGCTGATGGCCCGGAAGCCGGGGGCAATCGTGGCGATTTCCGGACTGATTGACGGCAAAAAGGCTGACATTGCGGTATCCTTTACTGACTGATTCATCCCATACTATCGACCAATGTCCAAAACAGTCAACATAATGACCGATCCGGGTGCCGATGCCGAATCCATCAGCGCAGCGCTGGCCAGCAGACTAAAGCAATATCGCAAAGAGCAAAAACTATCGCTGGACGAGCTGTCGCGCCGGGCTGGCATCAGCAAGGGCATGCTGGTGGAAATCGAAAAAGGCAGCGCCAACCCCAGCATTGCCATCTTGTGCAAGCTGGCGGCAGCACTGGGCATTTCCGTAGCGGATATCGTGAATGTGGCGAGCACGCCGGCCATTCACCTTATCGAGCAAGCTGACATTCCCGTGCTGTGGCGCGGGCCAGCTGGCGGCTCCGCCAGCTTGCTGGCCGGCAGCAGCGGCCCGGACATGGTGGAACTGTGGCGCTGGGAAATGCAGCCGGGCGAGGTATTCACTTCGCCAGGGCATCCGCTGGGGACTTTCGAGCTGTTTCATGTCGAACAAGGCGAATTGCAGTTGCGTGTGGGTGATGCGCTCTCCAGCCTGCGGGCAGGCATGGCGGCAGTCGCCCGTACCGATGGGCCGCACCACTACGCCAATCAAAGTGATGAACTGCTGGTATTCACCATGACCGTGGCCGAACTCAGCCCTTTGCGCAGCATGAAATAGCACCCTCCCCCCACTGACTGGCAGACGATTTTTTATCGCACGGTCGGCGCTCCGGCCAGGGCTGATGCCAACCGCCGCGCATGCAGCATGTCTCTTTGCAAACCTGTACATGGTTTTCAGCTGGCTAATCACAAATCGGCATTGTATTTATATCGTACTACGATATATTTAACTGACCACCCTGCTGTTTATCCAGGAGAATGCCATGAGCCCACTTAGCCCCCTGCGCATGCTGTGGTCGTCAGGCCATAGCTGGGACAGCTTGTCCCAATCCCATCCCACGCTCTCTGCCAGTTTCTATCGCCTGGTTCTGCCCGGTTCGCTGCTGGGTACGGCGATGATCCTGTTTGCCGCCAGTTTTCATGGCGATGTCTATGGAGCAGAGGTTTCCTTTGCCCACTGGGTGCTGATCAGCCTGTTATTCCTGGCGACCAATTGGCTGGCGGTGCCGCTGATGGCCTGGGTCATCCGCCAGTCGGTACATGCCCCTGCCCGCCCGGCCTTTGCCGACTGCTATCGCCTGGCGGCCATTGCACCGCTGCCCATCTGGCTATCCACACTGACCTTGCTGCTGCCTTACCCGCTGTTCAACATGGCCTGCGGCCTGCTCGGCCTGCTGGCATCCGGTGCCCTTACCTATCACGGGCTGGATGCCCTGTTTGAGCATGATGATTCGGTCAGCACCCAGTCCATGGCCTACACGGTGTTTTCAGTGGGTGCACTGGTATGGCTGTTCGTGGTGGCCTTGCTGATGCTGCCGCTGCTCTAGGCCAGCGGTCGGCAGCTTGGCTGCGGCTTGGATATGTTAAGGTAGCGCATCATCTTTGCCCTGCCCGCCCATGTCCAGCCCGCTTTGCAAACAGGATTTCGAATACCTGGCCGATTTCCGTTACCGCTTGCGCCAGTTCTTGCGTTTCAGCGAGGAGCTGGCGCAAAGCCATGGCATCACGCCCTTGCAATACCAGTTGCTGTTGCAGGTACAAGGCTATCCAGACCGGGACTGGGCCACGGTGGCCGAGTTGGCCGAAAGGCTGCAATCCCACCATCACAGCGTGGTGGGATTGATCAATCGCTGTGAGTCTCAGCAACTGGTGCGTAAATCCCCCGGCAGAAACGATGGCCGGCAGGTGGAAATCAGCCTGCTGCCCAAGGGGCTGGAGCTGGTGGAAAAACTGGCCCAGGCCCATCGTGATGAATTGTTGCTGCTCAAGGATCTGGCAGACAGCCCATCGGCCGATTTGCTGCTGAATATCCAGCAAGCACTCAAGACCGGGTAATAATCAGGCAAGTCATTTGTATCGTAATGCGATATGATAATCACCCCATCCATCCCGGCGGTGAACCTGCCTGACTTCATGAACCCAATCCTTAACTTCTTGCAGGGTTTTATCCCGCCCACCCTGGGCGCGGGTCGTCGCGAACGTCTTTATGGCTGCATTGGGGCCGGCCTGGGGCTGCAGGTGACCGCCCTGCTGAGCCATCTGTTCCTGGGTCAGGTCAATCCGTGGTTCATCGCACCGATGGGGGCGTCTGCCGTCTTGTTGTTTGCCGTGCCTTCCAGCCCGCTGGCCCAGCCTTGGTCCATCATCGGCGGCAATATGCTGTCGGCGGCCATTGGCGTGAGCTGTGCCCGGTATATTGGCGACCCGGCACTGGCCGCCAGCCTGGCTGGTGCGCTGGCCATTGCCGCCATGTTCCAGCTGCGCTGCCTGCACCCGCCTGGCGGGGCAGTCGCCATTACCGCGGTGCTGGGTGGGCCGGCCATCCACGCGCTGGGTTACCAGTTCGTGTTGTGGCCGGTGGCGGTCAACTCCGCCCTCATGCTGGGCATGGCCCTGCTGTTCAACAATGCCTTGCGCCGGGGCTATCCGCACCGGCCTCAGCCCGCCCCCAACGCGCACCACACGGCCGACCCGCTGCCCAGCCAGCGCCGCGCCATCAGCCAGCAGGATCTGCACCAGGCCCTGGCCGCGCATGGCGAGGTACTGGATATCAGCGAAGAGGATTTGCTCGCCATTCTGACGGCGGCAGAGGAGCAGGCACAGCAGCGCCGGCTGGGGGGTATTCACTGCGCGGACATCATGTCGCGCGATGTGGTGAGCATTGCGCCGGATGCCAGCTTGCAGGAGGCCTGGGACAAGCTGGCCCATCACAAGATCAAGGCGTTGCCGGTGGTCAGCCCTGCGCAAATGCTGACCGGCATTGTGTCACTGCATGATTTTTTCCTGCCGCGCGATGGGCAAGCAGCCCACCTGCCCGGCAGCCCCGGCTGGGACCGCGGCACGGTGGCCGACATCATGACCAGCCCGGTACGCCATGTTGCCGCCCTGCAGCCCATTACCGCCCTGAGCCGGGCTTTTTCCGATGGCGGCCTGCATCACATGCCGGTGGTGGATGCCGATGGCAAGCTGTGCGGCATCATTACCCAGTCCGACCTGATCGCCATCCTGCTGAAAAACTGATTCAGTCGGCCGCGCCCTGCAGGCGGTCGGCGTCCAGCAGCACGATTTCCCGGCCATTGACTTCAATCAGCCCGGCCTCGCTCAGCTGATGCAGCATGCGCGAGAAGGTTTCCGGCGTCAGGTTGAGCCGGGAGGCAATCAGGTTCTTGTTGACCGGCAGCGTCACCACCGGCATGGGCCCGCGCTGCGGGTCGACATTCTGCAGCAGATAGCCGGTTACCCGTTGCAGGGAATTTTCAATGGAGTAGCGCTCCACATCGCGCACCAGGCCATGCAGGCGCATGGCCAGGCCGGCCAGCAAGCGGCGGGCAAATGCGGCATCGCGCTCTATAGCCTGGTAAATGGCCTGCGCTTCCACTTTCAGCAAAAAACCGTCTTCCAGAAACTGCGCCATCACCGGGCAGGGCCGCCCCAGAAACATCACCGCCTCGGCAAAGCTCTGCCCCGGATGAATGATCTCCATCACCTTTTCACTGCCCTGGGCGGAGGAAATAGCCAGTTTCACCCGGCCATACACCACCAGAAACATGCCATCGCACGGGTCGCCCTTCTGGAACACGACCTGCCCCTTACCCCCTCGCACTTCATGGGTGAACGGCACCAATGCCTGGATCTGCGCTTCAGACAATTCCTGAAACAGCGGCTGGTGCCGCAAGAAAGAAGGGATATCAACAGTAGCCATGGTCATTTCCGTATGCCAAACCGGGTGGATAACAAGCGGCGCCACATCCAGCCGGCCGATACCGCCCACGCTGGCGACTATAGGCCACTGGCCTTAAAGCCACCATGCGCTGTAAGCAGGAAGGAAACTAGTTCGACCGGCCTAGTTCGCCAACACGCACCGGGCCGCCACGCTGTCGCAGTGCGCCCTGCGCGCTAGTGGCTGGTACCCTCCGAACGGTTTACCTTGTTGAACACATTGTATTTGCCGATGGGCTTGCTCATGGGCAGCGCGGCCACTTCACGCAGGGTCTGCGCATCCACCACGATCAGCTCGCCCGGATTCTCCATCACCGATACCAGCGCATAACGGCCATCGCGGGTGAACTCGACATGGGCGGTAGTCTTGCCCGGCCGCAACACCAGCTGGCGCACCACGCTGAGACTGCGCTTGTCGATGATGGACAGCGTGTCCTTGTGCGCACTCATCATGGAATCGGCCCAGGCATAGGGGGTGTTTTCATGGCTGCGCAGGAAGAAGCCCGGCCCCGGCAGCTGCACTTGCTTGATCAACTGCCAGCTATCCATGTCGACGAAACTGAGCTGACCACCCTTGAGATTGGGCGTGGCCATGATGCGGTGGCCATCGCGCTCGAAACTGATGCCCGACCCCAGATGCGGCATGCCATCCAGCGGCAGGTCGGCCACCTTGCTACGCGCATCCAGGCTGATCACCTGTGCCTGACCGCTGCGCGAGGCACCCAGCACATGCTGATAAGACGGGTCGAAGTAGAAGTCGTCCAGCACCATGGACAGCGGCGTCACGCGCGGGGTGAGGAAACCCGGCTGACCCAGCGCCTCGCCCATCTGGTAGTCATGCACCAGTCCGGGGTAAACCGGCGCGGCGTGGCGGTCGTAGCTGATTTCCCACAGTTCCGGCACATCTTTCAAGGCCACCACAAAGCTGTGGCGCGGTGCGGCTTCGTACACGGCCGACACCCGCGACGGATGACCAGCCCCATCCTGCACCGCAATGGTTTTCACCGGGGTCAGGCCATGCGCGTCCAGCAGCACCAGCGTTTGCGGCAGGGTGTTGCCGGCCAGAATCCAGTTGCCGTCATCCGATACCGCGATATTGCGCGTGTTCAAACCCACGCGGATGTCCGCCACCACTTGCAGGCTGTACAGGTCGTACTGGGTCACCCAGCCATCGCGGCTGGAAAAATAGACAAAGCGACCATCGGGGGAAAACTTGGGCCCGCCATGCACCGCATAGTGGCTGGCAAAGCGGGCAATGGGCTGAAAGCGGTCGCCATCCAGCACCGTGACATGGTGATCGCCCGCCTCCACCACCACAAACAGGTTGAGCGGATTGGCGCTGTATTGCGGCTTGGCCGGCAGGCTGGCCAGCGCCACCGGCTGGCGGTGCGAGGCACGCATGTCGGCATCGCTCCAGCGCGGCGGCATGGCCGGAGCGCTTTGTACATAGGCGGTGAGCTGGCTGATCTGCTCATCGCTAAGCCGGTCGGCAAAACCGGCCATCTGGGTGGCGCTGCGGCCCTGGCGGATGGTGTTGCTGATTTCGGCGCTTTTCAGCCGCTCCAGGCTTTCCGGCAGCAAGGCCGGGCCCATGCCGCCCAAGCGGTCCGCGCCGTGACAGCTTTGGCAATGCTGGCCGTATAACTGCGCGGCGGCGGAGGGTTCTGCGGTGGGAGCAGCCTGCAGCGGCAGGCTAAGAGCTATGCCGAATAAAACAAGCCAGTATTTCATCAGGCAGTCTCCCTGTGCCATGGCGTCAGCGGTGCCAGCGCATGCACGCCGCTGGTCACCCCTACTTCCTCGTCACTCAGATAACAGGCCGGGTCCGCCGCCCAGAAATTGCCGGTCAGCTCCCAGGCGCGCACCCGGGTATTGCCATTGCAGATGGCCAGATGCTGACAGGCGGCGCAGCGCCCTTCCACCGGCCGTGGCGACTGGCGCAGGCCAGCCAGCAGCGGGTGGGATTCATCCTGCCAGATGGCAGAAAACGGCCGCTGGCGCACATTGCCCAGCGTCACCTTCCACCACATGGTGTCCGGGTGCACATTGCCCAGATTGTCGATATTGGCCACGTTCACCCCGCTGGCGTTGCCCCCCCAGGCCAGCAGGCGCTGGCGCAGCTGCGCCGCCTGAGCCGGGTAATGACGGGCAGCCCAGTGCAGCAGGTAGACCGCATCGGCATCGTTATTGCCGGTAACGAAATCACGCGGCTGGCCAGCGCGGATATGCTGCAGGCAGGCGTCGATCAGCAAGTCCATCGCCCAGCGGGTGCGCGGCTGGCGGGCATCGTCGGCCCGGTGCTTGTTGCCGCGTCCGGCGTAATTGAGATGGGAGAAGTAAAACTTGTCGATATTCTCCACCGCCAGCAGCTGCAATAGCGCAGGCAAGTCATCGGCATTGTCTTCGGTCATGGTGTAGCGCAGGCCCACTTTCAGCCCGGCATCGCGTGCCAGCCGCATGCCGCGCAAGGCCAGCTCGTAGCCACCGGCCAGGCGGCGGAAGCGGTCGTGGGTGGCACCGATGCCATCCAGACTGACACCGACATAGTCAAAGCCCACCGCGGCCAGCGCGGCAATATTGCGCTCATCAATCAGCGTGCCATTGCTGGACAGGCCAACATAAAAACCCATGGCCTTGGCACGGGCGGCCAGTTCGAAAATATCCGGCCGCAGCAGCGGCTCGCCACCGGACAGGATCAGCACCCGCACGCCAAAGGCGTACAGATCGTCCATCACCGCGCAGGCTTCTGCCGTACTCAGTTCGCCCAGGAAGTCTTTATTGGCCGAGGTGGAATAACAGTGCTGACAGGTAAGGTTACAGCGGCGGATCAGGTTCCAGATCACCACCGGGCCGCCGGGTTTGCCGCTACGGGCGGGCGCGGCTGCCGGGTCGAGCAGGCTTTGCAGATAGGGTGTCAGGCGCAGCATGGCTGGCTCCGGCAATGGTGACGGCCATCAGTGTGCAGGCCGCCTGCCGTCCAGCTCCTTGACCCGTATCAACGGGATCAATCCCGGCTTACACCCGCAGACCGGATTTTTTCAGGATGCGGGTGGAAAACAGCAGCGCATGGCGGCGGCAGGCCGGGCCCAGCAACTGCAATAGCTGGCCCTGCTGCTCGCGTACCGCGCGGCGACTGCCACCATGCACCATGGCAAACAGGTTGTACGGCCAGTGCGGCAGATGACGCGGACGGCGATAGCAATGGCTGACGCAATCCAGCTGGCCCAGTTGCTGGCCCAGCTCGTCCACCAGCTCGTCCGCCACATCAAACACCGCCATGCCGTTGGCGCGGTAGCCGATAGCGTAATGATTGGGCACTGCGCCGATGCGGCGGATCACCCCCTGCTCCAGCATGCTCCCCAGCCGCGCCAGCACCATGTCTTCCGGCAATTGCAGGCTGTCGGCCAGCTGGCGGTAAGGCTGTGCCACCAGCGGCAGCCCGGCCTGGGTGGCGCGGATCAGCCGCCAGTCGTCTTCGTCCAGTGGTGGCGTGTGGCTGTCGCCTTTTTTGGCGCAGCCGGCACTGAGCTGCCCCACTGCCCCCTGCCCGCCCACGGTAAAGCGCATGCCGACAAAGTATTCGCGCTGTTTGGGGAAGACATGCACGGTAAGGTCGGTGAGCAGTTCGATGGCGCTGCAGGCGGCGGAAATCCCGGCCTGGCTGGCGGCGGCCAGCACAAACCACATATTGAGTTTGTGGCTGCGCTGGTAATTGTGCGCCACCGCAGGCAGGCTGTTGACCGCCGCCGCTACCTCGTCGAAACGGGCCGGCGGTACTGCGAGTGCGGCCAGCACAAAGCAGCCGCCCATGCGTTCTATCTGGTAGAGCGGGCCAAAACGGGTGAGCACCTGACGCTGCAGCAGGCCATCCAGCCCCTGCAGCAAGGCCCGCTCGCTGCAGCCCAGTGCGGCAGCGGCACGGGCAAAGGGATTGCTATCCAGCGGAAAGCCGCCTTGCAACTGGTTGACGATGCTGGTTTCCAGCGGGTTGAGCCGTGCCTGGCTATGCGTGATGGCCATAACAGGCTCCGCGTTGGGTGTAGCGTTTGAGAGAGGGCAATACCGCATGCGGATAGCGCTGCAGACCATGGCGCTGGATCAGATCGTCCAGCGCGGCCTGCAGGCTGGCGGCGTCCAGCGCGTGAATCATGCAGAACAGCTGGTAAGGCCAGTGCGGCGGCCGCGCCGGGCGCTCGTAACACAGTGTCACTGCCGGCTCCGTCGCCAGTCGCCTGGCGATGGCTTCACGGCTGGCGGCATCGTCGATCTGCCACACGCACATGGCATTGTGGCGATAGCCCAGCTCGGCATGGCGCAGTACCGCGCCAAAGCGCCGCAACACGCCTTGCACCTGCCAGTCCTGCAATTGCCGCAGCACTTCCTGCTCGGTCAGGCCGCAGCCAGTGGCCAGTAGCTGGAAAGGACGCAATTGCAGCGGCAGCCCGCCGCGCAGCGCGGCCAGCAGACGTTGCTGGCGCCAGTCCGGGCGGATAGGGTCCGGCTGGCGCTGCGGCTGGCGCTCGGCAGTGCTGCCATCCAGCGCAAAGCCCAGGTCGATATGGTATTCGCGCAGCAAGGGCAGGTTCAGCGGTTCCAGGCCAGTGGCCAGATGGATGCGCGACAGCACCTCGGCCACGTTGGCGGCATCGCTGGCCGTCACCACGAACCACAGGTTGAAGTGGTGGTCGCGCTGGTAGTTGTGGTTGACCTCAGCATGGCTGCTGACAAAGGCAGCTACCGCATCCAGCCGTTCCGGCGGCACGGCCAGCGCGGCCAGCGTGCTGCTGCCCACGGTATTGGGGGCAAACACCGCACCCAGCCGTGACAGCAAACCGGCCTGCCGGGCTGACTGCAGCAGTTGCAGCAGCTCGCTGGCTGTCCAGCCATCACCCAGCAGGGCGGCCATGTCAGCAAAGGGCGTGGCGCTGAGCGGAAACTGCTTCTGGCAACGGTCCAGCGCATGCAGGCTGCGCGGCGGCAGCGCGGACGGGGTTGGCGGGTTTGGCATCACATCCCCATGCGGCTGGCGCGGCTGCTGAAGAAAATGCCGGACGGCTCCAGCGCCGGCAAGGTGCGGCGTACTTCGAAGCTGGCGGTGTCGATCACCAGCAGCTTGTTGTCGTCGCGGCTGGACAGCCACACCGCATCGCCACGGGCGGTGAATTCCATGTGCAGGATGGCGCGGCCCGGTTGCAGGGTCTTGATCACCTGCCGGGTCGGCACATCAATCACCTGCACCTTGTCATTGTCGGGGAAGGCAAAGTTGACCCACACCCGCCGCCCGCCCGGTTCGGCCATCACGAATACCGGTTGGCCCAGCACCTGCACTGTCGCCACCTGCGCCCAGCTGCGGTTGTCGGCCACCAATACCTCGTGCTGGCCGATGGCGGGCAGGAAGGCGTAGTCGCCGGCAATCGACCAGCCACGCAAATGCGGCATCTTGTACACCGGCAAGGCCTGCCGGCCACGGCCATAACCGGCCAGAATGCGCCGCACGCCGGCATCGGCATGCCAGCTGTCGAGCAAGGCCAGCCCGTCTTCGCCATACAGCCCGGCAATGAAATAGCGGCCATCGCCACTGGCCAGCCCGTCGTAAGGCTGCTTGCCGATATGCGCAAAGCGCTGGATTTTTGGTGCCGTGGGCGTGCTGGCATCCAGCACGTCGATTTCATCGGCATCGAACAAGGCATAGGCAAAACGCTTGCCCGGCAGGTCTGCCAGGCCCACCACGCGCGATGGCTGGCCATTGGCCCCGGTAGTGGCCGGAACACTGGCCAGCAAGGCCAGGCTGTCCGCATCAAACAGCTTCACCCCGCCGGGGCTGTAGTTTTGCGCGGCAATCACCCGGCCATCGCTGGAAATGGCACCGCCTATGCTGTTGCTGGCCTGCTCCACCCGCTGCACCAGCCGGGCGGTGAGCAAATCCACCTTGCTGATGGCACCATCACGGCCAAACACATAGGCATAGCGGGCATCCGGGGAAAACACCACCGAGGCATGGGACAGATCACCCAGGCCCTGTACCCGTGCCAGCGATTGTGCATGACTGTTATCGACAATCTGCACGCTGCCGCTGGCACGTTCGATCACCACGCCCAGGTCGCCAGTGCCGCGCAGCGGCGTGCTGGCACAGCCCGCCAGGGCCAGACACAGCAGCGGTGCCAGCAGGCGGGCTAACGTGCGCTGCCCTGTTGCAAGAGTTGAACCAGCCATTGTGCTTCTTCTTCGGAAAGGAAAGGCCGCCATGGCGGCATCGGAGTGCCGGGGCGGCCATTCAGAATGGTGGCCACCAGGCTGTCGGCCGGTTTGCCGGCCAGCGCCTGGGGGGTGAGCGGGCTGCCCAGCCCGCCCTTGAGGCTGAGGCCGTGGCAGGCACCGCAATCCTTATGCAGCAGTTGCAACAGCGCAGCGGCGCGCGCTTCGGCCGGTGCTGCTGCGGCCTGCTGGCACAGGCTGGCGGCCAGCCAGGCCAGCAGCCACAGCCTGCGCCTTACTGGGCCAGAATCCATGTCACCAGTTGCTTGAGGTCGGCATCCGGCACTTGCGGATTAGGCGACATCGGAATGGCACCAAAGCTGCCGGAACCACCCGCCTTTACCTTCTGCATCAATTTGGCGGTGACATTCTGCCCCTTGTATTTGGCCGCCACCTGCTTGTAGGACGGGCCAACCAGCTTGGCATCCACGCTGTGGCAGGCCAGGCAGTTGTATTGCTTGGCCAGTTCCGGCCCGCTGGCCGCCTCTGCCAGCCCGGCCGATATCAGCCCCCCCAGGGCCAGTGCAATCAGTAGCTGTTTCATCGTCTTCTCCTCGGTCCGACAGACCATGCGCTGTCTGCCGGATTTCAACAGTGGAATGCCTGCAAGGACTTATCCCAGATCAATAAATGTCATGCTGGGTGTTGAATACATTGAACTTGCCGGTCGGGGTGATCAGGCGCGGGTCCTTGATCACGGCTTTCAGCTTGTGGGTCTTGTCGTCCACCACCACGATGGCCGATTGCTTGTCCTTGGCACTCCATACCGAGAACCACACCTCGCTGCCGTCCTTGTTGTACTCCGGCTGCAGCACACGCTTGGCACCATCGCCCAGGCCGGCCCACTCGCCAATCGGCAGGGTGGTAAAGCCCTTGTCCAGGTGATTGATGTCAAACACGGCGGCACTCTGGCTGACGGCGGCATCCGGGTTCAGTGCGGTATCCACCCACAGATTGTGCGATTTGGGATGAGTCTTGATGAACAGCGAACCACCGCCCTGCCCCTTCAGCACCCGCACTACCTTCCAGGCCTGGGCCTTGTGTTTGTCCGGGTCGGTACCGATCAGGCTGATGCTGTCGTCGCCCAGATGGCCGGTGGCCCATACCGGGCCGTATTGCGGGTCGACAAAATTGGCACCACGGCCCGGATGCGGGGTCTTGCCCACATCCACCAGCGCGGCCAGCTTGTCCAGCTTGGTATCCACCACGGCTACCTTGTTGGAGGCATTGGCCGCCACCATGAAGTAGCGGCCGGTGGTATCAAAGCCGCCGTCGTGCAGGAACTTGGCGGCATCGATGGTGGTGGTTTTCAGATTGGCCAGGTCGGAGTAATCCACCATCATGATCTTGCCGGTTTCCTTGGCATTGATGACGAATTCCGGCTTGAAGTGGCTGGCCACAATCGAAGCCACACGCGGCTCGGGGTGGTATTCGTTATCCACCGTCATGCCACGGGTGCCGACAATCTTCAGCGGCTTGAGGCTGTTGCCATCCATGATCACGTACTGTGGCGGCCAGTAAGCCCCGGCCACCGCCAGCTTGTCTTCAAAGCCCTTGAACTTGGAGGTTTCCACCGAGCGGGCTTCCAGGCCGATGCGGATTTCCGCCACCGTGTCCGGCTTGGCCATCCACAGGTCGATCAGGTTGATCTTGCCGTCGCGGCCAATCACGTACAGGTAGCGGCCGGACTGCGACAGGCGGGAAATATGCACGGCATAACCGGTTTTCAGCACGCTGACGATCTGCTTGCTATTGCCGTCGATCAGCGCGATCTGGCCAGCATCGCGCAGGGTGACCGAGAACAGGTTGGCCACATCCAGATTGTTCTCTTTATGCGTTGGCCGCTTTTCCGGCGGAATCAGCACCTTCCAGGTACCCAGCATGTCCTTCATGCCGAATTCCGGCGGTGTCGGCGGTTCCTGCTGCACATAGCGCGCCATCAGGTCCACCTGGGCATCGGACAGCTCGCCGGAAGTCCCCCAGTTGGGCATGCCGGCTGGCGAGCCGTACTTGATGAAGGTTTTCAGGTATTCGGTGCCCCGCGTCAGGGTGATGTCCGGTGTCAGCGGCTTGCCGGTGGCCCCCTTGCGCAATACCCCGTGACAGCCGGCACAGCGTTCGAAGTAAATCTGCTTGGCGTGGCCGAACTCCGCCTCGGTCATCGGCGGCGCCTTGGGGTTGATGTTCTGGTGCATGGGTTCGGAAGCCAACGGCGAGGCCGCTCCCTGGTATTTCGCTTCCGGGGCGGAAGGCGAGGTGGCGGCAGTATCCGCCCAGGCCTGCATCACGGAAAAAGGCAGGGCCGCCAGTAACACACTTCTTGGCAGCCAGGACAAGCGCGGGGTCTTCATGGTTAGGGCTCCAGCGTGACAGTAATGCTTGGTTGCCGGCATCTTCATCCCGCGGGCATATCCCCCTCCTTGATTCGAATCAACGCTTTCAGACCCGCTGACAAAACCCCCGCTCCTGCGTTGCGCCTCCTTGC
>NZ_RFAR01000062.1 GCF_003693445.1 Aquitalea palustris | reverse complement strand
CAGCCGCAGGCCATGCTTGTGGGGTGGCCTTGGAGGTGGAGGAGGGCTTGGCCAGGCAAGCCCTCTTTCCCGTTCGCCGCGCGGAAGCGGCAGGTAAACCATCATCCGCATGAGCGGATGCAAAGCCTGCTTTATCTTTGGCCGCCCACCACAGGGCTAAACAATCACTTCAACAGATAACTGAGCACGATGCCGCCCATCAGCACGGCGCCCACTTGGTTGTTGTCCAGAAAGGCCTTGAAGCACAGCTTGCGGTCGCGAGTGCGGATTTCCCGGTACTGCTTGGCGATCAGCAACAGGCAGATGGCCAGCGCGGCAAAGAAAGGCCAGCCCAGTGCCAGCTGCCAGCCGATGCCCGCCATCATCAGGATGAATACGGCATGGCACAGCATGATGCCGGTGACGTCGTGATCGCCAAAGGTGATGGCTGAAGTCTTGATGCCTATCTTCAGATCATCCGGCTTGTCCGCCATGGCATAGGCGGTATCGTAGGCTACGGTCCAGAAGGCATTGGCCAGCAGCAGCAGCCAGGCCAGTGCGGGCACCTGATTGGTGAGCGCGGCAAAAGCCATGGGGATGCCAAAGGAAAAGGCAATGCCCAGATAGGCCTGCGGCATGGGAAAGAAGCGCTTGGTGAAGGGGTAGCTGGCGGCCACGAAAACCGCAGGCACGCTCATCAGCCAGGTCAGCCGGTTCAGCGGCAGGATCAGCAGGAAAGAGATGATGGCCAGCGCCAGCGCCAGCCACAGCGCTTCACGCTCGGTCACCGCACCACGGGCAAACGGGCGCTGGCTGGTACGCTCCACATGCATGTCGTAGTGGCGGTCGGCATAGTCGTTGATGACGCAGCCGGCCGAGCGCATCAGGAAGGTGCCGAGTACGAAAATCAGTACTACCACGGCATCCGGCTTGCCATTGCCGGCAATCCACAGCCCCCACAGCGTGGGCCACAGCAAGAGCAGGGTGCCGATGGGCTTGTCCATGCGCATCAGCTGCTTGTAAACGGTGTAGCGGTCTTTCAGGGCATCAAGCGTCATCGGGCAAAATCTTTCAGGGCGGGCAGGAACACCTCGCACACCACCATCGGGGCTTCATCCAGCACAAAGCGGCAGCGCCGTGCCGTCAGGCTGGTGCTATCGCTTGCACAGGCCTGGTGCAGGGGATGGGCCGGCCCCAGTTGCTGATAGTGCAGCGGGCCGCGCTGCAGCTGTGGCAGGCCGCCAAACAGGGTGAGTCCGAGCGAGCGGCTACCACGGTCCAGAATGGGCTGCCATACCGGGCAGTCCAGCCGGGCGATGCTGCGGGCGTACACCACCGGGATGTCGTCCAGAGTCAGCAGCACATGGCGGGCATACAGCAGGCTGTCGGCCGGCAGGGCAAGCAGGGCGAGCTCGTCCGGGTTGGCCTGGCTGGCACCTTGTGACAATACCTGCACACCGAAGCGGTGGCCGGTGGCCAGCAGTCGCTCGGTGAGCGAGCCGGCTTCGCTGACGAAGGCCAGCAAGCCGGGGGCAAGGTCGGGGGGCTGCGGCAGCCAGTGTGTATCCTGAATCATGGCGCGCATTATGCCAAAGCCGGGCAAGGCTTGTCCTGTTTGTTGACAGTAATACGACAATGGCCTTGTCTGTTCATACCGCACTGCAGCAGCCACAGGTATGATGAAAGCCCGATGTTGGCCGATGGCCTGGCTTGTGGTGGCGTGCTGCCACAGGCGGAATGATGATCATGATAGAAACCCTGTTGTGGCTGGTGGGTTACCAGCTGGCTGGCGAGCTGATCAGCCGTAGTTTTTCCCTGCCTTTGCCCGGCCCGGTGCTGGGCATGCTGTTGCTGTTTTGCACGCTGGCCGCGCGTAAATCGGTACCAGACAGCATGAAACAGAATGTGCCGCGTTTTCTGTCCCATCTGTCGCTGTTGTTCATTCCTGCTGGCGCAGCCGTGCTGGCCTATCGTGATTTGCTGGCCGGTTTCGGCTGGCAATTGCTGGTGGTACTGGCGGCGTCCACCACCTTGACCTTGCTATTGCCCGGCCTGTTGCTGAAATTGCTGCTGGCGCGCCACCGGCACAAGGAGGAGGCATGAATCCGATGGCTGCCGTTGAGGTCATGCGTACGTCGCCCTTGAGTGGCGTATTTGTCACCTTGCTCGCCTACAAGCTGGCGGTGTTGTTCAACCGCCGCTGCCATGGGCATCCGCTGTCCAACCCGGTGCTGATTGGCGTGCTGTTGCTGCTGGGCTGGCTGCTGGCCACCGGCACCAGCTACCGCGACTACATGAAGGGCGGGGTGATGGTACAGATGCTGCTGGGCCCGGCTACTGTCGCACTGGCGGTGCCGCTGTACGGTAATCTGTCGCGGCTGAAGCGTGCGGCTGGCCCACTGGCCATCACCATCTTGTTTGGCGGGCTGGTCGGCATTGTCAGTGCGGTCGGGGTGGGCTGGCTGCTGCAATTGCCGCAGCAGGTGTTGTTGTCGCTGACCACGCGCGCGGTGACCACGCCGATTGCCATGAGCGTATCGCAGGGCGTGGGCGGTATTCCCGAGTTGTCGGCCATGTTTGTCATCCTGTCCGGTATTTTTGGTGCGGTCATCGTCAAGCCGCTGTTTTCCTTGCTGGGCATGGGCGACGACATGGTGTTGGGCACGGCCACCGGTATTTCGGCGCACGGCATCGGAACGGCGCGGGTGTTTCAGCTGTCTGAGACGGCCGGCGCTTTCGCCGGACTGGCGATGGGGCTTAATGGCGTGGTCACCGCCATTCTGGTGCCCTTGCTGGCACCGCTGCTGCACTAGCCGCATAAGTGTTTGTCCGACATGCGGCTGACACAAGCCTGGTGTAGGCTGCGCTGTCAGTCTTGCCGCTGGTGGGTGTCGCGCACAGCGTGCCGCACGCTGCAGCAGGCGCAGTACACTGCGTGTTGTCGCGCCAGGGCCGGTGACCCGTCCCCTGTCCTTGCGTGAACAAGCGCCAACAACAATAACGGAGGTGAAAAATGGATCTGATCCTGTGGCGTCATGCCGAAGCAGAAGAAGGTTCTGATGATCTGGCGCGGGCGCTGACCCGTAATGGCCAGCAACAAGCCAGCCAGATGGCCCAGTGGCTGCGCGACCGCCTGCCGGAGGATTTCCTCCTGCTGGCCTCGGAAGCCAAACGTTCGCAGCAGACAGCGGCGCTGCTGAGCAAGCGCTTTACCGTCTTGCCGGAGCTGAATCCGGACGCATCGGTAGAGCAGGTATTGAAAGCGGTCAACTGGCCGGAAGCGGGCAAGACCATCGTGCTGGTCGGCCATCAGCCGTATATCGGCCGGCTGTCGGCCCAGTTGCTGGGTGAGCAGCCGCTGCTGTGGAGCGTGAAAAAAGGTTCGGTGTGGTGGCTGAATCACCGGGTGCGCCACGAGCTGGAACAGGTGCGCCTGAAAGTGATGATGACCCCCAGCATGCTCAAGCCCTGAGTGTCAGGGTTTTTCTGGCAGCGCCAGCCCCTTGCGAGGGGCTTTTTGCTATCTGCTGCATGGCCGGTGTTGCCTCACTAGCTGGCGGGCTGGGCGACTTCAGTCCGGTGTATCCTGCTCGCGTAGTTGCCGCCACTCGCGGGGACTCAGCCCGCACTGCGCCTTGAATGCGCGTGACAGCGCGGCTTCGCTGCCATAACCGACGGCAATGGCGATCATCTTCAGCGACTCTCCGCGCTGTAAGGCTTGTTGCGTCAGCCGGACGCGCCAGTTCTGCAAATAAGCCCCTGGCGTACTGCCGACCGTGTGGCGAAAGCTGCTGGCGAACACGCTGCGCGACATGCCGGCGATGGTGGCCAGCGCATCCAGCGACCATTCCTGGCCGGGCTGCTCGTGCATGGCGACCAGCGCCTTGCGCAATTTGGGATGAGACAAGCCAGCCAGCATACCGCTATTGATCTCTTTGCTTTCCATCAGTTGCCGCAGCAGCTGGATCAGCACCACTTCGAATAGCTTGTCGATCAGGGCGTGGCGGCCGCAGCGCTCGCTGAAGGCCTCCTCGAATAGCAGCGCCAGCACCGGCGCGGCACCATCAATCGTCTCCAGTGGCAGGCAGATCACGTCCGGCAAGCCGTTGACGATAGGGTTATCGCTGCCGCCAGCAAAATGCAGCTCGGCACAGGTCAGGTCGGCACCGCACACCGGGTCGGTGACGAAACGACGGGCCATGGGCCGTGGGTAGAACAGCAGGCTGGGCTCATTCACATATAGCGTGGGCTGGTCCGGATGAATGATTTCCATGGCGCCGGAGCGGATCAGGTGCAGCTGTCCGACTGCGCCGGCTGCCGTGAAATCGGTGATCCCGCACAGGGATCCGGAATGAAACATGCGCGCATGCACTGGAAAGTGCTGCAATAAGGCATTCAGGCGGTCGGTGCAGGATTCGGTCAATTCGGTACTCCCTGTTAATTTATTGGTATTTTATGTAGCCAGGAGTATTTTATCCAACTGAAAAGTAGCATCAGCATCCGCTACAGCATGCCTGCAGGTAGCCTGGCCATTTCCTATGGTGGATGGCCGGGTGAGTGCGGACCGCTTTTGGTTACGCCAAAAAAAGAGGGCTCCCGAAGGAGCCCTGATCAGCGGGTACCAAGCGGGCCGCGAAGGCCCTGAGAGAGAGTCTTGGTAAATAAATATTAAAAATACTTTTCAATAAATGCAATGAATGACGGTTAGCTAAGCCGTGCTGCCAACTGCTGGCGCAGCCTTTTCGCCACACTCACCATATTGGCCAGCGCAGCTTCCACCTCTGGCCAGCTACGGGTTTTCAGTCCGCAATCGGGATTGACCCACAAGCGTTCGGCCGGAATCACCTGCAAGGCCTTGTCCAGCAGGGCTGCCATTTCGGCCTCGGCTGGCACGCGCGGGCTGTGGATGTCGTACACCCCAGGGCCGATGTCATTGGGGTAGCGGAAATCGGCAAAGTCTTGCAGCAGGGCCATGTCGGAGCGTGAGGTTTCGATGGTGATCACGTCGGCGTCCAGTGCGGCAATCTGCGGCAGGATGTCGCCAAATTCCGAGTAGCACATATGAGTGTGAATCTGGGTGCTGTCATCAATGCGCCAGCTGCACAGGCGGAAAGCCTCGCCCGCCCACTGCAGATAAGCCGCTTGCTGTGCCTGCTGCAGGGGCAGGCCTTCGCGAATGGCCGGTTCGTCGATCTGGATGATGCGGATGCCGGCGTTTTCCAGATCCAGTACCTCTTCGTTCAGTGCCAGGGCAATCTGCTTGCAAACTGTGCTGCGCGGCAGATCGTTGCGGACAAAGCTCCACTGCAGCATGGTGACCGGGCCGGTCAGCATGCCTTTTACCGGACGCGTGCTCAGGCTTTGTGCATAGACGGCCCAGCGCACGGTCATCGGCTGTGGGCGGGCCACATCGCCGACGATGATGGGTGGTTTGACGCAGCGGCTGCCATAGCTCTGCACCCAGCCCAGCCGGGTAAAGGCAAAACCTTCCAGTTGTTCGCCGAAGTATTCCACCATGTCGTTACGTTCGGCTTCGCCATGTACCAGCACATCCAGTCCCAATGCTTCTTGGCGGCGAATGGCCAGGGTGATTTCTTCCTGCATGGCCTGTTCGTAACTGGCTGTGTCCAGTTCACCGCGCTTGAAGGCTGCCCGAGCGCTGCGGATGCTGGCGGTTTGCGGGAAAGAGCCGATGGTGGTGGTGGGCAGCAGCGGCAGTTTGAGCCAGGCCTGCTGTTGGGCAATGCGCTGGGCAAAGGGCAGGGGGCGCTGGTCGGCGCCGGCTGGCAGGGACGCCAGACGCTGCTGCACGGCCGGCCGGTGAATCAGCGGGCTGCTGCGGCGCTGTGCCTGCACATGGTCGCTGGATTGCAGTTCGTTATTGATGCTGGCACGGCCCTGCTCCAGCCCGCGCTGCAGCAGCTTCAGTTCGTTCAGTCTTTGTACGGCAAAGGCCAGCCAGCTGCGGATATCGGCATCCATTTCGGTTTCGGCTGCCACATCGAAGGGGCTGTGCAGCAGCGAGCAGCTGGGTGCCAGCCACAGTCGCTCGCCCAGTTGTGCCGCCACCGGCTCCAGCTGTGCCAGCACGGCGCTCAGGTCGCTGCGCCAGACATTGCGGCCATCCACCACGCCGGCAGACAGCACCTTGTCATCCGGCCACTGCTGCATGAAGTGGGCCAGTTGTTCCGGGGCGCGGACCAGGTCCAGATGCAGGCCGGCGACCGGCAGGCTGTGCAATAGCGGCGCATGCTGGGCGACGCTGCCAAAGTAAGTGGCCAGCAATAGCTTGAGCGGGCTGCTGGCCGCCAGTTGCTGATAGGCCGGGGCAAAGGCCGCCAGCCAGTCTGCTGGCAGGTCCAGCGCCAGAATGGGTTCATCCAGCTGTACCCAGGACACGCCTTGTTGCTGCATGGCTTGCAACAGGCTCTGGTAGCAGCGCAGCAGGGCTGGCAGCAATTGCAAACGGTCGAACTCTCCGCCCTTGCATTTGCCCAGCCACAGCAGGGTGAGCGGCCCGATCACTACCGGTTTGGCCTGGATGCCCAGCGCGCGCGCTTCGGCCAATTGGGCCAGCAGCGGTGCGGGGGTAGCGCTGAAAGCGGTATCCGCCTGCCATTCCGGTACCAGATAGTGGTAGTTGGTATCGAACCATTTGGTCATTTCCAGTGCGGGCTGGCGGCTATTGCCGCGTGCCAGCTGGAAGTATTGCGCGCTGTCCAGCCGGGCAGGGTCAAAGCCGAAGCGGGCCGGAATGGCTCCCACCAGAATCTGCGCGTCCAGCACATGGTCGTACAGCGAAAAGTCGCCCACGGGCGACAGCTGGATGCCCGCGCCCTTTTGCAGCAGCCAATGGCGCTGGCGCAGTGAGCGTGCGCCCTGGCGCAGGGCTTGTTCGTCTATCTGGCCTTGCCAGAAATTTTCCAGCAGGAATTTGAGTTCACGTTTGGCGCCGATGCGGGGAAAGCCGGCCAGGTGCAGTGTGGTCATGGTGGGGTCCTTGTCTGTCAGTGTCCCCAGCATCGGTGAATCTGCTGTATGATTCAAACTCATTTTTTTATTGTTTTGAATGAATTTAATTCATGATTATCGGAAAGCCCACGCCATGCTGGAACTACGTCATCTGCGTACGCTGATTGCCCTGCAGGAAACCGGCAGTGTGTCACTGGCAGCCGAGCGGGTGTTTCTCACCCAGTCGGCCCTGTCGCACCAGCTCAAGCAGCTGGAGGCGTATTACCAGCAGCCGCTGTTCGAACGCAAAAGCCAGCCGCTGCGCTTTACCCTGGCTGGCGAGCGCCTGCTGGCATTGGCGCGTGATTTGCTGGACAAGGTGGCGTCCGCCGAGCGTGATCTGGCGCGCATCCGCCAGGGCGAGGCGGGGGAGCTGCGGGTGGCGGTGGAGTGCCACACCTGTTTCGACTGGCTGATGCCGGCCATGGACAGCTTTCGCCAGCACTGGCCGGCAGTGGAGCTGGACATTGTTTCCGGTTTTCATGCCGACCCGGTAGGGCTATTGCTGACGCGGCGCGCTGATCTGGCCATCGTGTCGGAGGCCGAGCCGCAGGCCGGCATCGTGCACCAGCCCTTGTTTGCCTATGAGATGGTGGGCATTGTGGCGCGTGATCATCCGCTGGCGGAAAAGAAGGTGTGGCAGGCGCAGGACTTTGCCAATGAAACGCTGATTCACTATCCGGTGCCGGACGAGATGCTGGATTTGTGGCGCAAGGTACTGCTGCCGGCCGGGGTCAGCCCGTTGCGGCGTACCAGCGAGCTGACGGTGGCCATCATCCAGCTGGTGGCCAGCCGGCGCGGTGTGGCAGCCCTGCCGTTCTGGGCCGTCAAGCCTTATCTGGAGCGTGGCTATGTGGTGGCGCGGCGGATTGGTGAGCAGGGGCTGAGCAGCGAGCTGTACGCTGCCTTGCGCAGCGAGGATGCCGGGCTAGCCTATATGCAGGATTTCCTGAGTACGGTGCGGGAGCGCAGCTTTGCCACGCTCCCCGGGCTGACCGTGCTGGAGGGCTGATGCAGGGTGCTGGGTTTCAGGCCTGCTCGTCATGGGCTTCCATGCCCAGTTCCTGAATTTTGCGGGTGAGGGTGTTGCGGCCCCAGCCCAGCAGATGCGCTGCTTCCACCTTGCGCCCGCCGGTGTGGGCCAGGCCAGTGCGAATGCAGCTTTCCTCAAAGCGCCGGCACAGGTCGTCGATGATGCCCACCTCGCCAGCGCGCAGACGGCGTGCCACCTCTTCGGCCAGGCCCAGCGTCCAGTCCACCACATGGACGGCCGCGCTGGCCACCGTGCTACCTTCGCTGGCCGTTGCCAGGGGAGCGGCTTCCGGTTCGCGCAGTTCGGCCGGCAGGTCGCCCACCTCTACTTGCTGGCCCGGTGCCATCACGGTAATCCACTGGCACAGGTTTTCCAGTTCGCGCACATTGCCGGTGAAACTGTGGAACTTGATCACCTCCATCGCCGCATCGGTCAGCCGCTTCGGCTCCACTCCCAGGCTGCTGGCGCTCTTGGCCAGAAAGTGGCGGGTCAGTAGCGGAATATCTTCGCGCCGTTCGCGCAGCGGTGGCAGGCGCAGGCGGATCACGTTCAGGCGGTGGAACAGGTCTTCACGGAAGAGGCCGCGCTTGACCCGGTCTTCCAGATGCTGGTGGGTGGCGGCAATCACCCGCACATTGGCCTTGATCGGCACATGGCCGCCCACGCGGTAGAAGTGTCCGTCCGACAGCACACGCAGCAGGCGGGTTTGCAGCTCGGTCGGCATGTCGCCGATTTCATCCAGAAACAGCGTGCCGC
>NZ_RFAR01000168.1 GCF_003693445.1 Aquitalea palustris | reverse complement strand
TTGGCATCGGTGGCGATGACCACAGTCGGGGCGGACGGGGCTGCCGTATCCACGGACAAACCATGGCTGGCCTCCGGTGCCGGGTTGCCGGCCTTGTCGCTGACATCGGCGGTAATGGTGTAGCTCTGACCATTAGCCAGCTTGGCCACGTCGGTGGCCGGTACGTCCAGCGTCCAGCTATTGTTGGTGACCGTAGCGCTGTAGTGAGTGCCGTTCAGCACCACGTCTACCTTCTGCCCGTCTTCCACACCACTGGTGCTGCCGTTGATGGTCAGAGGCTGGTTGTGTTCGGCGGCGTTGACGATGTTGTCGCCAGCCAGCGTGGTAGCGATGGCAATCGTTGGCGCGGTGGTGTCCAGCTTGGCGCTGTCGCTACCTTG
>NZ_RFAR01000167.1 GCF_003693445.1 Aquitalea palustris | reverse complement strand
CGCTGCGGACAGCCGACCGCTTAAGACCCTGAGCGGCAGGTCTGTGTCGGCTCGCGCTGACGGGACCGGGCTAGCTCCGACAGAGGTTTTAATCAGAAAAGGAGAGAGTGTGGCTTGCGTGAAATGTCTGCCAAATGGACGCTACCCGATACCATTAAAAGCCACCGCACCAACGCACCCTTGGGCCCCGTCAAGCATGCCGACGGGTGGCACTGCTGCGGTTTTAAGCGGCTGGCTGTTTGAGCGATTG
>NZ_RFAR01000061.1 GCF_003693445.1 Aquitalea palustris | reverse complement strand
TTTGCCGTGGTGGCGGATGAGGTACGCAAGCTGGCCGAGCGCACGGCCAAGGCCACGGTGGAAATCGGCCAGTTGATCGATGCCACCCATGGCGACATTCGTACTGCGCTGAACGACATGAGCGAGACGCAGCGCTCGGTTGCCAGCGGTGTCGAGGCTTCGCGCAGTGTGGCACAGGACATGTCCGGCATTCAGGGCCAGATTGCCCAGGTAGTGGGTTCGATCCACGATATTGCCGACTCCACCCGCGAGCAGTCGGTGGCCACCACCGAAATGGCACGGGCTGCCGAGCAGGCCAACCGCGCCACCATGGAGACCGATCAGGCGGTACAGGGTGCGATGCAGACCGTGGCCGAGCTACACCGGCTGTCATCCGATCTGCAGGCCATGGTGGCGCAGTTCCGCCTGTGAGTGCGCCTGGCTAGCGTATGCGCCAGATCGATGTTGCATCGCGCAAGGCTAGTCCTTAGACTGTCGCTTTTGCGACGTTTATTTATACAAGGAAGTACAGCATGATCAAGGTGGGCATCGTCGGCGGCACGGGTTATACCGGTGTCGAACTGTTGCGTCTTCTGGCCGGTCACCCCGGTGCCGAAGTCGTGGCCGTTACCTCGCGCAAGGAAGCGGGCATGAAAGTGGCCGAGATGTTCCCCAGCCTGCGTGGCCGCGTGGATGTGGCTTTTTCCACTCCGGATGAAACCCCGCTTAACCAGTGCGATGTGGTGTTCTTTGCCACCCCGCACGGTGTGGCCATGGCCCAGGCGCGCGAACTATTGGCAGCTGGTGTCAAGGTCATCGATCTGGCCGCGGATTTCCGTCTGAAAGACCCGGCGGTATTCCAGCAATGGTATGCCATGGAGCATAGCTGCACCGACCTGCTGGCCGAAGCCGTTTACGGCCTGCCGGAAGTGAACCGCGAAGCCATCCGCCAGGCGCGCCTGGTGGGCATGGCCGGCTGCTATCCCACTTCGGTGCAGCTGGGCCTGCTGCCGCTGCTGGAAGGCGGCAAGCAGCTGATCGACAGCCAGACGCTGATTGCCGACTGCAAGTCCGGGGTGTCCGGTGCCGGGCGCAAGGCCGAAGTTGGCGCACTGCTGGCCGAAGCCGGTGACAACTTCAAGGCCTATGCGGTGAAGGGCCACCGTCATTCGCCGGAAATCGAGCAAG
Organism: Aquitalea palustris; assembly: GCF_003693445.1. GTDB lineage: Bacteria > Pseudomonadota > Gammaproteobacteria > Burkholderiales > Chromobacteriaceae > Aquitalea > Aquitalea palustris. The sequence goes on along the minus strand of NZ_RFAR01000061.1, from coordinate 54,387 downwards.
GCTTGTCCGCCATTCATGGTGCGCCGGTCAAGCTGACCTTTGTGCCGCACCTGACGCCGATGATTCGCGGCATCCACTCCACCATCTATGCCCGTATCAAGCCCGCAGCCATGGACACCGATTTCCAGGCGCTGTTCGAGCAACGCTATGCCGGCGAACCCTTTGTCGATGTGCTGCCGGCTGGCAGCCACCCGGAAACCCGCAGCGTGCGTGGCTCCAACACCGCGCGCCTCGCCGTGCATCGTCCGGGCAATGGCGATCTGCTGATCATCCTGGTGGTGGAGGATAATCTGGTGAAAGGCGCATCCGGCCAGGCTGTGCAGACCATGAACCTGATGTTCGGCCAGCCGGAAAATGCCGGCCTGGACATCGTGCCGTTGCTGCCTTGACGCACTCGGCGATTGAATGTTGGCCATTCGCCCCGATATCCGACTAAAATAGTAGGTGAATGGCCGCAGGGCCGAAATCGATTTGCGAGGTGAACCATGTCTGCTACTACCGAAATGCCGTGCCCGATCAACTTTACCGACAGCGCTTGCAACAAGGTGCTGGACCTGATCGCGGAAGAAGGCAATCCTGATCTGAAACTGCGCGTATTCGTGACCGGTGGTGGCTGCTCCGGTTTTCAGTACGGTTTTACATTTGACGAAATCGCCAATGAGGACGATACCGCTATAGAGAGAGACGGTGTCACTTTCCTGGTCGACCCGATGAGCTACCAGTATCTGGTGGGTGCGGAAATCGATTATCAGGAAAGCCTGGAAGGCTCCCAGTTTGTCATTCGCAACCCGAACGCCACCACCACTTGTGGTTGCGGTTCGTCCTTCTCGGTGTAAACCGGGGCGAATGCAAACAGGAGTAGAATGAAAACCCGGACTCTGTTCCGGGTTTTTTTGTATCGGGGAAAATCAAGATGAATAAATTGCCGCCGCTGGTATTACCCAAGGTGGAATTCAATCGCGAGTTCAGTTTCAGCGATGCCGATTTCGAACGCATCCGCAAACTGATCTACAAGGAAGCCGGCATTTCGCTCAACCCGTCCAAGAAAGACATGGTGTACGGGCGGCTGGTGCGGCGAATTCGCGAGCTGAAGCTGGCCAGTTTCGCGGCCTATGTGGATTTTCTGGAATCGGTGTCGGGCAAGCGCGAGTTCGAGCAGTTCGTCAACGCGCTCACCACCAATCTGACCTTCTTCTTTCGCGAAGAACATCATTTCCCCATCCTGGCCGAGCATCTGAAACAGCGTGCGTCCACCGGAGCCAGCGAGCTGTCCATCTGGTGCGCCGCCTCGTCTACTGGCGAGGAGCCATATTCGCTGGCGATCACCGCGCTGGAAGCCTTCCCGCTGGCCAGCAAGCCCAGCATCAGCATCGTGGCGACCGATCTGGATACCAGCGTGCTGGAAACCGGCCGCAAGGGCATTTATTCCGACGACAAGATCGCCCGCCTGCCGCCCGGCCATGCGCAGAAGTATTTCGACAAGCTGCCGGATGGCAACTATCAGGCCAAGGCAGTGCTGCGCAATATGATCACTTTTCAGCGGCTGAACCTGATTGAGAACAACTGGGCGCTACGCAAGCAGTTCGATGCCATTTTCTGCCGCAATGTGATGATCTACTTTGATCGCGACACACAGTTTGCGGTGCTGAAAAAGTTTGCCCCGCTGCTGAAGCCGGACGGCCTGCTGTTTGTCGGCCATTCGGAGAATTTCTATTTTGCCGCCGACTATTTCCATCTCAAGGGCAAAACCGTTTACCAGCACACGGCGAAAAAGTAGCAGCCATCCCATTGAGCCGGCCTACGCGGCGGCGTAGTATCCGGAGTCTCAATCGAGTTAGCCAAACGGGCAGGCGCGTCTTGCCCGTTGTCACGTCTGCTGGAGTCGACATGAAGGTAGCAGTGCTGGGGTCTGGCGTGGTGGGGGTGTCCACCGCCTGGTTTCTGGCCCGGGCAGGGCATGAGGTGGTGGTGCTGGATCGCGCCTGTGGGCCGGCGCGGGAAACCAGTTTTGCCAATGGCGGGCAGATTTCGGTCAGCCAGTCCGAACCCTGGGCCAATCCGTCGGCACCATGGCAAATCATCAAATGGCTGTTGCGGGATGACGCGCCGCTATTGTTCCGCATGCGGCTGGACCCGGCGCAATGGCGCTGGTGCTGGCAATTCCTGCTGGAGTGTCGTGGCAGCCGGGCCGAGCACAATATGCGGCAGATGCTGGCGCTGGGGCGCTATAGCCGCGACACCCTGCAGCTGCTGCGCGCCGAACTGGGGCTGGACTACCAGCAGCAGACCCGTGGCATCGTGTCCTTGTTTCATAGCCAGCGCGAGCTGGATTCGGCAGCCCATGTCGCCAGCCAGATGCAGGCGCTAGGCATGGACAAGCACATCATCAGCCGTGAAGAGCTGGCGCGCATCGAACCGGCGCTGGCTGGCATCGCCCCGACGCTGGCCGGGGCCAGCTACTGCCCTTCCGATGAGTCGGGCGATGTGCATCTGTATACCTGTGCCATGGCCGAACATGCCGCGCGCGCCGGGGTGGAGTTCCGCTTCAATACCCGTATCAATGCACTGGAAGCTGATGGCGGGCGCATCAGTGGCGTGTCGGTTAACCTGCCAGCAGGCAATTACAGCCGAGTGACCGCCGATGCCTATGTGCTGGCCCTGGGCAGCTATTCACCGCTGCTGGCGGCACCGATAGGCATCCGCCTGCCGATCTACCCATGGAAAGGCTATTCCGCCACCCTGCCACTGCGCGACCCGGCCACGGCACCGGTGGCCAGCATTACCGACGAAGCCTACAAGGTGGTGATTTCCCGCCTGGGCAAGCGCCTGCGCATTGCCGGTACGGCCGAGCTGGCGGGTTATTCCAGCAGTCTGAATGCGCTGCGCTGTCAGGCCTTGCTCAAGCGTGGACAAGCGCTGATGCCGGATGTTGCCGACTGGGATGCCGCCGAGTTCTGGAGCGGCCTGCGGCCGGCCACACCGGGCAATGTGCCGCTGATTGGCCGTAGTCGCTATGCCAATCTTTACCTCAATACCGGCCACGGCACGCTGGGCTGGACGGAAGGCGCGGGTAGCGGCCGGGCGCTGGCAGAAATCATCAGTGGCCGCACCCCGCCCATTGACTTTGCCTTTCAGGGGATTTGATCCGGCGCAGCGGGTAGCGCGGCAGCAATGCTAAAATGCCGGCCTGGATCATCAAACTGGAGTCGGACCATGCGTATCGGAACCCCGCTCAGCGCCAGCGCGCTGCGTGTCATGCTGCTGGGCAGTGGCGAACTGGGCAAGGAAGTTGTCATCGCGCTGCAGCGCCTGGGCGTGGAAACCATCGCGGTGGACCGCTATGCGGATGCCCCGGCCATGCAGGTGGCACACAGCAGTCATGTGATCGACATGGCGGATGCCGCCGCGCTGCGTGCCCTGGTGGAGCAGCGACGCCCGCATCTGATCGTGCCGGAAATCGAAGCCATCGCCACCGAAGAACTGCTACGCATCGAGGCGGATGGTCTGGCCGAGGTGATCCCCACCGCCCGTGCCACCAATCTCACCATGAACCGCGAGGGTATCCGCTGCCTGGCCGCTGACGAGCTGGGCCTGCCCACCTCGCCGTTTGCTTTTGCCTCCTCGCTGGACGAGTTGCAACAGGCCATCGACGCTGGTATCGGCTACCCCTGCCTGGTGAAGCCGGTGATGTCGTCCAGCGGCAAGGGACAATCGCTGCTGCGCGGCCCGGATGATGTGGCCAAGGCATGGGAATATGCCGTCAGCGCCGGTCGCGTGGACAAGGGCCGGGTGATTGTCGAGGGCTTTATCGACTTTGATTACGAAATCACCTTGCTGACGGTACGTGCCAGTGATGGTGCCGGCGGCATCGCTACCCATTTCTGTGAGCCCATCGGCCACCTGCAAAGAAACGGTGATTATGTGGAAAGCTGGCAGCCGCAGCCGATGAACGAGCTGGCCCTGCTGCGTGCCCGTGAAATGGCCAAGGCGGTGACCGATGCCCTGGGCGGCCGTGGCCTGTTCGGCGTGGAATTGTTCGTCAAGGGCGATCAGGTGTGGTTCTCCGAAGTCAGCCCACGCCCGCATGATACCGGGTTGGTCACGCTGGCCACCCAGCGTTTTTCCGAGTTTGAACTGCATGCCCGGGCCATTCTGGGCCTGCCGGTGGATGCGGCGCTGCGCAGCGCTGGCGCTTCGGCCGTGATCTACGGCGGCATGGAAGAACAGGGTATCGCCTTCGAGGGCGTGGCCGAGGCACTGGCGGTGCCGGGGGCCGATCTGCGCCTGTTTGGCAAGCCGGAAAGCTTTGTCCGCCGCCGCATGGGCGTGGCCGTGGCCCAGGCCGATCATGTGGAAACCGCCCGCGAACGCGCCCGTCTGGCCGCGTCGCTGGTACAGCCGGTGAAGGGGTGAGCATGCAGGATATGACGCCCTATCAACTGATGGGGGGCGAAGGGGTGGTGCGCTGGCTCACTAACCGCTTCTACGACATCATGGATAGCGACCCTTCGGTCAAGGTGCTGCGCGACATGCATCCGGCTGATCTGGCCGGTTCGCGCGAGAAACTGTTCATGTTCCTGTCCGGCTGGCTGGGCGGGCCGGGGCTGTACATGGAAAAATTCGGCCATCCGCGCCTGCGCATGCGCCATATGCCGTTTGCCGTGGACGGGGAGATGCGCGACCAGTGGATGCAGTGCATGACTCAGGCCGTGAATGAACTGCTGGTGGAAGACTGGCTCAAGGCCAAGCTGCTGGAAGCCTTCTACAACACGGCGGATTTCATGCGTAATCAGCAAGAATAGCCAACGGGCCTTGGCGGCTAGTTGTATCAGGCCCTCTGCATGGCGGTCGCCGGCAGAGGGCTGTTTTATTTGATGGAAGGGTGGGGCGGAATGGAGTAGGTGCCAGTGACATGGGCCACGGGTTCGTCGTTACCCTCCGAGTACAACAGCACTTCGCCCACTGCCAATCGTTTGCCCAGCTTGAGAATGCGGCCTTCCGCAATCACATCCGCCTGTGGTGGCTTGCGCAGGAAATTGATATTCAGGCTGGTGGTGACCGCCAGCTCCACCTTGCCTATCATGCCCAGCACCACGGCGTAGAGGGTGGCGTCGGCCAGTGCCATCAGCGCCGGGCCGGCAATGGTGCCACCAGGGCGGATCAGATCGGGGTTGAAATGCATGCGCAGACTAGCACGGCCATGGCCGATGGTTTCGGTACGCATGCCGAACAGCTTGACCAGCGGCAGCTCGCTGTCGATCAAGGACTGGAATTCTGCAACGCTGATCTGGCTCATGCGGTGGACCTCGGAAATGGTCCTTGCATGGTGCATGACGATTACGTTAACGTCAATTTGTTGTGACACCCCATGCCGGGGTGAGCTTGCCTCAGCGCGGGCGGTGGCCGCGTTCGATCAATACGCCCACACGGCGTACGCCGGGCAGAATGCCCAGCTTGGTCACCGACACCTGGACCCAGGGCGCGCCAAAGTCTTCGCGGATCACCTTGGCAATGTATTCGGCCAGCGCCTCCAGCAACAGGAAGTGTTGCTCCGACAGCGCCTTGCGCAAGCGCTCCACCACCACGCCGTAGTGGATGGTGTCGCCGATATTGTCGCTGTGACAGGGCACCTCGCTGGGAATGCCGATTTCCAGGTCGATTTCGATGGTCTGCGGATTTTTCCGCTCCCACTCATAAACACCGATAATGGTGTCGGCGCGTACTTCGCGCAGGAAAATGATATCCATCTGTATGCCGGGAGTTGGGCTTTGTCGCCCGATACCGTAAAATCCGAAGCCTTCTATTCTAATGGATACACCATGACCACGACAGCTTTTGCCTTCGTTGTTGCGGCCTACCTGCTGGGCTCCCTGTCCTTTGCCGTCATCGTAAGCAAAGCCATGGGCATGGCAGACCCGCGCAGCTATGGTTCCGGCAACCCCGGCGCCACCAATGTCCTGCGTTCCGGCAAGAAGACTGCCGCCGTACTCACCCTGCTGGGTGACGGGGCCAAGGGCTGGGTGGCCGTGGCGCTGACTGCCTGGTTTGGTCCGCGCTATGGCCTAGGCGAGCAAGCCATTGCCATGTCGGCACTGGCGGTGCTGATCGGCCATATGTGGCCGGTATTCTTCGGCTTCAAGGGCGGCAAGGGCGTGGCCACCGCGGTAGGCGTGTTGTTTGGCTTCAATGTCTGGCTGGCGCTGGCGGCCATCGCCACCTGGCTGTTCATGGCTTTTGTGGTGAAGATTTCTTCACTATCCGCCATCGTCGCCTGCGTGATGGTGCCGGTGTACGCCTATTTCATTACCGGGCCGGCTTCGCCGTATTTTGGTACTTGCATCATCATTGCCATTCTGGTGATCCACCGCCACAAGTCCAATCTGATCAAGCTGCTGACCGGTCAGGAAGGCCGGATCGGCGAGAAGGCCGAGAAGAAAGGCAATTAGTATTCTGTTGGCCAACAAAAAGCCACCGCATGCGGTGGCTTTTTATTTTTACTGACGGATGGCGGTTAACCGTCAGACAGCACCTTGACGTGGGCCGTCACGCTGCGCGCCAGCGAGGACAGGTCGTAGCCGCCCTCCAGCACCGACACGATGCGGCCATCGGCATACTGGTCGGCAATCTGCATCAGGTGGCGGGTCACCCACTCGTAGTCGGCTTCCACCAGGCCCAGCGAACCCATGTCGTCCTCGCGGTGGGCATCAAAACCGGCAGAAATAAAGATCATCTGCGGTTTGAAATCGTGCAGACTGGGTAGCCAGACGTTTTCCACCACTTCGCGGAATTCCCGCCCGGTGCTGCCGGCCTTGAGCGGCACATTCACCATGTTCGCGCCCGCCGGATTATCACCGCAGTAAGGGTAGAAGGGGTGCTGGAAGATGGACACCATCATCACCCGCGGGTCGTCACGGAAGATGTCTTCGGTGCCATTGCCGTGGTGGACGTCGAAGTCGATTACCGCCACCCGTTCAAACTTGTAGGTGGACAGCGCATGGGCGATGCCGACGGCGATATTGTTGAAGAAGCAGAAGCCCATGGCCTTGTCGTGTTCGGCATGGTGGCCTGGCGGACGGATGGCGCAGAAGGCATTGGGTGCCTTGTCCTCGCACACCAGTTCTACCGCCTTGATCACCGCACCGGCAGCGTGGCGCGCTGCCGACAGGGTACCGGGTGCCATGGCGGTATCCGGGTCCATGCGGAAGGTACCGACGCTGGGCGAACAGGCTTCGATATATTCCACGTAGCGTGGCGGATGAACCCGGGCCAGCTGCTGCTCGGTCACCTCCGGTGCTTCGACTTCATGCAGGCTGTCGTAGATTTGCGCGGCCATCAGTTGGTCCCTGATGGCAATCAGCCGCTCCGGGCATTCCGGGTGGCCTACCCCCATATTGTGCTGCAGGCAGACGGGATGGGTGATGTAGGCAGTGAGTCCATTTCTCTGTAGACGGTTTTTTAGCCAAGTGAACACGAGCGTTTCCTTGTTGCGTACGATTGTTTGCGTACAATGGACGCGAGTTTTATCTTTATGTCTTTTCGATAAATACTGCGCGCAACCGGGTCCAAATGCAATCACTCAGCCTTGCCTATCGTCAACTGAACACACTAATTCTGGGCAAGCCACGTGCCATCCGGCTGGCGTTGGCCTGCCTGATCGCCCGTGGTCACCTGCTTATCGAAGATTTACCCGGCGTGGGTAAAACCACGCTGGCGCATGGTCTGGCCGCCGTGCTGGGCCTGCATTACCAGCGGGTGCAGTTCACCAGTGACCTGCTGCCGGCCGACATCCTTGGCGTCAACATCTATCAGCGTGAAACCGGCAGCTTCCGCTTCCATCAGGGGCCGGTATTCAGCCAGCTGTTGCTGGCGGATGAAATCAACCGTGCCTCGCCCAAGGTGCAATCCGCCTTGCTGGAAGCCATGGAGGAACGCCAGGTTTCCATCGATGGTGAGAGCCATCCGCTGCCGACGCCGTTTTTCGTCATCGCCACGCAGAATCCTTCCGAACAACTGGGTACATTCCCCTTGCCCGAGTCGCAACTAGACCGTTTCCTGATGCGCATCTCGCTGGGCTATCCGCCGCCAGAGGCCGAGCGTGCCCTGTTGCTGGGGCAGGACCGGCGCACCCTGCTGGCTGATATCAGTGCCGGTCTGACCGCAGCAGACTTGCTGTTGTTGCAGAACAAAGCCGCCGCGCTGACGGTAACCCCGGATCTGGCCGATTACGTGCTGGCCTTGTTGCAGGCTACCCGGCAGGAGCGCAGTTATCTGACCGGACTCAGCCCACGTGCCGGCCTGGCGCTGCTGGCTGCAGCGAGGGCCTGGGCTCTGCTGGAAGGGCGCGATCACGTCTTGCCGGAAGACGTGAAGGCAGTCTTTCCCCATGTTGCCGGCCACCGGCTGGGTTTGAGTGGCGATGCGCTGGGCAGCCTGAAAAAGTTGCTGGATCATGTTGCCATTCCGTAAGTCGCTGCAGCGCTGGTTGCTGAGTCGTCTGCCATTGGAAAGTGCCGGCCGACTGGGGCAGAAGCGTATCTATCTGCTACCGACCCGCTTTGGCCTGCTGCTGCTGCTGGTGGCGTTGGCGGTGTGGGTGGGGGCGCTCAATTACGCGGTCAGTCTGGCCTATGCCCTGGCATTCTGGATCATCGGCCTGATGCTGCTTGCCGTGCTGATGGCTTACCGGCAGTTATCCGGCCTGCACTGGACGGTGCTGCCTGGCGAGGGGGTATTTGTCGGGCAGAGTGCTGATTGTCGGATACAGCTGGGTAATGACTCTGCGCTGGCGCGTCGTCTGCAATTACGTGCCGGGCAGGAGGGCGAACCCCTGTCCTGCCTGCTGGCTGCCGGTAGCAGCCAGTCGCTGGCGCTACCCTTGTTGCTGGCTCGCCGTGGCCGCCATGCTTATCCTGCCTTGCAGCTGTGGAGCACTGCACCATTCGGCCTGATGCGGGCATTTGCCTGGCTGCGGCCGGATGGCCATGTGCTGGCCTATCCTTTACCGGTGCCAGATCGGGAACGCAACGATCTGCACAGCGAGCAGGGGTGTGGCCGGCAGAGCGGCGATGATGAAGAGGATTTTTCCCATCTGGCCGAATACCGCCAGGGAGATACGCCGCGCCAGATTGCCTGGAGCGTGCTGGCTCGGCGTGATGTGCTGGTGAGCAAACGCTTTGCCAGCCAACCCAGAGGCCAGTCGATACGCCAGCTGGCCTGGCAGGATTATCCGGCTACCGTGGATGTCGAAAGCCGGCTGTCGCGTTTGTGCTGGCGGGTGCAGCAATGTGAAAAAGCCGGCCAGCATTACCGCCTGCACTTGCCTGGCCTGCTAATCGAGCCGCAGCCATTGCAGCGTGAGTTGGCGCTGGCGGCGCTGGCGGAGTTCCAGCTTCCATCATGATCAAGTCATTATTGCGTCAGGGTGAAATGGCCGTATTGCTGGCCGTGGCCCTGGTCATCTTGCCGCTGCTGCTGTTCTTGCCGCCGTGGCTGCCCATGCTGGTACTGTCCATGCTGGCTTTGCGCGGTGCATTGCTGCACCGTCAGGCGGTGCTGCCTTCGCTCTATCTGTTGCTGCCCTTGCTGCTGCTGGCGGTCGGCGGGCTATGGCTGAGCCTGAACACGCTGGTGGGGCGCGAAGGTGGTGCCGCCTTGCTGATCCTGTTGCTGGGCTTCAAGAGTTTCGAGTCACGTCAGCAGCGTGACTGGCAGGTGCTGCTGGCGTTAGGTTTCTTCCTGGCTGCCATGCCCTTGTTGTTCGATCAGTCACCGCTAGCGGCGGTGTGGCTGGCCATCAGTCTGCTGGTGCTGACCTGGGCCATGCTGATTCTGTCCGGTGAAATGGTGGAGGGTAGCCTGCGTAGCGCCATGCAGGCGCTGGCACTGTCGCTGCCACTGATGCTGGTGCTGTTCGTGGTGATGCCGCGTTTACCGGGCCCGCTGTGGAGCATGCCGCACGACCAGCATGTTGCCGGTACCGGCCTGTCCGACAGCATGGAGCCGGGCAGCATCAGCCAGCTGGTGCAGCAGCAAGAGCCGGCATTCTCGGTGGTGTTTGCCGGGCAGGCGCCAGCGGTGAGCGAAATGTATTGGCGCATCATGATTTTTGACGATTTTGATGGGCGGCGCTGGCAGAACGTCCGTGGCCTGAGCAGCGAGACTGTGCAGTGGCAGGGAGGGCGGCTGGTGTCTTACAGCCTGACCGGCAAGCCAAGCAAATCGCGTTTGCCGCTACTGGAGTACACGGTGACCGCACCAGCTGGCGGGGTGTTGGAGCCGGGTAATTTGTTCAAGCTGGCGCGTGATGGTGACGAACTATTCCGTTTCCAGGCGCAAAGCCTGCTCGCCGCTCATTACCGTACCGTGCTCAGTCGGGCTGATCAGGATTTCTATCGCCACTTGCCGCCTGGCAATCCGGCAAGCCGCCAGTTGGCCTTGCAGTGGCGTGCACAGGGCGGGGATGGGGCCGGCTTTGTCCGCGCAGCCTTGCAATATTTCCGCCTGGGTGGCTTTTCCTACACTTTGCAGCCACCTTTGCTCAACAGCGAGGACGGGATTGATCAATTCATGTTCTCCAGCCGGCAGGGCTTCTGTGAACACTATGCCTCGGCGCTGGCCTTCATGGCGCGTGCTGCCGGCATGCCGGCGCGCATCGTCACCGGCTATCAGGGCGGACAGTTCAATCCGGTGGGGCAGTTCTGGCAGGTCAAGTCATCGGATGCCCATGCCTGGGTGGAAATCTGGCTGGCAGAGACTGGTGAATGGCTGCGGGTCGACCCGACGGCAGCAGTGGCACCCGACCGGGTGACGCAAGGTGTCAGCCAGAGCATCCCCGCCATGCAGTCGCAGCTGCCCGGGCTGGGGCGCAGCATGCCATCCTGGCTACTGCGTGTGCAGCAAAACTGGCAGGCTGCTGGCTTTGCCTGGCAGCAATGGGTGGTGGGCTATGATGCGGGCAAGCAACTTAATCTGTATCGCTGGCTGGGGCTGGGTGAGCAGGTCGACAGTGGTGCAGTATTGCGGGCGGTGCTGATTGGCGGTGGATTGGCCTGCCTGCCCTTGTTGCTGTTGTGGCGCCGCCAGTGCGCGCAGTCACCCTTGCAGCAGGGGCGGGACCGGTTGGTGCAGGTTCTCGCCGCAATGGGCATCATGGTGGTGGATAGTGATGGTCCGCTGGATATATTGAACAAGGTTCGCCGCTTGCCAGAGCCTGATTACCGCCAGCTCAAGGCCTTGCTGAAAGAATATGCGGCGATGCGTTATCGGCAGCCTGTACCGCAGCAACAGGCAAGGCAGTGGTTGCGCCGGGTCAAAGCCTTCCGGCCGGGGCGCCAATAAAACAGCCCCGCCAGGGGGCGGGGCTGAAGTATGCTGATTGCCGCGTGGCGGACTTACAGCAGGAAGTCGCGGGAAATACCCTTGCGGCGCAGAATGCGGCGCAATTGCTCCAGGCCTTCGATCTGAATCTGCCGTACCCGCTCGCGGGTCAGGTTCAGGGCAGCAGCCAGTTCTTCCAGCGTGCAGATTTCATGGCCATTCAGGCCGTAACGGCGCTCTATCACCATGCACTGCTTCTCGTTCAGCTGAGACAGCCAGTCTTTGACAAACATTTCCAGTTGGCTGTTATGCAGCTGGATTTCCGGCTCTTCATGTTGCTCGTCCGGGATCGATTCACCAATCGACAGCATGGGATCGATATCCAGCGGTGCATCCAGTGAGGCCATGCGCTCATTCAGGTTCATCACCTTGCGCACATCCTCAACCGGTTTGCCAACCAGATGAGCGATTTCGTCCAGTGTCGGTTCGCGGCCGATCTGGCTTTCCAGATGGCGCGAAGCACGCAGATAGACGTTGAGCTCCTTGATCACATGCACCGGCAGGCGGATGGTGCGCGACTGGTTCATGATGGCGCGCTCGATGCTCTGCCGGATCCACCAGGTGGCGTAGGTGGAGAAGCGGAAACCCCGTTCCGGGTCGAACTTTTCCAGCGCGTGCATCAGGCCGATATTGCCTTCTTCGATCAGATCGAGGAGGGCAAGGCCGCGGTTGATGTAGTGCTTGGCAATGTTTACCACCAGGCGCAGGTTGTGCTCGATCATCTTTTGCCGGGCTTCAAACTCGCCCGCCACCACGCGCCGAGCCAGCGCCAGTTCCTGGGCTGGTGTCAGCAGGGCATTGTTGCCGATATCGTTCAGATAGATCTGAGTGACATCCGCTACCTCTTCGGTAACACTTTGACGCTCAGCCACTTCTTCGGCATCTGCTTCGGCAGCTGCTTCTTCTGCGGCCTCTTCTTCAAGAACTTCCTCTTCTTCAAGGATATCGCTGTCTTGGCTCATGATTCCCCCCGCTACGGTGGTTCCTTGCAGGGGGAAATACCCCTGCTCAGGATTTGTTGTCTAGGTACTGCATCGGATCGACCGGTTTCCCGAAACGGCGGATCTCGAAATGCAGTTTTACCTGGTCGGCATCGGTATTGCCCATTTCGGCAATCTTCTGCCCTTTCTTGACACTTTGCCCCTCCTTCACCAGTAACTGGCTGTTGTGTGCGTAAGCAGACAAGAATGTTTTGTTGTGTTTGATGATGATGAGCTTGCCGTAGCCCCTCAAGCCATTTCCGCTGTATACCACTTTGCCATCGCCGGCTGCGATGACGGCCTGACCTGTGCGGCCACTGATATCCAGCCCCTTGTTACTGTCCGAGTAAGCCCGGATGACCTTGCCTTCGGTCGGCCAGATCCAGGCGACTGCGTCTTCGCCTACTGCGGCCTGAGATTTTTCTTCTATTTTGTTCTTATTTTCCGATACTGCAGCCGGGGAGCTACTGTCCTTTTTATCGGCTTGTGCGACTGGAGCTGAAGTGCTGCTACTCTTGCTGATGGCATTTTTCTTGCCGGAACTGCCTTCGCTCTGTTGTGCCAGGCTACGCGCCGCATCTTCCGAATAGGGCAGTTTGAGTGCTTTCGGATAGTTTTTGCTACCAGCGGCCGGATTACCATTTTCTACTACAGCTGTATTACGCGAACTTTGCTGCGCTACAGTTTCCGGTGTTTTCACCGCTGTTGGCGGTACCACACTGCCGGCTGAATCCGGTGGCGTCAGGCGCAAGACCTGACCGACCTTGATATTGGTGTCCGTCAGATTGTTCCAGGCCGCAACATCCTTGTATTTCAACCCGTTGTTCAGCGAGATGCGGAACAGGTTCTCACCTGGCTGTACCACATGGGTCTTCTCGCCACCGCCAGACTGCACCGGCTTGGCAGCCAGGCTGCCACTGCTCTGGTAGGGGCTGGCAACCGCGACTTCCGCGACCGGCGCGGGAGCCGATTTGCTGATGGTTGTACCCGCGGCGATCTGGGCCGGGCGGGCGGACTCTACCGGCGCTGCTTGTTGCGCCATGCTGCTGCAACCGGTAAGAACGGCGGCCGTCAGTGACGCCGCAAGCCAACGCTTTGAATGCTGTTTATGCATGCCTGGAGATTTTATATGTCAGTTAGTTGGGTTTTGTAAATCGTTTGACAGGTTATGTGTTGTGTTTTTGCAAGAGTTAGTTACGACCGGGCAATAATGGGACAAATTTCACCGGGTCTAGCCGGGTCTTTTGCAAGCCTTGCGTAGTCTTCTCCAGCAACCACAAATGCTGTTCGGTGTCGCCAACGGGCATGATCAGGCGCCCGCCTTCCGCCATTTGTTCGACCAGTGCTTCCGGAATATTGCGTGCGGCGGCGGTCATGATGATGCCTTCGAACGGCGCGGCTTCTGCCAGGCCGAAATGGCCATCACCGTGCACCAGCCGCGCGTGCACCAGCTTGGCCGCCCGCAGGTTGCGTCTTGCTTTGTCCAGCAGAACACCAAGTCGTTCAATGGAATAAACCTCGGCTCCGGTCTTCAACAGTACCGCGGTCTGATAGCCACAGCCGGTGCCGATTTCCAGTATTTTCCCCGGCTTGCGCCCGGCCAGCAGGATTTCGGTCATTCGGGCCACTGTGTGTGGCTGTGAGATGGTCTGGCCGTGGCCGATGGGGAGGGACACATCGTCATAGGCACGCGTGGCCAGAGCCTGATCGACAAACAGGTGGCGCGGGACTTCGGACATGGCATTGAGCACCCGCTCGTCCTGTACGCCTGCCTGACGCAAGCGTTCTACCATGCGCTTGCGGGTTCGATCGGACAGCATGCCATAAGCCTGACTGTCTTGTGTCACGGATGAAGCCATGTGTTGATTCCGTCCAGTTGGCCGAAAGCGGTTAGGTCGAGCATCAGCGGGGTCAGAGACACGTGTTTACCCGCGATGGCAGCGAAGTCGGTGCCTGGGCCGGCATCTTGTGCGCTGCCGACCGGTCCTACCCAGTATATCGTCTCTCCGCGCGGATTCTTTGCTTTGATTACCGGTTCGGCATGATGGCGGCGTCCCAGCCGGGTGACCTGCATGGTTTGCAACTCTTCCGGCGCTACATCCGGGACATTGACATTGAGCAGCACCGGCTGGGTAAAAGGCTGTTGTTGGCAGCGCATGACCAGTTGATCAACCACCAGGGCGGCGCTGGCAAAGTGCTGGCCGCTGTAGCCGGCCAGTGAAATGGCTACCGAGGGAATGCCGAGCAGGAAGCCTTCGGTGGCGGCGGCCACCGTACCGGAGTAAATGGTGTCGTCGCCCATATTGGGGCCATGGTTGATACCGCTGAAAATCATGTCGGGACGGAAGTCCAGCAGGCCGGTGACCGCCAGATGCACACAGTCGGTGGGTGTGCCATTGACATAGTAAAAGCCGTTGGCGGCCTGGCGTACGGTGAGCGGTCTGTCCAGTGTCAGCGAATTGCTGGCCCCGCTTCGGTCTCGCTCGGGGGCCACGACGACAACCTCTCCATGACGGGACAGGGTTTCGGCCAGGGTACGGATCCCTGGGGAGAAATAGCCGTCATCATTGCTGATCAGGAACTTCATGCTGTGCTTCCGGGTTGGACGCCTGATTGTATCGCTGCCGTGGCGCTGTGGAAAACCGCAGCGGCATGACAGACAAAGAAAAACCCGCCGTGGCGGGTTTGCATGATCAGGCGTAGTAGCGCTGGCTGAAATCCAGCATGCGCTCAATGGGGATGCGGGCGGCATCCATCTGTGCGCTGCTCAGGTAGTCGATGCGCAAGCCCTCGCCTTGCTGGGCGCGTTTGACTGCCTCGATGGTATTCATCTTCATGTAAGGACAGGAGTTGCACTGGCAACCGGCATAGATCGGTGCCTGGCGCAGATCGAGATCCGGACGCGCCAGGCCCATGTTGTAGAGGATGCCGTCTTCGGTGGCGACGAAAATCACGGCCTTGCTATCACCCTTGAAGGCTTTGACCCAGTTCAGCATGCCCGAGGTGGAGCCGACGTAATCGGCTTTTTTCAGCACCGGCAGCGGGCTTTCCGGGTGGGCGATCAGGTATTTTTCACCGCTGGCGGCGGCAAAGGCTTCGTTCAGGGCGGCTTCGTTGAACTTGTCGTGTACTTCGCACACGGCAGACCACAGCGGCATGTCGTAGCCGTACTGGTCGTTCAGATAACCGCCCATATTGCGGTCGGGCGAGAAGATGACCTTTTTGCCTTCGGCATACAGGTGGGCAATGATGTCGTCCACATTGCGGCTGGTGACAATCCAGTCGGACAGCGCCTTGTGCTCGGCACTGGAGTTGATGTACGACACATGCACGTGGTCGGGATGGCTTTCGCGCCAGGCCTTGAGTGCCGTGACATCGGTCTGGGTCACCAGCGAACAGGTAGAGCCTGCATCGGGCAGGATGACTTCGGCCTGCGGATTGAGGATTTTGGCGGTTTCGGCCATGAAGCGGACGCCGGCAAATACGATAATGTCGGCGTTGGCTTCTTTGGCATACAAGGACAGCTCCAGGCTGTCTCCCACTTTGTCAGCCATCTGCTGGATTTCTGGCTGAGTGTAGTAGTGGGCAAGGGTGACGACGCGCTTCGTCATGATGAGCTGACTCCTGCCCGCCAGCGTGCTGCAGGTGGGCTGAATGAATATGTTGCGATGCAACGCCTGTGGGTTGCCAAGCAGGCAAGGTTAGCAATATTGCAGTGCGATTACCACCAGTAAAGCCGCCTTATGTCCGTCAGTTGCTGTTGGTCTTTGCTATAAAATTCATTTGTAGCCTGCTTGCCTGAAGTCAACATGACATAGTGATGTTTGCGGCAGGATGAGCTGCTGCTTCGAGTGGCTGGCCTGTTCCTGGACGGGTGCTGCCCTGTGCAGCAGTTTGCGACGGTAGCCAGTATTATCGTTACTCCTTATTGTGCGTTGCACAATACTGTCGCAACATGATTGGAAAATAATGGCTGCCTTGTTAACGCAAGCCGCTGTGTCACAAAGGTATTTCGCCCGCTAGCGGCCAGCCTATCCGGCAAGGCCGCTGGACGATGCTTTATTGCTTGATTCAACAGAACTGGAACCGCTGCCATGAGGCCTCACTACCTTACTTCGCTCTTTTCGCCGCGTAATGTCGCGGTTGTCGGCGCCAGCGATACCCCGGGGTCCATCGGTCAGGCCGTGTTTGCCAACCTGCTGGCAGGCAATTTTCAAGGCAAGCTGTTTCCGGTCAATCTCAATCACAAGGTGGTCGGTGGTATTCCGGCCGTGCCTTCGGTGCGCCTGATCGAACCGGCGATTGACATGGCTGTGGTGTGCACGGCGATCCGCACTCTGCCGGCCATCATCAAAGACTGTGGCAAGAAAGGCATCAAGGCGGTATTGCTGGCCAAGGAGTTTTCCGACAGCGAACAGCTGGAGCGCGAGATCCTGAATGAGTCGGTATCGATTGCACGTCACTACGGCATCCGGGTGCTGGGGCCGAATGTATTGGGTTTGATGCGACCGGTGGCGGGTTTCAATGCCACCAATTACACCAGTAAGGTGCGGCCGGGCAATATGGCGCTGGTGTCGCAGTCTTCCGCCCTGTGTACCGCCATGCTGGACTGGGCTGATAGCAAGGGCATCGGTTTTTCCAGCGTGATTTCGGTGGGCGAGGCGCTGGATGTGGATTTTGGTGAGATCCTGGATTACCTGGTGGCGGATAACTTCACCCAGGGCATTCTGTTGCATGTTCACCACATTCACCATGCGCGCCGCTTCATGAGCGCATTGCGTGCGGCTGCCCGTACCAAGCCGGTGGTGGTGATCAAGTCTGGCCGTTACCAGGATGATGTGACCGGGGTGACGCATTCGAGCAATCTGATCGAGAGTGGCGATGTGTTCGACGCGGCGCTGTCGCGAGCCGGTGTGCTGCGGGTGTCTTCCATTGCCCAGTTGTTTACCGCAGCCAAGGTTCTGGCAGCCAATTTCCGCGTTGGCGGCAAACGGCTGGCAATTGTCACCAACGGTATTGGCCCTGGGGTGCTGGCAGCTGACAGTGCTTATACCAACGGGGTAGAACTGGCCAAGCTGAGCGAGACCACCATGGAACTGCTCAACAATGCCTTGCCGCGCAACTGGTCGCATGGCAACCCCATCGACCTGATTGGCGACGCCAGCCCGGTGCGGTTCCGTACGGCGGTGAAAGCCTGTATCGATGACCCCAATGTAGATGGGGTGCTGGTGATCTTTACCCCGCAGGCCGGGACTGATCACCTGACCACGGCACAACTGATGATTGGCCTGCAGCGCGAATCGAGCAAGCCGATGTTCCTGTCCTGGCTGGGCGATGCCAAGGTATCAGAAAGCCGTGACCTGTTTTCCAAGGCCAAGTGTGCCCATTTCCGTGCCCCGGAATATGGTATCGAGGTGTTCCGCAACCTTGCCTCCTACCATCACAACCAGCAGTTGCTGCTGCAGACCCCCAGCCCGCTGGAGGGCAAGCGCGAGGCTCCGGATCTCAGTCGCGCCCGCGCCGCCATCGCCGGTGCCATGGCCGAAGGGCGCACCGTGCTCTCCGAGCGGGAATCCAAGGAAGTGCTGGCGGCCTTCCGCATTCCGGTTAACCCGACCCTGCTGGCGCGAACCGAAGATGAAGCGGTGGCATTGGCCGAACAGATTCATTACCCGGTGGTGCTGAAGATCGATTCGCCGGACATCATCTATAAGTCCGATGTGGGCGGTGTGGAGCTGAACATCAGCAACGAAGCTACCTTGCGCGCAGCGTTCCAGGGCATTCTGGAGCGCGCGCGCCAAGCCATGCCGGAGGCACGTATCGACGGCATTTCGGTACAACCCATGCGCAAGCGGCGTTTTGCCCGCGAGGTGATGGTGGGGGTGACGCATGACAGCTCGTTCGGGCCGGTGATTACCTTTGGTGCCGGCGGTATCGCGGTAGAAGTCATGCATGACCGTGCCTTGTCGCTGCCACCGCTCAACCAGTATCTGGTGGGCAGCATGATACGCAAGACCCGTATCGGCCAGTTGCTGGGTGCCTTCAAGAACCTGCCCGCGGTGGACATGGACGAACTGGTGGACGTGCTGTTGCACGTGTCGGAAATGGTGTGCGAGCTACCCGAGTTGCGCGAGATGGATATCAATCCGCTGGTGGCCGATGAAAAGGGCGTCATCGCCCTGGATGCGCGCATCATTGTCGAGCCGCTGAAGCCGGATGTGAAGCGCTACGGCCACATGGCCATCATGCCTTACCCCATGCACATGGTGCGTAGCGCCACGCTGACGGATGGCATGAAGGTCACCATCCGCCCGGTACGGCCTGAAGATGCCGAGATGCAGCAGGAGTTCGTACGCACCCTGTCAGACGAGAGCCGCTACAACCGCTATATGTCCAGTATCAAGCAGCTGTCGCAAACCATGCTGGTGCGTTTCACCCAGCTGGACTACGACCGCGAGATGGCACTGGCCATGACTTGCGAAACAGAAAACGGCGAAGAACAGCAGGCCGTGGCCCGTTTCATTACCGATCCGGACAACGAAGGCTGCGAATTCGCGCTGGAAGTGGCCGACAAGTGGCAGGGCAAGGGCATCGGCTACATCCTGATGAATGCCCTGTTTGATGCGGCTCGCGAGCAGGGGCTGACCGTGATGCGTGGCGAAGTGCTGGCCGGCAACAAGGGCATGCTCAAGCTGATGCACAAGCTGGGCTTTACCGTGGAAACCCACCCGGAAGACCGGGCGCTGACCATCGTGACCAAAATCCTGTAAGGCAGTTCGGGCGGCCAATGGTCGCCCATATGGCTCTGGTGTGTGGTTTTTATCCGTCAAACAAGGGCGTCCAGCCCGCCGATATGGGCCACACTAGGCCGCAAGCGTATTAAGCGCTTGCAAGATAAGGGAAAAGTGCCATAGAATCGTGGGCTTTTCTACGATACCGTTTTTATCTAAGGACAATCGACAATGGTAGTGATTCGTCTGGCACGTGGCGGCGCCAAGAACCGTCCGTTCTACAACATCGTGGTGACCGATTCCCGTAACCGTCGTGACGGTCGCTTCATCGAGCGCGTTGGCTTCTACAACCCGGTAGCAAACGAGAAGGAAGAGCGCGTGCGCCTGACTTCCGATCGTCTGAACTACTGGATCGGCGTTGGCGCTCAGGTTACCGACGCCGTAGCCAAGCTGCTGAAAGAGCAGAAGGTTGCTGCCTAATCGTTCGTTGACTCAACTAACGGACTAAGGCGCATGCGCAAAGAAGATCTCGTCTTGATGGGGTTTGTGCGTGGCGCCTTCGGTATCAAGGGCTGGGTGAAAGTCCAGGCCGATACCGAATACGCTGACGGTCTGTTTGACTACCCGGTCTGGTGGCTGGGCAAGGATGACAGCTGGAAGCCGTACACATTTGAAAACGGGGCAGTGCAACCCAAGGGTTTATCCGCCAAGCTGCAAGGCGTTGACGATCGTGATGGGGCGGAAGCCCTGCGCGGCCTGCAGGTTGCTGTTCCCCGTAGTGAATTGCCGGAAGCCGGTGAAGACGAATATTACTGGTCCGATTTGATCGGCCTGTCTGTCGTCAACCAGCAAGGCGTGGTGCTTGGCAAGGTGACCGAATTGATGGAAACCGGTGCCAACGATGTATTGGTAGTTGAAGGTGAACACGGCCAGCGGCTGATTCCCTTTGTCGGCCAGTTTGTGCTGAATGTAAATCTGGCTGAGGCCAGCATTTCAGTGGACTGGGGCCTCGACTACTGATGCATATCGATGCCATCACGCTGTTTCCGGAAATGTTCGATGCCATCGCCCGCTTTGGCGTAAGCCAGCGGGCGCTTGATTTGGGCATTTGGGATTTCCAGAAATGGAATCCACGCGATTTCACCCATGACAACTATCGCCGTGTGGACGACCGTCCTTATGGCGGTGGGCCTGGCATGCTGATGCTGATTGAACCGCTGGAAGCTGCCATTGCGGCAGCCAAAGCCCGTCAGCAGGCAGCAGGTGTCGAAGAGAGCCATGTGATTTACCTGTCACCGCAGGGGCGTGCCTTGTCGCACGCGAAGGCGGTGGAGCTGTCCCAACGTCCCGGACTCATTGTTTTGTGCGGCCGTTACGAAGGGGTGGATGAGCGCTTGATCGAGCGCCAGGTAGATGAGGAAGTTTCCATCGGCGACTATGTGTTGTCCGGTGGCGAGCTGCCTGCGATGGTGCTGATGGATGCAGTCATCCGGCTGCTGCCTGGCGTGCTCAACGATGCCCAGTCTGCTTATGAAGATTCATATGTGAACGGACTCCTTGATTGTCCGCACTATACCCGACCCGAAGACTATCAGGGCATGCGGGTGCCGGATGTACTTATGTCCGGAAATCATGCACTGATTGCTAAATGGCGGTTGAAGCAAGCGCTGGGAAGGACGTGGCAACGTCGCCCGGATCTGCTGCAAGGCCGCACGTTGACAAAACAGGAATCTCGGCTGCTGGCAGAGTACCAGCAGGAACAAGATATCCTCAAAAAACCGGAGTAACACATGGATCTGATCCAGAAACTCGAGCAAGAAGAAATCGCCCGCCTGGGCAAAACCATCCCGGAATTCGCTCCTGGCGATACCGTTGTGGTTCATGTCAAGGTAAAGGAAGGTAACCGCGAACGTCTGCAGGCTTACGAAGGTGTTGTTATCGCCAAGCGTAACCGTGGTCTGAACAGCTCTTTCATCGTGCGCAAGATGTCCGCCGGTGAAGGTGTTGAGCGTACTTTCCAGTCCTACTCCCCGCTGGTGGCTTCCGTAGAAGTGAAGCGCCGTGGTGATGTACGTCGCGCCAAGCTGTACTACCTGCGCGGCCGTACCGGCAAGTCTGCACGTATCAAGGAAAAACTGCCGGCTCGCAAGCAAGGCTGATCCTGATACTGTCAGGTATGATAAAAGCGCAAGGCAACTGCCTTGCGCTTTTTTTGCGTCTGCAGCCAGGCATGGTGAGGGAAGGGCATGAGTAGCGAGAGCATAGACCGGTTTCTGGATCATCTGTGGCTGACCGACGGTTTGTCTGCCAATACGCTGGCGGCTTACCGTCGCGACCTGCTCAAGCTGCAGCGACAGCTGCAGGCGCTGGATGCTGAGCTGGATACGGCGGATCAGCCGTGTATCCAGCAAGCTTTGCTGATGGCGGTTGATACCGAAAAGCCTGCAACTCGTGCTCGTCAGTTGTCCTGTCTGCGGCGCTATTACCAGTTTCTGCTGGCCAGTGGCCAGCGTGCAGACGATCCAAGTACCCAGCTGGGCAGCCCCAAGCTGGGGCAGCGCTTGCCCAAAGCCTTGTCCGAAGGGCAGGTGGAGCAGCTACTGCAAGCTGCTGATGTCGATGAACCACTGGGTTTGCGGGACCGGGCCATGTTGGAAGTGCTGTATGCCACCGGCCTGCGTGTGTCCGAGTTGGTAGGGCTGACCTTGCAGCAGCTGGACATGATTAGCGGGCTGATCATTACCCGTGGCAAGGGTAACAAGGAGCGCATGGTGCCCTTGGGCGAGGTTGCGCTGGAGTGGCTGGAACGCTATTTCCGCGAGTCGCGGCCATTGTTGCTGGCGGGTGCGCAGTGCGATGCGGTGTTTGTCACCCAGCGCAAGGCTGGCATGACGCGGCAGATGGCCTGGCATCTGATTGCCGGCTATGCTCGGCAGCAGGGCTTGCCACCTATCGGCCCGCATATGCTGCGACATGCTTTCGCCACCCATCTGGTCAATCATGGTGCTGATCTGCGCGTGGTGCAGCTACTGCTGGGCCACTCTGATATTTCCACCACGCAGATTTATACCCATGTGGCGCGCGAGCGGCTCAAGCAGCTGCACGCCCAGCATCATCCGCGCGGTTGAGGCGAGTGGATTTCACCAAAAAAACGCCCGCAAATAATGCGGGCGTTGTGGTGATGGAAAGATGAATCAGGCCGGTTCGGCGGCTAGTGTTTCCTGGTCGAATTGCAACTCAACGACATCCTGATCGTTGATGGTGACGGTAACCTCCCCGCCGTTGGCCAGGCGGCCAAACAGCAGCTCATCTGCCAGCGCCTTGCGGATGGTGTCCTGAATCAACCGTGCCATCGGGCGTGCACCCATTAGCGGATCAAAGCCACGTTTGGCCAGGAAGGCACGCAGTGCGTCGGTAAAGTGGATTTCCACCTTCTTGTCGCTGAGTTGGTGTTCCAGCTGCATCAGGAACTTGTCCACCACCTGCATGATGATCTGTTCATCCAGCGTCTTGAAGGAGATGGTGGCATCCAGCCGGTTGCGGAATTCCGGGCTGAACAGGCGCTTGATATCGGCCATTTCGTCACCGGCTTCCTTGGACTGGGTAAAGCCCAGCGTGGGTTTGGACATGGCTTCGGCACCGGCATTGGTGGTCATGATGATCACCACGTTGCGGAAGTCAGCTTTGCGCCCGTTGTTGTCGGTCAGGGTGCCATGGTCCATCACCTGCAGCAGCACGTTGTAAATGTCCGGATGTGCCTTCTCGATTTCATCCAGCAGCAAGACTGCGTACGGATGCTTGTTGATGGCCTCGGTCATCTGGCCGCCCTGTTCGAAGCCGACATAGCCCGGAGGGGCACCGATCAGACGGCTGACGGCATGCCGCTCCATGTATTCCGACATGTCGAAGCGGATCAGCTCCACGCCCAGCACGTAGGCAAGTTGCTTGGCCACTTCGGTCTTGCCCACCCCGGTGGGGCCGGAGAACAGGAAAGATCCGATCGGCTTGTGCGGATTGCCCAGCCCCGAACGCGTCATCTTGATAGCGGTGGCCAAGCTTTCGATGGCCTTGTCCTGCCCGAACACCACGTTTTTCAAGTCGCGTTCCAGATTCTTCAGGACGTTCTTGTCATCGCTGGAGACGGTCTTTGGCGGAATGCGGGCAATCTTGGCCACGATCTCTTCGATTTCGGACTTGTTGATCACCTTCTTCTGCTTGGACTTGGGCAGAATCTTCTGCGCCGCGCCTGCTTCGTCAATCACATCAATTGCCTTGTCTGGCAGGTGACGGTCATTGATATAGCGTGCAGACAGCTCGGCAGCGGTGGACAGTGCCGACTGGGTGTATTTCACACCGTGGTGCGCCTCGAAGCGTGATTTCAGACCCTTGAGGATCTCGATGGTCTGCTCCACGGTAGGCTCAGCCACGTCGATTTTCTGGAAGCGCCGCGACAGGGCATTATCCTTCTCGAAAATACCACGATACTCGTTGTAGGTGGTGGCACCAATGCAGCGCAGGCTGCCATTGGACAGGGCCGGTTTGAGCAGGTTGGACGCATCCAGCGTGCCGCCAGAGGCTGCACCTGCACCGATCAGGGTGTGGATTTCGTCGATGAACAGGATGGCGTGTTCGTCTTCAGTCAACTGCTTGATGACGGCTTTCAGGCGCTGCTCGAAATCACCACGGTATTTCGTGCCAGCTAGCAGGGCACCCATATCCAGCGCATACACGGTGGCCTTGGACAGGACATCCGGTACTTCGTTATTGACGATGCGACGCGCCAGACCTTCGGCAATCGCGGTTTTGCCCACGCCGGCCTCACCCACCAGCAAGGGGTTGTTCTTGCGACGGCGGCACAGGATTTGCACGGTGCGCTCCAGCTCGTGTTCGCGACCGATCAGTGGATCAATCTTGCCGTCGCGGGCTTGCTGATTCAGGTTCTGGGTGTAGTTCTCCAGCGCGCCGCCAGGGCCGGCAGATTGCTCTTCGCCCTCGGACTCGTTGTGCTGTTCACGGGGCTCGGGTGGGTGCTGCGGCGAGCGCTGTTTGGTAATGCCGTGCGAGATGAAATTGACCACATCCAGCCGCGAAATTCCTTGCTGATGCAGGTAATACACGGCATGTGAGTCTTTTTCGCCGAAGATGGCCACCAGGATATTCGCGCCAGTCACTTCCTTCTTGCCGGACGATTGCACATGCAGGATGGCGCGTTGAATCACCCGCTGGAAGCCCAGCGTAGGTTGAGTTTCGACCTCGGTTTCCCCGGGAACGGTGGGGGTGTGTTCGTCGATGAAGTCGCCCAGCTGTTTTTTCAGCTGGTCGAGATTGGCCCCGCAGGCGCGCAAAACATCGGCGGCGGAGGGATTGTCGATCATGGCAAGCAGCAAATGCTCCACGCTGATGAACTCGTGGCGCTTGCGCCTGGCGTCCATGAACGCCATATGCAGGCTTACTTCAAGCTCCTGGGCAATCATCAGTTTTCCTCCATTACGCACTGAAGCGGATGCTGGTGTGCTTTGGCAAATTGCGACACCTGTTCAACCTTGGTGGCAGCCACGTCTTTGGTATAAACGCCACACACGCCGTGACCTTGCGTATGGACTTGCAACATGACCTGGGTAGCCTTTTCCCTGTTCATGTGGAACAACTGCTGCAACACTTCCACCACAAATTCCATTGGGGTGAAATCATCGTTCAATAACAATACCTTATACATTGGGGGAGGGGTGGTCCTCACCCGTGACACCTCTTTGACGGCGTCGTTGCTGAACTGCGTGGACATGTCGACTTTCAGTTAAACCGCGGTTTACTTCAATTTTGGTTCCCCCTGACTTTTTTTCAAGGGGCGAGTGCGAATTCCTTTTGGACTTGACGCTATCACGATGGTTGCGTAGAAATGCTGTTCAGGTGCTTGGCTTAGCTGTTTGGCATTCCCGGATAAGCCGGAATGGACAGCAGGCTTTAAGTTGGTCGGCCTCACCAGCCATAGTCAATCAAGGAAGTAACATGTCAATTGGTACCGTTAAGTGGTTCAACGACGCTAAAGGCTTTGGCTTTATTACCCCGGATGAGGGTGGTGAAGACCTGTTTGCCCATTTCTCCGCCATCAATATGCAAGGCTTCAAGACCCTGAAAGAGGGTCAACGTGTAAGCTTTGACATCGTTAGCGGCCCGAAAGGCAAGCAAGCGTCGAACATCCAGGCTGCCTGATCAGGCAGAGGATGCGCCAGGATTGCCAGGTGCGCTGATCTGACCGGTCAACGTCCCGACAGCTTCAAACAAAACCCCGCCAACCGGCGGGTTTTGTTTTTTCATCAAATGGTATTGCTGGCATAGCGTGTGCCGGCAGGGGCGCGTAGCAATTGCCCCCATAGTGCCAGCAAGGTGATGGTGCCAATCATGGCCAGGCACAGCCAGGGCAGCGCTGGCAGATGCCATTGACGGGACATGTCCAGCAGCCAGCCTCCTCCAACATAGCCCACGGCACCACCCAAAGCCAGCCCCAGCCGACTGCAACCCAGATAGCTGGCGCGCGCTTGTGCCTTGGCCAGCCCGGCGACATAGGTTTCCCGCGCCGGCTCCATGATGATGGACCCCAGAAAAAACATGGCCAGAATGACAAAGGCCGCCAGTGGATGTTGCACGCTGCTCATGATGGCCAGGCTAAGACTCATCAACCCCAGGCCGATCAGCATGCGCTGCTCGCGTCGCAGATAGCGTTCTCCCCAGCGTGCCAGCGGATAAAGCAGGCTGAGAGACAAGCAGGTCTCCAGCATATACATCCAGCCTACCGCCTGATAATTGCCAGTCAGTTGCTTGATGGTCACCGGGACCAGCAGCATGACTTGGACTGCGAGCATGTAATAGCCACTCAAGGTCAGTACAAAGCGCATATAGCTGCGATCGTGCAAGACGGTGCGCATGGAGTGCCAGGGGGAGGCCTTGCCCGTGGCGACCCGGTACGGTGGCAGCAACAGGGCATTGACCACGGCAGCCAGCACGAACATGGCGCAGCCGGCCAGACCAACCCAGCGAAAGTCGAATTGCAGCAGCCAGGAACCCAGCAGGGCGGCAGCCACCGCGCCGGCGCTGTCCTGCATCATCAGGATGGCGTAGAAGTGCGGTCGCTCCCTGGGCCGTACCAGCTTGGCGACCAGCGCCGTGCGCGGCGGATCAAACAGGGTCCCGCCCAGGCCGGAGAGCAGGCAGGAGACAAACAGCAGCCACGGTGCATGCGCCAGTGCCATGCAGGCAAAGCCGGCGGCGCGCATCAGCATGCCGCAGACTATCAAGGGCTTGGCACCGTAGCGGTCGGCTAGCGAGCCACCAAACAGGCCCAGCCCCTGCTGCATGAACTGGCGCATGGCCAGTGCCAGGCCGACGATCGTGGCGCTCCAGCCTAACTGGTCAACAAAATGCAGGCTGATCAGCGGGAAAACCATGAAAAAACCGAATATCACCAGCAGGTTGTCCAGCAGGATAAACGCCTTGCCCAGTTTGCGTGCCCGTTGTGCCGAAGCCATGTGTTCTCCTCATCCGAACAGCATTTTAAGGAGGCGGCCTGCTATTATGTAAGTCGACTTCTACTAATATTTCATATGCGATTTTTTTATGTCTGTGGCTTTGTCTGATCTGGAGTTATTGCTGGATGTGGCTGAGCTGGGCAGTTTCAGTCAGGCGGCGGCCAAGCGCGGCTGGTCGCAGCCACAGGTCAGCCAGCGTATCAGCCTGCTGGAGCAGCAGTGGGATGTCCGCCTGTTTACCCGGCATCGGCGTGGTGCGGTGGCCACCAATGCCTGCCAGGCTTTCCTTGCTGCGGCACGCCAGTCGCTTACGGCCTACCGGCAAGGGCTGGAGGCCATGCAGGGCACACCGAGTGTGCCGCGTATCCGGCTATCCTGCCTGCCATCGCTGACCTCGCCGGTTTTCGGACCTTTGCTGATGAAGCTGGCCGATGCGCCGATGGAGATACGCTGTGGTACCGACCACTCACAGCAGATCATGCAAGATTTGCTGACCGGGCAGGTGGAGGTGGGCTTTGTGCTGAAATGTCCGGCGATGGCCGGTATTCAGATGGAGCTGCTGTGGCGTTCGCCGATTGTTGCGGTGGTGGCTGCCCATCATCCGCTGGCGGACTGCCGCAGCCCCTTGGCGCTGGCTGATCTTGCCCGTCATCGCATTGCCCCGCAGTTTTGGGGGGACGAGTGCGAAAGCCTGATCCAGCAAATCCGCATGTTGCGGCAGCTTCCCAGCCCGATTCATGCGGTACAGCCGGCCTCGGCGGCGCGTGAGCTGGTATTGCGCCATCGTTTTGTCTCTTTCATGCCGGAGCTGTCGATCAAGGCTGATCTGCAGGATGGCACCCTGGTCAGGCTGTGCCTGCCGGAGCTGCCGGCGTGGCATTGGGAAGTGATGATGGCCTGGCGCGCGGGCAAGCGGGTGGATGCGGCAAAAACGCTGGTACTGGACGCAGCGCGCGCCTTGGCAGATGGCTGAAACAGGCAAGGCCCGCAGGGGTGGGCCTTGTGGCTGACTACGCCTGCCGATGGCTTACATGCGGGCGATCATGGCGTCGCCAAAGCCGGAGCAGGAGACCTCGGTGGCACCTTCCATCAGCCGGGCGAAGTCGTAGGTGACCTGCTTGTCGGCAATGGCGGCTTCCATGGATTTGATCACCAAGTCGGCTGCGGCGGTCCAGCCCAGGTGGCGCAGCATCATTTCCGCCGACAGGATGAGCGAGCCGGGGTTGACCTTGTCCAGACCGGCATATTTGGGGGCGGTGCCGTGGGTGGCCTCGAAGCAGGCATACTGGTCCGAGATATTGGCCCCCGGTGCGATACCAATACCGCCCACTTGCGCGGCCAGGGCATCGGAGATGTAGTCGCCGTTGAGGTTGGTGGTGGCGATCACGTCGTATTCGGCCGGGCGCAGCAGGATTTGCTGCAGGAAGGCATCGGCAATGGCGTCCTTGACGATGATCTCGCGGCCGGTTTTCGGATTGTTGAACTTGCACCACGGGCCGCCGGCAATCAGTTCGGCGCCGAATTCGCGGCGTGCCAGCGCATAGGCGGTATCACGGAAGTTGCCTTCGGTGAACTTCATGATATTGCCCTTGTGGACGATGGTGAGGCTGCTGCGGTCATTGTCTATGGTGTAGTTGAGGGCCGCGCGCACCAGGCGCTCGGTGCCCTCGACCGAGATGGGCTTGATGCCGATGCCGGAGCTGTCCGGGAAGCGGATTTTCTTTACGCCCATTTCGTTTTGCAGGAAGGCGATCACTTTCTTCACCGCATCGGAGCCGGCTTGCCATTCGATGCCGGCATAGATGTCTTCGGTGTTCTCGCGGAAGATCACCATATTGACCAGTTCGGGTTGCTTGAGCGGTGAGGGCACGCCCTGGAAGTACTGCACCGGGCGTACGCACTGGTAGAGGTCAAGCTCCTGGCGCAGCGCCACATTGAGCGAGCGGATGCCACCGCCTACCGGGGTGGTCATCGGGCCCTTGATGGACACTGCGTATTCTTTCAGCGCGTCGAAGGTTTCCTTGGGCAGCCATTCATCCGGCCCGTACAGGCGAGTGGATTTCTCGCCGGCATACACCTCCATCCAGTGGATTTTCTTGGCGCCGCCATAGGCTTTTGCCACCGCAGCATCGATCACCTTGATCATCACCGGGGTGATGTCGATGCCGATGCCATCACCTTCGATGAAGGGAATGATGGGGTGGTCGGGGGTGGCTTGCCCCGGGATGATTTTTTGTCCTGCTGCGGGAACCTTGATATGGGATTCACTCATTGTTGTTCTCTCCTGTTTACCGGGTAAGGGGCTGCGACCGGGCGCAGTGTTTCTCCACTCACTCAGCCTAGACCGTGGCGGGGCGCTTGCAGAGGATTATCAGACAAATTTTTTGGAAAATCGTTGGTGGGCAAGAGCGCACAAAAAAAGCGCCAGGACGAATCCTGACGCTTTGGGGACTGGCATGCGCACGACAGTGCGCCAGTGTTGGCTTAGGCCTGTACCGCTTTCAGTGCAGTATTGAAGGTGGCGCTCGGGCACATTACGGCCTGGCACTTGGCCGCATCCGGCAGGTAGTAGCCGCCGATGTCGGCCGGCTGGCCCTGTACGGCTTTCAGCTCGTCGATGATTTGCTGCTCGCTGCCGGCCAGTTGCTTGGCCAGCGGCGCGAACTGGGCTTGCAGTTCGGCATCTTCGGTTTGCGCGGCCAATGCTTCGGCCCAGTAGCTGGCGAGGTAGAACTGGCTGCCACGGTTGTCCAGCTCACCGGTGCGGCGCGACGGCGACTTGTCGTTGTCCAGCAGCTTGCCGGTGGCGGCATCCAGGGTCTTGGCCAGGATCTTGGCCTTGTTGTTGCCGGTCTTGATGCCCAGTTCTTCCAGCGATACCGCCAGGGCGAGGAATTCGCCCAGCGAGTCCCAGCGCAGGTGGTTTTCTTCCAGCAGCTGTTGTACATGCTTCGGTGCCGAACCGCCGGCACCGGTTTCGTACATGCCACCACCGGCCATCAGCGGCACGATGGACAGCATCTTGGCCGAGGTGCCCAGTTCCATGATGGGGAACAGGTCGGTCAGGTAGTCGCGCAGGATGTTGCCGGTAACCGAGATGGTATCCAGGCCGCGGGCGACACGTTCCAGGGTGAAGCGCATGGCGCGGACCTGGGACATGATGTGGATTTCCAGGCCGCTGGTGTCGTAGTCCTGCAGATAGGTTTCCACCTTCTTGATCAGCTCGTTTTCATGCGGGCGGTACGGGTCCAGCCAGAACACTGCCGGCATGCCGGAGTTGCGGGCGCGGGTCACGGCCAGCTTCACCCAGTCGCGGATCGGGGCATCCTTCACCTGGCACATGCGCCAGATATCGCCAGCTTCCACGTTCTGGCTCAGCAGGATTTCGCCGGTGGCAAGGTCAACAATGTTGGCTACGCCGTCTTCAGCGATTTCGAAGGTCTTGTCGTGCGAGCCGTACTCTTCGGCCTTCTGCGCCATCAGGCCGACGTTGGGCACGGTGCCCATGGTGCGCGGGTCGAAGTTGCCGTGCCATTTGCAGAAGTTGATCATCTCCTGATAAATGCGGGCAAAGGTGGATTCCGGCATCACGGCCTTGCAGTCGGCCGGCTTGCCATCGGCACCCCACATTTTGCCACCGCCACGGATCATGGCCGGCATGGAGGCATCGACAATCACGTCGTTGGGCGAGTGGAAGTTGGTAATGCCCTTGGCGGAGTCCACCATGGCCAGACGCGGACGGTGTTCCTGGCAGGCGTGCAGGTCGCGGATGATTTCTTCGCGCTTGGTCGCCGGCAGGGTCTCGATCTTTTCGTAGAGGTTGGCCATGCCGTTGTTGACGTTGACGCCCAGCTCTTCGAACAGCTTGCCGTGTTTTTCGAAAGCATCCTTGTAGTAGATCTTGACGCAGTGGCCAAACACGATGGGGTGGGACACCTTCATCATGGTGGCTTTCACGTGCAGCGAGAACAGGATGCCGGATTCGCGGCAGTCTTCCATTTCCTGTTCGTAGAAGTCGCACAGCGCCTTCTTGCTCATGAACATGGAATCGATGATTTCGCCCGCCTGCAGGGCAAGCTTGGGCTTGAGCACGATGGTCTTGCCACTGTTGGTGGTCAGCTCCATCTTCACGTCACGTGCCTTGTCCAGCGTCATGGACTTTTCGCCGTGGTAGAAGTCGCCATGGTGCATGTGGGAAACATGGGTTTGCGACCATTGCTTCCATTCGCCCATGGAGTGCGGGTGTTTCTTGGCGTAGTTTTTCACGGCCAGCGGGGCGCGGCGGTCGGAGTTGCCTTCGCGCAGTACCGGGTTGACGGCCGAGCCCAGACACTTGGCGTAGCGGGTCTTGAGGGCATGGTCGGCGTCGCTGCTGGGCAGTTCCGGGTAGTCGGGCAGGGCATAGCCCTTGGCTTGCAGTTCCTTGATGCAGGAGATCAGCTGCGAAACCGAAGCACTGATGTTCGGCAACTTGATAATGTTGGTGTCCGGGTCCTGGGTGAGTTTGCCCAGGGTGCTCAGCGTATCCGGTACTTTTTGTTCTTCAGTCAGGTATTCGGGGAATTCGGCCAGTACGCGGGCAGCAACCGAGATATCTGCCGTTTCGATGTTGATGCCGGCAGCGCCGGTAAAGGTGCGAACGACCGGCAGGAAGGCGCTGGTGGCCAGCGCTGGTGCTTCGTCGGTCAGGGTGTAGATGATGGTCGGCTGCTTTGTGGGCATACTCTATCTCCAATGATTATTTTGACGTCAGAACGGCTGCGCAAGGCGGCTTTCGCACACCGGGGGATGTTCCGCTAGGCGCGTGGAAAGGCACAGCAGCAGGCGGGCGTTTTGCCGGACTGCACTAGGCAGCCTGTGCGTGGCAGCGTGGCCCGTGAACTTGCGGGTGACTTTTCGGAAGTGAATTATACCCCTCAAATCTGCGCGCTGTTTGTAAGTATCCGAACTTTGCCATTTCGACTAGAGAAACAACTGTTCGAATGTGAATTTTCCGCACCGGTGCTGTGAGCTGCACTCCACAGCATAGCCACTGCAATTGACAGCGATGCGAATAGTTTGTTGCAGTAGCCTGTCGGGCAAGCTCCAGCATGACCGCGCCAGTCAGTCCTTGTTATCATCCGGCGCATCACTCGTTTACGGTTTGCCAGAAAATGTCCCAGCTCATCCTGTTCAACAAGCCCTATGGCGTTATCTGCCAGTTTTCCCAGCACGAGCTGCACCCCACGTTGAAAGACCATATCGCGTTACCCGGCGTCTACCCGGCTGGCCGGCTGGATACCGATAGCGAAGGTTTGCTGCTGCTGACCGGCGAAGGTGCCTTGCAGCACCGTATCAGCGACCCGCGCTGGAAGCTGCCCAAGACCTACTGGGTGCAGGTGGAGGGACGGGTGAGCGAGGCTCAGCTGGAGGCATTGCGTGCGGGGGTCGATCTGGGGGATTTTGTCACCCGGCCGGCGCAGGTGCGGCAGATCGAGCCACCGGCGCTGTGGGAGCGCAAGCCACCGGTACGTTTTCGCAAGACAGTGCCGGACTGCTGGCTGGAAATCATCATCAGTGAAGGCAAGAACCGCCAGGTGCGGCGCATGACGGCCAAGGTGGGCTTGCCCACGCTGCGCCTGGTGCGGGCGGCCATTGGCCCCTGGCAGCTGGACGGACTGCAGCCGGGCGAGCTGCGCAGCATCAATGTGAATCTTGAAGATTTGCCGACGCTGTCGCATGCTGAGCGTCTGGGGCAGGGCAGCGACGCCCCTGCTCGCAAGAGCACAGCCGCAGGCAGCAAGGCGGGGCCACAGCCCTCATTCCGCTTTGCCCGCAGAAACAAGCCATGAGCACCTGCCGTTAGCCGTGATGGCGGGCGTGGTCACAGCGAGGCCAGAGCATGCAGATTCCCGAGTATTACAATCCGGTGGCGCGTGATATCGCTCAGGCCCTGATCGATGGTTTTGACAAGCACTACCGGCTGTTTCGCGACTGTAACCGCCAGGCCAAGGGCTTGTTCGAGCGCGGCGACTGGCAAGGTGTGCAGCAGGCCATTCGGGATCGCATCCAGTTTTACGATGAACGGGTGGTGGAGACGGTAGCCCGGCTGCACGGGGAGTTTCATGCCGATCTGCTGGACGATGAAATATGGCAGCAGGCCAAGCTGTATTTCATCGGCCTGCTGACCAATCACAAGCAGCCGGAGCTGGCGGAGACCTTCTTCAACTCGGTGTTCACCCGCATGCTGCACCGGGATTATTTCAACAACGATTTCATCTTCATCCGGCCGGCCATTTCCACCGAATATATCGAGTCCGACCCGCCGTCCTATCGCAGTTACTATCCGGCCAGCAGCAGCTTGCGCCGGGTGATGCGGCAGATCATCGCCGACATGGGCTGGAGCCGCGCCTTTGTCCGCCTGCGCCGCGATCTGGCGCTGGTCTTGCAGTACGCCAATGACTTTTTTGCCGGTACCTGGCCGCATGCAGAGGCCAATCTGCAGATACAGGTGTTGTCCTCCCCCTTTTACCGTAACAAGACGGCCTATATTTTCGGCAAGGTGATCAATGGCGGCTTGAGCTATCCCTTTGCCGTGCCGGTATTGCACGATGCGGATGGCGGCCTGTATCTGGATACCGTGCTGTTGGAGCCATGGCGTATCGGCGTGCTGTTTTCCTTTAGCCGCGCCTACTTTCTGGTGGATATGGAAGTGCCCTCCGGCTATGTGCAGTTTCTGCGCAGCATGCTGCCGGGCAAGACCAAGGCCGAGCTTTACACCATGCTGGGTTTGCAGAAGCAGGGCAAGAACACCTTTTACCGTGATTTCATGCAGCATCTGCAGCATTCCAATGACCAGTTCATCATCGCCCCGGGCATCCGCGGCCTGGTGATGCTGGTGTTCACCCTGCCGTCCTATCCCTATGTGTTCAAGCTGATCAAGGATGTGTTTGGCGGCCCCAAGGAAATAGACCGCGACACGGTGAAGCAGAAGTACCGGCTGGTGAAGCGGCACGACCGGGTGGGGCGCATGTCGGACACGCTGGAGTTCTCCAATGTCGCCTTTCCGCGCCAGCGCTTTACCGCCGAGCTGCTCGAGGAGCTGCGCAGTCTGGCGCCGTCGATGATGGAGGAGGGGGAAGACAGCATTGTCATCCGCCACCTGTATATCGAGCGGCGCATGAAGCCGCTGAACATGTATCTGATGAACTGCGATGAGCAGGAAAAAGAGCGGGTGACCCGCGACTACGGCCTGGCGATCAAGGAGCTGGCTGCCGCCAATATCTTTCCCGGCGACATGCTGTTCAAGAACTTCGGTGTCACCCGTTATGGCCGGGTGATTTTTTATGACTACGATGAAATCGAATATCTGACCGATTGCCATTTTCGTCAGATACCGGAAGCGCCGAATCCGGAAATGGAGATGTCCGGCGAGGTTTGGTATCCGGTGGCACGTAATGATGTGTTTCCCGAGGAGTTCGGTACTTTCCTGCTGGGCGACCCGCTGGTGCGCAAGACCTTTCTGCAATACCACCGCGACTTGCTGACGCCGGATTTCTGGCAGCAGCGCCAGCAGCGCATCCGCGCTGGCTATATGGAGGACTTCTATCCTTATCCGGAAGAAATGCGCTTTGTCCACGCACTGGCGCGGCGGCAGGCGCGACCTTGCCGGGGTATGGATGAGCAAGACTGAAAAAGGGAAGCCGTGGCTTCCCTTTTTTCATGTCTGTGGCAGGACTCAGCTAGCGTGTGCGCTGGCAGCTGACTGAGGGTAATCCTCGAAGTAGGCCAGTGGTCCGGCCGAAGTCAGACCGAGGCAGAAGCGGCGATTGGCGGCCGCGGGATGCTCTGCGTTGCAAGCCTGCAGCAGTTCGAACAGGCTGCTTAGCTCCAGGAACAGTTCACCCAGGTAATGGCTGTTTTTCAGCCACAGGCGGATTTGTCGGGCCTGCGGATGTGGGCTGAGCAGCAGCACTTGGCCGTGCTGATCGCTGCCCAGGCAGATGGCGGGCGGAATGTGTATGCCACGGGTGAGCAGTTCGAGGCGGGCTTGCCGTCCCAGGCTGCCCAGCAGGGTTTTGGCTTGCAGGCGCAAATTCTCACTCAGGGTGGGGGGCTGCAGGGCCTGTGCTTGCTGGCGGGGGGATTCGGTCAGCGGCATGTTCTTGCTCCAAAGGTGTGCGATACCTTGATGGTAGAAGGGCAGGCCGGATGGGGAGTCTGATGATTGCTAGCGAATTTTCTCTTTGATTCGCTGTAAATTCTGTGGTCGGCTAAGGCCGGTATGGCGCTGAAAAGCCGCCGGGGGAGACTGAAGTCTCCCCCGGCGGCTCAGGCGTACACAAAAATTATTGCGGGTAGGGACTGCAGGCATGGTCCTCGAAGTAAGCAATGGGACCTGCGCTGGTCAGACCGATATGAAAGCAGGATGTCTCGGGGAAGATTTCACCTGCAGCTTCAGCGGCACGTACCAGTTCGAACAGCACTTCTACTTCTTTGAATTGGCTGGACAACTTGGCGTTGTCAGTCAGCCAGCTGAGGATTTCATCGGATTGGGGATGGTTGTTTTCCAGGGTAAGGCTGCACGCCGGGCAACTTACCAGACTGATGGCAGGTGGCATGCTGATCTGACGTTCCACCAGTTGTTCTTCCGCCAGGCTGGCAAACTTGGCCAGTTGTTTGCTGGCGCGCTCGCGGATGGCTTGAAGGGTGATGCTGCCATCATCTCCAGTGTGTCCAAACAGGCGAACAAACCCCGGGTTGCTGGCAGTGCTCTGCGACGACATAGTGCTTACTCCTGTTCTCTGCGTGTCATGATTTTTTCATCATAGATGATGCTTGTCATTTTGCTGTATCAATTCAGCAGTTTTTTCACTTGATAGAGAAAGTCGAGTGCCTGACGCGGGGTGAGCTCGTCCGGGTTGATGTCTTGCAGCATGTCCAGCGCCGGATTCGGCTCGTTTTCCACGGTGTCGACCATGGCCGGCGGTGCGCTGAACAGATCGGGCTGGACGCGGGCTGCCGACTGGTTTTCCAGCTCCACCAGATAGCGCCTGGCTTCGCGAATCACCTTGGGCGGCACTCCGGCCAGCTGGGCCACCGCCAGGCCATAACTCTGGCTGGCCGGGCCTTCGTCCACATGGTGCATGAACACGATGCGGTCTTTGTGCTCGACGGCAGACAGGTGCACATTGGCGACGGCCGGGTACTGATCGGCCAGGGTGGTGAGCTCGAAATAGTGGGTGGCAAACAGGGTGTAGGCGCGGCTTTTTTCGATCAGTGCCTTGGCGATGGCCCAGGCCAGGGCGAGGCCGTCGAAGGTGGAGGTACCGCGGCCCACTTCGTCCATCAGCACCAGTGACTGGGCGCTGGCGTTGTTTAAGATATTCGCCGTTTCGGTCATTTCCACCATGAAGGTGGAGCGGCCGCCGGCCAGGTCATCCGAGGCGCCGATGCGGGTGAAGATGCGGTCGATCTGGCCGATGACGGCGCGCTCGGCCGGCACGAAGCTGCCGATGTGCGCCAGCAGGGTGATCAGCGCGTTCTGCCGCATATAGGTGGATTTACCACCCATGTTCGGGCCGGTGATCAGCAGCAGCTTGCGCTCGTCGCTGAGGCGGGTGTCGTTGGCGATGAAGCGCTCCACCTCGGCCTCGACGACCGGATGGCGTCCCTGGATGATTTCCAGTCGGGTGTCGCTGACAAATTGCGGTTCGACATAGTTATTGCTGCTGGCGCGTTCGGCAAAGGCGGCCAGCACGTCCAGCCCGGCCACGGCCTGGGCGATCAGCTTGAGATCGGGAATGTGCGGCGCCAGCTGGTCGAGCAACTGTTCGTACAGCTGCTTTTCCAATGCCAGCGAGCGGTCCTGCGCCGACAGGGCCTTGTCTTCGAATTCTTTCAGCTCCGGCGTGATGTAGCGTTCGGCATTTTTCAGGGTCTGGCGGCGGCGGTAGTCGTCCGGCACCTTGTCGCCCTGGGCGCGCGACACCTCGATATAGAAGCCGTGCACGCGGTTGAATTCCACCTTGAGGGTGGTGATGCCGGTGCGTTCTTTTTCGCGTGCTTCCAGCGCCAGCAGGAAGTCGCCGCAGTCGGTCTGGATGGCACGTAGTTCGTCCAGATCGGCATTCAGGCCGTGGTTGATGACCCCGCCATCGCGCAAAAAGGTGGCCGGTTCCGGCAGGATGCTGGCTGTCAGCAGGCTTTCCACCGGAGAGTTGTCCGGCAGCAGCCGTGCCAGTTCGCCCAGCAGCGGGGCATCCAGGCTGCTGGCCAGCTGCTTGGCACCGGTCAGGGCCTTGAGCGAATCGCGCAGGGCCGCCAGATCGCGCGGGCGGGCGCTGCGCAGGGCGATGCGGGCGGTGATGCGTTCGATGTCGGCC
Organism: Aquitalea palustris; assembly: GCF_003693445.1. Lineage (GTDB taxonomy): Bacteria > Pseudomonadota > Gammaproteobacteria > Burkholderiales > Chromobacteriaceae > Aquitalea > Aquitalea palustris. Next base: position 17,413 of record NZ_RFAR01000061.1, on the reverse strand, counting down.
ACTTCGCGCAACTGGCCGTGCACGTCCTGATGCAGCGGTAGCAGTGCCCGTACCGACTCTAGCCTGCGTTGCAGCTTGGCATGCTGGCGGATGGGGTGGTGCAGCCAGTGGCGCAGCAGGCGGCTACCCATGCTGGTGGCGCAGGTGTCCAGCAAGGACGCCAGTGTGGGCGAGGGTTCGCCGCGTATGGTTTCGGTCAGTTCCAGATTACGGCGGGTGGCGGCATCCATACGGATCAGCTCGCCGGCATCCTCTACCGCCAGCTGGGAAATATGCGCCGGATTCACGCTCTGGGTGGATTTGACGTATTCCAGCAGTGCACCGGCCGCCCCCACCGCTACCGGCAGGGTGTCGGCGCCGAAGCCGGCCAGATCATGCGTGCCGAAGTGGCGAGTCAGCGCCAGTTGGGCGGACGCGGTGTCGAACTGCCAGGGTGGCAGCTTTTTGCGCGGGCAGCTGACCTGCTCGAAGATATTGAGGCCGCTGTCGTCCGGCAGCACCAGCTCGGCAGGTTTCAGGCGTTCCAGTTCGCTGGCGAATTCTTCCACGCCGGTTTGCATGATCTTGAATTCACCGCTGGCCATGGATAGCCAGGCCAGGCCCAGCGTGCCCTTGTGCATGTTTACTGCCAGCACCAGGTTGTCGCGCTTGTCGTCCAGCAGGGCGGCATCGGTCAGCGTGCCGGGGGTGACGATGCGCACTACCTTGCGTTCGACCGGGCCTTTGGCCAGGGCCGGGTCGCCAATCTGTTCGGCAATGGCCACCGACTCGCCCATTTTTACCAGCCGTGCCAGGTAGCCTTCGGCAGCATGGTAAGGCACACCGGCCATCTTGATGGGGTTGCCGCCGCTGGCGCCACGGGTGGTGAGGGTGATGTCCAGCAGGCGTGCCGCCTTTTCCGCATCCTCGTAGAACAGCTCGTAAAAATCGCCCATGCGGTAGAACAGCAGCTTGTCGGCATGCTGGCTTTTCAGGGCGAAGTACTGCTGCATCATCGGGGTGTGCTGGGGCGTGCTCATGGGCGTGGTGCTCTGGTCGGTATCGGGTGCAGATGACAACGCCCCGCTTTGGCGGGGCGCTGACATGAAACGGCGATTTTACCGTAGCGGGGGCCGGGTGTCAGGCGGCAGTCGTCCAGCTTGAGCTTGATGGCGTGCTGTGGCTGTCTTGGTCTGCGCTATTTGGCAAGTCCTTTAATCAAGCACGCGACGCATTGACTAGCATTAACTGATGAAAGTATGATCTTTATCAAAGTTTCAGAAATTCCTGAAAATTGAGGAAGTCATGAATGCCACCCCTTTAGTTCAGTCTTTTGTCTCGCATTTCGGCGAGATGGGCAGCCGCTGGGGCATCAATCGCACCGTCGGTCAGATCTATGCCCTGTTGTTTGTTTCCGAAAAACCGCTCAATGCCGACGAGATCGCCGAGCGCCTGAGTTTTTCCCGCTCCAATGTCAGCATGGGCCTGAAAGAACTGGAGTCGTGGCGGCTGGTGAAGCTGCAGCACTACCCGGGCGACCGGCGCGAATACTTTTCTACTCCGGATGATGTGTGGGCCATCTTCAAAACACTGGCCGAGGAGCGCAAGAAGCGCGAAGTGGAACCGACGCTCACCATGCTGCGCGGGGCCATGATGGAGACCGCCGGCAGCGAGGCCGACCGCCATGCGCAGGCACGCATGAAAGAGATGTACCAGTTGATCGAACTGGTCACCACCTGGTTTTCCGATATCCAGCATATGGATGTGGAAACCCTGCAGCGGCTGATGAAGCTGGGTTCGCAGGTGCAAAAAGTACTGCAGTTCACCCAGTCGCTGAGCAAGCTGACCGGGCGTGACACGGAAAGGGAGTAAGCCATCATGGAACTGGATGCCTTAACGCTGGCGCGTGCCCAGTTTGGTGCCAATATCAGCTTTCATATTCTGTTTCCCAGCATCAATATCGCACTGGCCTGGGTATTGTTGTTCTTCAAGCTGCGCTATCTGCGTACCGGCAAGCAGGCGTGGATGGATGCCTATGGCTTCTGGGTGAAGATCTTCGCGCTGTCTTTCGCGCTGGGCGTGGTCAGCGGCGTCACCATGAGCTTTCAGTTCGGCACCAACTGGCCGGGCTATATGCAGACGGTGGGCAATATTGCCGGCCCGCTGCTGGCATATGAAATCCTCACGGCGTTTTTCCTGGAGGCGGGCTTTCTCGGCATCATGCTGTTTGGCCGGCCACGGGTGTCCGAGCGGGTGCATACCTTTGCCACGCTACTGGTGGCCTTTGGCAACAGCTTGTCGGCTTTCTGGATCATCGCACTCAATTCCTGGATGCAAACCCCGGCCGGGTTCGTGATGAAGGATGGCCGCGCCCATGTGAGCGACTGGCTGCAGGTGATCTTCAATCCGTCCATGCCTTACCGGCTGACTCACATGCTGCTGGCCTCCGGCCTGACTGTAGCCTTCCTGCTGGCCGGGCTGTCGGCTTACCGTCAACTGAAAGGGGATCGCAGCGCGGGCAATGGCGCAGCGCTGAAAACCGGGGTCCGGCTGGCGGCACTGCTGATTCCCTTGCAGATTCTGGTGGGCGATGCGCACGGCCTGAATACCATGGAGCACCAGCCGGCCAAGCTGGCGGCCATCGAAGGGGTGTGGCATACCGAGCGCGGCGCGCCCCTGCTGCTGTTTGCCCTGCCCAATGCCGATACCCAGCGTAACGATTACGCCGTGGGTATTCCGTATCTGGCCAGCATGATCATCAAGCATGATCCGGACGGCGAAATCCGCGGTCTGAACGAATTTGCCCAGCATCCGCCGGTGGCCAAGGTGTTCTGGAGTTTCCGCGTAATGGTGGGGGTGGGGGTGCTGATGTTGCTGACTGCCTGGTTTGGCGCCTGGCAGCTACGTCGGGACAGACCTGCTGCCCGGCTGGACCGGCGTCTGCTGTGCTGGCTGGTGGGCATGACCTTTGCCGGCTGGGTGGCCACGCTGGCGGGCTGGTATGTCACCGAGATCGGCCGCCAGCCCTGGTTGGTAACCGGTGTGCTGACCACGGCGCAAGCAGCGGGGCAGGCCACTACCAGCATGGTGGCCGGGTCGCTGCTCACTTATCTGGCACTGTATGCCGGCCTGCTGCTGGCTTATGTCTCGGTGCTGTTTCATCTGGCCAAAAAAGCGGCAGGACAGGCTGATGCTGCTGTCGTGCTGCAGGAGGTGCAGGCATGAACGCTGCTTACTGGTTGCCGGTGATCTTCGCCGGATTGATGGGTCTGGCCATGCTGGTGTATGTGGTGCTGGATGGCTTTGACCTGGGGGTGGGCTTGTTGCTGCCGCTGGCGGACGATGCCGGCAAGGACCGCATGGTGGCCAGTATCGGCCCGTTCTGGGATGCCAATGAAACCTGGCTGGTGCTGGGGGCGGGGCTGTTACTGGTGGCCTTTCCCATGGCGCATGGCGTGGTGTTTGGTGCGCTGTATATTCCGGTGCTGCTGATGCTGGTGGGGCTGATCCTGCGCGGGGTGGCCTTCGACTTTCGCGTCAAGGCGCGCGACCCGCACCGCCCCTGGTGGAATGCCATTTTCGCGCTGGGTTCGCTGCTGGCCTCGCTGGCGCAAGGGGTGATGCTGGGGCGTTACCTGACTGGCTTTGCCGAGGGCGTGCTGCCCTGGCTGTTTGCCTTGCTGGTGGGGGCCGGGCTGAGCGCGGCTTATGCCTTGCTCGGCGCCTGCTGGCTGATCATGAAAACCGATGGCCCCTTGCAGGCCCGGGCCATCGGCTGGGCGCGCCATAGTGTGGCGGGCGCGGCCTTGGCGGTATTGCTGGTGTCGGGGGTGACGCCGCTGGTGAATCCGGCGATTGCCGCCAAATGGTTTGCCCTGCCGCAGTTATTCCTGCTGCTGCCTTTGCCGCTGGGTACAGTTGCCCTGTTTGCCCTGCAGCTGATCATCCTGCCGCGGCTGGCGCGCCGCCAGGCTGTCGGCAATGACCGCTACTGCTGGCTGCCTTTTGCCGCCACCGTGGGTATTGTGCTGCTGGCCTTCTGGGGGCTGGCCTATAGTGTGTTTCCGCAGGTGGTGATCGGGCGCATGGATATCTGGCAGGCAGCCAGCGATCCGGAGGCCTTGTGGATCATCCTGTGGGGCGCCTTGCTGGTGCTGCCTTGCATCATCGCTTATACCGCCTTTGCCTACCGGGTGTTCTGGGGCAAAGCCGACAGCCTGAGCTACCAGTAAGTCTGCGCGGGCACCGGCTCATGCTGTTTAAGACCCGACTTGCCCGGCAGGTCGGGTTTTGTCATGCATGCGTCACATCGGCGACGGATAATGCGCGCTTTTTGCCGCTTTAATGCAAGATGGCGCATGCTGCTCTGGTGAGATCTGCATGCCTGCCATGTTCATGCCAAGCCATATCGGCACCGGCCAACTGCCGCCGCTGCCTGTCCAACCATTGCAAGCGTCTTGATGGAGAAAATCGATGTCCCAGCTACAGCTGCGAAGCCCCTGGCCTTATCCTGCCGTGGTGGCACACCGGGGTGGTGGGGCCATGGCTCCGGAAAATACCCTGGCCGGTTTTCGCGCCGGCATTGCTCATGGCTACCGCGCTGCCGAATGCGATGTGAAGCTGTCGGCAGACAATGTCTGCTTCCTGTTGCATGACGATGCGGTCGACCGCACCAGTAATGGCCAGGGTCTGGCTGCCGAGCTGAGCATGGCCAGCCTGGCGCAGCTGGATGGCGGGGCATGGAAGGGGGCGGCTTTTGCCGGCGAGGCCCTGCCCACTTTCGCCAATGTGGCCGCTTATTGTCAGGCTCAGGGCATGCTGCTGAACGTGGAAATCAAACCCTGCCCGGGACGTGAAGAGGAAACCGGCCGGCTGGTGGCGCAGGAGGCGGCACGCTTGTGGGCTGGTGCGGCGGTGCCGCCGCTATTGTCATCATTCAGTGCCGAAGCCCTGCGCGCGGCACAGCATGCGGAACCGGCGCTGCCACGCGCCTGGCTGGTGGAAGAGGTGCCGGCCAACTGGCAGGCCATGCTGCAGGAAATGGACTGCATTGCCCTGCATTGCGACCACAGCACCCTGACGCGTGAGCAAGCCACCGCCATCAAGGCCGCCGGTTACCAGTTGCTGTGTTACACGGTGAACGAGCTAGCGCGGGCGCGTGAAATCATGGGCTGGGGCGTGGACAGTGTCTGTACCGACCGGCTGGATCTGCTACCGGCCGTCAGGTAAGCCGCTGCTGGGCGGCTGATCAGAAATTCATCATCTGCTGCGCTTCATCGCGGTTGAAATACTTGCGGAAGATTTTCAGCATGCTGCCATCGCGGCGCATGCTGTTGATGATTTCGCGCCAGCGCTCCTGCTGTTCCGGTGAAATGGTCTTGCGCGACATGATCAGCCCGTGCGGGGTGGGCTGGTCGTTGGTTTCCATGATGCGCACCAGCTTGCCCACCTGGTATTTGTCCAGATCCGAATAGTCGAACGGCTCGATGATGATGGCCTGGGTACGCCCCTGGCGCAGGTTCTGGTACAGGGCATCGTAGTCGTAGCTGCCGATCAGCCGCCCTTCACGGTCCAGCGCATCTACCAGCTGGTTGATGGTGTCGCTGTAGCGGAAGCTGAGAATCCCTCCCAGCTTGAGATCACTGCGTTTTTCAAATTCGGCCAGACTCTGCACGGCCGCATCCTTGCGCACGATCAGGCTGTATTTGTCGGCGAAATACCAGGCAAAAGCCGCAAAGCGTTCGCGTTCCTCGTTGGTGATGCCGGACAAGCTGAAGTCCAGGTTGCCGCTTTCCAGCAGTTTCCAGATGCGTGAGCGTGGCAGCAGGCTGATTTCCACGTGGCAGCCGCTGCGGCGTATCAGCTCGTCCGCCACGTCCTTGTCGATGCCGCTGCGGCTGCTGGCGTTATACAGCAAGCCGTGTTCGTGCAGCGCCAGGGTATAGCTGCGGCTGCAATCCGGGCCGGCAGCCTGCGCCAGTGGCGGCAGGCAGAACAGCAGGCCAAGGGCAAGGCGCAGGAAATGAGAGGACATGCAAGGCTCCATGAACTGATTCAGCTGTCAGGATAGCAGAAGGGGAATACAGCCACTTTACGCCTGCAGCGTCGGCTATGGGTTTGTCCGCTTGCCTGTTGGCTGGGAAACGTGGATTGCCGGTTATTATTTGCGTCAATATAATTAGCTGACTAATTATTTGATGGAGCAAGGCATGAGTCAGTCGCATCAGGAAGTGGCCGAGTTGCTGGGTGCGGTACCCAAGGCCTGGCGGGCGCTGCTGGACCAGCGGCTGCGACCGTATGGTTTTTCCCAGGCCACCTGGCAGGTCTTGCTCAAGCTGGGCCGTGCGGGCGAGCCCTTGCTGCAAAACGAGCTGGCGGCGCGTGTCGGCATCGAACCGGCTTCGCTGGTGCGCCTGCTGGATGTATTGCAAGCCGATGGCTGGATTGTCCGTCAGCAGGATGAGCAGGACCGTCGCGCCAAACGGATTTGCCTGACGGCCAAGGCAGAGCAGCTGTCCGGTGAACTGCTGCAGGTAGCCGATGCACTCAAGGCCGAGTTGCTGGGCGGGCTGGATGCGCAGGAATTGCAAACCTGTATCAAGGTGCTGGCACAAATCCGCGCCGCTGCCGAGCAGGCCCAGGAGCCGACAGCGTGAGCAAGCGGCTGTTGGTGACCGTGGCGGTGATGGCGGCCACGGTGATGCAGGTGCTGGACACCACCATCGTCAACGTCGCCCTGCCGCAGATGCAGGGTGAGCTGGGCGCGACATCTGACCAGATCAGCTGGGTGCTGACCAGCTATCTGGTGGCTTCCGCCATCTGCATGCCGCTCACCGGTTTTCTGACCGACCGGCTGGGGCGGCGGCGCTATCTGCTATTGTCGATCAGCGGTTTTGTGCTGGCCTCCATGCTGTGCGGTGTGGCGCTGAATCTGGGGCAGCTGGTGGCTTTCCGTCTGTTGCAAGGGGTGTTTGGCGCGGCACTGGTACCCTTGTCGCAGGCCATCATGGTGGATAACTATCCGCGCGAGCAGCGGGGCAAGGCCATGGCCATCTGGGGTATGGGGGTGATGGTGGGGCCGATTGCCGGGCCCACACTGGGCGGCTGGCTCACCGATATGTTCGACTGGCGCTGGACTTTCTTCATCAATCTGCCGGTGGGGCTGCTGTCGCTGTTGCTGGCACGCCAGGTACCGGACACACCCCGGCGCGAGCGCGGCATGGACTGGCTGGGCCTGATGATGATTTCACTGGCTATCGGCGGCATCCAGTATGTGCTGGACCGTGGCAATGGCGATGACTGGTTCTCCAGCCGTGGCATTGTCACGGCGGCGGTATTGGCCATGGTTGGCGCGGTGGGTTTCATCTGGCGCGGGCTGTCCAGCGGGGCTCACCCACTGTTCGACCTGCACATGTTCAAGGACCGCAACTTTGTTGCCGCCAGCATCGTCATCGCTGCGCTGGGCCTGTCGATGTACGGGGCGATGGTGATCCAGCCCATCATGCTCGAAGGGCTGTTTCACTACCCCACGCTGGATACCGGCCTGATCATGGCACCGCGCGGCATCGCCAGCCTGGTGAGCATGATGATCGTGGGCCGGCTGATTGGCCGGGTGGATTCTCGCTATCTGATTGGCAGTGGTTTGCTGATCGGGGCCTGTGGTACCTGGGTCTGTACGCACTACAATCTGGACACCAGTCCCTTCTGGTTTGCCTGGCCGGTGCTGTTGCAAGGCTTTGGGCTGGGGATGATCTACGTGCCGCTGTCGGCCATGGCCATGTCCACCTTGCCGGCACGCTTGTCGGCCGAGGCAGCGGGGCTGTTTAGCCTGTTGCGTACCATGGGCTCCTCGGTGGGTATTGCCATTGTCAGTACGGCTTATTCACGCGGTGAGCAGTCGGCCTGGAATGCCATGGTGGGGCAGTTCAATCTGTATAACCCGTGGCTGAGCGACTATCTGGCGCGCATGGGCAAGACCAGCCTGGACAGCACTGCCGCCGTGCAACTGGCGGCCGAGCTGCAGCGTCAGGCGCTGATGGTGTCGATTGTCGATGTGTACTGGCTGATTACCTACAGCTTTCTGGCGATGCTGCCCTTGCTATTGCTGCTCAAGCCGCGCCAGGCAGCTGCAGATGCGCCTGCGGTGGAAGTGGTGATGCACGAATAGCCGGCGGTGAGCGGGCAATAAAAAACGGCGACCCGCGGGTCGCCGTTTTTGCTGCCTGCACTGAGGCGATTACTTGTTCAGGTGCGGCGCGATGGTAGCCAGCAGCTGGGCCAGCACCTTGGGGTTGGCAGCCACGATATCGCCGGATTCCAGCCATTCCTGTTCGCCGGTCAGGTCGGTGACGATGCCACCTGCCTCTTGCACGATCAGGCTGCCGGCAGCGATATCCCACGGCTTCAGGTTCAGTTCCCAGAAACCATCCACGCGACCGCAGGCTACATTGCACAGGTCGAGCGAGGCTGCGCCTTCGCGACGTACGCCGGCGGTTTTGCCCAGCACATCCTTGAGCATGCCCAGGTATTGGTCGATATAGCTTTGGTCGGAAACCGGGAAGCCGGTGGCAATCACGCATTCGTTCATCATGAAGCGCTTGGAGACACGGATACGGCGGTCATTCAGGAAGGCGCCCACGCCACGGCTGGCGGTGAACAGGTCGTTGCGGCTGGGGTCGTATACCACGGCCTGCTGTACCTGGCCCTTGTGCGCCAGGGCGATGGAAATGGCGTATTGCTGATGGCCGTGCAGGAAGTTGGTGGTGCCGTCGATGGGGTCGATGATCCACTCGAATTCGGAGGAGCCCACGCCTTTGGCGCCGGACTCTTCTGCTAGAATGGCGTGCTTGGGATACGCCTCAAGAATCATGTCGACGATGGCCTGCTCGGCAGCGCGGTCCACATCGGTCACAAAGTCATTGTGCTTTTTCTTTTCTACGCGAATGGTATCGAGGTTAAGCGACGCGCGCTGGACAACACTGCCAGCACGGCGAGCGGCTTTAACCGCGATATTGAGCATCGGATGCATTGACGGCCTCTAGAACGGATAGCAGATGTCAGCCAACACGGCTCGACATCTGACGGTAACAATCTGGGTTAAGGAACAAAAAAAGCCGACGCGAGTGCGCGGGCTTTTTGATATGCCCGCTATTTTAATGTGAAACCGCTGATGAATAAACCCCAAGTACCTGATTTTCTGAAAAACATTCGTGTGGTGTTGGCCCGGCCCAACCATCCGGGCAATATCGGCTCGGCCGCCCGTGCCATGAAAACCATGGGTCTGACCCGGCTGTATCTGGTGGAGCCCAAGGTGTTTCCCAGCGATGAAGCCAATGCGCTGGCTTCCGGTGCGGTGGATGTGCTGGAGAGCGCGACTGTGGTGTCCAGCCTGGCCGAGGCCCTGGGCGACGTCACCGTGGCCTGCGCGCTGACCAGCCGCCGTCGCGAGCTGACCACGCCCTTGTCCACTCCGCGTGAAACCACGCCCGAGCTGGTAGCCCGCGCGCGGGATGGTGAACAGGTGGCGCTGGTGTTTGGCAATGAAACCTTCGGCCTGTCGATTGAAGAAGTGGAGCAGTGCAACCGGCTGGTCACCATCCCCGGCAATCCGGATTATTTCTCGCTCAATCTGGCGATGGCGGTGCAGGTGATGACCTACGAGCTGTTCAGCCATACCGGGGTGGATGTGGAATACCTGCGCCCGGAAAGCGAAACCGCCAGCCTGGGCGAGGTGGAAGGCTTCTGCCAGCATCTGGACCAGACCATGGACGCCATCGGCTATTACCGCCGCCGCAACAGCGAACGGCTGATGCGCCGCATGCGTGCGCTGTTCAATCGTTCCGGCATGCTGCGCGACGAGGTCGACATCCTGCGCGGCCTGATGAAACAGATTCAGCGCGTGGCAGATGGCCATGAGCACGACGGCGAAGCCTGAGCGCGGTTTTCATCTCCCCTACACGCAGCCGGCGCTGCGTGATCTGGCTTTTCTGCTGACCTCGCCTGCGCCCTGGGATAGTGGCCGCAATCTCTCGCCCGCGCAGTTGCTGGGGGAGCAGGGCGAGTCCCTGCTGGCGGCGCTGGAGCAAGATCCGGCTTCGCTCACACACTGGCTGGCACAACAGCCTTGCCAGCGGCTTGGCCACTATGCCGAGCGCCTGCTGGCTTTCTGGTTCCGGCTGGCGCCGCATATCGAACTGGTGGCGGCCAATCTACCGGTGCGTGACGCTGCCGGTCGCACCATCGGCGAGTTCGATTTCCTGATCCGGCTGGATGGCGTGCCGCTGCATGTGGAAACCGCCAGCAAATTCTATCTGCAACTGGGGCATGGCCCGGACACCCTGGTTGGCCCCAGCCTGCGTGATGCCTGGCCGCTCAAGGCCGCCAAGCTGCAGGAACAACTGCAACTGGCCGGTCATCCAGCGGCTGCCCGTGTCTTGCCGCCCGGTTTTGCCGGCTGTGCCAGTGCAGCGCGACTGGCCGGCTGGTTCTTCTATGCCGACATGCCGGCACCCCTGGCTGAACCTTTGGCGGCAGATCAACTGCAGGGCTGGATCAGCCCGCTGCAGCAGCCCTGGCCAAGTTTTTCCAGCGGAGGACGCTGGGTATGGCTGTCGCGGCTGGGCTGGCTGGCCCCGGCACGGGTAGAGCAGGGCATGGTTCGTGAACAGGACAGCCTGCGCCAAGAGCTGTTGCAGGCGGCGGTGCCACAGCTGGTGGCCGAATTGCTGCCGGTAGGCAATGGTTACTGGGAGGAGGTGGCACGTGGCTTTGTGGTGCCGCCGGGCTGGCCGCAACAGGAGCGGCTGCAGGATTTGCTGGCCACGATTGATGGCAGGCCCGCGCCATGAAACGCTTGCTGATTGTCTACGCCAGCCAGACTGGCCACACCCTGCAACTGCTCGATGCCTTCTGTCAGCCGCTATTGCCACTGTGCGCAGAGCTCAGCATCAGCCGGCTCTCGGCCGAAGCGGCGGATCTGGATGACTTGCTGGCGGCTGATGCCATCGTGCTGGCAACGCCGGAGAACTTCGGCTATATGGCGGGTAAAGTGAAGGATTTTTTTGATCGCACCTATTATCCGGCACAAGGCAAAACCGAAGGACTGCCCTACCTGATGCTGGTGTCAGCGGGCACGGATGGTTTGGGGGCGATCCAGGCCATGCGGCGTATTGCTTGTGGTTATGGCTGGAAGGAAGTCTTGCCACCCTTGCTGGCCCAGGGCGAGGTATTGCCGCAGCATCGAGAACAGGCGATGGAGCTGGGCGAGATGCTGGCTGCAGGCATGCTGGTGGGGCGCTGGTAGCGCTGGGCTGGCGGCTAAGTCGCCCGGACTAGGTCTTCAGACGAATGGTCGGCGCTGCCCGTCATGCGCAAGATGCAAAAACACCGCAGGCTGCCGGCAAGCAGGGCTGCGGTGTTCCTGATGTGGTGTTGCTTCAGACGCCGTTGGCGTGCGTGCAGCCGGCGATCAGGTCTTTCAGTGCATCGGCCTTGATCAGCTGGATGTGCTTGTGATCAACACTCAGCCAGCCCTGCTGCTGGAACTTGGACAGCGTACGGCTGACGGTTTCCAGTTTCAGGCCGAGGAAGCTGCCGATTTCCTCACGGCTCATGCGCAGGATGAAATCGTTGGCGGCAAAACCGCGTGTGGACAGACGCTGCGACAGATTGAGCAGGAAGGCGGCCAGGCGTTCTTCTGCCTTCATATTGCCCAATAGCAGCATGACATTCTGGTCGCGCACGATTTCGCGGCTCATCAGCCGGAAAAAGTGGTGCTGCAGGCTGGGAATGTCGCGCCCCAGGCTTTCCATGCGGTTGAAGGGCAGCTCGCAGACTTCGCTGTCTTCCAGCGCAATGGCGTCGCAGCCATGCACATTGGAAGAAATGCCATCGAGGCCCATCAGTTCGCCGGACATCAAAAAGCCGGTGACCTGTTCGCGACCGTCCTGACTGGCGACGCTGGTTTTGAAGAAACCGGTACGCACTGCGAACAGGGACTTGAAGCCCTCGCCGCTGCGGAACAGGTACTCGCCGCGCTTGAGGCGGCGGCTCTGACGGATCACGGCATCCAGCTGCGTCATTTCGTCGCGGTTCAGCCCGATGGGCAGGCAGAGTTCGCGCAGGCTGCAGTTGGAGCAGGACACCTTCAGTGCGTGAATAGTGTGTTGGTTTTGGTCAGACATCGAGTGTTTTGTACAACCCTGTAAAGAAGCTTGACCCTTGTCAAAGCGGAATTCACACGTTTTCCGCAAATTTACCAGTCCACCTGACGTTTGACTATCAATACCCGACGACATGCACACCACCCATCCGTTTTCGCCTACCCACTGTGAGTTCGACCGAGCATTGATCGAACGTCTTGATGGCTCTGGCCCAAGATACACTTCTTACCCGACTGCCGACCGTTTTACGCCGGCGTTTGGCGAGAAGGACTATAAACACTGGCTGAAGCAACGCCACCTGGGCATGCATCAGAACGCAATATCATTGTACGTTCATATACCGTTCTGCAACACGGTATGTTACTACTGCGGCTGCAACAAGATCATCACCAAAGACAAAAGCCGCGCCGATCGCTACCTCGACTACCTGGAAAAAGAAATCAAGCTGGTGGCCGCCTCGCTGGGCTGTCGCGAAAAGCTGATCCAGCTGCATTTCGGCGGTGGTACCCCCACTTTCCTGTCCGATGAACAGCTGGACCGGCTGATGGGCATGTTGCGCACTCACTTCGAATTTTTGCCGGAGGGAGAGTATTCCATCGAGATCGATCCGCGCAAGGTGGGCCGCGAAACCGTGCATCACCTGGCGCGTCTGGGTTTCAACCGCATGAGCGTGGGCATTCAGGATTTCGACCCGCAGGTACAGCAGGCGGTCAATCGGGTGCAGAGCGAAGCCGAGACACTGGAAGTGATCGATGCCGCCCGCGAGGCAGGCTTCAAGTCGGTCAGTGTGGATCTGATCTACGGCCTGCCGCTGCAGACGCGTGCATCGCTGAAAGCCACGCTGGACAAGGTGATTGCCATCAGCCCGGACCGGCTGGCGCTGTACAACTATGCCCACCTGCCCACGGTGTTCATGCCGCAACGACGCATCAACGAGGCGGATCTGCCGGCCGCCAGCACCAAGCTGGACATCCTGCAGGACGCGGTCAAAAGCCTGGCGGATGCCGGCTATGTATTTATCGGCATGGACCACTTTGCCAAGCCGGAAGACGACCTGGCCATCGCCCTGCGCCAGGCCCGCCTGCAGCGCAATTTCCAGGGCTATTCCACCCATGCCGACTGCGACATGATCGGCCTTGGGGTATCGTCCATTGGCAAGGTTGGCCCCTGTTACAGCCAGAACGAGAAAGACCTGGACAGCTATTACGCCGCGCTGGACGAGGGCCGGCTGCCGGTCATGCGCGGCATGGTGCTGGATCAGGACGACATCCTGCGGCGTGGCATTATTCAGGCGCTGATGTGCCGCTTCTCGCTGTCGGTAGAGGCCATCGAGCAGGTGCACGGCATCAATTTTGCTGAGTATTTTGCTGCCGAGCTGCCGGCGATCCGCGAATATCACAAGCTGGGTCTGCTGACTTTTGACGGTGATTTCCTGATGGTGGAACCCAAGGGCCGCTTCCTGATCCGCAATATCGCCATGCTGTTCGACCGCCATTTGCGCGAGCGAGAGACCAAGGCACGCTATTCCAAGACAATCTGACCCCACTGTTATTGCTGTTTTTCCAAGGGGAAACCCTGAAAAAAAGCCTGAAAAAAAGCCCGCGCACAGCGGGCTTTTTGTTTGAAAAGTGATGGTTTTTTACAACAAATTGCAGAGCGTGGATCAGCCTTCAGTCGCCTCATCTGGCGCAGCTGGCGGATTTTGCTGTCGGTGCAGCCGAATAATTGCCTCTCCGGTGGGACTGGCGACGATATCGCGCAGGGAATAACCATCCAGCACCGTGAAAAACGCTTGCAGGCCGACGTCCAGTGCCGACTTGAGACGGCAATCCTGGCGCAATGCGCAAGGGGGCGTGGCGCAGTCGATCAGGGCGGCATTACCCTCCAGGGTGCGGATGATGCCACCCAGCCGGTAGTGCTCCGGCGGCTGGGCCAGCGCCAGGCCTCCACCCTTGCCGCGACTGGTGAGCAGCCAGCCTTGCTGTCCCATGAAATGCACCACCTTGACCAGATGGTTGCGCGATATGGCAAAGCGCTCGGCGATTTCGCTGATGGTGACGGCCTGTTCGCGATCGCGGTGGGTCAGGTACATCAGCACGCGCAATGCCAGATCGGTGAAACGGTTCAGTTGCATGGGCAAAAAGGGTAAAGGCGGTGCCGCGCAGGATACTCCGCACGGCCCACCCTCACAATGCGCTGCGGCAAACCATGTGCATCTGGCAATCAGTCGCTGGCCATGGCATTGGAGCCGAATACTTCCATGTGAATGCGCGCTGCGGCCACACCGCAGGCGCGCAGCTGTGCGCGCTGCTGTTGCATGAAGGCTTGCGGGCCACACAGGTAGTAGTCGGCATCTTCCAGCAGGGCGTGTTCGCGGATGGCTTCGGCATCGATGCGGCCGGCACGCTGGTAGTCCAGGCCTGGCTGGTCTGCGTCTTGCGGGCATTCATAAAACACCGTGCTGCTCAGTGCCGGGTGCTGTGCTGCCAGTTGGCCGACTTCCTGTTTCATGGCATGGACCTGGCCGTGGCGGGCGGCATGCAGATAGCGGATGGGACGCTGGCTGCCGCTTGCCAGCAGATGCTTGAGCATGGACAGCAGCGGGGTCTGGCCTACGCCGGCACTGATCAGCACCACCGGGGTAGTGCGATCCTGATGCAGCACGAAGTCACCGAAGGGCGGCGACACCTGCAGGATGTCGCCTTCGCCCAGCTCTGCGTGTAGTTGCCCGGAAACCTTGCCAGCCGGGGCTTCCTCCTGTGCTGCTTCGCGCTTGACCGAAATGCGCAGCCAGTCTTTGCCGGGAGCATCGGACAAGCTGTACTGGCGTGGCTGGCACAGTCCCCATTCCGGGATAAAGCGTTGTACCGATACATACTGACCGGGTTGGAAGTCGGGCAGCGCGCCACCATCGGCGGGGTGCAGGTAGAAAGAGGTGATTTCCGCACTTTCCTGCTGTTTGTTCACCACCCGGAATGGCCGCCAGCCGCTCCAGCCGCCGGGCTGGGTGGCTGCGCGCTGGTACAGGCTGTTTTCCAGATTGATCAGCAGCTCGGCCAGTTGCTGATAGGCCGCGGCCCAGGCTTCCAGCAGGCTGTCCGGAGCGGCCTCTTCGCCCAACACTTCGCGGATGGACGCCAGCAGATGCTTGCCGACAATCGGGTAGTGCTCGGCACGGATGCCCAGGCTGGTGTGCTTGTGGGCCACCCGTTCCAGTACCGGCAGCAGTACTTCGGGGGCATCGATATGTTCGGCATAGGCAGCCACGGCCATGGCCAGGGCTTGTTGCTGCTGGCCGGCATGCTGGTGACCCTGGTTGAAGATGTTTTTCAGTTCCGGGTTGTGCTGGAACATGCGTTGGTAAAAGTGGCTGGTCAGCACTACACCATGCTGTTTCAGGATGGGGGCTGTGGCTTTGACCTGCTGGCGGGTGAATACGTCTAACATGGCAGTTCCTTATGATGTTTTAAAAATACATCTTTATCGACGCACGCTGCTGTGCAGAACAGATTGTGCTGCCGTTAAAAATGTAAAAATAATACATCTTTAAAATGGTGTTGTCACCAGTGATGGCAAGAGCATCGCTCTGTGATTAATTCCGGCAAAAACCATGGTTAGAAGAGGTGTGGCGAAATTTTACGCCTATAAATGAAAGGCTTGCCCACCATATAAAAGACATAGGGCAAGGCCAATATCCCAGAGGAGTTGTCCATGTTCCGTCTTGTTGCGCGCTGGATGCAGCGCTTGAGTTACCCCACGCGCTTTGCGGTGATAGGGGCTGTCTTTGCCATTGCACTGGTTTATCTCACCTACGGGCTGTATCGCAGTAATCAGGACAATGTCGATTTCTCCAGCAAGGAAGTGATCGGGGTGCAGTACCTGAAGCCGGCGATGAGCCTGCTGCTGGCACTGGAGCAGGAACAGGCGCAGCATGCCGCTGCCAGCGACAAGGCCGCGCTTTCCTCCGGACTGGAGGAGCAATGGCAGCGCATGCAGCAGACCCACCAGCAACTGAATGGGAGTCTGGGGTTGGACAAGGGCTGGGCTGCGCTGGAGGGGGCGTGGCAGAAGCTGAAAGGCACACCGGAGCTGGCCAATTATCAGGGAATGGCCGGCAGCTTGCTGGATCTGATCAGCATGGCCAGCGATCAGTCCAACCTGACACTGGACCCGGATATCGATACTTTTTATCTGATGGATGCGGTGACCGTGCAGTGGCCCAACTGGCTGAACCGCAGCACCCAGGCCAATGGCCTGCTGCTGGCGGCCAGAGGGCAGCCACTGACCGCCACTGCGCGGGATCAGGCTATCGGCCTGTCGCCACTGATCAGCGATAGCCTGCAAAACCTGCAACATGATCTGGCCAAGGCTAACGCCTATAACGCCACCGTCAAAGCCGGCTTTGCCGGAGCAGACGAGAAGCTGGCGGCACAGTCTGCCCTGAATGCGGGGGCTCTGGACAAGGCGATTTCCGGCCAGGCTGCTGCTGGCTCGGCCTTGTCTGCGGCGACGCTGGATACTGCCAGTCACTTTCAGCAGGCCGCCTTGCAGCAACTGGGCAGCCTGCTGGACGCCCGCATCGGCCGCATACAGTGGCAGCGCGATGTGTATCTGGCTTGCGCTGCTTTTGCCTTCCTGCTGTCTACTTATCTGTTTATTGCGCTATACCTGTCGATTACCGCCCAGCTGGGGGGCGAGCCGTTTTATGTGCAGAATGTGGTGGAGCAGATTGCCACCGGTCGGCTGGACACGCGTATCGAGCTGCAAGGCAAGGACGAAACCAGCTTGCTGGCGGCCATCCGCCAGATGCGCAATCAGCTGCGCGAGACGGTACAGCAACTGGTCGCGACATCACGACAGCTGGATGGTGCGGCCCATGACGTGGCGGATGGGGCCAGTCAGGTTGCCCATAGCAGCGACCGTCAGTCCGAAGCGGCTTCCAGCATGGCGGCGGCGGTGGAGGAGTTGAGTACCAGCCTGGCGGTGAGTGCCGAGCGTTCGGTCGAGGCACATGAGCTGTCGCGTAGCGCGGTGCAGCAGTCTGGCTCCGGTGCTTCGGTAATCCAGGGGGCGGGGCGCAGCATGGACAGCATCGTGCGCGAGATATCCACCGTGTCCGATACCATCCAGGTACTGAGCAAGCAGTCGGAGTCCATTGTCGGCATTGTCGATGTGATCCGCGACGTGGCCGATCAGACCAATCTGCTGGCACTCAATGCGGCGATCGAGGCAGCGCGGGCCGGCGAGCAAGGGCGTGGCTTTGCCGTGGTGGC
>NZ_RFAR01000166.1 GCF_003693445.1 Aquitalea palustris | reverse complement strand
TTGCTGCTGATGGCGCGGCTCCATACCGGGAAGTCCATTTCCTGCAGGGTTTTCACGTCGCGCACACCGGCGTCGATGATCAGCGCCCGCGCGCCACGGGCCTGGAAACTGCTGGCCAGCAGGTCGCCAAAATAACCGTCAGTGCATTCCGAAGTGACACCGGCCACCACGATGTCGCCGGGCTGAATCTGTTCGGCCGCCACGTGCAGCATCCAGTTGTCGCCCGGTTGCAGCAGCACGGTGACG
>NZ_RFAR01000060.1 GCF_003693445.1 Aquitalea palustris | reverse complement strand
GCCAGCTTGCGCACTTCGTCGGCCACCACGGCAAAGCCACGGCCGCTTTCCCCGGCGCGTGCCGCTTCGATGGCGGCATTGAGCGCCAGCAGATTGGTCTGCTTGGCAATTTCCTGAATCAGGCTGACTACCTGTTCGATTTCGCGGGTGCTGTCGCTCAGCTGGGCAATGGTCTGTGCCGAGTGCCCAACCGTTTCACGAATGCCCAGCGTGCTCTGGCTGACCGTGTCCAGTTGCTGGCGGGCCAGCTGTTGTTGCTGCTGCATGGCCAGTTCCATGCCGTTGGCGTTGTGATTGGCGGTGTCGAGTGTTTCCTGCTGTTGGCTCAACCCGTCCTGGGTGCGCTGTACCGTACTCAATACCTGGCTGGCAGCCGTCACCGTGGCCATATTGTGCGCGGCCATGTCGTGGTTGCGCTGCTGCAGCGACTGGCTCAGCCGTATCACCTGGCCCAGCGTGCGGTCGAACTGGTCGATCAGGCTGTTGACCCACTGTGCCATCACCCCGGTTTCGTCCGACCTGAGCTGGCTGCGGTCCAGCCGCAGGGTGAGGTTGCCATCGCCTTCGGCGATATTGCGTATCATGCTGCTCATGCCACGCAGCCGTAAGGCCAGCGGCCGGGTAAAGGCCTGGCGAAACACCACGGCACCTGCCACCAGCAGTAACAGGTTCAGCAAGAGCTGCAGGCTGGCTGGCGGCGTGAACAGGGTCTGTACTGCATAGCTCACGCCGAGCAGCAGCAGCTGCACCCCGACAAAGCCACGCATCAGCCGCTGGCTGACCGAGCGATAGCGGTAGACTTCGGCCAGATCGGCCTCGCACATCATGCCCCATACATCCGCAGAGCCGGGCATCTGGAAGCGGATGCCCTTGCCGATCACCGGGATGTGACGGTAGTCGGAATAGCCCGGATAGGTGACGAACAGGTTTTCCCCGTGGCGTATGGTTTCACGCACGCCGGGGTGCAGCTGGCCGGTGGCCGGATCATTGAACACCAGTTCCAGCTCGGTGTGCTGGGCAACCTTCACCACGCCATAGGCCGTGTTGACCCCGTCTTTCAGATTGTCGCCGCCGCTGAAGGTGCGGTCTTCAAAGCGCGAGCGCGACAGGGCCGTGCCAGGCGCAATGCCCGGGTCGAAACGGGACTGCACCATGAACAGGTAATTGTCGCCTGACTCATGGAAAATATGGCCGGCTTCGCGCTGGATCAGGTCGCCTACCACATCGTTGGGTACCCGCGCGCACAGGCAGGCCTGTTGCTGTCCGTTCAGGCGCAGGGGGCGCATGAACAGCAAGGTGACGGCATCGTGAAAGCTGGAGCTGCGCGGCCCCAGCTGCTGGGTTTGCGGGTCGCGGTAGGGGCCATACAGAAAGGCTTGCTGCAAGCCTTGCGCCAGTGCTGCGGCATGTGGGCCCTGCGTGCAGGCGCGGCTGCCGGCACTGGAGGCCAGCACCCGGTTGTCCGGATGCAGGATGAACAGCTCGGTGACATCCGGCAGCTCGGACAGACGTGACGCCAGTTCGCTCGCCAGCTGTTCTGGCGCCATGCTGCCCAGCCGCATGGCCAGGCCTTCCAGCTGCCGCCATTGCTGTTCTGCCCACTGCTGCAGAATGAGCACCCGCAAGCGCCCAAAGTTGTCAAAAATGCTTTCCAGCGCCGGGTAGCGGTCACGGTTATAGGCACAGGCCAGCCCCATGGCCAGTTTGCCGCTGGGGCCCAGCCAGGGCAGCCAGCGTTTTTCTGCCGCACTCAGGGCCATGCGATGGCTGATCAGACTCATGGACATCTCCAGATGGGGTAATAGGCAGCAAGCCCGCCATACTTTCCCCATCCTGGATGCAAGATGCATGCCTGTAATCCAATAAATTAAAGTATTGAATTACACGGAATTGGTTGATTTAAAAGATATTGTATTCAATATGCCAGGTTTATTGCACCATTCTGGATGGCTCGCCTTGTTTTGGTGCTTGCCTGCCCTGTTGTGTGGCATGGCGCGGCAACGGTGTCGCACGTGCTGAGCTGCTGCCTGGCAGAGGCAGATTTCCAGGCAAGCAGCTGTCGCATGGGCAGGCTGGCCCCCGGCAAGCAGGGCAAAGGGGGCAAGCTGCCTGTGCTATGACTGGCTCAGCAGAAATCGTGCGTTGTCTGGTGTTTCTGCAGTACTGCGTCCAGGTCCTTGTTGCGCAAAAACGGTAAGGGGGCCATCCACGGCCAGTGCCACCGTCTGTCCGTGCTGATAGGCATGCCAACCGCTGGTACGCGCCTTGATGATGTGCTGGCCTTGCCGTAGCTGCAGATGCAGCGTGGCATCATGGCCAAAGTATTCCATGCCGATGACGGTTGCCTGCACCGTATCTGGCGCGGGTGGTCCGAGCCGGATTTGCTCGGGCCGGATCAATACCTCCACCGCACCCTGCAGCTTGCTGTCGGCCATGGGGAAGCCACCGAGCACGCACTCGACCCTCCCGGCAGTGGCAACGCCAGCCAGCAGGATGGACTCGCCGAGGAAGCCGGCCAGCTCCGGGGTACGCGGATGACGGTAGAGATTGGCCGGGCTGTCCTGCTGCAATAGCCGGCCTTGCCACAATACTGCGACCTGCTCGCCGCAGGACAGGGCCTCGGACTGGTCGTGCGTCACCAGTACGGCGGTGGCGCCTGCTGCTTGCAAGGCTTGCATGACGGCTTGCCGGGTATCATTGCGCAGCCCGCTGTCCAGTGCCGAAAACGGCTCGTCCAGCAGGACTACCGCCGGTTCCGCCGCCAGGGCGCGGGCCAGGGCCACCCGTTGTTGCTGGCCGCCAGACAGGTGTTGCGGCGCACGGTCGGCATAGTCGGCCGGCAATCCCACCATCTCCAGTAATTCCGCCACGCGGTGCCGCTGTTTGCGCAGGCTGCGTGGCAGGCCGAACACGATATTGTCCGCTACCTTCAGATGGGGAAACAGCGCGCCCTCCTGTGGCACATAGCCGATACGCCGCCGCTCTGGCGGCAGGTGAATGCCGGGGCTGCTGACGATGGTGCCGCCAATGCTGATGCTGCCGGCATCGCAGTGTTCAAAGCCGCACAGCATGCGCAGCAGTGTGGTCTTGCCACTGCCGGACGGGCCTAGCAGGGCGAGTGTCGAACCGGCAGTCAGGTGGAGGTCGAGCTGGTCGATGACCCGGTGCTGTGCAAAGCGCTTGCACAGTCCCTGGATGGATAGTTCAGACATGGGCAGTTTCTCCTGCAACAGTAGTGCCATCTGCGGCCAGGCGGTTGATGGCATTGCCGCCCAGCAACAGCATCAGCAGCCAGGTCGATACCATGGACAGCACAGTCAGAATCAGCGCGTAAGGGGCTGCCGCGGCAAAGGCCATGGCCGAGGTATCGGCCCAGATCTGGGTGGCCAGCGTTTCTGTACCAATAGGCGAGAGCAACAAGGTGGCAGTCAGCTCGGTCACGATGGACAGGAAGACCAGGCTGGCCGCTGCGCCAAGCCCCGGTGCAGCCATGGGCAACAGCACGCGCAGCCAGGTTTGCCAGCCCTTGAGTCCCAGTGATCTGGCCAGCTCTTCCAGCCGGCTTTCTGCTTGCAGCAGGGCCGAGCGCACACTGACCATGGCCAGCGGCAAAAACAGGATGGCGTAAGCCAGCAGCAGCAGGAATTGGCTTTGATACAAGCCGGGTATCACCCGGATGGACACGGTGACCAGCCCCAGGGCTATCACGATGCCGGGCACTCCTTGCACCAGAAAGGCCACCCGCTCCATGAAAGCGGCCACCCGGCCCGGTCGGCGCGCCAGCAGGTAGCCCAGCGGCAAGGCCAGCAACACGGTGAGGGCCGCCCCTTCCAGTCCCAACTCAATCGAGCTGAAGCTGGCATCAAATAATAGTTGGGCCGATACCTCGACCGGTGATACGGCCGCATCGCCATGCTGGGTCAGCCAGTAGCCCAGCGTGGACAAGGGCAGCAGCAGCGTGACACAGGACAGCAGCAGAAAGCCGGCCACCACCAGCCATTTGCCGGCTCCCAGCTCCAGCCGCGGCGGCGCGCGGCGCGTCCCCCTGGCACGTCGCTCATAGCTGCTGGCTTGTCGCCTGACCCGCCACTCCAGGCCAATCAGCAAGGCTGCTGCCAGCAACAGGGCGATGGACAGCTGAGCCGCGCCGTGGCTATCGAAGCCGGCCCGGTATTCGGCAAAGATTTCGGTGGTAAAGGTACGGAACCGCAGCAGTACAAAGGCACCAAACTCCGACAGCGTGCTCAGCGCCACCAGCAACATGCCGCCCAGCAGTGCCGGTCGCAGCTGGGGCAGGATCAGGCGGAAAAAGCAGCGCCACGGCCCCAGTCCCAGGGTGCGGGCCGTTTCTTCCAGTGCCGGGTCCAGGCCGCGCAGCGCGGCAGATACCGGCAGGAAAACCAGTGGCGAATAGGCGCTCACCAGCACCAGCAAGGCAGCGGGGAAGCCCTGCAAGTCATCACTGAGCGAAACCCAGGCATAGCTGCTGATGAAGGTGGGAACTGCCATCGGTGCCACGCTCAACAGCGGCCACAGCCCTTGCCATGGCAAGCGTGTCCGCTCGGAGAACCAGGCACTCACCAGCCCCAGTACGCCACACAGCAGTGTGGTGCTGGCCACGATCAGCGCCGTATTCAGCGCAAGTGAGGCGACCAGCGGTCGCCACAAGGTGTCGATGAAATCAGCCGGATCAGACTGGGCCGCCTGCCAGACGATGACCAGCAGTGGGGAGGCCAGAACGAGGCATACCGCCAGGGCGGCAGCAAACAGCCAGCCCTGGCGGTATCTCGCTCTCCCCGTTTTCAGGGAGTAAAAGGCCATTTACAGCAGACCGGCCTTGCGCAGCATGGGCGCTGCCTGACTGTCGTCACCCAGTTTCTGCATGTCCAGTGGCGGGGGGGCCAACTGACTGAAGGGCTTGAGCACCGGTGCGGGGGCAATGCCCGGCAGCAGCGGGTACTCGAAGGTGATATTGCTCTTGGCCAGCACTTGCTGGGCACGGGCGCTGGTCAGGTAGCTGACAAACTTCTGTGCGGCATCAGCGTTGTGTGCCGTTTTCAGCACGCCAGCGCCAGAGACGTTGAGCAGCGCACCCACATCGCCATTGCCAAAATGGTATAGCTGGCTGTGCATGCCCTTGGCGCCCAGCTCCACCTGCAGACGGGCCCAGTAGTAATTGTTGATGATGCCCACGGCCACACTGCCACGGTTGACGGCGGCGGCCACCCCTTCGTTGTCATCGAACATCTGGGCATTGTCGCGCAGACCTTTCAGCCATTTCTGCGCAGCAGCATCGCCCTTGAGGGCGCGCACGGCGCTGACCAGCGGCAGGAAGTCGCCATCAGACGGTGCAATGGCCAGCTTGCCCTTCCACTGCGGCGCGGCCAGGTCCAGTAGCGAAGCCGGCATGCTCAGGCCGGCGGCCAGCTTGTTATTGACCACCAGCACGTTTTCCCGCGCGGTGACCCCTACCCAGTTGCCGCTGGGGGAGTTGTACTTGGCCGGAATGGCCGCCAGGGTGGTGGCCGGCAGGTGGGTCAGCATCTGCTTGCCTTCCAGCGCCATCAGTTCCGGCGAGTTGGAAGCAAAGTACACGTCAGCCGGCGAGGCCTTGCCTTCGGCCATCAGCTGGGCTACCAGCTCCGGGCCTTCGCCCTCGCGCACCTTGACGCTGATGCCGCTGGCTTGTTCAAAGTCCTTGACCAGCAGCTTGACGGTTTGCGGATGCTGGGCGCTGTACAGGATCAGGCTGGCGGCATTGGCCGGCAGTGCCAGGCCCAGGCTGATCAGGGTGGCGGCGCCAAGCAGGCCCTGCTTGATAAACGGTTTCATGGTGAACTGCCTTGTAGTTGTTTGGTTTACAGTCCGGCGAACAGCGGCTCGCCGATATAGCCCTTGCCGTCAGTGCCTGGCGGGCAGGCAAAGATGGCACTGGCCACATGCGTGGTGTACTGGTTCATCATGTCGCGCGCGGCCACGGTCTTGTTGATGCGGATAAAGCCGCTGCGCGGGTCGCGTTGATAGGCGATGAAGAACAGACCGGCATCGTATTCGATGCCCTGGTGCCAGGGCGGCCAGCGCTCGGCAACGAAATTGGCGCCATCATTGAAGGAATAGGCCCGACGCAGAATGCGCGCCCCGCCATTTTCCTGCGGTGAGGCGACCCGCGAGTGGGCGCTATCCGGAATGACCGGATTGCCATCCGCATCGGTGGCATCCAGCTTCATGGTTTCGAATTCGTCCTTCTGGCCCAGCGGCGCGCCATTGTCCTTGTAACGGCCTACCACTTCCTGCTGGAAACCCAGTTCGCTGCGGTCCCAGTGCTCCAGCGCAATACGGATGCGGCGCACCACCACGTAGCTGCCGTTTTTCATCCAGCCACCTTCATCGCCCACCCAGACAAATTCCTTCATCAGGGCCGGGTCCTTGGTGGAGGGATTATTGGTACCGTCCTTGAAACCCATCAGGTTGCGACCGGTGCTGCCATCGGCCGGTGCGCTGGCAAATCCGGGCTGTGCCCAGCGCAGGCTGGCCACGCCTTGTGCCAGGGCGGCCAGTTGGCGTACCGCGTGGAAGGCCACTTGCGGATCATCAGCGCAGGCCTGGACGGACAGATCGCCACCGCTGCGTTCCGGCACCAGCTGGTCGCCATTGAATTTGGGCAAATCGACAAAGGCTTCCGGGCGGCGGGATGCCAGGCCGTAACGGTCCACACCATTCTTGCTGAACAGGCCGGGGCCAAAGCCAAAGGTCAGCGTCAGCTTGCTGGTGGACAGACCGATGCTGTCGCCACCATCTTCCGGTGCGGCATCCGCCTTGCCGCTCAGCGGCAGTGCGGTCTGGCCGCGGCTGAGCCGGCGCGCCGCAGCGGTCCAGCGTTTGAGCAGGGCGATGACATCGGCGCGCTTGTCGGTATCCAGGTCGAAAGCGGCAAAATAGCTGTGTTTTTGCTGCGGGGTGAGAATGCCTGCCTGATGCGCGCCGTCAAACGGTACGAGATCAAGCGGCGGCGGTGTGGCAGCCATGGCGCGCGGGCTGTTCAGCATGCCCAGGCCACCGCCGAGCAGCGCCCCGGCCACAGCGGCCTGGGTAGTGCCCAGCAGAAAGCGGCGGCGGGCCGGGTTGATCGGTGCGTTGTGCTGGGTCATTTGGCCAGTACCACCGTGTTGACGTCATCAGACACGTAATAGAAACCATCGCCTGCAGCATTCATGGTGATGCCGAACAGGTTGCCGTTACCCGGCGGGGTCATGGCCTTGTTGGTGTTGATCCAGCGTGCCACCAGCTGCTTGCCGGTTTCCGGGTCGATTTCCACTACCTTGCCGTTGGAACCATTGGTCACCAGCAAATGGCCTTGCGGGGTGGTGGTCATGGCCAGCGGACGCAGCAACATGCCGTCATGGGTCAGCGTCCGGCCGATCCCTGCGCTGGTAGTGCGGGTGGTGGCATCCCAGATTTCGCTGATGCGATTACCCAGCGCGTCGGAAACATACAGCTTGTCATCCTTGCCCAGTGCCAGCCCGGTGGGGCCGATCAGGAACACGCCCTTGTCGGCCTGTTCGCCAAAGCCGCTGGCCACCACGGCGCGGGACGTGATGAGCGGCGGTTTGCCGGCCGGAATATCCAGCTCCAGCCGCAGCACGGTGGACTGGTTCATCACCGGCGGATTGCCCTTGGCACTGCCCACGCCAAAGCCGGCATTGCTGACAAACAGCGTGGCTTTGTCACCCCGGTCGATTACCGCCATATTGCCCCAGGGGTCGTTGATGTCCGCACCAGACCAGACATCCGCCACCTTGCCGTTGGGGTCCAGCACCACCAGGCAGCCGGCACCCTTGGTATCGGTGGTGCCATCATTGCTGGGGGTGCTGCCCACGATGACCCAGCCGCTCTTGAGCATGGTCATGGCGGTGGACAGGCCCACGCCACCCGGACAGTTGTGCAGGTCTCGCGGCAACTGGGCAAACAAGGTCAGCTGCTTGGTATCGGGATGGTAGTTGACGATGGTGCTGCCCAGGCCCTGCAAGTTGGCGGCATTGTTGAAGTTGTCGATCAGCAGATCGCCAGCCTTGACGCTGCCAGCCGATACCGGAGCCACCGCCAGGGCATAGGGGTTCTGGTCGCCATTGTCCGGAACGGTGGTGGTCAGCGTGGTGTGCTTCTTGATGCCTTGCAGGAAGGGCAGGGTGTCTTCGGCCAGGCTGAAATTGGCCAGCAGGGACATGCCGATTAGGCAGGTGGAAAAGCGAAACAGGCTTTTCATGAAAACTCCCGATGTATAAGGCGTAATGAGGTGAAGTGCGGCAAGGGCAGCCGGTGTTTGCACCGGCCTGCCATCAGAAGGTGATCACGGTTTTCACACCGAGCACCCAGGCATTCGGAATGCGCTGCGTCTGGGTACTGTCATTGCTGGATACCGCACCGCCACCGGGTTTCAGCGTGTATTGCACATCACCCTGTAACTGCCACCACGGGGTGATCTGGTATTGATAGGTGGCTTCGACAAAGGTCTCGTCGCGGCGTACCGGATACAGTGGATTGCCATTGGCCGTGGCCGTGTCCTGGTCGTACTCGCGCAGATGGTTGCCCACCTTCACATAACCCACGGCCAGGCCCGCCACATCGCTGTCGCGGCCGTCGAACGGTGCGGTCAGGGTGACGCCAGCATTGGCACTGAAGCTGATCTGGTTGCGGTCACCCGGAGCCCACATCAGGCGGGTGAAGGCATTGAGCGTGCGACTGCTGTCTTCGGCCGGGCGCCAAACCATCTGGTCGGCTACGGCATAGATGCTGTAATTGCCACGATGCTGGGCGGCATTGCCGGAGCTGTTGGCATCGGCCAGCGACAAGCCGGTATCGTCATAGCGTTGGTCGCCAAAGCGGGCGGTCTGGTACCAGGCCCCCAGCTTGTAGGTACCCGGCAAGCCCTTGGGCTTGCCATCATCCAGCTGGCCATCACCCGGCTGGTTCAGCCCGTATTGCAGCTCGCTGATCCACAGGCTGCCGCCGTGCAGATTGAATGCCGTACCGTGCTTGTTGGCTTGCTGTGCATCGCTGTTGCTGGTGCCGGCAGGATCACCGGCAAACACGCCACCCAGCATGGTCAGCTGATCGCTAAGCCGGCCACGCAGGCGCACACCCAGCCCGGAGAGCGGGTAGGCCGGGCCACCTGCCGTCATGTCATAGGAGGGGATGGCTGGCCAGCCGAACATGGTGCCCATGAAGGTGCCGGCATACTGGCTGACCATGAATTCCTGATCGATACTCTGCTGGCCAATTTTCACATCGGCCTTGCCATCAAACAGCTTCTGCTGGAACCAGGCCTCCCACAGCCGGGTTGTGGCTTCGGCCTCGGTGCCACTGGCGGTTTGCAGGCTGCCGACATGGTCGGCACTGAAGCTGTCGCCATGAATGTCCAGTACGCTGACATTGGCCGTGCCGCCTTCCCACAATCCTGCTCTTTGGGTATCCAGCCCCAGGGTCAGGGTGGTGACCCCATGGTATTCCCCGCCGTGCTTGAGGCCGCCGGAGACATTGCTGAGATATTCACTGGTCTCGCTCAGGCCCAGGGTAATGCCATGTTGGCCCAGGCTGCTGCGCAGCCCGCCCATATCGCCCAGCAAGCTGGAACGGTTCAATAGCCCGGTCCATTGATCGGCCGGTTTGGCCTGAACGGCCAGATCAGCCTCCGGCAGTTCTGCCGGATTGAGCTCGGCTGGCGGCGTTGCCCCCAGCACAGTTTCCGCTTGCACACTGCCAGCACTGGCCATCGCCGCACCGGCGGCAAGCATGAGCACAGCCATGCGTTTAAGCGGCCATCTTGCCGGCCGCGAGTGAAGCAAGTTTTGTTTCCCCAATACCGATTTCACGCTGACATCCCTTTAGTACGAATGGCACAGATAAGCATTCGCATTTAATTGTTAAACCAGGGAACTAGTTCTATGGATCCGTTACGGATTCTATTTGCAAATCACTCTCATTTGCATTCAATAGTGTTGGTGGATTGTAATGGCTTGTGACTGAATGTGACGCATGCCACCTTGTATCCTTACAAAACAATCATACGAATCAGAAAATATTCATACCGGCCTCGCTATAATCATGCACGGTGGAACCGGAACTGCTTCCACCCGCCTCATGGGAAGCCGGTGAAAATCCGGCGCGGTCGCGCCACTGTGACTGACCTGCACGGGTCAGCAGCCAGACCTCATGAGCGCTCTCTCCATACCTTAACAAAGGGGCGCGATAAACCCCGGAAGGCCTGCATGATCCGTCAGCTATTCAAAGTCTTTAATGATTCCAGCAGCCAGGTGCGCAGCAAACTGTTTGGCATTTACGCTGTGCTCATTGCCATCAATGTGCTGGCATGGGTGTGGGCACTGGCTGCTTTCCACAATTACCCGGTTTTGCTTGGCACCGCCTTGCTCGCCTACAGTTTCGGGCTGCGCCATGCGGTGGATGCCGACCATATCGCCGCCATCGACAATGTGACCCGCAAGCTGATGCAAGAGAAAAAACGCCCGGTTGCCGTGGGCTTCTTTTTCTCCCTGGGCCATTCGAGTGTGGTGGTCATTGCGTCCGCACTGGTGGCCATGGCGGCGCTTGCGATGAAAGGCCAGTTTGAAGCCATCAAGGAGATCGGCGGGGTGATCGGCACGGCGGTTTCGGCTGGTTTTTTGCTGCTGATCGCGCTGATGAACCTGGTGATCCTGCGCGCCATCTGGCAAGCGTGGAAACGGGTCAAGGCCGGTGCAGTCTATGTCGATGACGATTTCGACATGCTGCTGGCCGACCGGGGCTTGCTGTCGCGCATATTCCGGCCGATGTTCCGCCTGATTTCCCGCAGCTGGCATATGTATCCGCTGGGCTTCCTGTTCGGTTTGGGCTTTGATACCGCCACCGAGGTGGGCCTGATGGGCATCTCGGCCACCCAGGCGGCACAGGGCATGTCGCCCTGGAGCATCATGGTCTTTCCCATCCTGTTCAGCGCCGGGATGTCGCTGGTCGACACGCTGGATGGACATCTGATGCTGGGTGCCTATGGCTGGGCCTATATGAAGCCCATCCGCAAGATCTACTACAATCTGACCATCACCCTGGTCTCGGTCTTGGTAGCCATCCTGGTGGGGGGCATCGAGGCGCTGGGCCTGTTTGCCGACCAGCTCAAACTCGCTGGCCCGTTCTGGGATTTCATCGGCATGCTGAACGACAATTTTGGCACGCTTGGCTACCTGATCATTGCCGTCTTTGCCATCAGCTGGATTCTCTCGGTGATGATCTACCGGATCAAAGGCCTGGACGAAGTTGAAATCAATACGAGCAGGAGCTGATTGCCCAAGCTCCCCTGCAAGCAGTTATGAAAAACCGGAAGCCTGCCACTTCCGGTTTTTCATTTGTGCAACTGGTGCATCTGCTCAACCACTATCTGTCATGCCTGCAATATCCAGCGCAGCTTGTGCTGCCAGCCCGCTGCTGCTGATCGCCGCTGTAGCCAGGCGTTAACGGCGCGGCGCAGCAGAAGCTGCAGGGCAGGGCCAGCGGCCTTGCGATGGTGTCGTGCTGCAATAGCACCGCAGCCTGACATGGAGCATGGAGGCGGGCGCTGCCTTGGGTGTATTCTGGGCAGGGTGCTATATCTCAATGAGTGTTTTTCATGCCTGAGGCGTGAAATTCAGCCCGCTATGCAGGAGCAGACCTTTGATTTTACCCAGATGAAAGCCGGCATTGATTGCCGGGTATTCCTATCTGATGTTGGTGCAAGCCATTGATCATTAAATGAAACCTCTCAAAGTCACCACCTACAATATCCACAAGGGCATGTCGCCGCTTAACCGTCACCTGCGCGTCGAGGAAATTGCCCAAGCGCTGGAGACGCTGTCGCCCGACCTGCTGTTCTTGCAGGAG
The DNA here is from genome assembly GCF_003693445.1 of Aquitalea palustris. Classification (GTDB taxonomy): domain Bacteria; phylum Pseudomonadota; class Gammaproteobacteria; order Burkholderiales; family Chromobacteriaceae; genus Aquitalea; species Aquitalea palustris. Next base: position 8,727 of record NZ_RFAR01000060.1, on the reverse strand, counting down.
GTGCAGGGCAAGAACCTGCTGCGCGCCTTGCGGCACGAGGGCTGGCCGCAGCTGCCGCAGCACCACTACCTGGCACGGCGGCTGGACCACAAGGTGGCCTACGGGCTGAATGCGGCTTATGAGCATGGCCACCATGGCAATGCACTGCTGTCACGCTATCCCATCATCGAGTGGTGCAATCGCGATATCTCGGTCAACCGCTTTGAAAGCCGTGGCGTACTGCATTGCGTGATGCTGCCCAAGGGCTGGCAGCAGCCGGTAGTGGCGCTGTGTGCCCATTTCAACCTGCTGGCGCGCGACCGGCGCAAGCAATATGCCAATCTGGTGCATTACATCGGCGCGGCGATTGCGCCGGATGTGCCCATCATCCTGGCTGGCGACTTCAATGACTGGCAGGGCGAGGCCAGCCACTGTCTGCAGGCGGCTGGCCTGCAAGAAGTTTTCCTGCAAAAGAGCGGGCGTCATGCGCTGAGTTTTCCGGCGCGCATGCCCATGCTGCCGCTGGATCGCATCTATGTGCGCGGCCTGCAGGTGGTGAGTGCCGAAGTGCAGCATGGCCGGCCCTGGTCGCGGCTATCCGACCACCTGCCAATCTGCGCCGCGCTATTGCCGGCCTGAGCAGGGCACTGGGCTGGTTGTTTTCGCAATGGAATATCGGTATTTGCCGATTGATCAAACACTGCTTGATTCCTGAGTATTCGGGTGTAATAACGCCGGTTTCCTGCAAAAAATGTCTATTCATGGCAGGAATGCTGCATCGAGCTTGACTCAATATGAAAATCCATGTTCAAATGCATCCAAACTTGATCGCCGATTTGACACAGCTTGCGGGCGTAAAACAGCTAAAGCGTGGGTAAGCAGACCCCGAGACAACTCCTTCTGCTTATATAATCTTTACCAAGCATTCAAAGATTCCATGCCCTAGCCCGCCGCAGTCATTGGTGGGCTTTCTGCATTCTGGAGTGTTTGAATGATTCATCTGCAAAATATCCGCAAGCGCTTTCGCCGCCCCGACGGCGGCTGGTTCGATGCTGTTTGCGATACCTCCCTGTCGATTGGGGCCGGCGAAGTGTTCGGCCTGATCGGTTTCTCCGGCGCCGGCAAATCCACCCTGCTGCGCTTGATCAATCTGCTGGAACGGCCTGATGGCGGTGCTGTCATCGTGGCCGGGCAAGACCTGACCGCGCTGGATGCCAAGGCCCTGCGCCGGGCGCGCCAGCAACTGGGCATGGTGTTCCAGCAATTCAACCTGATGGCCAACCGCACGGTGGCCGGCAATATCGCTTTCCCGCTGGAAATCGCCGGCTGGAGTGCGGCGGACATCGCCAGCCGGGTGGCCGAGTGCCTGGAGATTGTCGGCCTGGCCGACCGGGCCGCGCACTATCCGGCGCAGCTGTCCGGCGGGCAGAAGCAGCGGGTGGGCATCGCCCGCGCACTGGCGCCGCGCCCCAAGGTGATTCTGGCGGACGAACCCACCTCGGCACTCGACCCCAAAACCACGCAATCGATCCTGGACTGTCTGAAAGATATCAATCAGCGCTTTGGCGTGACGGTGGTGATCGTCACCCACGAAATGCATGTGGTGCGCTCCATCTGCCATCGCGCTGCCGTGCTGGATGCCGGCAGCGTGGTGGAGGTGGTGGAGGTTAACGGGGCAGAAGTGGATGCCCGTTCGGCGCTGGCGCGCTCGCTGCTGGAGGCCGCGTAATGGAAGAACTGACTTTTGCTGCTGCGCTGGCGGATCTGGCCAGCATGGCCCCGGAAATCTGGCAGGCCTGCCGCGAAACCGCGCTGATGCTGGCGGTGGGGCTGGCGGCCGCCATTGCCCTGGGCGGCCCGCTGGGCATCGTGCTGTATCTGTCGCAGCCAGGCCAGCTGTTTGCCAACCGCTGGGTGAATGGCCTGCTCGGCTGGACGGTGAACCTGGTGCGCTCCTTCCCCTTCATCATCCTGATGGTGTCGCTGGTGCCGCTGACCCGGCTGATTGTCGGCAGCACCATCGGCCCGGTGGCTGCTGCCGTGCCGCTGTCGTTTGCTGCCATTCCCTATTTTGCCCGCCTGGTGGAGCAGACCCTGCGCGAGATTCCGCGCGGGGTGGTGGAAGCAGCCGAGGCCATGGGTGCCAGCCCCATGCAGATCATCGTCAAGGTGCTGCTGAACGAGGCGCGCTCCGGGCTGATTTCCAGCCTGACCATTCTCACCATCAGCTTTCTGAGCTATTCGGCCGTGGCTGGTGTGGTGGGCGGTGGTGGCATTGGCGATCTGGCCATCCGCTATGGTTATTACCGCTTCCAGACCGACGTGATGGTGGCCATGGTGCTGCTGCTGGTGCTGATCGTGCAGATCATCCAGTTTGCCGGCAACCGGCTGGCCTCGCGGCTGGACAAGCGTTGAGCTGATTGATTCCAGACCGGGCGGCCTGGCTTGTCCAGCCCAGCCCGGCATTTTCCCCTACCTGTATATCGCAAGGAGTTCGTATGCGTAGATTTGTCATCAAGGCGCTGGCCGCCTCGCTGCTGGGCCTGGCTGTAGCCGGCTCCGCTCTGGCTGCTGACCCGGCCAAGAAGGAAATCGTGATCGGCACCACCGTGGGTGACTTCGGCGACATGGTCAAGCAGTCGATCAAGCCCATCCTGGAAAAGCAGGGCTATAGCGTGAAGCTGGTGGAATTCACCGACTACGTGCGCCCCAATCTGGCCTTGCAGGAAGGCGCGCTGGACGTGAACGTATTCCAGCACAAGCCTTACCTGGACAGCTTTGTCAAGGAACACAAGCTGAGCCTGAAGGAAGTGTTCCAGGTGCCGACCGCACCGCTGGGCATTTATCCGGGCAAGCTGAAATCGCTCAAGGACGTGAAAGACGGCAGCACTGTGTCTGCACCGAACGATCCGTCCAACTTTGCCCGCGCGCTGGTGATGCTGAACGATCTGGGCTGGGTCAAGCTCAAGCCGGGCATCAATCCGCTGACCGCTTCCGAGCGTGATATCGCCGTCAATGTGAAAAAGCTGAAGATCGTGCAACTGGAAGCCGCCCAGCTGCCGCGTTCGCGTAATGACGTCGATTTCTCCGTCATCAATGGCAACTATGCCACCAGCTCCGGCATCAAGCTGACCGAGGCCATCTATCAGGAAAAGAGCTACGCCTATGTCAACTGGGGTGTGGTACGGGCGGCCGATGCCGGCAAGCCGTGGGCGCGTGACGTGATTGCCGCCTACAACTCCCGCGCCTTCAGCGACTGGGCCAAGCAAAAGTATGTAGGCTACAAATTCCCGCAGGGCTGGAAATAAGCCAGTCATGCAAAGGGCCGCTCTTGCGGGCGGCCCGGATACGGTTTTCTTGTAACACTCCTGGCTACAAGACTTGCGCGGAGGGCATGGCCCTCCGCTTTTTTATTTTGCCATGGTGAAACAACACAGCTTGTTGCCATCCGGATCGCGGAAATAGGCGCCGTAGAAGTCATCACCACGCAGGCCGGGCGCGCCCTCGTCCTGGCTGCCCAGCTGCAGCGCGTGGGCGTGCAGTTTGTCCACGTCGGCACGACTCTCCAGATAAAAACCCACCATCACCCCGTTGCCGACCGTGGCCGGCTCGCCATTGAATGGCTGCATGATGGCCAGTTGCGGCCGCTCGGGATGGGTGCCCCAGCAGATGCCACGGTCCATTTCCCACAGACGGCTGGCACCGATGCCGGCCAGCAAGGTGTCGTAGAAGGCAGCGGCGCGCTGCAGGTCGTTGCTGCCGAGGGTGACATAGCCAATCATGATGCTCTCCTGGGTAATGATTCGGGGGTATTGCCCAGCGCATTGCTGCGGCTTTGCTGTCAGGCATGTGCTCACTGGTGATCCGCCACAGTACGCCGGACCGGTTGCTGTTGTCAGTGGCTTACTCGCACACGGTAAACGGTGCCGCGACATCCTGGCAGCGCGGCTGCACCTGGATGGAGGCGGCGCTGCGCCAGTGCGGGCCGTGGAACACTGCTTCGATATTGTTGCCGTCGGGGTCGGTAAGGTAGGCGGCGTAATAGCCATCGTGGTAGGCGCGTTCGCCCGGCTGGCCATTGTCGCCACCGCCGGCGGCCAGTCCGGCCTGATAAAAGCGTTGCACTCGGGCCGGATCGGCAGTCTGGAAGGCCAGATGCACATGGCTGCGGCTGGCCGGGCTGCCGCAGGAGACAAACAGTTCGTCGGCCCAGAAATAATCCGGACCTTCACCGGTCAGTTCTCGCCCCAGCGCCTGCAGCACGGCAGTGTAAAAACGCTTGCTGGCCGGCAGGTCGGCCACGACGAGGTGAACATGGTCGAGCAGTCTTCCGTAATGGTATTCCATGGGACATCTCCTCTATGGAAGCGCCATTGACGGCCGTGAATGTGCGGCAAAACCGGTGGTCAGGGCGCTTCTTTTCTTGACGACTTTTGTCCCATCATACGCCGCAGTCCTGACGCTGCCCATCCGGTGAAGTACGGCATTCAGCGTGCCAGCCATTCCTCGACAAACTGCTGGCGGAAGGCCCGCAGCCGCTGCAGCCGTTCCTCGGCCATGGCGCGGCCAGCTGCGGTCTGCATCATGCCGGGCAGCTTTTCCAGCTTGACCTCGATGTGATCCAGCGCGTATTCGCGGTCGTCCAGCGGGCGTGAGCCGGCCAGCGGGTCATCCGCGTGCGCCAGCTGGCGGCCCATGCGGCCGGAGGTATAAAACAGGCGCGCCAGGCCAATCGCTCCCAGTGCGTCCATGCGGTCGGCGTCCTGCACGATCTGTGCTTCCAGCGTGCGCGGCGTGATATTGGCGGAAAAACTGTGTGCCTCGATGGCATGGGCTACGCCAGCCAGCTTGTCTGCCGGGAAGCCGGCCGCCTGCAGCAGCGGGCCGGCCTTGGCGGCGGCCATGCGCGACGCCTGTTCGCGCTGCGGGTGGTTCTTGGGCAGGTTCACCAGATCATGCAGATAGCAGGCAGCCAGCACCACCAGGGCGTCGGCGTCGCTGTGCTGTTGCAGGATGTGCCGTGCCGCAGCCCAGACACGATTGAAATGGCTGAGGTCATGCGCGCCATCATCGTCGGTAGCTTGTTGTTGCAGCAGCGCGATCAGCTGTTGTTGCCAGTATTGCAGCAGCGCGGTGTCGGGCAGGGGCAGGGGGGCAGAGGGAGCGTTCATGGCAGGGTATTGGTTTGGCGGGCCGTTGATTACACCCCTGCCGCCAGCCGGCGTCAACCATGGCAGCAGCAGGGGTGGTCAGGCGGCTTAGCCGTGCAGGCGGCAGTAGTCGCTGGCAATGGCAGCGGCCAGCCGGGCATTGTTCAGCACCAGCTGGATATTGGCGGCCAGGCTGTTGCCACCGGTCAGTTCGCATACCCGTGCCAGCAGGAAGGGAGTGGACTCCTTGCCGCCAATGCCTTGTGTGCTGGCTTCGGCCAGCGCCTGTTCGATGGCGGCATCGATGCTGGCGCTGGACAGGGCGTATTGCGCGGGAATCGGATTGGCCACCACCATGCCGCCTTGCAGTTGCAGGTCCCACTTGGCCTTCATCACGGCGGCGATGGCGGCTGGGCTGTCCAGGCGGTAGTCCACCTTGAAGGCACTATCGCGGGTAAAGAAGGCGGGCAGGGTGGCGGTTTGATAGCCGATGACCGGCACGCCGTGGGTTTCCAGATATTCCAGGGTCAGGCCCAGATCAAGAATGGACTTGGCCCCGGCACACACCACGGCCAGCGGGGTTTGCGCCAGCTCTTGCAGATCAGCAGAAATGTCGAAGCTTTGCTGCGCACCGCGGTGCACACCACCAATGCCACCGGTGGCGAAAACGCGGATGCCGGCCATGGCGGCCACGATCATGGTGGAGGCGACAGTGGTGGCACCGGTCTGGCCGGCTGCCACGATAAAGGGAATGTCACGGCGGCTGACCTTGACCACTTCGCGGCCGTTCTTGCCCAGCACTTCGATGTCATCACGGCTGAGGCCGGCTTTCAGGCGGCCATTGATGATGGCAATGGTGGCCGGCACTGCGCCGTGGGCGCGCACTTCTGCTTCCACTTGCAGGGCGGTTTCCACGTTTTGCGGATAGGGCATGCCGTGCGAGATGATGGTGGATTCCAGTGCTACCACCGGCTGGCCGGCGGCCAGGGCGGCGGCAACTTCGGGGTGGATGTCCAGGTAGGCGTGTTGGGTCATGATGGCTCCGGGTAAGACAGGGTTGGGCACAGCTGCTGGATGGCGGCCAGCGACAGGGTAGGGTTGTTGGTGGCAGCGCAGCTCAGGGTCAGCGCGGCGCAGGCCTGGGCCAGGTGCACGGCATCGGGCAGCGGCAATTGTTGCAGCCAGCCCCAGGCCAGGCCAGCCATCAGGGCATCGCCGGCACCGGTGGCATTGACGATGTCCACCTGGGGGGCCGGGCTCCAGCCCTGGCTAGCGGCATTGCTATAGAACACGCCATCGCTGGCCAGGCTGAGGATGACTTGCTGCACGCCTTGCTGGTGAAACCAGTCGGCAACCGCCGCTGCATCGGCTGGTTGTTCCAGCGGCAGGCCGGACAAGGTGGCTGCTTCGATGCGATTGGGCTTGATGGTATGGATGCGGCCCAGCCAGGGGCGGATGCGCTCGGCCTTGAAGGCTGACACGGTATCGACAAACACCGGCTGTTGTTCGGCTTCCGCAAACAGCCAGGCCAGTGCCTCGGCCGACAGGTTGGCATCGGCCACGATCAGGCCGGCATGGCGGACCAGCTCGCGCTGCGGTGCCAGCCTGGCGGCATCCAGCCGGTTCAGTACCTGCATGTCGTTGATGGCGATGGACATGTCGCCATCCGGGCCGTGGATGGACAGATAGGTGGAGGTGGCGGCATCCGGTAGTACCAGTACCGGGCGCACATCCACCCCGGCACGCTGGGTGGAGTCCAGCAGCGAGCGGCCATACAGATCGTCGCCCACGGCGCTGAGCAGCCGGCAATCCGCCCCCAGCCGCGCCAGATTCTCGGCAATATTGCGCGCGACGCCACCGGGGGAGCAGCTGACCTGACCGGGGTTGGAGTCGCCAAAGCGCAGGCTGGCCGGCGTGCTGCCGCGGATGTCCATATTGGCCCCACCCAGCAGCACCACATAACGGGTCTCGGCCAGGATGTAGCCCTTGCCCAGGATATGGCCCTTTTGCATCAGCTTCATGATGTGGCCGGCAGCGGCCGAGCGGCTGATGCCCAACTGGTCGGCCAGCTGTTGCTGGGGGATCAGCGGGTTCTGGCGCAGCAGTTGCAGGATTTCCTGCTCACGTTGTGTCATCAAACAAATGTCCGTAATGCTAACTTTTGTTTGATTGTGGCGTAGCCGCTGGCCGGGGTCAAGTTGCGCCTATGCGAGCCGCTGCCCGGCCTGCTATCAGTCGATGAAGGGGCGCACGGTGTCCAGCAGCTTGTTGGTATAGCTGGCCTTTTCCCCTACCGGCACCACGTAATCCAGCGCTTCGCGGGTGGCGGTTTCGCTGCTGCGCTTGAGCATCACCCAGCTGGCCAGGTATTGCGCCGACAGGCAGCCGCCCGCCGTGGCCAGATTGCCGATGGCATGGAAAGGTGCTTCCAGCACTTCGATGCCGGCCTGTTCCACCCAGGGTTTGGTGCGCTGGTCGGTACAGGCCGGCAGCTTGTCGATCAGCCCCAGCTTGGCCATCAGCAGGGTGCCGGAGCATTGTGCACCAATCAGCTGACGAGCCGGATTGAGCTGCAGGCGGGCCAGCAGCTCCTGATCGTTGGCGATGTCGCGGGTCATGACGCCGCTGCCAAACAGCACCACGTCGGCCTGGTTGGCGAACTCCAGCGGCTGCTGGGCGCGCACGGTGACACCATTCATCGAGGTGACCAGTTCGCTCGGGCTGGTAATGCAGGCTTCCCAGCCATGTGGCTGCATGCGGTTAAGCATGCCGGCGGCAATGAACGAGTCCAGCTCGTTGAAACCCTGAAAAGTGATGATGGCGATTTTCATGCTGTCTCCTTAGGCGCACAGCCGGCGGACAGCGGCTGACAGAATGACATGGCATTGCTGCGCAGGGCATTTGTCAGCGCTGCCAAGGGCTGCGGCCTGCTGTTGGTCTGGCGGGCAGGAGACAGGATTATGCTGCTGTTATCGATTGTTGGCGATAAAGATCTTGCCTGGTGGGAAATCGGGTCATAAAGCTGCGTGGCGGCGAGGGAAGCCGCAGCGGGAGAGGGCGCATGGCCGCCAGCACAAGCAAGGCGGCCATGGCGGGAGGATTACAGCCGGTACTGGTTGAGGGTACTGATCTGCTGGCGGGCCAGCTCGTCCAGATGGCGGGCGCTGCTGGCAGCTTCCTGTGCGGCGCTGGAAGATTCTTCGGTCATCTGGGCAATCTGTTCCACTTGCACCGCGATATTGTTGGTAGCCTTGCCCTGTTCGGTGATGGCTTCGGAAATTTCGCTGACCATGTGCACGGTACTGCCGGTGGCGTCACCGATCTGCTTGATGGCACCGTCGGCGTGATCGGCACGGCTGACCCCGTTGCGCACCAGTTCTTCGGCCGAGTGCATCTGCTCGGTGGCCTGGCGCGAGCGGTCACGCATGGCGCTGATGGTGGAGGAAATTTCCTGGGTGGAGCTGCTGGTACGTTCGGCCAGCTTGCGTACCTCGTCTGCCACTACGGCAAATCCTCGGCCCATTTCGCCGGCGCGGGCTGCTTCGATGGCGGCATTCAGGGCCAGCAGATTGGTCTGGTCGGCAATGTCCTTGATCAC
>NZ_RFAR01000165.1 GCF_003693445.1 Aquitalea palustris | reverse complement strand
GGCGGAGTCGTCGGTGAAGAAGATCATGCGTTCTTCTTTTACCGGCTCGATATTGATGAAGTGATGGGAGTCGTCAACCAGCGAGGTTTCTGCCAGTACTTTTTCCACATCCATCATCATCACCAGCGTGCCTTGATCCAGCTCGGTAACCGCGGTGACCAGTCCGGCCATGCGGTTGGTGATCATGTCCGGTGGCACGCGCATGGCAGACCAGTCCAGGCGCAGAATGGTGTCGACCGCTTCCACCAGAAAGCCTTGGGTATGACCGTTGTATTCGGTGACGATCATGATTTCCGGCTTGTT
>NZ_RFAR01000059.1 GCF_003693445.1 Aquitalea palustris | reverse complement strand
CTCGCCCCGGCCACCCGTCGGCATGCTTGACGGGGCCCGTCGCTTGCATCGGTTCGGCTGCAAAGGCCGGGAGATGTGGGTGACTTCGTATAGTAAAGCCAATATGGGAAATGGAATTTCTGGTTTCTACCTAATTGAGGGAGTTTTCAGACTGAATCAAATTGAGCGTCAAGCTGCAGGCTAATCAACAAGCGTCTGTGCAGGGAGCATCAGGTTCAACCAGTCTTGAATGGCTTCTCTTCTGGCTCTTAGCACCCGTTCCCAGGAACCAGCAACAATCATCGGTCTGATTGCACCCATGACAAACGGTTCCTCCTCCCAGGCCAGCCATCGTTTACTGAAGGCTTTCCACTCAGCATGCAATTTGCGAAATCGTGAGCGTTCTCCGTTCTCAGTCGCAACTGCCAGCGCAGTCCAAATTGCTTCAGCTAGGGCTTTTCGCTCGGCTTTGCAGAGAGACCAAGCTTCTACATTCATCTCATACTGCGTCAGCGGTAAGTCTTTCCAGATTGTGGACCACATGACGGCATCCAAGGCGTTTACGAACGATGCGCATGAATCGACAGCGGCCTTTGCGTCGTTAAACGAAAGTTCAAATTTGGTGGCCGCTTCGTGCGCCAAGATGTGCCGCCTGTCGAAGGCAAGGGCGAGATCGCGCCATAAGTCATCCACCGACGCCACCAGCAAGTTAGCGACACTCTCACGGTCGCGGCGCAGGAGGTGTGGATCTCGCGCATCCGCAATTAAGGTTTTGATGTCTGCATCAAAAAGGGTGCAAAACGCTGTCTCAAGACTAGAGACTGAGTTGAAGGGAATGACGTGCGCTACCACCTCACCAATTGTCACCGTCTTTCGGTGAAGCAACGGAACGACATCTACAGAGGACTTGAGACGATCTTTTGCCAATGCCAACCCACGCTCGAGATACGGCGATCCGGCATTAATGATAGATGCCACCGTCGTTTTGAAGTGGCTTTCAAGTACTGCGATAGCAGCCACGGGGAAGTGACGAAAAAGTTCCGGGTCACTTTCCGGACCAATGCCTTGCAGGCTGAGGTTAAGTTGTGTCAAGCGCATGGTTGTTTCGAAGAACTCCACGCCATCCACGCGACCGAATTGCATCCGAGCCCGCATACTCTGCACTTGCGACTCGATATTCGCCCCAAACCCTTTCGCCATGGGACAAACCTCCCTGTGGTTTGCATTTAAATTCAATTGGACTACTGTAGTGTGCCTTGGGAATTTATTCTGCAGAAGGCCTCATGCAGCCCGCCCACTACCTGATTCTGATGAGTTTCTGCTGCTTCCCGGCAGCAATCATGCTAACACATTGACATACTCACTTGGCCTGAGCCCGGCACCCCGCCTCATCGCTTTTCTCTACCGCAAGCATCGCCCTGGAGAAACCCATTCCCCTCAGCGCAAGCCGAGGTGGATGTGCCGCCCCCTTGTACACCTGCCTGCTATCTCTCCGCTCCATCCCGGCGCAGCAAAAGACAGGGCCACGACGGAGGGGCGAGTGCCGCGAGTTGTCTTGGCCTTTGATTTTTATGCGGTGTCCGAAGGATTGGGGCTGCTGGGAATCCGCGCTTGCGGCTGATGATGTGCATTGCTGCTGCGGTGCGGCGGATGACAAGGTGGGGGGCGGTGCGGTGGGGAATCGACGGGATTGCCGCATGGTGGCCGGCTATGCGGCATCGCGTTCAATCCGCGCACTATCCTGTCTACCACGGCGCTGCATAAACAAAGCCCTCCGCAGCGGGAGGGCTTTGACAGTCTGGCAAGGTGAGAATCAGTGCTGATGCCCGTGCTCGCCATGCACATGCTGGTGGGCAATTTCCTCGGCCGTGGCCGCCCGTACATTCAGTACGGTGATGGCAAAGCGCAGGGTTTTGCCGCACAGCGGGTGGTTGCCGTCCAGCAATACGGTGGGGCCTTTGATCTTGGTGACAAAGTAGTAGCGCGGCTGGCCATCCGGGCCGACGCGCTGGATCTGGCCGCCTACCTTGATGCCGGGCGGGAAGTCGGCCTTGGGCATGGTGGTGACCAGGGCTTCGTCGCGTTCGCCGAAGGTGTCTTCGGTGGCCAGTTCCAGCGTGGTTTGAAAGCCGGCTTCCTGGCCTTCCAGTGCGGCTTCCAGCTTGGCGAACAGGTTGTCGTAATCGCCGTGCAGGTAGGAGACGGGGTGCTTGCCATCGTCGTAAACCTGGCCTTGGCGGTCGGTCACTTTCATGCGCAGGGTGACGGCGCTGTCTTGGGTGATTTTCATGGTGGGCAATGGCTAATCAATGTGGTCGGGAAGGTTGGCAGTTCGGCGCCGGGGTGTCAACCTGCAGGCCGGGCTGTGCCACGGTGCTGGGGGGATGCGCTGGACTGATGGCTGGATACGCCTGGTTCATCCCGCCAAGTAAATCCCGCCTGCTTCAGGTGGCTGAGAGGCAGATACGGACGTCCGGGAACCACAGCGCGCTCCAGCGGGCGGTTTTCTCGCTGCTGGCCAGCCGCTTGGGTGACACTGTTCTGGGCGCGCCCAGCGCTGCGGTCTGCTGCAGTGCTGCACAATTCACCGTGCCATACAGGCGGCTGCCATCCTGATACAACACGCCAATCAACACCCCGCAGCGGCTACACAGCAGGAAGTCTGCCAACTGGCTGCCGTGCCGGTATTTCACCATGAAGTCTGCATCGTGCACCTCCAGCTGCATGCTGCCATGCGGGTCGGAGAGATAGGATGCGCCATGCTTGCGACAAAAATCGCAATCACATGCCCTGGGTGCATAGCTGTCAGGCGATTGTGTCAACGCAATGGCAATGTGGATGTTGCCGCAATGGCAGGCACCGGTCAGTTTATGCATGGTCTTCTCCATCAGGCATGGTGCTGGATTATCTTGCGCTGGCAGATCGGCAAGCCTGTCTGGTCACTTGCCGATGATGCTGCGCATGTAGTCATTGACATCACGCAAGTCCTGCACCGTCCAGTGATGGGGTGCCAGCTTGATGCCATTGTCCCTGAGGGTTTTCGGGATCAGATCACCATTGGGGCGCAGGATGATGGATGAAACAATCACACCGGGATAGTCCGTGAGGCGTTTTTTGAAAGCTGCCGTGGTCAGATCCGGGGTGGGAGGGCTGCTTTTGGCCGCCAATGGCCCGCTGCCATTGGCCTGTGCGCCATGGCAGATGGCACAGCGGCTCTGGTAAAGGTTTTTCCCGTTCCTGATGTCGGCGTATGCCGCTGCGTTCAGCAAGAGCAGCATGGCGGATAAAGCAAGCAGGCTGATTTTTGCGGGCACGGCTTATCACTCCTGGCTTTGTTGCTGGCAGGTCTGCATTGGCATGTCTTGCCGCCGGGGGGCGTGGTGAAACATGCTGTTTTTCCCTGTGGTGGGCACCCTCATCGCGATGTCTCCGGCTGTAGCAAGAAGGTTTTCTTGTGCTGGCCATCGCGCTCTTCCACTTCGGCATGCTGCATCAGGGCGGATGATTGCAGGATGGGGCCGGCGACGGCAAACAGCCGTTGCGGGTCGGGGCCGAGCAGGTAGAAAAAGCCTTCGTTGCCATCAAGGTGAAATTCGCTTTCGCCGAGTTCGCCTACCCGGGCATGCTGTAGCGCCCGTTGCAGCCGCTGTTCCAGCTGGTGAATCCGGGCGCTGTCTGCCGGATAGAAATCAAACCTTATCGTAATGGCCAGTGGCAGGCTGTGCGGTGTGGCCGCATGGGCCATGCCACCAGAGAGCAGGGCAGCAGCGAGCAGGGTAAGCCGGGCATATGTTTTCCAAATGGCTGCCATACAGATCCGCTTGAGCAAGATGAAGGCCCGGCAGCATCGCCGCTGTCGCGGCCGATTCAGCGAGCCAAAGTGCTCAATTTAACACAACGTCATGACTGCTGTTGGCGCGGCGTGCTGTGCGCAGCGGGCAGGGAGCCGGCTGCTGTCGGCCGGGTCTTGGGTATTGCAAGCCGCTCCGGCAGCGTTTCTAGCGCAGCACCACCGTGCGGTTGTCGTTGAGGAACACTCGCCGTTCCAGGTGATAGCGCACGGCGCGGGCCAGCGCCTGGCACTCCATGTCGCGGCCGGTGGCCTGCAGGTCTTCCGGGGTGCAGGCGTGGTCTACCCGGTCTACCACTTGTTCGATGATCGGGCCTTCATCCAGATCGTCGGTGATGTAATGCGCGGTGGCGCCGATCAGCTTGACCCCGCGCTCGTGGGCCTGCCAGTAGGGGCGCGCACCCTTGAAGCCGGGCAGGAAGGAGTGGTGGATGTTGATGGCGCGCCCGGCCAGCAGGGCACTGGTTTCGCTGGATAGCACCTGCATGTAGCGCGCCAGGATCACCAGCTCGGAGCCGGTTTCCTTGATCAGCGCCAGCACGGCGGCTTCCTGCTCGGCCTTGTTGGCGGGACTGACCGGCAGGTGGTGAAAGGGCAGGCCGTAGGCTTCGGCTATGGGGGCCAGGTCGCGGTGATTGGAAACAATGGCGGTGACAGTCATCTCCAGGTCGCCCATTTTCTGCCGGTACAGCAGGTCGTTCAGGCAGTGGTCCAGCTTGGACACCATGATCATCACCCGCGCCCGCTCGCGGCGGTCGTGCAGCTGCCAGCGCAAATCCTGATAGTGCTGGTTCATCTCGGCCATGCCGGCCGCCAGCCGCGACTGGTCGAAGCTTTCCGCTTGCGGGTGGAAGACGCAGCGCACGAAAAAGCGCTGGCTGCTGGGGTCGTCGAATACCGCCAGCTCGTCGATATAACAGCCCTGCGACTCCAGCAGGGCAGAGAAACGGGCAACCTGGCCAGAGGCGCTGTGGCAGGTAAAGCTCAGGACATAAGACGGGGTGGTGGCAATCATGGCTGGTCTTCCCTTGTAGTACAGGCGTGTTGCCTGCGGTGTGTGCGCTAACCCTAAGGCCTGTCTGGCCGCTGTGCTGGCTTGCAAGCGCCGGATTTGCGTCGATTTCAGACATGCGGTGCGGTGTCGGCTGTGGGCAAGTGCTTGTCCTTTTCAGCCAAACGGGATAGGGGAGAGGCCGGGAGAATGGGCCTTGTCCGAATACATCCACCCCGCTGGAGCCGCAGATGGCAAACCGATACTCCCTGTGGAGCCTGATCAAGAACGGGCTCAAGCATCATGAAAGCTGGCAGCCGGCCTGGAAAAGCCCGCAGCCGAAGAAGCAGTACGACGTGATCATCGTCGGCGGTGGTGGCCATGGCCTGGCCACGGCCTACTACCTGGCCAAGGAACACGGCATCAAGAATGTGGCGGTGCTGGAGAAGGGCTATCTGGGCGGCGGCAATACCGCACGCAACACCACCATCATCCGTTCCAATTATCTGTGGGATGAGGCGGCGCACTTGTACGAACACGGCCTGAAGTTGTGGGAAGGTCTGTCGCAGGACCTCAACTTCAACGTGATGTTCAGCCAGCGTGGCGTGATGAACGTGGGCCACACCCTGCAGGACATGCGCGACATCGAACGCCGCGCCAATGCCAACCTGCTCAATGGCGTGGACGCGGTGGTGATGACCCCGCAGGAAATCAAGGACATGGTGCCGCTGATCGACATCAGCAACCGTGCGCGTTACCCCATCATGGGCGCCAGCTTCCAGCCGCGTGGCGGTGTGGCACGGCACGATGCGGTGGCCTGGGGCTTTGCCCGTGGCGCGTCCGAGCTGGGCGTGGACATCATCGAGCAGTGCGAAGTCACCGGCCTGATCATCGAAGGCGGCCGCATCAAGGGCGTGAATACCAGCCGTGGCGACATCATGGCCGACCGCGTGGGTTGCGTGGCGGCGGGTAATTCCTCGGTGCTGGCCAAGATGGCCGGGCTGCGCCTGCCGCTGGAAAGCCACCCCTTGCAGGCTTTCGTGTCCGAATCGATGAAGCCCTGTATCGACACCGTGGTGATGTCCAATGCCGTGCACGGCTATGTCAGCCAGTCGGACAAGGGCGAGCTGGTGATCGGTGCCGGTATCGACAGCTATCTGGGCTATGGCCAGCGCGGCAGCCCGCATGTGATCGAACACACCGCTGCCGCCATCATCGAGATGTTCCCGTCCTTCTCCCGCGTGCGGATGAACCGCCAGTGGGGCGGCATTGTGGATGTGTCGCCGGACGCCTGCCCCATCATCAGCAAAACCCGTATCCAGGGCCTGTATTTCAACTGTGGCTGGGGCACTGGCGGCTTCAAGGCCACCCCCGGCTCGGGCAATGTGTTTGCCCACACCATCGCCCATGACGATCCACACCCGCTTAACCGGGCCTTCTCACTGGACCGTTTTGCCACCGGACATCTGATCGACGAGCACGGCGCTGCTGCCGTGGCTCACTAGGGAGAGGCTTATGTTGGTGATTACCTGCCCGTACTGCCAAGAGGCGCGGGAAGAAGAAGAATTCAGCTATGCCGGCGAAGCCTATATTGCCCGGCCAGCGGTGCCGGAAGAGGCCGACGACGCCACCTGGGGCGACTATGTGTTCCACCGCAAGAATCCGCGTGGCTGGCACTGGGAGCAATGGCAGCACGTGGCTGGCTGTCGCAAGGTGTTCGCGGTCAAGCGCCATACCGTCACTTATGAAATTGCCGGTTCCTGGACACTGGCCGACGGCAAGGCACTGTATCTGAAGGAGCAAGCATGAGCGGCTACCGCATCCATCGCCCGGGCGAGCGCATCAATCGCCAGAAACCGGTCAGCTTCCAGTTTGACAATGTGCAGTACAAGGCCTTCTCCGGCGACACCCTGGCCTCGGCCCTGCTGGCCAACGGCGTGCGCCTGATTGGCCGCAGCTTCAAGTATGGCCGGCCGCGCGGCATTGTCGGCTTTGGTGCCGAAGAGCCCAATGCGCTGATCCAGCTGGAAACCGGCGCCCATACCGTGCCCGACCTCAAGGCCACGCAAGTGGAGCTGTACCAGGGCCTGCTGGCCGGCAGCACCACCGGCTATCCCTCGCTGGACTTCGACCTCAAGGGCTTGCTGGGCAAGTTTGGCCGCTTCATGCCGCCCGGCTTCTATTACAAGACCTTCATGGAGCCGGTGAAAGCCTGGCCCGTTTACGAAAAATACATCCGCAAGGCGGCGGGTTACGGCCATGCCCCGGTCTTGCCCGATCCGGAAAGCTACGACCACCTGCACCATCATATTGATGTGCTGGTGGTGGGCGGCGGCGCTGCCGGCCTGTGGGCGGCCACGCTGGCTGGCCGTGCCGGCCTGAAAACCCTGCTGGTGGACGAACAGGCCGAAATGGGCGGCTGGCTGCTGACCGAACGCCGCAGCCGTATTGACGGCCTGTCCGGCATGGACTGGGTGAGCCAACGTCTGGCCGAACTGGCCAGCCTGCCGAATGTCAGCGTGTTGCCGCGTACCACTGCTTTTGCCTTGCATGACCTCAACCTGGTGCAGGCGGTGGAACTGCTACAAGACCACCTGCCGCTGACCGAGCGCAATGCCGCGCTGCCACGCCAGCGTCTGCACAAGATCCGCGCCCATCAGGTGATTCTGGCCAGCGGTGCCATCGAACGCCCGCTGGTGTTTGGCTATAACGACGTGCCCGGCGTGATGACTGCCGCTGCCGGTCACAGCTATCTCAACCGTTACGGCGTAGCCGTGGGCCGCGAAGTGCTGGTGCAAACCCAGAACGATGCCGCCTATGAAGCCGCGCTGGACCTGGCGCAGTGCGGGGTCAAGGTGATGCTGGCCGATGCCCGGCAGGGCGGGGCGGCGGCATGGCGGCAACAGGCGTTGAAGAGTGCTGGTGTCGAGCTGCTGCTGGGCCATGGCATTGCCAAGGTGCTGGGCGACAAGAGCGTCAGCGGCGCGCAGCTGGTGAAGCTGGATGGCCGCAACAATCAGGTGGTCGGCTCCGGTCCGCGCCTGAGTGTGGATACCGTGCTGTCCTCCGGCGGCCTCACCTCTACTGTCCACCTGTTCTGCCACAACGGTGGCCGCCCAGTGTGGAATCAGCAGCAGCTGTCCTTTGTCTGCCCGGATGAAGGCCGCGACAATATCGCCTGCGTCGGTGCCATCACCGGCCGCTGGGAGCTGTCCGAGGCGCTGGGCCAGACCCACGCCGCCGTGGCAGCCCTGTTGCTGGGCCACGGCCGTGGCAGCAGCGGCAATGCGCCCAGCGTTGCCAGCGAAGAAGTGGCCGCGCCGCGCGCCATCTTCCGCCTGCCGGATGGCAAGCCGGAAGGCCATGGTGCCAAGGCCTTTGTCGATTACCAGAATGATGTGGCGGCGGCGGACATCCACACCGCCATTCGCGAAAACTACCGCTCAATCGAACACGTCAAGCGCTATACCGCGCTGGGCTTTGGTACGGACCAGGGCAAGCTGTCCAATATCAATGGCTTTGCCATTGCCGCCGAAGCACTGGGCAAACCCATTGCCGAGGTGGGCACCACCACCTACCGCCCGTCCTACACCCCGGTCACCTTCGGGGCTCTGGCCGGGCCGCATGTGGGCGAAACCTTCGATGTGCGCCGCTACACCGCCATGCATGCCAGCCATGATGCGCGCAAGGCCGAGTACGAAGTGGTGGGCCAGTGGCTGCGCCCCTGGTACTTCCCCAAGCCGGGCGAGGACCTGCATGCCGCAGTGAACCGCGAATGCCTGGCCACCCGTAACAGCGTGGGTGTGATGGATGCCTCCACCCTGGGCAAGATCGACGTCAAGGGCCCGGATGCGCGGGAATTCCTCAACCGCATCTACAGCAATGCCTGGAGCAAGCTCGACCCCGGCAAATGCCGCTACGGCCTGATGCTGGACGAAAACGGCATGGTGATGGACGACGGCGTGACCGCCTGCCTGGCAGACGACCACTTCCACATGACCACCACCACCGGTGGTGCAGCACGGGTTTACAGCTGGCTGGAACGCTGGCACCAGACCGAATGGCCGGAGCTGAAAGTGCGTTTTACCACCACCACCGACCACTGGGCCACCGTGGCCGTGGTGGGGCCGGACAGCCGCCAGGTGCTGCAAAAGCTGTGTACCGACATCGACTTCGACAAGGACGCCTTCAAGTTCATGGATGGCCGCAGCGGCACCGTGGCCGGGCTGCCGGCACGGGTGTTCCGCATCAGCTTCTCCGGTGAGCTGGCTTACGAAATCAACGTGGATGCCAACTACGGCCGCTATATGTGGGAAGAAGTGATGAAGGCGGGTGCCGCGTTCAACATCACCCCCTACGGCACGGAAACCATGCACGTGCTGCGCGCCGAGAAGGGCTTCATCATCGTTGGTCAGGATACCGACGGCTCGATGAGCCCGAACGATCTGGCCATGAGCTGGGCGGTGGGCATGAAGAAACCGTTCAGCTTCCTCGGCAAGCGGTCGCTGCTGCGCTCGCACACCGCAGGTGATGGCCGCAAACAGCTGGTGGGCCTGCTGCCGCTGGACCCTAAAGTAGTGCTGGCCGAAGGCGCGCAGATTCTCAGCAATACCGATGACACGGTGCCGGCCGCCATGCAGGGCCATGTTACCTCCAGTTATCACAGTGCCTTCCTTGGCCGCTCCATTGCCATGGCCGTGCTGAAGGATGGCAGTAAGCGTGAGGGCGACACGGTGTTCGTCTGGGCGCATGGCAAGAGTGTGCCAGCGCAGGTGGTGTCGTCAGTGTTCGTGGACAAGGAAGGGGTGCGTCAACATGCCTAAGCAAGGTTTCCAACCATTCATGGAGTCGCCGCTCCATCACTTCAAGCTGGATGCCGAGGCGCAAGCGCGCCGTGCCGATGGCCGCATCTGGTGTAACGAACTGCCGCACCTGGGCTATGCCGTGCTGCGTGGCGACACTGCCGAGGCCGGTTTTGCCCAGCTGGTGCAGCAAGTTACCGGGCTGGCCCTGCCGCTGCAGGCTGGCGCAGTCAGCCAGGGCCCGCAAGGAGTGCTGATGTGGACCTCGCCGGACGAATGGCTGCTGGTGAGTCACCGCCAGCGCTTGGCCGACTGGACTGCGCAGCTGGATGGCGGTTTTGCCGCGCAGCAGCTGTTTGCCCAGACGGTGGATTCCAGTGGCGGCCTGACCCTGGCCTGGCTGGGCGGCACCGAGCACATCACCGTGCTGCGCCATCTGGGGGTGTACGACTTCGAATCCATCCCGCTGGGCCATATGGTGAGCACCGTACTGGGCAAGGCCACCGTGCAGGTGATCCGCCTGGATGGCGACGGCGTGTTCGTGCTGTTCCGCCGCAGCTTTGCCGACTATGTGTGGCGCCTGCTGCGCCGCGCCGCCCAGCCCTACGGCTTTGCCGTGTGCCAGCTGGAAGCGCGTGGTGACCACCCGCTGTTTGCCCAGCTGGCGGCACCCAGGCCCAGTCTGATTCTGGCTTGAAACCCTGCTGGCCACTGCCTGCGGGCAGGGCCAGCTTGTCCGGTCTGGAGGGAGCATGCCTGATCGCGCCGAGCAGCAAGTGTTATTCAAGGTGATTCTGGCCGCCTCGGTCGGCAATTTCGTCGAGTGGTTCGACTTTGCCGTCTATGGTTTCCTGGCTACGGTGATTGCCCAGCATTTTTTCCCGGGCAGCAGCGCCGACATCAGCCTGCTGAAAACCTTTGCCGTATTTGCCGTGGCCTTTGCCTTCCGTCCGCTGGGCGGGGTGGTGTTCGGCATGCTGGGTGACCGCATCGGCCGCAAGCGCACGCTGGCCATCACCATCCTGCTGATGGCCGGTGCCACCACCTTGATCGGCCTGCTGCCGGACTACGCCAGCATCGGCCTGGCCGCGCCACTGCTGCTGACGCTGGCGCGCTGCGTGCAGGGCTTTTCCGCCGGTGGCGAGTATGCCGGAGCCTGCGCCTATGTGATGGAGCATGCGCCCAGTCATCATCGTGCACGCTATGGCAGCTTTTTGCCGGTTTCCACTTTTTCGGCTTTTGCCTGTGCGGCGGTGCTGGTATACGCACTTAACCAGTGGCTGAGTCCGCAGGCGCTGGCCGAATGGGGCTGGCGGCTACCTTTCCTGATTGCCGCGCCGCTGGGGCTGGTGGGCTGGTATCTGCGTAACCGTCTGGCGGAAACCCCGGCCTTCCAGGCACTGGAGCAGCGCCAGCAGACGGAACACGCACCGCTGCGCCAGGCTTTTTCCAGCCATGGCCGACCCATTGTCTGGCTGTCGGCCTTTATCTCGGTGACGGCGCTGTCGTTTTATACCTTCACCACTTATCTGAGTACTTATTTGCAGCAGGTGGCCGGCATGAGCCGTGGCAATGCCCTGCTGGTGTCGGTGCTGTCCCTGCTGTTTGCTGCCTTGTTGTGTCCGCTGGCCGGGCGCTACTCGGACCGGGTAGGGCGGCGGCGCAGCATGGCCACGGTGTGTGGGCTGATTGTGCTGCTTATCTTTCCCTCCTTCTGGCTGGCACAAAGCGGTCAGCTGTGGCTGGTGGTGCTGGGCGGCATGTTGCAGGCACTGCCCGCGGTGTTGTCCGGTGTGGTGACTGCCCCCTTGCTGTCGGAAAGCTTTCCCACCCGCATCCGCTATACCGCCGGGGCCATCAGCTACAACCTGGCCTACACCGTGTTTGGTGGCACTGCACCGCTGATGGCCACCTGGCTGATTGATGTATCCGGCAGCCATCTGGCACCCGCCGTTTATCTGATGCTGGTGGCCCTGCTTGCGCTGGCTGGCGGCCTGCGCCTGCCGGAAACCGTTCATGTGCGGCTGGCCGAGGTGTCCTGAGCCGCTTGTTGTTCCACTTTTTTGTTCGGGAGTATCTGTATGACGACGCTACATCAGGACGCGCTGGTGATTGACGGGCTGATCATTGCCAAATGGAGCCGCGAGGTGTTCGACGACATGCGCCGTGGCGGCCTGTCGGCGGCCAACTGTACCGTGTCGGTATGGGAGGGCTTTCAGGATACGGTAGGCAATATCGCCGAGATGAAAAAGCAGATTCGCGATTACAGCGACATTCTCACCCTGGTGCGTACCACGGAAGACGTGCGCCGCGCCAAGGCCGAGGGCAAGACCGGCATCATCCTGGGTTTCCAGAACGCCCACGCTTTCGAAGACAACCTGGGCTATATCGAAGCCTTTGCCGACATGGGCGTGCGCGTGGTGCAGCTGTGCTACAACACGCAAAACCTGGTGGGTACCGGCTGCTACGAGCGTGATGGCGGCCTGTCCGGCTTTGGCCGTGAAGTGATTGCCGAGATGAACCGGGTGGGCATCATGGTCGACCTGTCGCATGTGGGCGGCAACACCTCGCGCGAGGCCATTCTGGAATCGAAAAAACCGGTGTGCTACTCGCACTGCCTGCCCTCTGGCCTGAAAGAACACCCGCGCAACAAGAGCGATGAAGAACTGCGCTTCATCGCCGACCACGGTGGCTTCATCGGCGTCACCATGTTCCCGCCCTTCCTCAAGCGTGGCATCGAGGCCACGGTGGACGACTATGTCGAAGCCATGGACTACATCATCAATCTGGTGGGTGAAGACTGCGTGGGCTATGGCACCGACTTTACCCAGGGCTACGACAAGGGCTTCTTCGACTGGATCACCCACGACAAGGGCCGTCATCGCCGCCTGACCAATTTTGGCACCATTCTCAATCCGGAAGGCATCCGCACCATTGGTGAAACGCCCAATCTGACCGCTGCCATGGAAAAGGCCGGCTGGTCGGAAGGCAAGATCCGCAAGGTGCTGGGTGAAAACTGGCTGCGGGTATTTGCAGATGTCTGGGGGCGTTAGAGCTTGAGCGGGGTCGCAAGGCCCCGCTTTTTTTCGCCTGCAGGCCTTCCCTTCCCGCCAGGCATCAACAAGTCATCACAAGAACCCTGGGCCGCAAGTGCACCGGGCATGCAGTCGCAACAACAGGCGCCCGCCATGCGGTAGTCCTGTGCAGTTCATCCTTGATTCATCCTTTCTATCTGTGGAGAACGCAATGCTGAAACGACATTTTCTTGCCCTGCTGCTGGCCGGTCTGGCGCTGCCATTCTGTAGCCAGGCGGCTGACAAACCCACCATCAAGATCGGCTATGTGGAAGGCTGGTCGGACAGTGTGGCCACCACCAATGTGGCCGCCAACATCATCCGTAACAAGCTGGGTTACCCGGTGGAAATCGTGCCGGTGGCCGCCGGCATCATGTGGCAGGGGGTGGCACGGGGTGATCTGGATGCCACCTTGTCCGCCTGGCTGCCCACCACGCACGAGGCCTATTACACCCAGTTCAAGGACAAGGTGGTGGATGTGGCGGTCAACTACCCGGGGGCCAAGATCGGCCTGATCGTGCCGGATTATGTCGCTGCGCATTCCATTGCCGATCTCAATGCCAACAAGGCAGCATTTCAGGGCCGTATTGTCGGTATTGATGCCGGTGCCGGCGTGATGAAGAAAACCGAAGAAGCCATCAAGAAATACCAGCTGGACTACACCCTTCTGCCCAGCTCCGGTACTGGCATGGCGGCCGAACTGGCCCGCTCCATCAACAGCAAGAAATCCATCGCCGTTACCGGCTGGATTCCGCACTGGATGTTTGCCAAATGGAAGCTGCGCTTCCTGGATGACCCGCAGAAAGTCTATGGCGATGCCGAGCATGTCGACAGCGTGATTCACCCCGGCCTTGCTACCAAGGCACCGGAAGTGGTGGCCTTCCTGAAGAAATTCCGCTGGAAGCCGGAAGAAATCGGCAAGGTGATGCTGGATGTGGAAAACGGTGCCAAGCCGGCCGCCGCAGCCGATGGCTGGGTCAAGGCCAATCCGGCCAAGGTCAGTGAGTGGACGCATTGACACTGTGTTGATGGCGGGCAGCCGGCCGCTGCCGGCTAGCCGCTGTCGAAATTGGTCAGCAACTGGCTGCCTGGCCGCGCATGGTATTCATCGGCCTGACCGTGTGCTGCCAGTGGCGGTGGCTGGGATAGCGCGGCGCGCTGTTCCAGCCAGTTGGCCAGCAAGGGCCAGATTTCGGTTTTGGCATTCTTGGACAGCAAGAGCCGGTCGTGGCTGTAGTCTTCCAGAAAACCATGGGCGAGGTCGCACAGCACAAAGCGCTGATCCTGGCTGGCAAAGCTAGCCAGCAACTGCCGGCAACCATCCCCCGGCGAGATGAAGCGATCCGCCCCGCCGGCCAGGGCCAGTACCGGCAGGGTTTGCTGGCCTAGTGCGGCCAGGTAGTCGAAGCCATCCGCGCTGTGTATTTTTCCCCGTAGATTCCAGCGGCACCACTGCCGCAGCAACAGGCTGCTTTCCGCCTCGCTGGCCACCGTGGCCCAGCGCGGCGAAATCTGCTGCCGCAAGGGCAGCAGCATGGACATCAGCCGTATCTGCCATTGCGGCCACCATGGCCGGTCGGTGCTGCTGGCCTGTGCCGCCAGCAATAGCAGCCCGGCCAGCCGCTTGCAGTCTGCTCCCTGACGCGCCAGCCACAGGCTGGCGATCAGCCCGCCACCGGAATGCCCTAGCCAGAATGGCCGCTGCGCGCCGCATTCTTCCTCTACTGCCCGCAGGATGGCGACCACGTCTTGTCCGGCAATGGTTTCAAAATTGTAGGGATGGCGTGGCATGGCGCTGCTGCCATGGCCGCGCCAGTCAAACAGCCAGCACTGCCAGCCGCGTGCCGCCAGATGGCGGGCCAGCGGGGTACAGCTGCGCTGATTGGAAAAAGTGCCGTGCGACAGGATAAGAGGCGGGGCGTCACGGTCGCCTATCCTGCTGATGAACAAGCGGGTGCCATCGTCGGTAATGGTATGCATGGGCTGGACCAGATTAAAGAGGAGCTAAGGAGCCGGCCAGGCCGGGCTGGTTCATGACCGTTGAATATGCACGGATTGATAGCCAGCTTGGACTGGCAGAATTTGCAGGATCAGGACCCGCCTGAATGGTAGCCCCGTCACCGGGGAGGGCTGCTTCATTGTCTTCAGGCCAGGCTTACGGTCGCGGCTTGTCCGGGAACGACCAGCTGGTCGGTATGGGGCAAATACCTGTCGTGCCCGCTGCACCGCCGGTGCGGGGCCTGCTGCACCATGCTGGGCAATGGCGGACAAATCGCCCATCTTGCTCAGGAGAGTGGCATGCAACCTCAACTTCCCATCGACGTCGATGCCGAAACCGGCGTCTGGACTACCAACGGCCTGCCCATGCTGTATGTGCCGCGCCATTTCTTCATCAACAACCATCTGGCCATCGAGGCCGCGCTGGGCCGCCGCGTGTATGCCGATTCGCTGTACGAGGCCGGCTACCGCTCTGCCCATTTCTGGTGTGGCAGTGAAGCGCAAACCCATGGCCTGAAGGGCAAGGCGGTGTTCGAGCACTATCTGTCGCGCCTGTCGCAGCGCGGCTGGGGCCAGTTCAGCTTCATCGAGGCGGACGAAGTGACCGGAAATGCCAGCATCCGCCTGGACAACTCCTGTTTCGTACTGGCCCAGGGCGTGGCCGGTGCGCCGCAGAGCGAACACATGGCCTGCTATTTGTTTGCCGGCTGGTTTGCCGGTGCCATGGACTGGGTGGGTGAAAACCTGGGCCATGACTACCGCACGGTCAGCCGCGAAAGCCAGTGTGCCGGCCTGGGTGCCGATTACTGCATCTTTACCGTTCACCCCTTGTAAGCCGGGAGTCGCCCCATGCGCTATCCGCACCTGTTTGCGCCCATTACCCTGAATAAACTGACGCTGCGCAACCGCGTGGTGAGCACCGCGCATGCCGAGGTGTATGCCGAGCCGGGCGGTCTGCCCGGCGACCGTTACATCCGCTATTACGAAGAAAAGGCCAAGGGTGGCCTGGGCCTGGCCATTTGTGGCGGTTCCAGCCCGGTGTCCATCGACAGCCCGCAAAGCTGGTGGAAGTCGGTGAACCTGGCCACCGATGCCGTTATCGAGCCGCTGGCACGACTGAGCGAGGCCATGCACCGCCACGGTGCCAAGATCATGATCCAGGCCACCCACATGGGCCGCCGCTCCAGCTATTACGGCGAGCACTGGCCGCACCTGGTCAGTCCGTCCGGCATTCGCGAACCGGTGCATCGTGGCAATGCCAAGACCATCGAGACGCATGAAATCCGCCGCATCATTGCCGACTTTGCCCAGGCTGCGCGCCGGGTGAAGGCCGCCGGCATGGACGGCATCGAGATTTCCGCCGCCCACCAGCATCTGATCGACCAGTTCTGGAGCCCGCGCACCAACTTCCGCAGCGACGAATGGGGTGGCAGCTTTGAAAACCGCCTGCGCTTTGGCGTGGAAGTGCTCAATGTGGTACGGGCCGAAGTGGGCCCGGATTTCTGCGTTGGCCTGCGCATGTGTGGTGATGAGTTTCACGAAGACGGCCTCAGCCACGACATGCTGAAAGACATTGCGGCGGCCATGTCGGAAACCGGGCTGATCGACTACCTGTCGGTAGTGGGTTCCGGGGCCGATACCCACAACACCCTGGCCAATTGCATGCCGCCGATGGCATTGCCGCCCGAGCCCTTTGTGCATCTGGCCGCCGGCATCAAATCCGTGTCCAAGGTGCCGGTGATGCACGCACAAAGCATTCGCGACCCGGTACAGGCCGAGCGCATTCTGGCCAGCGGCATGGTGGACATGGTGGGCATGACCCGCGCCCATATGGCTGACCCGCATCTGGTGATCAAGATCCGCGATGGCAAGGAAGACCAGATCCGCCAGTGCGTGGGTGCCAACTACTGCATTGACCGCCAGTATCACGGTCAGGACGTGCTGTGCATCCAGAATGCCGCCACCAGTCGCGAAGCTACCATGCCGCACGACATTGCCAAGGCGGACAAGCTGCGCAAGGTGGTGGTGGTGGGCGCTGGCCCGGCCGGGCTGGAAGCCGCCCGCGTGGCACGCGAACGTGGTCACGAGGTGGTGCTGTTCGAGAAGCTGCCGCAGGTAGGCGGGCAGATCGTATTGGCCGCCAAGGCTCCGCAGCGCGAACAGATGGCCGGCATCGTGCGCTGGCTGGACATGGAAACCCAGCGTCTGGGGGTGGATCGCCGTCTGGGCGTGGCCGCCGACAAGGCAATGATTCTGGCGGAAAAACCAGACATCGTGGTGCTGGCCACTGGTGGTATTCCCTATACCAGCCAGGTGCCGGACTGGGGCGTGGACGAAGGCGTGGCAGTCAGCAGCTGGGACATCCTGTCCGGCAAGGTGGAGCCGGGCAAGAACGTGCTGGTGTATGACGCAGTCAGCACCCAGGCCGGTTTCGGCGTGGCCGACTTCCTGTCCAGCCGTGGCAGCACGGTGGAAATCGTCACCCCGGATGTGAAGGTGGGCGACGACACCGGCGGCACCACTTTCCCCATTTTCTACCGTCGCCTGTACGCACAAGGCATCATCCCCACCCCGAATTTCTGGCTGGACAAGGTGTATGCCGAGGGCGACAAGAAAATCGCCGTGCTGCGCAACGAATACACCGAAGCACTGGAAGAACGGGCGGTGGATCAGGTGGTGATCGAAAACGGCATCCTGCCCAATGACAGCCTGTACTGGGACATGAAGGAACTGTCGAAAAACCAGGGCCAGACTGATGTCCACACCCTGTTTGCCGCGCAGCCGCAGCCTTCCTTGTCGCAGCCCTTGGCTTCTGGCGAATTCCTGCTGTTCCGCGTGGGTGACTGCATTTCCATGCACAACATCCACGGTGCCATCTACGACGCCCTGCGTCTGGTGAAGGATTTCTGACATGAGCTTCTCCCTTGCCCATGCCCTGACCGGACTGTTCTGGCTGGGTGCGCTCCTGCTACTGGGTGGCCTGGCCAGACGCGCCAGCCTGTGGCAGCAGGGGCGCAGCGCCAGTGTGTCCTGGCTTGGCCTCTTGGCCATGCCCAAGCGCTATTTTGTCGATATCCACCACGTGGTGGCACGCGAGCCCGCCGTGGCCCGCGCCCACGTGGCGGCTGCCGGTGGCGGCGTGGCCATCCTGCTGCTGTCGGCGCTCAACTACGGCCTGATGCTGTATCAGGGCTGGCTGGATGTGCTGCTGGTGCTGATGGCGGCGCTGATGCTGCTGGGGGCGCGCATGATGCAGGCGCGCCGTCTGCAAGCACCGCCACGGCTGTCGCAGGGCCGCTGGCAAGTATTGCCGGCCCGCCTGCGCCTGTTTGCACTGGGCAGCTTGCTGGCCGCCGGCCTGCTGTTTGCCGGCCCGCAGCTGGGCATGGCCGGGCAGCTGATTGCCGTGGTGGCGCTGCTGATGCTGGCACTGGGCGGTGCCGAACTGGCGCTGGGTATTGGCCTGGGCTGGCCGATGAAACATGCGGTGGCCGGCCTGCTGCATCTGGCTTTCCATCCGCGTGCCGAGCGCTTTGCCGCTAAATCCTCCGACCTCAAACCGCTGAATCTGGCCGCTGGCGAGCTGGGCGTGGCCAAGGTGGAGGATTTTGCCTGGAACCGCCTGCTGTCTTTCGATGCCTGCGTGCAATGCGGCAAGTGCGAAGCCGCCTGTCCGGCCTATGCCGCCGGTCAGCCGCTCAACCCGAAAAAGCTGATTCAGGACATGGTGGCGGCGCAAAGCCGTGGCACCGACCCGGCCTATGCCGGCAACCCGCATCCGGGCCGCGAGGCTGCGGTGATGGTGCAGCCGGGCGAGGATATCGTCGGCAGCGTGCTGGCGGCAGAAACGCTGTGGTCCTGCACCACCTGCCGCGCTTGCGTGGAAAACTGCCCGATGCTGATCGAGCACGTGGACACCGTGGTCAACCTGCGCCGCCATGTCACGCTCAGCCGTGGCGAAGTGCCGGGCAAGGGCAGCGAAGCGCTGGCCAATCTGCGCAATACCGACACCGTGGGCGGCTACCCGCTGGCGGTGCGTTACCACTGGGCGATTGATCTGGACCTGCCGCTGTTGCAGCCGGGTGAGCAGACCGAATGGCTGCTGCTGGCTGGTGAAGGCGCGTTCGACATGCGTTACCAGCGTGCACTGCGCGCGCTGGTGAAAGTGCTGAAGGCGGCTGGCGTGAAGGTGGCGGTGCTGGGCGCAGCCGAGCGCGACTGCGGCGACGTGGCGCGCCGCCTGGGCGACGAAGCCGGTTTCCAGCGGCTGGCCCAGGCCAATATTGCCACGCTGGCGCAATACCGCTTTGCCCGCATCGTCACGCCGGACCCGCACGTCTTCCATTGCCTGGCCAATGAATACCCGGCGCTGGGCGGCCAGTTCGAGGTATGGCACCACAGCAAGCTGCTGGAACATCTGCTGGCGCGCCGTGCCATTCCGCTGAAGGCCGATGCCACGCCCTTGCCGCCGCTCACTTTCCACGATCCCTGCTATCTGGGCCGTTACAACGACGGCTACCATGCACCGCGCAATGTGCTGAAGGGCATTGGCATCAAGGTGGTGGAGATGCCGCGTTCCGGCCGTGATGCCCGCTGCTGCGGCTGGGGTGGTGGGGCGGCCTTTACCGACATCCCCGGTCAGCGCCGTATTCCCGACATGCGCATGGATGACATCCGCGAAACCGGTACCGGCCGGGTGGCGGTGGCCTGCCCCAATTGCACGGCCATGCTGGAAGGCGTGGTGGGTGAGCGGGCAGACGTGATCGAACTGGCCGAACTGGTGGCCGAGCGCCTGGCCTGAGGCGAGCCGGGGCAGAAGCACAGACTTTGCCCCGTCCGCTGCTGCTTACAAGGAGAAAGTGATGGATTTTTCTACCCAGGCCATTCCGCGCATCGACCCGCGTCGCCCGTGGGTGCTGGGGCCCAGCGGCCTCAAGCGCATTGTGCTGGGCGATGACAGTGGCAGCCGCGATGCCGCCCTGCTGGCTCATGGCCCGGCCCACAAGCCGCTGCGCAGTAGCGGGCCGTTCAGCCAGCGCCTGCTGGTGGTGGCCCATGCCGAGCGCGGCCAGCTGGACGATGCGGCCCGCGAGGCGATTGCCGCTGCCGCCATTCTGGCGGGCAAGGACGGCGAAGTGCTGGCCTTGCTGTACGGCATGCAAGACGCTGCGCCGGAAGCACTGGCCGAGCTGGCGGTGGACCGCGCCCTGACGGTGGCCGACCCCGGTTATGCGCCGGAACAGAAACTGGCCTTGCTGCAACAACTCTTGCAGCAGGAAAGCCCGCATACCGTGCTGTTTGCCGACCGTGGCGAGGATGCCGACCTGGGCCGGCGTCTGGCCTGCCGCACCCGGCTGTCGGTGGTGACTGATGTGGTGGAAATCGCCGCCGATGGCGTGCGCCGTCGCCAGCCCGGAGCCGGTTTCAGCCTGCGCGAACGTGCACAGCTGCTGTTGCTGGCGCGTGGTGTGGCCGAAGCCAAGCTACCGTTTGTCGGCAAGGGCGAGCGGCTGCAAACCACGGCCTTGTCAGCCATCAGCGAACAGGTACAGGACCTGGGCAGTGCCGCCAGTCCGGCCTCCGAGCTGGCACTGGAAGAGGCCGACCTGATTGTGTCTGCGGGTAATGGCGTCAGCAATGTGCCAGGCTTTCTCGCGCTGGCCGAAGCGCTGGGCGCTGCCGTGGGGGCGTCCCGCGTGGCGGTGGACGATGGCCGCTTTAGCCGCGACAAGCAGGTGGGGGCCACCGGCAAGACAGTGCAGGCCAGTGCCTATATCGCGCTGGGCATTTCCGGTGCGGTACAGCACCTGCAGGGCATCAAGTCCTGCCGCCATGTGATTGCGGTGAACCTGGATGCGGCGGCCCCCATGATCAAGCGTGCCGACCTCAGCATCATCGACGACTGCCAGTCCTTCATCAGCGCATTCGAGGCGCTGGTGCGGCGCGAACGTAAGGAGAAGCAGCAATGAAAATAGCCGTACTCGTCGCCCCCGCCGTCCATCCGGTCAGTGGCCGGCCCTGTGCCGGCGAGGCCGATCTGGCCGCACTGGCACTGGCGCAGCGCCTGTCGTCCCAGGTGGATGTCTGGTATGCCGGAGCCGCCGACGATGCCGCGCTGGCCGATTACCTGGCCCGTGGTGCGGACAATATCCACAGCCTGAGCCTGAGCCCGGGCAGTGATGTGCTCGCCGCGCTGTGCTCGGTCTTGCAGGGTGTCGACATGGTGTTGTGTGGCGCTCGTGCCGGTGGCGGCGATGGCTCCGGCCTTCTGCCCTATCAACTGGCCGAACAGCTGGGCCGAGCCTTGTTGCCGGATGTACTCGACTTGTCGAAATCCGACCAGCAATGGCAGGCGCTACAGGCGCTGCCCAAGGGCGTGCGGCGCACACTGGCGGCCAAGCTGCCGCTGGTGGCCAGTGTCCATGCCCGTGCGGCCAGTGCTGTCGGCTGGAGTTATGCCCGGTTGCAACAGGGCAAGATCCAGCGCAAAGCCGCCACTGGCGCGGCCTTGCCCCAGGTGGTGCTGGAGCCGGCCCGCCGCGCGCGGGCGCTGGTGGCTGCCAGTAAGGTCAGCGGCCATGCCCGCATGCAGGGTGCCATTGCCGGGGGCGAAGGCAAGTCGGCCGGGATAGTCGTAAAACAGGGTGATTCTGTCGAGAAAGCGCAAGTTGTGCTGGATTACCTCAGGCAACATCAGCTCGTCGATTTCTGACAACAACCCCGCAGCATCCGACCAGCACCCCACCCACCGGCTCGCAGGATGCAAACCAAGACTTGTTTGGAGATGAGTGAAATGCAACAGAGCGCCATTACCTTCCAGCCGGTGCACAAACTGCGCGAGCTGGTCGCCCGCCGCCAGCCGGGCCATAGCCTGGAAGCGCCGTTTTACAATTCGCAGGAGGTGTTCGAGGCCGACCTCAAATACATCTTCCAGCGTCACTGGATTTATGTGGCGGTCGCGGCGGAAATCCCCGAACCGGGCGACTATGTCACCGTGGAAATCGGCAAGGAACCCATCCTGATCCTGCGTGACGACGACATGCAGATCAAAGCCTTCCACAATGTCTGCCGTCATCGTGGCTCGCGCCTGTGTGCCGATGAAAAAGGCTCGGTGGGCAACCTGGTCTGTCCTTATCACCAGTGGACCTACAACCTGGCCGGCAAGCTGATTTTTGCCGACCACATGCCGGAAGGCTTCGACCTGACGCACCACAGCCTGAAGCCGGTGCATCTGAAAAACCTGCAAGGTTTGCTGTTTGTCTGTCTGGCCGACGAGCCGCCGGCCGACATCGACCAGATGCTGGAGCAGATGGGTCCCTATATTGCCCCGCACCAGATCGAAAACACCAAGGTAGCTGCCCAGATCGACATCATCGAGGCCGGCAACTGGAAGCTGACGATGGAGAACAACCGCGAGTGCTACCACTGCACCGGCAACCATCCCGAGCTGACCATCTCGCTGTATGCCTACAGCTACGGCTTTGCCCCCAAGGCCGAACTGGCGGCTGGCCTGGCCAATTACGAAAACATCGTCAAGGACAGCCATGCGCGCTGGGAGGCCTGTGGCCTGCCGTCGGCGGAAATCGAAAAGCTGTCCGATGTGTCCGGCTTCCGCACCATGCGCATGCCGCTGGACCGCAAGGGCCAGTCGCAAACCATGGACACCGGCGCAGCCTGCAAGAAGCTGTTGGGCGACATCAAGGATGCCGACTCCGGCGGCCTGTCCTTCTGGACGCAGCCCAACTCCTGGCACCATTTCATGGCCGACCACATCGTCACCTTCACCGTGCTGCCGCTGAGCCCGGACACCACATTGGTGCGTACCAAGTGGCTGGTGCACAAGGACGCGGTGGAAGGCGTGGATTACGACGTGGCCAACCTCACCCGCGTGTGGAACGCCACCAACGGCCAGGACCGCCATCTGGTGGAAGAGTCGCAAGTGGGTGTCAACAGCAGTGCCTACCGTCCCGGCCCTTACTCGCCCTATACCGAAGAACTGGTGGAAAAATTTACCAGCTGGTATATCGGCCGTATGGAAGCCGGCCTGGAGCAGGGATAAGCCTGCATCGTGCGCTCTGCTGCTGCAGAACCCGGGCGCAGCAGGCCGTGAACCTTTATTGAGGCAGTACGCGGCAGGCCAGTTTGGCCTGCCGTATTCACCACAGCAACAGCCCCCAAAGGGCGATCTGCCCGTGTCGAGGACCAACCATGACCAGCGCAAGCATACCCAGCAGCCCGGACTATCACCCGCAGCCGGCCGATCTGCCGCTGTGGGATCCTGCCGAAGACAGCACGCTGCAGTGCGTGCAGGTGCGGGAAGAAACGCACGATGTCAAAACCTTTGTTTTCCGCGCCGATCCGCCGCGCCGCTTTCATTACCAGCCCGGCCAGTTCATCACGCTGGAGCTGGAAATAAACGGCGAAAACATCAACCGCTGCTACACCCTGTCGTCCTCTCCCACCCGGCCGGACCGGGTCAGCATTACTGTCAAGCGCATTCCTGGTGGCGTGGTGTCGGGCTGGCTGCATGACAGCCTGCGGCCCGGCATGCAGCTGAGTGTGCTGGGACCGTCCGGTGAATTCACCTATGTGCGCCATGCCAGCACGCCCTATCTGTTCTTGTCTGCCGGTAGCGGCATCACCCCGCTGATGTCGATGAGCCGCGCGCTGACCGATCTGGCCAGCGGCGCAGATATCGTGTTCGTACACAGCGCCCGTTCTCCGCGTGACATCATTTTCCGCAAGGAGCTGGCCCAGCTAGCGAGCAGCCATCCCACTTTCAGCCAGGCCATTGTCTGTGAAAACCGCCAGGGCGAACCGGAATGGCCGGGTTTTACCGGCCGACTGGATGCCGCCCGTCTGCTGCACATGGTGCCGGATCTGATGGCGCGCCAGGTGTTCTGCTGCGGCCCGGCACCCTATATGGCTTCGGTGCGACAAATGCTGCAGGACTGTGGCTTTGACATGCAGCACTACCACGAGGAAAGCTTCAATTTTGCCGAGCTGGCCGCCGCCGCGCCGGACACCGTAGTAGACGAAATCTCCGCCAGCTGCGAGGGCGGTGGCTTTAATGTGCACTTTGCCAAGATGGGGGATGACTTGTCAGTCGCCCCTGGGCAAACGGTATTGGCTGCCGCGCTGGCCAAGGGCATGCGCCTGCCGGCTTCCTGCACCCGTGGCGTATGCGGCACCTGCAAGACCAAATTGCTGGAAGGCAAGGTGGACATGCAGCACGAAGGCGGCATTCGCCAGCGCGAGGTGGACCAGGGCTTCTTCCTGCCATGTTGCAGCAAGCCCTTGACCGACCTGATCGTGGATCGTTGATTTCCCCTGGGCCTGCTTCCCCGGCAGGTTCGCCGTGTGGCTCCCTTGATGCCTGTCTGTCATTCCGATAGCAGGCATTTTTCTTGCTAATCACCTTTTAGCTGATCTGCTCGCCCATGTGGAGTGTTTGCTGCATTGCGTCAGTGAAAATCACTGGCGGACGAATGGCGGGAACAGCAATGTTGCTGTTTTTTTACGACAGCTATCAGCGCTACTTGATGTCCATCTGTGGGTGACTAAGGGCCTGATTTTGCTAGCGGGGATAAAGAATTGTCATTTTTCGACCTCATGTCGTTTCAAGACAGCTTGATGTCGGAATGCGGTTATTTTGAATACCACTAACTCCCTAAGGTGGGCCTTGATTTACATTAAATATTCTTCGAAATCGTCTGCTGCGCAAAGGATGCCTGGCTGGCTGGTGCCAGGCCTCTGCTCGCCGCGTTTCGCCCGCTCGCGGCAGCAGCTGTCGCACGGGTGACGGCCATGGGGAATAGACGACAGGCCGGAGTCGCCGGACACAGTGCGCAATAAGGGTGCTGCGGCGTATACCGGTCTGCCAGGCCAGCCTGGCACGCATGTATGAAATGGCCCGGAGCAAGGCACGACGTATCCGGGTAGACCACAGTACTGGCCGGCAGCAGCGCTGCCGTGCCGGACACGATGGATGACTTCCTGTTGCACAAGATTCCAGTACCCCGGACAGCGGTGAATGGAGCAGGCAGCAGGACAGGGCCAGCGTGCGATCGCTACGAAGGAGAAGAGACAATGCAGTCGGCCAAGATAGTGGTGAAGAACCTCTACAAGGTATTCGGAGGGAAGTCCGCGGACGTCATGCGCATGCTGAAGTCCGGCGAGCACAAGGATGATATTTTCAAGAAAACCGGCAGCGTCGTGGGGGTCAACGACGTGTCGTTTGCGGTGGAAGAGGGCGAGATCTTCGTGCTGATGGGCCTGTCCGGCTCCGGCAAATCCACCCTGATCCGCCTGATCAACCGCCTGATGGATCCCACCGATGGCCAGATCATCCTGGACGGTCAGGACATCACCAAGCTCACACCCAAACAGATGGTGGAGCTGCGTCGGCGCGACATGAGCATGGTGTTCCAGAGCTTTGCGCTGATGCCGCATCGCTCGGTACTGGATAACGCCGCTTTCGGACTGGAGATCTCCGGAGTAGACCGCAAAACCCGTGAAGCGCGTGGTATGGAGGTGCTGGAGCAGGTTGGCCTGGCACCGTTTGCCCACAAATACCCGCACGAACTGTCCGGTGGCATGCAGCAGCGGGTGGGCCTGGTACGCGCGCTGGCGGTCAACCCCTCGCTGATGCTGATGGACGAGGCCTTCTCGGCGCTGGACCCGCTCAAGCGGGCAGAAATGCAGGACATCCTGCTCGACCTGCAGCGCGAACAGCGCCGCACCATTTTCTTTGTGTCGCACGATCTGGAAGAGGCCCTGCGTATCGGCACTCGCATCGCCATCATGGAAGGCGGGCGGCTGGTGCAGGTGGGTACACCGCAGCAAATCATCGAAAACCCGGCCGACGACTACGTGCGCAACTTCTTCAAGAGCGTGGATACCTCGCGCTATCTGCAAGCCAAGGACCTGATCGAAGTGGCCAATCCGCCGCACTCCGGCCGGCCCGGTCTGCATGTGCCGCCGTCCTGCAGCCTGCCCGATGTCTTGCAGCAGCTGCTGGGGCAGAGCGAACCCTTGCAGGTACGCGACGACCAGGGCCAGTGCCTGGGGCTGATCACGCCCAGCAGCGTGCTGAGCAAGATTTCCCAGCACCGCCTGCAAAGCACGGCCACCCACTGAACAGGACAACAGGCAGAGCGTGCCATCTCCGTGCCACCAAGCCGGGATGGTGTGTGAGCCGCAGCGAAGGAGTACGCCGTCATGGCTGATATCAGCACGCAAGACATGTTGCCGATTGGCGACTGGGTCAACAAGGTCATTCATTTCATGCTGGACCACAACGCCGGGGCTTTCGACGCCATCGGCAACACCATCGACTGGTTTGCCACCATGGTGGAATTCCTGTTGCTGGGCATTCCACCAGTGGTGATGGGGGCGATTTTCGCCGGAGTCGGTTTCTGGCGGCTGGGCTGGAAGTTCGCCCTGTTCGTCTGTGCTGCGCTGGGGCTGATCTGGGCCACCGGCTTCTGGGGTCAGACCATCGCCACGCTGGCACTGACCTTGTCCGCCACCTGTGTCAGCCTGCTGCTGGGGGTGCCGGTGGGTATCTGGTGTGCGCGCAACAAGCTGGTGGGCATGCTGGTGCGCCCGGTACTGGACTTCATGCAGACCATGCCGGCCTTCGTCTACCTGATTCCGGCCGCCATGTTCTTTGGCCTGGGCCGGGTGCCCGGCATTCTGGCTACGGTGGTGTTTGCCGTACCGCCGGCCGTGCGCCTGACCAGCCTGGGCATCCGCATGGTGAACAAGGAGCAGGTGGAAGCCGGCCATGCCTTTGGCTGTACCTCCTGGCAGCTGTTGTTCAAGGTGCAGCTGCCCATCGCGCTGCCGTCCATCATGGCCGGGGTCAACCAGACCATCATGATGGCGCTGTCGATGGTGATCATCGCCTCCATGGTGGGGGCGGGTGGCCTGGGCAACGACGTACTGGCCAGTATCCAGCGACTGGATGTGGGCTTAGGTTTTGAAAGTGGTCTGGCGGTGGTGCTGCTCGCCATCATTCTGGACCGCATTACCGAGAGTTTCGGCCATACACCCACCACGCGGGCGGCCGAGCAGGGCAGCTAGCGGCGGGTGAGTACCCGGCCGCGCGGCGTGTCCGCTGCGGCCACCTTCATACAAAAACAGATCAACACACATCACATGCCGAGGTCACCATGGGTCCGCAACAAATCGCATCGTTGTCGCATATTGGTTTCCTCTTGCTCGACAGGTTTTCCATGATCGCCTTCTCCAATGCCGTGGAGCCGCTGCGCATGGCCAATTATCTGTCACGCAAGAAGTTGTATCGCTGGAGCCTGCTGTCGGCCGATGGCCAGCCGGTCGCCGCCAGCAATGGTCTGGAACTCTCCCCCATCACCGCGCCCGAAGCCCCGCAGCAATACGATATGCTGATTGTCTGTGGCGGTTGGCAGGTGCGCGAAGCGGTGGACGACAAAACCATTTCCGTCATCCGCCGTTTTGCGGCGCAGGGCGTGCCGCTGGGCGCCATCTGTACCGGCACCTTCGCCCTGGCCAAGGCCGGGGTGCTCAATGGCTACCGCTGTGCCATCCACTGGGAAAACCTGCTGTCCATCAGCGAGGAATTCCCCAAAACCAAGTTCACTTCCGATCTGTTCGTGCTGGATCGCGACCGCTTTACCTGTAGTGGCGGCACTGCGCCGCTGGATTTCATGTGTCATCTGATCCGCCACAAGGGTGGCAAGAGCCTGGCGGCGGACGTGTCCGAGCAGTTCATCGTCGACCGTCTGCGCGACAATGGCGACCGCCAGCACATTCCGCTGCTGGCGCGTATCGGCACCGGCCATGAAACACTGGTGGATGCCGCGCTATCGATGGAAAGCAATATCGAAAACCCGCGTTCGCTGGAGAATCTGGCCGACGAACTGGGCGTGTCGCTGCGTCACCTGGAGCGACTGTTCAAGCGTTATCTCAACACCACGCCGGCGCAGTATTACCTGGATTTGCGCCTGCGCCGTGCGCGCGAGCTGTTGCTGCAAACCAATATGAGCGTGATGGAAGTCACCGTGGCCTGTGGTTTCCTGTCGTCCTCGCACTTTTCCAAATCCTATCGCGGCCTGTTTGGCTACCCGCCCAGCCGCGAGCGCCAGCAATATCTGGTGGATTCCGCCGTCATCGCCTGAGCCGCCGGACGGCAAAACCGGCAGCCTGTGCGCGCAGCCAGCTCTGTTACTCCTTGCAGGGCTGGCTTTTTTTCTGCGGCGCATTGATGCAAGTGGCGGTCGTGCTGGCGCAAGTCCCGCCGCGCCTGCGTGGCACTCTTGGCTGGTGTCGGCTCCATGCCCAAGCTGCGTGGCCGCATGTCCATGCTGTATGCCGAGGCAATCCTGTCGCTGGGTTCATCAAAATACTTATACGGGAGTGGTGTAATGAAGATTCGTAACATGATGCTGGGCACGGCCCTGCTGACCATCGCGGGCAGTGCACTGGCCAATGATCCGGCGCAATGCCGCAATGTCCGTTTTGCCGATGTCGGCTGGACCGATATCGCCGCCACCACCGGCATGGCCAGCGTGGTGCTGGAAGGCCTGGGTTACAAGCCCACCACCACCATCGCCTCGGTGCCGATTACCTTTTCCGGTATCAAGAGCAAGCAGATCGATGTGTTCCTGGGCTACTGGAACCCGTCGATGACCCCGGTGATCGAGCCCTTCGTCAAGGCCGGCCAGATCAAGGTACTGGACACCCCCAACCTGGTGGGTGCCAAGTACACGCTGGCAGTGCCCGACTACGTGGCCGCTGGTGGCCTGAAGGATTTCAAGGACATTGCCAAGTTCAAGGACAAGCTGGATGGCAAGATTTACGGCATCGAACCGGGTAACGACGGCAATCTGTTGATTGACGGCATGATCAAGAAAAACCAGTTCAACCTGGCGGGATTCAAGATGGTGGAATCCAGCGAGGCCGGCATGCTGGCCGAAGTGGAGCGCTCCATCCGCCAGAAAAAGTGGGTAGTGTTCCTGGGCTGGGAACCGCATCCGATGAACGTGAAATACAAGATGGCCTACCTGACCGGCGGCGACGATGTGTTTGGCCCCAATCTGGGTGAAGCCAAGGTGTTTACCGCCATCAGCCCGGATTACGAAACCCGCTGTCCGAATGTGGGCAAGCTGCTGCATAACCTGCACTTCACCACCACCATCGAAAACCGCGTGATGGGCCCGATCATGGACAAGGTCAAGCCGGAAACCGCCGCGCGTGATTACCTGAAAAAGAATCCGGACATCCTGAAAACCTGGCTGGCCGGTGTCACCACGCTGGATGGCAAGCCTGGCCTGGCTGCGGTGAACAAGGCGCTGGGACACTGATTTTATCGGTAGATGAGCTCGTGCAAGGCCCCGGCTTCGGTCGGGGCTTTTTGCTGGGGAGGCTGGTGTGCAGCCTATGGTGGCTCCGACCTGTGTTCTTATCATCCGCGTGAGCGGATGTTTGTCCTTTGTGCATCAAGAAAACCATCGAAAAGCAAAGACAAAACCAACTTCGCGGGTCTCGCCCCGCCGGCGAGGTA
>NZ_RFAR01000164.1 GCF_003693445.1 Aquitalea palustris | reverse complement strand
CTTGCGGCGCGCTACCGTCGCGCCGCTGCGGACAGCCGCCCGCTTAACACCCTGGGCAGCACGTCTGCGTCGGCTCGCGCTGACGGGACTGGGGCTGCTTCGACTGAGGTTTTAAGTAAAAGACAGGCCGAGTGACTTCAGGGGAAAGTGCGCAGAAATGGACGTTGCACGAAACCATCAGAAACCACCGAATCAACGCGCCCCTTGGG
This sequence comes from Aquitalea palustris, assembly GCF_003693445.1. GTDB lineage: Bacteria > Pseudomonadota > Gammaproteobacteria > Burkholderiales > Chromobacteriaceae > Aquitalea > Aquitalea palustris. The sequence continues at coordinate 144 of NZ_RFAR01000164.1, read as the reverse complement.
TCCCACGGGTGGCCGGGGCGAGGTCTTAAGCGCCTGCCCTTTTTGAGCGATTTGACGTTAGCAAATCGTGAGTTCAGGCGCGCCTCGCACCGGACGGGTCCCGGCAGGCAGCCGCAGGCCATGCTTGTGGGGTGGCCTTGGAGG
>NZ_RFAR01000058.1 GCF_003693445.1 Aquitalea palustris | reverse complement strand
TGGCCAGTGCGCTCGGATAGCTTGCGCACCTCGTCGGCCACCACGGCAAAACCGCGTCCCTGTTCGCCAGCGCGGGCGGCTTCGATGGCGGCGTTCAGCGCCAACAGATTGGTCTGATCGGCCACGTCGCGGATGATGGCCACCACATTGGAAATCTTCTGCGAGCGATCGCCCATCAGGTCGGCCTGCTGTTGCGACTGGTGGGCGAGGTCTGCTACCGACTGGATGGTTTGCAGTGTGTCGACAATCACCTGTTCGCCAGCCTGTGCCAGATCACCCGAGGCAGTGGCGTCCTTGGCCACGTCCTGGGCATTGTCGCTGACCGAGCAGATGCTCACCGACAGTTGTTCGACCGAGGCCGACATCGAAGACGCGGCGCGGGTTTGTTCTTCCGCGCTGACGGCAACCTGTTCCGAGGCACTGGCCAGCTCGCTGGCGTGTACGGTCAGCTTGCCGGTAATACCGTCCAGATGGCGCACCAGCCGGATCAGCTCGCTCTGCATATGGGCCATCGACGCGACAATGCTGTGCTTGTCAGCTGGGCCGACTTGCAGCCGGTCGGCCAGATTGCCCTGGGCGATGCGGCTGGCCAGCGCCACCACATCACGCGGCTCACCGCCCAGCTCGGCCAGCAGGCGGCGGATGATGAAGGCGGCCAGCAAGGCTCCCAACAGAATGCCGCCCAGCATCAGCCCCAGCGACAGGGCGGAGAAGGTGCGGGCATGGCTTTGCGAGCTGGCAAAGTTTTCGGCGGCCACCCGCAGCTGCAGGTCGATCAGGGCATTGATGCGGCCGGAGATGGGATCGACGGCGGGGTAGAGCTCCTTGTCCAGAAACTGTTGCAGCGCGGCCTGGTCTTTGGCCTGCACGATCTGGCGCAGCCGCACCATGCTGGCATCGGCCTGGTGCATGGCTTGCTCGGCCTGGTCGGCCAGGATTTTTTCGTCAGCCGTCAGATAGGTGGCACGGTAGTCGCCCCATTGCTGCTTGAGCGTGGCCTGTGCCTGATCGAGGCCATTGAGAAAATCAGCCTGGCTCAGGCTGCCGGCGTGCAGCTTGTGGGCGGCATCGACGATATTGACCGCATAGCTGTCGCCAGCCAGCTTCAGCTGCTTGAGGCAAACCACGCGGTCGTTATAGGTGGTGGCAAAATCGGCCAGGATATTTTGCTGGGTCAGCCAGCCAAAGCTGCCGACGCCCAGTGTGATCAGCTGCAGCAGGGCGATGAGCGCAAACAGCTTCTGGCCTATGGTAAGCCGGTCCGACATGATGATTACCCCCTGAATTCATCCGGAATGATGATTGGTTTTATATTGGTATTGTCGTTGTAGTGCGGTGGTGATGCCGCTTGCAAGCGCTGTCTGCATGCTTAGGTAAGCGCACTTAGTAGGCTTGCGCAGGCGGTAATTGTTTTGTCATGTGCTTGTCGCGCAAGGGTATAAGCAAATTTGCCTGAAAATGGCGGGTGGCTATCTATAAGCCACTGATTACGTTATAATTCCGCCCCTTCCCGCCATGCTACCCGCCAGCGGGAAAGCCCTATTTTCAAGTCAGGAATCGTCATGAGTCTGTTGTCGCACCAGATCGAGCTGCTGTCCCCCGCCAAAACCGCCGAAATCGGCCGTGAAGCCATCCTGCATGGCGCGGATGCGGTGTATATCGGCGGCCCCAGCTTTGGTGCCCGGCACAATGCCAGCAACAGCCTCGAGGACATCGCCGGTCTGACGCAGTTTGCCCACCGCTACCATGCGCGCATTTTTGCCACGCTCAACACCATCCTGCATGACGCCGAGCTGGAAGCCGCGCGCAAGCTGATCTGGCAGCTGTACGATGCCGGCGTGGATGCGCTGATCGTGCAGGATATGGGTATTTTGCAGATGGACTTGCCGCCCATCGAACTGCACGCTTCTACCCAATGTGATATCCGCGATGCCGACAAGGCACGCTTTCTGGCCGATGCCGGCCTGTCGCAACTGGTGCTGGCACGCGAGCTGACCATTCCCGAGATCAAGCGCATTGCCGCCCGTGTGGGCGATGCCGCCACCATCGAATATTTCATTCATGGTGCCTTGTGCGTGGCCTTCTCCGGCCAGTGTTTCATCAGCCATGCCGATACCGGCCGCAGCGCCAACCGTGGCGATTGTTCGCAAGCCTGTCGCCTGCCTTACACCCTGACTGACAAGGATGGCGGCGTGGTGGCCTTCGACAAGCACTTGCTGTCGATGAAGGACAATAACCAGAGCAAGAATCTGGAAGCGCTGCTGGACGCTGGCGTGCGTTCGCTCAAGATCGAGGGCCGCTACAAGGACGTGAGCTATGTGAAAAACATCACCGCTCACTACCGCTTGCTGCTGGACGAAATCATCGAACGCCGCCCCGAGCTGGCACCGGCCTCCAGCGGCAGCTGCGAAATCTTCTTTGCACCGGACCCGGACAAGACTTTCCACCGTGGCAGCACCGATTACTTTGCCACCGGCCGCAAGATCGACATCGGCGCTTTCGATTCGCCCAAATTTGTCGGGGTAGGGCTGGGCGTGGTGCACAAGGTGGGGCCGGACTGGCTGGAAATCGCCACCCCGGAAACCATGAGCAATGGCGACGGCATCAACTTCATGAAAAAGCGTGAGGTTGTCGGCATGCAGCTCAATACCGTCAAACAGATCGGCCATGTGCCCGGCGGTCATCTGCTGTGGCGCTGCCAGCCGAATGATCCGGCCTTGCTGCAAGGGCTGAAGCCGGGGACCGACCTGTGCCGCAACCGCGACCACGCCTGGGAGCTGGCACTGCTGAAAAAGTCGGCCGAACGCAAGGTAGGGGTATGGCTGACGCTGAGCGAACAGGCCGATGGCCTGCAGCTGACGGTGAGCGACGAGGATGGCTGTAGCGCCACCGCCTTTGCTCCGTTGGCGCTAGAGCCGGCCAAGGATGCCGCCAAGGCCGAGGCGGGCCTGCGTGACAGCCTGGCCAAGCTGGGCAATACCATGTTTGTCGCCCACGACGTGAGCTTGCAGCTGAGCCAGCCGTGGTTTGTGCCGGCATCGGCCATCAATGGCCTGCGCCGCGAGGCCATCGAACAGCTGGAGCAGGCCAGACTGGCCGGCTGGCTGCGGCCGCAGCGCAAGGCGGCGGTGGAGCCGCCAGTGGAATACCCGGAAAAGACGCTGAGCTATCTGGCCAATGTCTACAACCAGCTGGCCTGGCAGTTCTATCGCAAGCACGGGGTGGAGGTGATCGAGGCGGCTTACGAGGCGCATCAGGAAGAGGGCGAAGTCAGCCTGATGATTACCAAGCACTGTCTGCGCTTTTCCTACAATCTCTGTCCCAAGCAGGCCAAGGGTGTGAAGGGGGTGATGGGCCAGGTGCGCGCCGAGCCGATGACGCTGAAGTCCGGCAATGAAACCTACACCCTCAAATTTGAATGCCGTCCCTGTGAAATGCATGTGATGGGCAAGATGAAAAAGCACATCCTGAAAGCACCGGCACCCAGCGAGATTCCCTACACCGCGCCGATGACCTTCTTCAAGCAACGTCCGCAATAAGGTCGCAGCCATGGCGGATATCGAACGACTGGAAACCTGGGTCAAGTACAAGAACGGCCTGTGCAGCGACTGCATGGGCAGCTGCTGTTCCATGCCGGTGGAAGTGCGCCTGCCCGATCTGGTGCGCATGGGTGTGGTTGACGAATTCGAGCTGGAAGAACCGATCAAGAACATTGCCAAGCGGCTGGAAAAGCAGCGGGTGATCCAGCATTTCAATTTCAAGCATGGCATCTTCACCCTGATGCGCCGCGCCAATGGCGACTGCCACTATCTGGACCAGCAGAGCAGGCTATGTACCATTTACGAGCGCCGGCCCAATACCTGCCGCAACCATCCCAAGGTTGGTCCCAAACCCGGTTTTTGCGCCTATACCCGCAACCCCAAGGCTGCCCGCCCGGTGGTGGCGGTCAAGCTGACTGGCTGAAGCCGGCCGCGCTTGCCCGTGCAGCAGCTGACAATGCCTAGCGAAAGACAAAGATGAATTCAGTTCTTGCCCTGATGGCCTTTGCCATCGGTGTGGTGGTGCCGCTGCAGGCGGCGATCAATAATCAGCTCAAGCTGCTGCTGGACGGCAGTACCGTGTTGGCGGCGATGATTTCTTTTGCCGTGGGAACCATCAGTCTGGCCTTGCTGGCCGTGTGCAGCGGGCAGAAGTTCAGCGGCCTCGGCCAACTGGCGCGTGGCGAATGGTGGATGTTCCTGGGTGGCCTGCTGGGTGCGTTTTTCGTGTTCGGCACCACCTTGCTGGCCCCGCGGCTGGGGGTGGCCACCATGCTGTCGCTGATCATCGCCGGCCAGGTGTGCACGTCCTTGCTGTTTGATCGCTTTGGCTGGTTGTCCATGCCGCTGCGCGAGCTCAATCTGCCACGACTGGCCGGGGCCTTGCTGGTGGTGGCCGGTGTGTTGCTGGTGAATTTTGGCGACAAGTGGTTTGGCCGTTGATGGGTTGAGCCTGAAGCAAGATGACAAAGGGGCTGGTCTGCAAGACCAGCCCCTTTGTCTTTTACCACCAGATCACGGCAGACGCGGCGGCGGATAGTAAGGCGCGCTGTAGCGCTGCTGGCCGGGTAATTGATTCCCCTTGGCATACATGCACTGCTCGTAGGCAATATTGTAGCGGTACTGGGCATCGCGCCCGCTGTAGCCCGCCTGACCGCTACCGGTGGCGGTACCGGCAATCAGGCCCATGCCAGCGCCCACGCCGGCGCCCTGATGACCACCCATCAAGGCACCTGCTGCTGCCCCGACCACCGTTCCCAGTGCCATATTGCCAGCCATGGCATTGGTGGAGGCATCGGCGCTGCTGCCGCCGCTGTTGGCTTCAGCATACTGGCGGCATTGCTGTTCTTCCTGGGCAAATACCTCAAACGGTTTGCCCGCAGCCGGCATCACCGCTACGGTGGGACCGAGTGGAACGGTACTGCAAGCGCTCAGGCCGACGGCTGCCAGTGGCAACCACAACAGTTTGTTCATGATGGCAAGTCCTGTGTTATCTGGGTGGCTGTGCCGGCACGGTTTTCCAGCCGCCAGGGCATTCGCTGACATAGGGGTAATACTGTTTCACCGCCTTGCAGTAGTACCAGACCTGGGCCGCTTCCGGGCTGGCCACGGTGGCTGGCGGTGGCGGTACTGCCGGAGCCGGTGACACGGCCGGTGTGCTCACGACTACCGGGGGCACGTAGGGATCGGGATAGGGGTAGACCGGTGCGCTATACCAGTACCAGACGCCACCGGTAATCCACCACCAGCCAAGGCGGCCACGGTAATAGCCGTGGTTCCAGTAACCATCGTGCCAGTGTGCAAAATGGGGTGGCCCATAGTAAACGCCATGGTATGCCTGGGCGGCAGGGGCGCTGGCCAGCATGGTGCCGGCAAGCAAGGCAAGGCCGGCAAAGCGTGTCAGAGAGTTCATGGTACTTTCCTGCTCTCACCACAGGGCCACCGGCATGGCCGGTGCTGCCGTGGGGTGATGGCTGCAGATGTCAGGCTTAGTTGTTCGGCAGCGGGGCGGAGGCCTGACGATGGTGTTGCATGTGCTGCTGCATGCGGTTGTGCATGTGCTGGCCTTCCTGGTCAAACAGCTTTTGCTGTTCCGGGCTCAGTTGCTGGTACAGCGCCTTGGTGGCAGCCACATGCTTCTGCATCATGTCCAGATGCTGTTGCATCATCTGCAGCCGGCCATCCAGCTGTTCCGGCAGCTTGGCATCCGCTTTGCTGGCCGGCTTGTCTTGTCCCGGCAGCGGCTTGATGGCGGCAATATAGGTTTTCCAGGCAGACTCTTGCGCCGGCTGGATCTTCAGCTTGTCATGCAGCATCTGCAGGTGCTTTTCCATCATGGCCTGGCGCTTGGCCGGGTCCATCTGCCACATGTGTGACTTCATGTCATCGCCACCCATGGCACAATCACCCTTGCCCATGGCGTGAACGGTGGTGGCAGCTGCGCTGCCCAGCAGACCGACAATCAACAGCGATTTGATCAGTTTCATGGTGCTTGTCCTTGTGCAGGTGAAAGTGGATGGGAGCAGTATCTGCCGCAGATGTCAGCCAAGTATTGCGGGGTAGCCGTCAAATGTTAGCAATCATGAATGGCCGGGCCGGGTTTGCCCGGCATCAGGCTGGCCGTTTGTCCGTGGCGGGGCTACACTGCGTCGTTTTTGCATGTGGCGCTGACGCCGGCGCTTAGCAACAGGATGATTCACATGAGCGACACTCCGCCCAATGACCCGCTGCACGGCATGACGCTGGAAAAGATCCTGCTGGCGCTGGTAGAGCGTTTTGGCTGGCCCGAGCTGGGCCGGCGCATTGCCATCCGCTGCTTCAACCAGGACCCCAGCATCAAGTCCAGCCTGGTGTTTTTGCGCCGCACGCCCTGGGCCCGTGCCCAGGTGGAGGCCCTGTTCATTGAAATGAAAAACCGACCATCCAGCCCACCCGGCAAGGATGGCCGCCCCCGGCTGTTTTCGCCGAAACAAGGTTGAATCGGCCTTGTCGGCTTGAAATTGCCCGTGTCTTGCCCCAGCTAAACCGGATGAATCCGGCGCTACTCTGCTGCCGGTGTGCTGCCGTTGCTGTTTTTTTCGCACAGGAGATGTGATGAAACTCTACTACTCGCCGGGAGCCTGCTCCCTGTCGCCGCATATCGTGTTGCATGCTGCGGGGCTGCCGTTCAGCGTGGAAAAGGTCAATTTGCGCGCACAACCGCATGTGACTGCCAGTGGCGTGGAATTCAGCAGCATCAACCCCAAAGGCTATGTGCCGGCCCTGCAACTGGACGATGGCACGGTGCTGAGCGAAGGCGTGGCCATCGTGCAGTATCTGGCCGACCAGGTGCCGGAGCGCAAGCTGGCACCGGCCAATGGCACGCTGGCGCGCTACCGGCTGCAAGAGTGGCTTAATTACATTGCCACCGAGATTCACAAGAGTTTCTCGCCGCTTTTTTATCCCGGCAGTGACGAGGTGAAGAATGCCGCCTGGGACAAGCTCACCGCACGCTTCGCTATCGTGGAAGCGCAGCTGGCCAGCTCTCCCTATCTGCTGGGCGAGGATTTCAGCGTGGCCGATGCCTATTTGTTTACCTGCCTGAACTGGGTACACATGGTGCACCGTTCGCTGGCCGATTTTCCGGCCATCAGCGCGTTCATGCAGCGGGTGCAGGCGCTGCCGGCAGTGCAGGCGGCGCTGCAGGACGAAGGCTTGTTGCGCTGAGGCGCCTGGCCTTGCCCACAGCCTGACGCCCGCTTGCGGGCGTTTTGTTTTGCATGTGTTCTGTGGTTTCACGTGAAACCGCAAACTGGAGATAAGCGTGATGAGCGAGCAGCGCTTGATTGACACCACCGCCCTGGAAACAGTACTGCAACAGTTTGCCGATGCACGCGACTGGCAGCGCTTTCATACGCCACGCAATCTGATGCTGGCCCTGGTGGGTGAAGTGGGTGAGCTGGCGGAAATCTTCCAGTGGCTGACCGACGAGGAAGTCACCCAATTGGCAGACAACCCGGCGCGCTTTAGCCATCTGCAGGAAGAGGTGGCCGATGTGCTGCTCTATCTGGTGCGGCTGGCCAGTGTGCTGAAGCTGGATATCAATGCGGCGGTCTGCGACAAATTGCAGAAAAACGCCGTCAAATATCCGGCTCCCGCCGTGCTGCCACCCACTGCTTGATGTCGGGCAAGCTTGCTGCATTGGTTTTTTGCGCGGCGAGCCTGCGCTCGACTAAGCTTGGCAACCATCACAAGCAGGTGCAGGAGACCGCCGATGCAGCAGGACATTGTGCAGCTGGCCACCGCCATTCGGCAGGCTGGTCATATCGTGGTATTGAGCGGTGCCGGGATGAGTACCGAATCCGGCATTCCGGATTTTCGCTCGGCCAAGGGCTTGTGGCAGCAGGGCATGCAGCTGGAAGAGCTGGTGTCCATCGATTACTTCCGTGCCGACCCCGAGGCCTTCTGGCATAGCTTCAAGCAGCTGTTCCATACCAAGTTGCTGGGCAATTACCAGCCTAATGCCGGCCATCGCTTTTTGGCCGGGCTGGAAGCCACAGGCAAACAGATGACGGTGCTGACGCAGAATATTGACGGCCTGCATGGCGTGGCCGGTAGCCAGCATGTACTGGAACTGCATGGCACGCTGCGTAGCGCCAGTTGCCCTGGCTGTAGCCGGCAACAGGGGCTGGACTATATCAATCATCATGTCCTGCCGCTGTGTCCCCATTGCATGGACGTATTGAAGCCGGACGTGGTGTTGTACGGCGAGCCGGTACCGCTGATCGAGCATGCTTTCGACGTGGCCGTGTCGGCCGATCTGCTGCTGGTGCTGGGCTCTTCGCTGGAAGTGTCGCCAGTCAACCTGATTCCACTGGAGGCGGCGCGCGCGGGTGTGCCGACGGCGCTGATCAATTACACGCCCACCCGCATGGATGCGGTATTCGATATCCGCATCGAGGCCGGTATTGGCGAGACCTGCCAGCAGCTACAGGCCCTGACAGGCTGAGCTTGCGGCGAGCCTGACCGTGCTGGCTGGATTTTTCACCAAGGACATTCTATTTTTCAATGGTTTCTACCAACTGAATAAATAGGATGACCATGACAGACATCAATTGGACGCACTGGGTGGATCTGGCGATCCAGGCCGGTATCAATATCGTTTCGGCCATCGTGCTGTGGGTGGTGGGGCGCTGGTTCATCGCGCTGGCCGGACGGCTGATGGAAGAGCAGTTGGTGGCCAGAAAGCTCGATCCTACGTTACGGCGCTATGCTCACTCGTTTCTGTCGGTCAGCCTGACCGTGGTACTGGTGATCGCCATGCTGGGTTTCTTCGGGGTGCAAACCGCCAGCTTCGCCGCCATCATCGGTGCTGCCGGCGTGGCGATTGGCCTGGCCTGGAGCGGCCTGCTGGCCAATTTTGCTGCCGGTATCTTCCTGGTGGTGCTGCGGCCCTTCAAGGTGGGCGATGTGGTCAGCGTGGCCGGCATTACCGGTACGGTGAAAGAAGTGGGCTTGTTTTCCACCATCATCGATACGCCGGACAATGTGATGACACTGATCGGCAATAACAAGATTTTCTCCGACAACATCCAGAACTACAGCGCCAATGGTCACCGCCGGGTTGACCTGAAAGCCCAGCTGGCAGCCAGTGCCGATCATGCGCTGGCCATCAGCCTGCTGCGCGAGAAAATTGCCGCCATTCCCAATGTGCTGGCCGAGCCGGAAGTGAGCGTGGAACTGCTGGAGTTCACCGCGCTGGGGCCGGTCCTGGCAGTGCGTCCCAGCTGCCAGCCGGAACACTACTGGCAGGTGTATTTCGATACTAACCGGCTGATTCGCGAAACCCTCGCCGCCGCCGGCTTCCCCGGCCCGGAACAGGCCATGGTGGTGCGCCAGAGCTGAGCTGGTTTGCGCTAAACAGGAAAAAACACCAGACAAAGCCCGCCAATGGCGGGCTTTGTCTGTTACAGAAAGCGCAGCGGATCCAGCCGCCACTTGCTGGGGGATTCATGGCTGATGATCTTGTCGCCGCCACCGGCACCCATGCTGCGCGACAGGTCGACGATTTCTGGCGGGATATAGGTATTGCTCTTGCTGCTGAAAAACACCTTCACCTTGGGCGAAACCAGATTATTGTCGTTTTGCTCGATCACCACCCCCAGCCGACCACTTTCCAGCCGCACCAGCGTGCCAATGGGATAGATGCCGATACAGCGCATGAAGGCCTGCACCAGCACCGGATTGAAGTGGAATTTCGACCATTCGAAAATCTTGCGCAGGGCATCGGTGGGCGCCATGCCCTTGTGATAGCAGCGGTCGGAGGTCAGCGCATCGTAGACATCGACAATCGCCGCCATCTGTCCCAGCTGGGAGATTTCCTCACCTTTCAGCCCTTCCGGATAGCCACTGCCATCGTGGCGCTCGTGGTGCTGGGCGGCTACTTTGACGGCGGTATCGGAAATACCCTTGGTGGCCAGCAGAATCTGCTTGCTCTCCACCACATGGCATTTCATCACGGCGAATTCCTGTTCGGTCAGTTTGCCCGGCTTGTTGAGGATGCTGTCCGGCACCTTCATCTTGCCGATATCATGCAGCATGCCGCCGATGCCGGCATGGTGGATCACCTCGCGGCTCATGTTCATGGCGTTACAGAAGCTGACCATCAGCGCACCCACGCTGACCGAATGCTGGAAGGTATAGTCGTCCTTGTCCTTGATGCGGCACAGCGACAGCAGGGCACCACCATTGCGCAGAATGGAGGTGGTCATCTTTTCGATGGATGGCTCCACCATTTCCAGTTCCACCTGCTTGCCTAGCCGCACATCCTGCAGAATGCCGCGCACGATGAGGTTGGCCTCATTGTGAATCAGCTGGGCACGGCCGAATTCTGCCGCCGCCTCCACCCGCCGTTCCACCGGGGCTTCGTGGCTGGCCAGCTCGATGATTTCCTGTTCCAGCTTGTGCTTGACTTCGGTGACCGTGGGCGCGTGTGCGACATCCAGCCCCTTGCGGATATCGATATACACCTGGTGGATGCCGGCATCGGCAATCTTGTGGATGGCGCTTTCATCACTGACCAGAAAACGTTTCAACAAAAACGGATGCGACATCCAGTCACAGTTCAGGTCGTGAATGTACATGCCAACCTTGAGATCGGACACATCGATGCACTTGATCATTGCTTGTGCTCTAACTTGATGGCTGCAAAAGGCGCGGCGCTGGTCTTGGGATAAAAAATAAAACAGTTACCGATATTGTAAATTATCTGCAGCAAAAGAGGAGCCAGCTGCATCGGTAGCCGGTGGACTTTGTGATATGGTGGCCGGCTCTTGTTGCCGGTCGTGGAAGAAAGCCAGTCATGGATTGCCGTCTGCATTGCGCTGCCTGTTGCATCGCGCCCTCCATTTCCTCGCCCATCCCGGGCATGCCGCAGGGCAAGCCGGCCGGGGTGCGCTGTGTCCAGCTCAGCGCTGACAATCTGTGCCTACTGTTTGGCCGACCAGAGCGGCCGGCAGTGTGTTCCGGCCTGCAGCCTTCTGCCGAAATGTGCGGCGAAAGCAACAGTCATGCGCTGGCCTGGCTGACCCTGCTGGAAGAAAAAACCGCTCCTGAAGCCTGAACTGTCATGCCGCTATGTGAATGACATTACTGGATTGCGTCGCCGATTTCTTTGCGCCCGCTCATGTATAGCGCTCACGCAACTCGCCAGTACCGAGGGTATACCCCAATATGTTAAAGAGTTTGTATTGAAACGCCGTATATTAGGCATACAGTTAAAAGAGCAGCTTATCGGGGGATAAATGCATGGCGACAGCAAAATGGGGTCACCTGAGTACGCGCATCATCGTGGTAGCGGCAGCCGCCATTGCCGTCGGCTTTGCCGTGATGATCAGTCTGATTGCCTGGCAAAGCTACTCTGCGGCAGTCGATGTGGGTTACAAGCTGGCGTCCGAACAGGCCAGCAGTTATGCCAAGGACGCTGAAAGCGATTTCGACAAGGGCTTCACCCTGCCACGCCATCTGGCGGACTCCATTCTGGGCATCAAGCGTGTTGCGCCGCTGGATCGCAAGCTGGCGGACAACATGATCCAGCAGATGCTGGACGATGCGCCGCAATCGGTGGGGCTGTGGATGTTGTGGGAACCCAATGCCTTCGATGGCAATGACAACGGCTTCCGCCTGGACTGGCCACGGCATGACCCAACTGGCCGTTACCAGCCCTACATCACCAAAAATGCCCAGGGCAAGGCACAGATGGACACCATGATGTCACCGGACCGCGTCAAGGATTTCCCCAAGTTCAAGGATCATCCGGAAAGCTATCAGCCCGACTACGAAAAACCCGGCTGGGGTGATTTCTACTATGTACCCAAGCAGCGTGGCCGCGACACCATTACCGAGCCTTATCCGTACGAGGTGCAGGACAAGAAGATTCTGGAAAGCTCGCTGGCGGTGGTGATGAAGGATGCCGCCGGCAAGATGCTGGGGGTGTCGGCCACCGACGTGGCGCTGGACCAGCTGCAAAAACGCTTCGGTGCCATCCATCTGTATGAAACCGGCTTTATCCGCATGGTGTCCGAAGGCGGCCTGTATGTGGTGACGGCCAAGCCGGAACTGCTGGGCAAGCCGGTGCCCAAGGATGATGCGCTGGCCGGGCATCTGGAGCAGATCAAGAAAGGCGAAGACTTCGTCTATGAAGACGGCGGTTTCACCCATTTCTTCCATCCGGTGAAAGTGGGCGATACCGGCCAGTTCTGGACGCTGGGCGTATCCATCCCGACGGCAGCGATTACTGCCGATGCCAGGAAACAGTGCCTGACCGCCATCCTGATCGGCGTGGTGGCTCTGGTGGTGATTCTGCTGGTGCTGACCGCCGTGGTACGGGCGCTGACCCGGCCGCTCAACCAGCTGGCCGACACCATGGATCAGCTGGCTTCCGGCCGTGGCGATCTCACCATTCGCATGCAGATTGCCAATCGCGATGAAATCGGCCGCACCGCCGATGCCTTCAACCGCTTTATCGGCAGCCTGCGCGACATGTTTGTCGAGGTGCGCCAGCAAAGCCACGAGGTGAGCGTGGCCGCCGCCAGTCTGGCCGATTCTGCCAGCCAGGTGCAGCAGGCATCGGCCAGCCAGTCTGATGCGGCCAGTGCTACGGCGGCCGGGGTGGAGCAGGTGACCGTGAGCGTGCATCACATTGCCGATACCGCACAGGCGGCCGAAGTCACCGCCCGCGAAACCGGCGAGCTGACCGAGCAGAGCGTGGCCACGGTCAACCGCATCACCGCAGAAATCCAGCGCATGACCAGCAGCATGCAGGCGCTGGCCGAGCGGATGAACGGCCTGGGCGAGCGCTCGGAAGAAGTCAGCACCATCGTGCGGGTGATCAAGGACATTGCCGACCAGACCAATCTGCTG
>NZ_RFAR01000057.1 GCF_003693445.1 Aquitalea palustris | reverse complement strand
AATCTGACTGCGGGCAGTGCGGATATCAGCGGCAAACTGCTGGCTACGGGTGATCTGGGCCTGACACTGGGCGGCACGCTATCCAATGACAGCAATGCCAGCATTCAGTCTGGCGGCACTTTGACGGCCAGCGGTATTACCACGCTGACCAATAGCAGCGGAGCCTTGCTGGCTGGTGACAAGCTGAATGTGAGCGCGGGGACACTGAATAACAGCGGCAATATTCAGGCCGGCACGTCGGCAACCAGCAGCCTGACTGTTAGCAATACCCTGAGCAACAACAGCGGTGCGCTGATCAATATGGCTAGCCAGACTGGTGGGGGTGGCACGGTGAGTGCGGGCACCATCAGCAATAGCGGCGCCTTGCAATCGGCAGGTAATTTAAGCCTGTCCCTGGGCAGTGGTGGGCTGAACAATAGCAATACCATTGTGGCTGATCAGACCCTGGCGATCAGTGGCCAGGGCGGTAGCCGCCGCGCGATCACCAATAATGGCACCATTCAGGGAAATACCCTGAATGTGACCGCCGATAGCCTGAGCATAGGCAGTGGCAAGTCAGTCCAGTCGCAAGGGGATATGACGCTAGACCTGAACTCGCTGAGTTTTGCCAGTAGCTCGGCGCACATCATTGCTGCGCGTGGTGGTAGTGGCACCGGTACCCTGACCCTGCATTCGGCACTGACTGACAATGCCGGTATTTACTCGCTGGACAATCTGGTACTGAATGCCCCCGGGGTAACGGTGAGCAGCACGGGTGGCATTTCTGCGCTGGGTAATCTGACACTGAATAGCGCTGGTGACATCAGCAACAGTGGTGCACTGTTTGCCGGTAACAATCTGGCAGCCACTGCCAGCGGCTATACCATTACCAACGTTGGCAGCGAAAGCAGCGGGGCAGTGGGCACCATGAATGCAGGAGGCAATCTTGCGCTGACTGCCAGCACCATTACCAATAACAGCACCATCAATGCCAGTGGTGACATCACCCTGACGGCGGCGACCATCAATAATGTCGTGCCAGGTGGTGACAAGCGTGTCTGGGGTGCGGCTTCCAATGATTCCGGCACGGTAGAGACCGGACATGATGATTGCTCTGATTGCGATGGGGCAAACCGTACCCAAACCTGGTATTACCAGCGTACCTGGACGCAGACGCAATACTATGATGCCGCCTATCCGGTGATCGGCGGTCAGGCCACGCCACCCAAGCCACAGATCATCGCCGGTGGAACGCTGACACTGCAGAACTTCAATACCGCCTACAATCTGGCCGGTGTCATTTCGGGCTCGACGGTCAATCTGCAAGGTAATAACGGCTCCACTTTTACCAATGATGATTATTCACTGCAGCAGAAAAATTATCAGCAGACCTGGGAGCATTACATTGACTATATCGCGCAGGGGCCGGCGACCTATACCGACGATTCGGATCATAACGATTCCGGGCCTGTCGTACACAGCACCACGTCGACATACAGCCCGGGTGCAGGTATCCGTGCCAGCCAGTTGAACGGCAATAATTTCAACCTGGTCAACCTGGGTTCGCCATGGTCTGCGGCGACGGGAGCAAACCCGGGGCAAAGCGGCAGCAATGCCACTCAGGCAGGCACGGCCGGTGGTGCCAGCGGTAGTACCGCCACCAATGCCAGCACGACCAGCGCTACCAGCGGCAGTTCTGCCACTAACGCCAGCACCAGCAGTGCGGCTAGCGGTGCAAGCAGCATCAGCTTTGGTGGCATTCACATTACCCTGCCGACCAATCCCAATGGCTACTTTGTTCCCAATACCCAGCCAGGTGCGCATTACCTGATTGAAACCAATCCCTTGATGGGCAATCTGAATGCCGGTTTCGACGGCTCCAACTACATGTTGACTCAGTTGGGCTTCAATCCCGACACGACCCAGACCCGACTGGGCGATGCCAATTACGAGGCCTATCTGATTCAGCAGCAACTGATTGCCCAGACCGGCAGCAACTTGCTCAAGGGCTATCAGAATCAGACTGCAGAGTTGCAAACCCTGATGCAAAACGGTGTGGCCTCCAGCAAGTCGCTGGGGTTGACGCTGGGGCAGGCACCGACTGCACAACAGCTGGCTGGTCTGACGCAGGACATGGTGTGGATGGTTAGCACCACGGTGAATGGCCAGAGCGTGCTGGTGCCGCAGGTATTCCTGGCACCGGCCACCATCGCGGGTATCCAGAGCGGGGCAGTCATCGCCGGCAACGATGTCAATCTGAAGGTGAGCAGCCTGAGCAATACCGGTGGCAGCATCAGTGGCAGTCAAAGCTTGAATATCACCAGCAAGGGTGACATCACCAATACTTCGGGTTCGATCAGCGGTGGTGATGTAAGCCTGAACTCCACCGGCGGCAACATTGTCAACCAGACCCTGACCCAGGGCAGCGGTGGTAGCCAGCTATACGCGACCAGTATTGGCAAGCAGGCCGGTATCAGCTCGACCGGCGACCTGAGCCTGACTGCAGCCAAGGACATCAGCAACCTGGGCGCCAATGTGGCTGCCGGTGGCAATGCTAGCCTGAGCGCTGGAGGTAGTGTCACTTTCGACACGGTACAAAACACCAATACCAACACCACCCACAGCTCGGAAAGCGGTTTCCTGAGCTCCAGCCGCACAACGACGACCACCACCACCACCCAGCAGATCACGTCGGGTCTGAGCAGCGGCGGTAACCTGAGTGTCAGCGCTGGTAAGGATATTACACTGGCAGGCACCAACACGAATGTGGGCGGAGACGCCAATCTGGATGCTGCCGGCAATGTGAATCTGCTGGCACGGGCCAACTCGACCACTACGCATAGCGAAAGCTCCGGCTCGGGTATCGGTGTAGGTGGCGGTCTGTATGGCAGTACCTCTACCGTGACGGACGCCCAGTCCAATCGCAATGTCGGCAGTACCTTGAATGTGGGCGGCAATGCCACGGTCAGTGCAGGGAAAGATGTGACCCTGCAGGGCTCTGCCATGAAGGTGAATGGCGACGCCACGCTTAACGCCACCAATGTGAATGTGCTGGCCGGGCTGGACTCTGATACCAGCCATACCACCACCAAAACCACGACCTTCCTGAGCACCAGCTCTGCCGGTTCATCCGGTGCTTCTGCTAGTTCTGGTTCGTCTGCGTCTTCCGGTGGCGGTCAGGCCAGTGCCGATGCCAGCGCCCAGGCTGGGGCGCAGGCGCAGGGCTCGGCTGGCCTGGTATTGTCATCGACTTCGACGACAACCACGGACACCTTGAATACCCGCCATGTCGCTTCCACCCTGGATGTGGGGGGGAATCTGACGGTCAATGCCAGCAAGGACGTCACGCTCAAGGGATCGCAGGTTTCCGCTGGCGGTGATGCCACCATCAATGCCCAGAACGTCAACGTACTGGCAGTGGCGGATGTCTCCACCACCAATACCCACACCTCTACCACTTCTGTTGGTTTCATGGCCAGCAGCGACAACCAGGCTAGTGCTAGTGCCGGGGCCAATGCCTCTGCCAATTCCGGTGGAGCCGGTGCTTCCGGCCAGGCCGGCAAGGGGCAGCTGGGGGGCAGCGTGGGGGCGGATGCCAGCAAGCTGAATGCCCAGGCGTCGGCCAATGCTCAGGCCAGCGCTTCTTCCAATAATGACCTGACGCTGATGAGCACGACCACCAGCAATACCAATACGCTGGATATCACCCATCAGGGCTCAGGTATCAGCAGTGGCGGCAATCTCAATATCAATGCCAGCAACAAGCTGACGACCCAGGGCTCTTCGCTGGGGGCTGGTAATGATCTGAATCTCAAGGCCAAAGACATGTCGTTTGAGGCCGTGAATGATGTGCACCAGGTCAGCAGCAGCAGCAATACCACCTCGGTGGGCTTGTACGCCAATGCCAATGCCAGTGCCAGCGCCAATGCGGATGCCAATGCCAATGGCGCCAATATGTCGGGCAGCGCCAGTGGCTCGGCCCAGGCCTCGGCTGATGCTGGCGTGGGGGTGAAGGTCAACAACACCCAGCAAAGCTCGATTGATCGCTCCACGACCGCAGTGACCTCATCGCTGTCGGCAGGTGGCAATATCAATCGTAATGCCAGCAACAGCATTAACGATGTAGGTACCCAGATCACTGCCGGTGGCGACTTGAACCAGTCGGCCAACACCATTACCAGTCAGGCCGCACGGAATACCACCTATTCCAGCTCCAGCACGACTAGCAATACCGCGACGGTTGGCTTGTTTGCCAGTGCTTCGGCCAGCGCCTCGGCATCGGGTAATGCCAATGGCGGGCTTGGTACGAAGGGCTTGACCGGGGCAACCAGCAGCGACAGCGATGCATCGGCCGGCGCGGGGGTTGGTATTCGGGCCAGCTATCAGTATCAGCAGGATGGCAGCACCTCCAGCAGCAGCAATGCCGTGGTATCCAATATCACGGTGGGGGGCAAGGTCAACAGCAGCTCCAAGGGTGCCACTACGCTGGAGGGAAGTAATATCAATGCCGGTGGTGACGTGAATCTTGCGGCCGGCTCGCTCAATTACAAAGCGGCCGCCAATACCACCAGCGACAGTTCCACCAGCACCAGTGGCAAGGCACAGGTACAGGTTGCACTGGAAGGTACCGGTACCGGAGCCAATGGTTCGTATGATGGCTCCAAGTCCAGTGCCAGCTCCAGCACCGCGGTGGTGGGGAATATCAGTTCCGGAGGCAAACTCAACATCAGCACCAGCGGAGATACTCGCCTGGAAGGCACAACGCTGAGCTCGGCTGACAGCACCACAATCAAGGCGGGTGGCAATGTCACTGTTGATGCTGCCAAGAACACCAGCAGTTCCAGCAGCAGTGATGCCAATGCATCGCTATCGATTACTGCAGACAAGGGCAGCAAGGGATTCGAGGCTGGTGGCGGATATAGCCAGTCGACCGATAGCAGCAGCACGGCAGTCGTGGGCAGTATCAATGCAGGCACGGGGCTGAATATCACTTCCGGTAAGAACACTACCCTGGTAGGAAGCAATCTGAGCAGTGGCGGTGACGCCAGCATCAGCGCGGGTGGCAACCTCAATCTTCAAGCAGCCCATAGCACGGATAACAGCCAGTCCTTCGGTGTGGATGCCTCTGTCGGAGCCAGTAAGGAAAAATCATCCGAAGGCGGTAACAACAAAACCAGCAAGAGTGGTGAATTCGCGGTCAGTGGCAATTATTCCCAGTCCAGCAGTGATACCGCCCAGGCCGGCAGCATCAGCTCTGGCGGCAACCTGAAGTTGTCATCGGGTGGCAACACCACGCTGGAGGGGACTTCGGTCGCCGCTACCGGACAGGCCAGCGTCGTTGCTGGTGGCAATGTGGATGTCAAGGCCGCCGTCAGCACAGCCAGCAGTGTCGGATTTGATGCATCGATTGGCGGTAGTGTCAGCAAGGAAACCAGCAAGCCGGCAGCTGGCAGCGGCAGTACGGCAGCGAGCAAGCCTGATGCTGCCGCATCGACCGCCAAGTCAGACGCCAAGTCAGGCGCCAAGCCAGGTGATACTGCCGCACCGGAAGCGGCCAAGGGCGAAGAAAACAAGACCGAGACGAAGGCCAATGCCGCGGATAACGGTTTCAGCCTGAATGGTGGCACCAGCAGCTCTGCCCAGGTGGCCAGCCTGCAAGGTGGACGCGGTCTGAGTATCAGCGCCGGTGGAAATGCTTCTTTGGCAGGGACTCAGCTGCAAAGCGGTGGTGATGTCGGCATCCAGGCCGGTGGTAATGTCACCCTGGGAACGGCCAATAGCAGCTCCATCAGCGGTGGTATCGGCGGCGCAGCAGGCAATGGCTCGGCCATGATCAATCAGGCTCAGATCAGTGGTGGGGAAAGCAAGCAGACGGTCAATATCCAGAATGCCGGCAATCTGACGGTCAATGCCGGTGGGGCGGTCAGCCTGCAGGGAACCCAGGCCCAGTCTGATGGCTCGGTGGTGGTGCAGGGGGCGGCTGGTGTGAAATCACAGACAGTGGTGTCCGGTAGCGCCAATGCAGGCTTGACCAATGTCGGTGCTTCCGTCCAGGTGCAAAATGTTCAGCTGCAAGGTGCGGGCAGGACGCTGGTACAGACGGGCGCCAACGGCAGCTTCAGTGCCAGCGTGACGGTACCCGCCAATTTGCCGGCAGGTAGCAAGGTGCAGGCCAGTACCGCAGATGGCAAGCCGCTACCATCCTGGCTCAGTGTTGACCCGGCGAGCGGCAAGATCAGCGGAACGCCGCCCGCTGATTTCAGTGGCACGCTGCAGGTGAATATCAGCGTGCCGCAGCCGGATGGCAGTAGTAAGCAGGTTCCGTTGACCTTCTCGGCACCCTGATATTCAATCGGCACTATGAGTCAGTTTGGAGAATGCCGATGAATGGCGAAGACCTGCAGCATCTGCTCCACGTGCAGCATGATGCTGTTCACCTGCATCAGGCCGTATTGCATGGCCTGTTGCAGTGTGCTTGGGGGCGGCAACCCTTGTTATTACCGGCAGACCAGCAGGCCATGCTGGCTGGTCTGCTGGTCCGCTGGGTCGCCCAGGCCACAGTGGATAGCGAGGAGCAGGCTGTTGCGCTGTTACAGGCGCGCAGTGGTTTGCGACGTCTGGCCGAGGCAAGCGGACTGGATTTGGCCAGCCTGCTATCGCAGGCATTACTGCCTATGCCTGGCTGCGACCTGGCATCCCTGACACAAAACAGTCGTTACAAGCTGGCTTTGCTGGCGGATGCAGCGCTGCTCTCACCCGCAGCGTTACTGGAGTGGGGCCGGCAGGAGCCGGTACTGGCCATGCTGTTTGTCATCCAGGCGCTGGATGTGCAGACCATAGAGCGGTCGGCATGGGCGGCCGTGAACCGGCTGATCGAGGCCCTGCCGGACTTGCCCTTGGCTGACTTGCCACTCAGTGTGCTGAATCCGCTGCAGCAAGCCTGCTTCCGCCTGAGCTATCTGGACAGCCCGCAACGCTACCTGGCCAAGCAAAAACTGGTGGAACAGAGCCGGCATGTGCTTGCGCTGCATGATCGCTTGTGGACGCAGTGCCCAGTGCCACCGCCGCGCCCACGTCCTTTGTTGCTGGTCGTGGGCGAGGGTTTGCGTGATGGGCATGCCTTGTTCCGCTTTTTTGCTGAACCGATACGAGATCTGCGTAAACATTTTCATGTGGTCTTGCTGAGCGACCATTCGGTCAATGCCGGAACCGCGTCGGAACTGGCGGACGAAATCATCTACTTCGCCAGTAGTGACGACCCGGTGCAGGCTTGGTGCAGGCAAATTGGCGATTTGGCACCCGACATTATTTTCTATCCCGGTATCGGCATGTCTTTTGCCACTTTTACCCTGTCGCAACAGCGACTGGCCCCCCTGCAAGTCGCTTCCATCGGTTGTCCGTCCTCCAGTTGCAGTCCGGTGATTGATGCTACCTTGCTGTTCGAGGGCTTGCAGGCTCCGGCGGGACTACCCCTGGCCATCCGTTATGACCGCCATCGCTTGCGGCCAGCGCGGCCAGGAGCGGGCGCCGAGCAAGTCCAGGCATCACGTGCAGGACAAGCCTGTCCCTGCATCGGGATCAACGCCATGGCCATCAAGCTGAATGATGATTTCCTCAGTACGGTGGAAACAATCTTGCAGCGTTATCAGCAGCCTTGCCGGCTGCGTTTCATGCCGAATGTGGATGGGGTGGAGCTGCAGTCGCTGATGCGGAGGCTGTTATCCCGGTTCCCCGGAGCCGAGGTGCTGCCCTCCATGGGGCACCAGCAATACATGAACGAACTGGCGCAGTGTGACCTGGTCTTGCAAAGCTTCCCGTACGGCGGGGCCAATACCACGACGGATGCGCTTGACTTGCACATACCCGTGGTGGCATTGGGCAGCCCGTGGTTGTCTGGTCAGACCGACTGGCTGTTGCTGCATGACCGTGGAGTATCCGGCCTGTGTACATGGTCGCGCGAGGAGTACATCGAGCTGGCGATGAAATTATTGCAAGACGGCAAATTTGCTAGCGAGGTTCGCCAGCAGTTGCAACAGGCGCAGCAGCCTGATGCACGGAGTTTGCAGGGTGATGTTTCGGCGAGTGATGCCCTGTGGGCCTTCTGGCAGCAGCATGCCGGGGAGTCGGTGTGAACAGCTCAGTGAAAATCGCGCTGATCGGTAGCGGCGCACTGGCGCTGGAATTGCTGGAAATGTTTGGTCGAGAGCGCTTTGTCGCCGCGTATTGCGATCCGCAATTTGTTGCGGCGGCGCGTATTGATCTGCCGCTTCATACCAGTTTGTCAGCATTGGCCCAGGTGGCTACCCACTATGTACTGGCTTTGGCCGATGCAGCAGACCGAACCCGGCTGGAGCAGGCACTGCAGTCCGCCGGCATGCAGCCGGCGCCAGCCCTGATTTTGCCTAGCGCGGTATTGTCACCATCCGCCACTATCGGGGCGGGCAGTGTCATTGGCCATGGTGTGCAGATAGGTTCACGTTGTCGTGTGGGCCAGCACAACTTTGTCATGCACCATACAGTGATGGGCCATGATTCGTGTACCGGAGACCATGTCGTGCTCTGCCCCGGGGTTTTCGTGTCTGGCTACGTCACTCTGGAAAATGCCGTCACAGTGCAAGCCAATGCGGCGCTGGCCAAGGGGATCACCATCGGCGAGGCTGCCCTGATTGCCCAGGGGGCCTCCTGTTTTCGTTCTGTTCCTGCGGGTATGCAGGCTATTGGCAATCCGGCCCGGATCATTCCCCCTGCCTCACAGGCTCCCATCTGGGAGATCAGCTAGTCTCTTACTGTTCCTGCTGGCCGTGCCTGCGCTGATCCGGTGCTTGGCTAGCGGGCGGCGAAAGCCTGGGCTTCTATCTCTACCAGCAAGTCGGCGCGGCAGATGTCGGCCAGCACGAATACCACGCGCATGGCGGGGCCGATCAGTTGCGCCAGTGTCTGTTGCACGGCCGGGTAGTCTGCGGCGTGACGGATGTAAACGCGATAATCCAGTGCTGCCAGCGTATAGGGCTGACCCTGCTGCTGGTGATTGGCCTGTTCCAGCAGCAGCGCGATATTGGCAATGGTCTCGCGGGTCTGGGCCAGGACATCATCCGGGTGCACCGTGCGATGGCCGACAATGCTGGCCGTGCCGGAAATGAACAGGATGCTGCGGTCGCCATTATTAGCCAGTGCCGCGCGGCTGAAGGTGGGGCTGCGGGGGCCATATTGCTGCGGGTAGGCAAAGGCGCTGACCTGGCGCGGGTTTTCGATGGCTTGTGTTGCTTGCCGTGCCGCCAGAAAGGCAATGACCAAGGGGCCTTCGGCCACGCCAAGGGCGCAGGCGGCCGGGCTGCTGTCCACCGGGCGGTCAAAGTCGGCAAAGGCCTGGTGGCGGCCGATATTGAATTGCCGGTAGCGTTCCATGCCCTGTTCCACGGCATTGATGCGTGGAATATAGTTCCACACCCGCCACAGGTGGCGACAGCCCTCGGCCTCCAGCAAGGAGAATAACTGCCGGTAAGCCTGTTCCGCCGCATGCTGCAGGGCGCTGCCGCTATTGTCCGCGAATAGCGCTTCATCCAGGCTGATCACCCCGTATAGCAAGTGGCCATCGCTGCCAAAGCAGACATCGTGAAACTGCCCGTGGCGCACGGGCTGATTGCTATGCCAGTATTCCTGCAGCGCTTGGGCAGGGTCGGCCAGCAGAGGCGTCAATACCTGCAGCACCGGCCAGGGCTGGGTGCTGCTGCCACCCTGGCCAAGCAGGCTGCCACCCAGCACATGGTCGGCAGCTGGCGGCGGGGAGGACGAGTCGGAAGAGTAAAACTGCAGATGGGTGTCTGGGCTCATGGTGCAAGCTTATCGTGCTAACTGCGGAATGATGGAAGTGTTTAAGAGGGCTGCCTAGCCGGTGCGACCACACCACGGCTACGGCTGATCGGTCTGCCAGTGGCGGCTGGCATGTGCTTGCAGCCCGCAGGCCCAGGCCGAAGCCAGGCCCAGCAGGGTGCCGCCCAGTACGTCGAGTGCCACATGCTGCTTGACCGCCATGGTGGAGTAGGCAATGGCCAGGCACCAGCCAAGGTTGAACCATCGCCAGGCGGAATGCCATTGCAGCAGACGCAGTCGCCAGTGCAGCCACACGGCAGAGAACACGGCGGTGGCAACATGCAGCGAGGGAAAGGCATTGCCGGCGGTGTCGACGTTTTTCAGGAAAGCCACGGCCGGGTAGCGCGTCCAGTCGATGGCCGGTGGGGCGATGGCATTGGGCCAGCAGTAAAAAACCGCCAAGCCCAGCAGGCAGGGCAGTGCCACACGCCAGCCATAGGCCACGATTTCCCGCCGCGAATTCATCAATACCGGCGGCAGCGAAACATAGCACCACAGTGATAGATAGATCGGCAAGGCCCAGGGCTGAAAACCGAGCAGTGCATCGAGTCTGGTTGCCGGAACAATGGTCACCGACGAGGCCGGATGCCTCAGCAGATAAACGTAGGCGACAAAAAAAACCAGGGTAAAACCCATGGTGCCGAACATCTTGAACCAGAAACGGGTCAGCACCGTATTCAGAATGCCGGCTTTGCTGCGGCTGTTTGTCGCGGCCTCGTTCAAAACACCTCCTTGATATCGCTGGGATTAGCTGCTTTTGTCGTGTGGCAAGCAGGCAGGCATATTGTTATACTCGCGCTTCATTATTTTTGCCGCTGGTAATGCCTGTTGCGCCCCTGTGAAAGTGCGGCGCCAATCAACATCTCGCGTGTGCTGCTTAATTTGAGCGGCGATGATACCGAAACTGTGTGACATTGGCGATTACCGGCAATTTCCTCAAACCTGACACTATTATTGCAAATCATGGAACAACAACCCTCCGCACATAACGAGCCGGATCTGGCGCTGGAAAGCGAAATCGCCGGCTTGATTGTTTCCGCGCTGAATCTTGACATTGCCCCGGCCGATATTGTTCCGGACGCGCCTTTGTATGGCGATGAATTGGGTATTGATTCGATCGACATCCTGGAAATAGCGCTGGTCATGTCGAAGCAATATGGCGTACAGATGAAGGCGGATAACGAAGATAATTCCACCATTTTTGCCTCGCTGCGCAAATTGGCGGCTTATATTCGCGAGCATCG
Organism: Aquitalea palustris; assembly: GCF_003693445.1. Lineage (GTDB taxonomy): Bacteria > Pseudomonadota > Gammaproteobacteria > Burkholderiales > Chromobacteriaceae > Aquitalea > Aquitalea palustris. The sequence continues at coordinate 73,570 of NZ_RFAR01000057.1, read as the reverse complement.
CAGCAAATGACCGGGCTGTGGCGCAAACTGCGCCTGGTTTTGCTGGCTGTCGTCGCACTGGTGTATGTGGTACTGGATTATCTGGCTTCTTCTTCGCCCCATCCGCCAGCCTATGCCGTGGTGTTGGGCGCGGCCCCGCTGACCATGGCCTTGCTGGGCGCCAGCTGGAATTCCTCCTTTCGTTTGCCTGCCATGCTGCTGTGTCTGGGCGGCCTGCTGGCAATTGCACTGAATCTGCAGCAGTTGCTGGCCCATGCCGCCTGGTTCTACCTGTTGCAGCATGCGGGAATCATGACTGCGCTGGGCATCATGTTTGGCCGCACGCTGGGTTCGCATGAGTCCGCCCTGTGCTCGCGCATTGCCAAAATCGCCATTGCCGTGCCGCTGGATGCGGGCTACTTCCATTACACCTGGAAGGTAACCCTGGCCTGGACCATCTATTTCGCGGTATCGACGCTGTTGTCGCTGTCCTTGTTCGCACTGGCTCCACAGGCCTACTGGGCGCTGTTTGCCGCCGTGCTGACGCCGGTGTCGCTGGGGCTGATGTTTGGTGGCGAGTATCTGGTGCGTCAGCTGGTATTGCCGGATGGTCCGCCCTTCAGCATTGCCCAGACCATCCAGTCCTACCGAAAATACACGCAGTGCCGCAATGCCGCTGACTAAAGCCACGTTGCCGCAGTCCATACTGATCTGCCCATGACCCTGATACCACTTCTTCCCGCTAGCGATAGCAGCGCCCCGTTTGCCTTCCACAATGGCGTCAGCATCGATCGGGCTGCCTTTTACCGTCAGGTGCTGACACTGGCCGCCGCGCTGCCCGAGCGCGAGCGGGTGCTGAATATGTGTACCGACCGCTACTGGTTTGCGGTGACACTGTTCGCCGCCATCGCCCGTGGCATGCTGACCGTGCTGCCCAACTCTGCCGCGCCAGAGCATATCGCTGCGGTGGCGGCGGTGCAGCCAGGCTTGTTGGTGCTGGGTGATCAAGCGCAGAGCCCGCTGGAAACCTTGCCGTATTTCCGGGTGGACACCTTGCCGGCTGACCCCGCCATGGATGCCACCGCCATGCCGCACATCCCCTTTGAGCAGCGCGTGGCCTGCATGTACACCTCTGGTTCCACCGGTGCGCCGATGCCGCACTTCAAGACCTTTGGCCGCTTGCAGCTGGCGATCCTGGCGGGTGCCGAGCGAGTCTGGGGCGTGGCTGGCGCGGCCTGCTCGGTGGTGGGGACGGTGCCGATCCGGCATATGTATGGCTTGGAATCCAGTGTATTGCTGCCCATTCTGGCTGGCGGACGGATGTCGACGCGTATTCCGTTTTTCCCTGCCGATATCGCCAGCGCACTGGCCGAGCTGCCTGCACCGCGCCTGTTGGTGATTACTCCGTTTCATCTGCGCAAATTGCTGGAGGCCGGCATTGTGCTGCCCGACATCGCCGTGGTGCTGTCGGCCACCGCGCCGCTATCGACCGAACTGGCGGCCCAAGCCCGCCGCCAGCTGGCTTGCCCGATACTGGAAATCTATGGCTCGACCGAGACCGGCCAGGTGGCGACCCGCCAGCCCGATCTGGAGAGCGACTGGCAGACCTTGCAAGGCATTACGCTGGAGCAGCGTGATGATGAGGTATGGGCGGTGGGGGAGGTCTATGAAACACCGCAGATGCTTAACGATACGGTCGAGCTGCATGACGCCCGCACCTTCCGCTTGCTGGACCGCAAGGCCAATATGATCAATGTGGCTGGCAAGCGCAGCTCGCTGTCCTTTCTCAATGCCGCGCTGACCGGTCTGCCCGGCGTGGTCGATGGTGTGTTCTGCCTGCCCGAACGCCAGGACGGGGAAGAGGTCGAACGGCTGGTGGCCTTTGTGGTGGCCCCGGCACTGGATCGCGCCACCATCCTGGCCGGTTTGCGGCTGCATGTGGATTCGGTCTTCCTGCCGCGCCACATCGTGTTTGTCGATGCGCTGCCGCGTGATGGCAATGGCAAGATACTGGCCCGCACGCTGCAGGCGCTGCTGGCACAACATCTTCCCGGACGGAGCTAGTCATGGACTACGCCATGCTCAGTATTCCCGCTGATCATCCGGCTTATGCCGGGCATTTTCCCGGTCGCCCCATCCTGCCTGGGGTGGTGTTGCTGGATCAGGCCCAAATGGTGATCGAACAAGCCTGCGGCGTGCTGCTCTGCGGCCTGGCGCTGGCCAAGTTCCATAGCCCGGTGACGCCGGGTGAAGCGCTGCACATCGCATACCGGCAAGACGCTGCCATGGTGGTGTTCACCATCTTGCATGGCGAACGCAAAGTGGCCGATGGCAAGTTCATCATCACGCCGGAGCCGCTGGCGTGAGCGATTCCGCCGCCACCCCATCGCCGGACAGTCCGCAGTGGATGCGGCAGCGCGAGCGTGGCAACCGCTTCTGGCTGCGCATCATGTCCACTTTGTCCTGCCTCTTGGGGCGGCGCAGTTCGCGGCTGGTGTTGTATGGCATTGCGTTTTATTTCATGCTGTTTGCCAGCAAGGCACGGCAGGCTTCGCGCAGCTACCTGCGGCGCAGCCTGGGGCGGCCACCGCGCTGGCGCGAGATTTACTACCATGTGCTGAGTTTCGCCAGCACCATCCACGACCGGGTGTATCTGCTGCGCGACCGTTTTGATGACTTCCAGATCGATCTGTCCGGGGTGGATGCACTGCATCATCACTGCGATAGCGGGCAGGGCGTGCTGTTGTTCGGCGCGCATCTGGGCAGTTTCGAGGTGTTGCGTGCCATGGCGCGCAGCCGGCCCGAGCTGCAGATGAGCATGGCGATGTATCCGGAAAACGCCCGGCAGATCAATCAGGCGCTGCAGGCCATCAACCCGGCTGCCGCACCAGACATCATTGCGCTGGGCACCATGGACGCCATGCTCAAGGTGCATCAGCGGCTGGAGGACGGCGCGCTGGTGGGCATTCTGGCTGACCGCGCCGCCGGCCCCGACCACTATCTCAGCCGCCAGCTACTGGGTGCGCCGGCCCGTTTCCCCAGTGGTCCTTTCCGCATGGCGGCGATGTTGCGCCATCCGGTGTATTTCATGGCCGGCATCTATCTGGGTGGCAACCGCTACCGTGTGCATTTCGAGCTGCTGGAGGATTTTTCCGGCGTGACGCGGCAACAGCGTGCAGCTGCGGGCGAGGCATTGCTGGACAAGTATGTTGCGGCGCTGGAGCGGCATTGCCGCGCCTACCCGTTCAACTGGTTCAATTTTTACGATTTTTGGGATGAAAGCTAGACAGACCATGCGTGTAACCATCATGAGCAAGACCCTGGGCGGACTGCTGTTGCTGTTGGCTGCCAGTTGCAGCCTGGCGGCGGATTGGTCGCTGGCAGATCTGATGCAGCAACTGGGCCAGAAAAAAGCCGGCACGGCCACCTTTGTGGAAAAGAAGTACATCGCCATGCTGAAGCAGCCGCTGGAGTCTTCGGGCGAGCTGGCCTTTACCGCGCCCGACCGCCTGGAAAAGCGCACGCTCAAGCCCAAGCCGGAAGCGGTGGTGCTGGAAGGCAACAAGCTGACGCTGGAGCGCAGCGATGGTCGCAAGATGAGCGTTAACCTGGCGGATCGCCCGGAAGTGTCGGCCTTTGTCGAAAGCGTGCGCGCCACGCTCTCTGGCGACCGCAGTGCGCTGGAGCGCTATTACAGCGCCGCGCTGTCTGGCGGCAGCGAGCAGTGGCAGCTCAACCTGACCCCGCTGCAGCCGCGCATGCAGAAGGTGATCAGCCAGATCCGCATTGCCGGTGGCCACGCCCAGGTGCGGACCATCGAATTCCTGCAGGCTGATGGTGACCGCTCGGAAATGACCATTACCAGTACCAGCACCAAATAATGAAGATTCGCCTCCATAAACTGGCGCTGGGCTTGTGGCTGGCGCTGATGCTGGGCTCGGTGCTGGTGATCAGCCAGACCCGTTTCGTGGCCGACCTGTCCGCCTTCATGCCCAAGCTGCCCAGCGCGCGCCAGCAAATGCTGATCGACCAGCTGCGCGATGGCGCCATCGCCCGCATCGTGCTGGTGGGTATCGAAGGCGCGGACGAGGCCGAACGCGGCCGGCTGTCCCGTTTGCTGGTAAGCAAGCTGGCACATAACCCGCGCTTTACCTCGGTACAGAACGGCGATGCCCAGACCCAGCAGCGCGATCAACGCTATTTCTTTGACAACCGCTACCTGCTCAGCCCCGCCGTCACCCCGCAGCGCTTTACCGCGCCCGGTTTGCACGAGGCCATTCAGGGCACGCTGGATGCGATGTCTGGCGATGCCGGGCTGATCGTCAAGAAAATCCTGCCCCGCGATCCCACGGGCGAAACCCTGCACATCCTCGATCAGTTCATTGGCGAAAGCCAGCCGGCCAGCAGCGACGACATCTGGGTGTCGCGTGATGGCAAGCGGGCGGTGTTGCTGCTGCAGCTGAGCGAATCCGGCCTGAATACCGACGCCCAGGCGGCTGCGCTGGAGGAAGTGAAGCAGACTTTTGCCAGCCTGCCCGGCCGCCATGCCGATAGCCGGCTGGTGATGAGCGGCACCAGTGTCATTTCGGTGGCCTCGCGCAACATCATCCAGAGCGAAGTGGAGCGGCTGGCCATCATGGGCAGCCTGCTGGTGGTGGCGCTGTTGCTGCTGGTGTATCGCTCGCTGCCGCTATTGCTGCTGGGGCTGATTCCGGTGGTGTCCGGGGCGCTGGTGGGGATTGCCAGCGTCAGCCTGGGCTTTGGTCATGTGCATGGCCTCACCCTGGGCTTTGGCACCACGCTGATCGGCGAGGCGGTGGACTACTCGATCTACCTGTTCATCCAGCGTGCCGGTGGCAAGAACCCTTCCCACTTCTGGCGCACCATGCGGCTGGGCGTGCTGACCTCGGCCACCGGATTTGCCGCCTTGATGTGCTCCAGTTTCCCCGGCCTGTCACAGCTGGGCCTGTACTCCATCAGCGGCCTGCTGACGGCGGCACTGGTTACCCGTTACATCCTGCCCGGTTTGATGCCGCAGCAGCTCAATCTGCGCGACTTGCAGCGTCCGGGCCTGCTGTTGCAAAAGATTCTGGATGGCCTGACCCGGCTGCGCTGGCTGATGGCCGTGGCCTTGCTGGCCGCGGTGGCGGTGCTGGTCTTGCATCAGCAGGATATCTGGAGCCGCCAGCTCAATGCGCTTAGCTCCACCTCGGCCGCACAAAACAAGCTGGATGCCGAACTGCGTGGTGATCTGGGTGGCAACGACATGCGCTATGTCGCCAGCTTCAGCGCACCGGATCAGCAGACTGCGCTGCAGCTGGCCGAACGCACCCGTGCGGTATTGCAGCAGCTAAGCCGGCAAAACATCATCGGCGGCTTCCATAGCCCGGACGAACTGTTGCCCAGCATCGCCACGCAGCGGGCACGGCAGGCCAGCCTGCCGGCGCCGGCCGAGGCCGAGCGACGCCTGCGCCTGGCCTTGCAGGGCATGCCGCTTGAGGCTGATCAGTTATCGGGTTTCCTGGCCGATCTCGAGCGTGCCCGCAGCCAGCCGCTATTGCAGCGGCAAAGCCTGCAGGGCAGTGCGGCCAGCGTATTGCTGGACTCCATGCTGATCCGCCGGGCGGATAGTTATCTGGTGCTGCTGCCGCTGAAGCCAGCCAGCGGTGAAACCATTGCCCTGGACAAGGTCCGGGCAGCGCTGGCGGCACAGCAGCTGGGCCAGGTGACGGTGATTGATCTCCTGGAAGAAACTACCGCCATTTTCGATAGCTACACCCACGAAGCGCTGTTGTTCTCTTCGCTGGGCAGCCTGGCCATCCTGTTGCTGCTGTGCGTGAGTTGTGGCTGGCGGCAGGCGGTGCGCGTCACCATTCCGCTGGGCTGTGCCGTGCTGTGCACGGTGGCCATTCTGGACGCTTGCGGCATCCAGCTGACCATACTGCATCTGGTAGGCCTGTTGCTGGTGGTGGCCATCGGCTCCAACTACGCATTGTTCTTTGCCAACAAGCAGCAACTGGGCAGTGATGCCGAGCAGCGGCAGGTTGAGATATCACTGGTGGTGGCCAATCTGGCTACGGTGACCAGCTTTGGCTTGCTGGGCAGCTCCAGCGTGCCGGTGTTGTCCTTTATTGGCAGCACGGTGGCGATTGGCGCACTGTTGGCGCTGGTGTTCGCCGCCATGATGGCCAGGATAGGTCCGCGTGCGCTGCCTCGCTGACGCCTACCACGCGGACCACCGCGCCGACACGCTGCTGGTGCTGTTGCCACCAGCCAAAGCCAGCCTGGAAGACATGCTGGCGCAGGGCATGGTGGCCGCAGTGCGCGAACTGGGACTGCCGCTGGACATCTTGCTGGCCGATGTAGGTTATCAACAGGTGATGGCAGGTACGGTAGCCAGCACGCTGCAGCAGGAAGTCATCCTGCCAGCGCGCCAGCAGGGCTATGCTGCCATCTGGCTGGCCGGGATTTCGCTGGGCGCCTTCAATGCCCTGCATTACGCTGCGGTGCATGGCGAGCAGCTGGCAGGCATCAAGCTGCTGGCACCCTATCCCGGCACGGCGGATATCCTGCAGGAAATCCGCGCGGCAGGTGGCCCGGAGGGCTGGGCGGCTGATCCGGATTGTTCCTTGCAGGATGAGCGCCGCTGGTGGCACTGGCTGGCTAAGCGGGGAGAGCGGGCTGGCTGCCCGCTATGGCTCAGCCTGGCCGCAGAGGATCGCTTTGCCGCCGGACAGGACATGCTGGCCACCCTGCTGCTGCCGGCACAGGTCCGCCGCACGGCAGGAGACCATAGCTGGCCGGTGTGGCGCGCGCAGTGGCAGCACTGGCTGCTGCACGGGCCTTTGTCCGGCAAGCCAGCCGCCACCATGGAGGACAGATGATGCTGACACGGCTTTCCCCGTTTCTGAAATTTTGCCTGGCCTTGCATGGTGTGGCCTTGCTGGCGCTGTGTGTCATGCCGCAGCACTGGTTGGTGTTATTGCTGCTGCTGGTGTTGCTGCACGGGCTTATTGCCCTGGCCGGCTTGTTGCCGCGCTGCAGCTTGCTGGGGCCCAATCTGAGCCGGCTGCCGACGTCCTCCATCCGCCGTGGCGAGGTAGCCATTACCATCGATGATGGTCCGGACCCGGCGGTGACGCCGGCGGTGCTGGACATCCTGCGCCAGTACGGGGTGAAGGCCACTTTCTTTTGTATTGGCGAACGGGCAGCGCAGTATCCCGCGCTGTGCCGTCAGGCCGCGCTGGATGGCCATGCGGTGGAGAACCACGGCCAGCGCCATCGCAAGCAGACATCGCTGTTTGGTGTGGCCGGATGGCGGCGCGAGGTGGGAGAGGGCCGGGCCACCTTGCAGGCCATTACTGGCCAGTCCACGCGGTTTTTCCGCCCGATTGCCGGCTTGCGCAATCCCTTGCTCGAGCCGGTGTTGCAGCGTGAGGGTTTGTTTCTTGCGAGCTGGACCCGGCGTGGCTATGATACGCGCGTCCACGATCCCGAGCTGGTCTACACCAGGCTCCTTCGCAATCTGGCGGCAGGCGATATACTGCTGCTGCACGATGGCAACGCCGCCCGCACTGCGGACGGCACGCCGCTGATTCTGGCCGTTCTGCCGCGTTTGCTGGAGGAACTGGCCAGACGCAAGCTGCAGGCGGTCACACTGCCTCAGGCATGCCAACCGGACTGACCGGTTGCTGCTGCCTGCCTTTTCGCTAACCCAAGCTGACTCGTCCCGTCGTTTATGCAAGCAATCAGACTTAGTGCCTATACCCTGACCTCTGCCCTGGGCAGCGGGTTGGATGCCCATCTTGCCGCCCTGCGTCAGCAACGCGGCGGCATCGTGAAAAAACGCTGGGAAACGGTGGATTTCGATGTCTGCATCGGCGAAGTGGCCGGTCTGGACGATGTACTGCTGCGGCCGGCGCTGCAACGCTACGACTGCCGCAACAACCGCCTGGCGCAGCTGGCACTGGAGCAGGATGGCTTTGTTGCCAGCGTGCAGGCGGCCGTGGCGCGCCATGGTGCCGGTCGTGTTGGCGTGTTTCTGGGCTCCAGCACCTCGGGCATTCTCAGTTCGGAGCAGGCTTACCGCCAGCGCGATGCGCAAACGGGGGCCTTGCCGCCCGGGCATCGCTATCGCGAAACGCATAATGCTTATTCCGTGGCGGACTTCGTCCGGCAATTTTTCGCACTGAGCGGCCCGGCCTGTGTGGTATCCACCGCCTGTTCCTCCAGCGCCAAGGTGTTTGGTACCGCCCAGCGCATGCTGGCTGCCGGGCTGATCGATGCAGCCATCGTCGGTGGTGTGGATACCCTGTGCCTGACCACCATTTATGGATTTTCCTCGTTGCAACTGGTGTCGCCCAATCCTTGCCGTCCTTTTGACAGCGAGCGTGACGGCATCTCCGTGGGCGAGGGCGCCGCCTATGCCTTGCTGGAACGCGGCGACCTGGCGCAGCCCGGCGACATCCTCTGCACCGGCATCGGCGAAAGCAGTGATGCCTATCATATGTCCTCGCCTCATCCGCAAGGCTTGGGTGCCCGCGCCGCGATGGAGCAGGCCCTGCGCATGGCGGGACTGCAAGCGGCCGATATCGGTTATATCAATCTGCACGGCACGGCCACGCCCAGTAATGACGCAGCGGAAGGAGCGGCGGTGCTGTCGCTGTTCGGCCAGCAGACGCCTTGTAGCTCCACCAAGGGCCATACCGGCCATACCCTGGGTGCTGCCGGTGGCATCGAGGCGGTGTTCAGCGTGCTGGCGCTACGCGAGGGCTTGCTGCCCGGCGGTGTCGGCACCCGGCAAGTGGATGCGCAGCTGCCGTGCAACTACCTGCTGCAAACGCGGGAACAGCCTCTGCAGCATGTCTTGAGTAATTCTTTCGGTTTTGGCGGCAGTAACTGCAGCCTGGTATTTTCGCGGGTGAATGCATGAGTACGGTAACGGTTTATCTGCAGGGACTGAGCGTTCTTGGTCCGGGCATGCCTGACTGGAGTGCGGCGCAGCCCTGTCTGCTGGGGCAGCAAGCCCATATGGCGGCCGCGGTGGTGTTGCCGCCGGCACAGGCCTTGCCGGCGACCGAACGCCGCAGGGTAGGGGCGGCGGTCAAATTGTCGATGGCGGTAGGCCTGGCGGCGGTGGCGGATGCGGCTGCCGATGCCGCTCAGCTGCCCAATATCTTCAGCTCTACCGGTGGGGATTGTGAAAACTGCCACAGCCTGCTGGATGTGCTGGCTTCGGATGAGCGGCTGATTTCGCCCACCCGTTTTCACAACTCGGTACACAATGCGCCGGCTGGTTACTGGGGCATTGCCACCGGCTGTACTGCAGCGTCCACCAGCCTGTGCGCCTATGACGCTACTTTTGCCGCCGGTTTGCTGGAGTGCGCCACCCAGGCACTGAGCGGCGCCCAGTCCTGTTTGCTGGTGTCTTTTGACACCGCTTATCCCGAGCCGCTGTATGCGCAACGGCCGATTCCCTATCCGATGGGTGTGGGCATGGTGCTCAGCCCGCAAGCCAGTGCCGCCAGCAAGGCCAGGCTGCAGCTTGCCTTGAGCCAGGAGCCGGCGACCACCATGCAGGATGCCGGCCTGGAGCAATTGCGCCTGAGCATTCCATCCGCCCGCAGCCTGCCGCTGTTGCAGCTGCTGGCCAGTGGGCAGCCGGGACGGGTGGTGATCGATTATCTGGATGACTGCCGCCTGGCGATCGAGGTGGCGGCATGATGGACCGCGCGGCGATTGCGGCCCGTATTCCGCACCAGGGCAGCATGTGTCTGCTGGATGGGGTGGAGCGCTGGGATAATGAGCAAATCGTCTGCTTCAGCCGCAGTCATCTGCTGGCAGGCAATCCCCTGCGGGCGGCTGGCCGGCTTGGCATTGCCAATGCCATCGAATATGCCGCCCAGGCCATGGCCTTGCATGGCGCGCTGCTGGCTGGCGATGCCGCAGCTGCCCGTGCCGGCTATCTGGCCAGCGTGCGCGAGCTGCGCTGGCACTGCCAGCAGCTGGACACGCTGGATGCTGCCTTGTCCATCCACGTGCAGCGCCTGTCGGGCAATGCAATCACCGCCATGTATCAGTTCGAACTGGCAGCTGCCGGCAGTGTGCTGGCAAGCGGTCGCCTCAGCGTGGTGCTGGATGCAGCCGCGCTGGCTCCCCGCCTTACTTCTTCTTGAGTCCTGTCATGAAACGAGCCCTTATTACCGGCGGTAGCGGTGCCATTGGTGCTGCCATCTGCCAGCGTCTGGCCAGCGATGGCTTCCATGTCATCATTCACGCCAACAGCAATCTGGCTGCGGCGCAAAGCCTGTGCCAGTCGCTAGTGGCCGAGGGCCATAGCGCCGAGGCAGTGCAGTTCGATGTGGCCGATGCTGCCGCCAGTCTGGCCGCGCTGGAAGGGCTGCTTGCGCAAGGGCCGGTGCAAGTGCTGGTCAACAATGCCGGCATACACGACGACGCGGTGTTTCCCGGCATGCAGGCGGCGCAATGGCATAGGGTGATCGATGTCTCGCTGCATGGTTTCTTCAATGTCACCCAGCCCTTGACCATGCCGATGATCCGCACCCGCTGGGGGCGCATCATCAATATCACCTCGGTGGCGGCGCTGGCCGGCAATCGCGGCCAGACCAACTATGCGGCGGCCAAGAGCGCGCTGCACGGCGCGACCAAGTCGCTGGCGCTGGAGCTGGCCAGCCGTGGCATTACCGTCAATGCGGTGGCGCCGGGCATTATCGAGTCGGCCATGAGCAAGGATGTGTTCGACAAGGACATGGTGGCACGGATGGTGCCGATGAAGCGGACAGGTAAACCGGAAGAAGTGGCCAGCCTGGTGGCCTTTCTGGCATCGGAACAGGCGGCTTATATCAGCGGCCAGGTCATTTCCATCAACGGCGGCATGCTGTAGCAGCGGCAGGCAAGCGCCTTGCGCCTGCCATGCGAGCCTAGGCCGGACTGTTATCCTGCAATTGCGTGCGCGGTGCATAAGCCAGCGCAATCTCCAGCTTGGCAACTTCGCTATCCGCCACCTTGACCTGGGCATTCACCTGCACCAGCAAGGGGGCTACCTGGCGGCACTGGATGAAAAATTCCACGGCGCAGTCCGGCAGCACGGGCTGTTTAAACCAGCAGTTGCGCACCGCCGCCAGTACCCCGACTGAATCCTGCGGCAGAGTCTTGACGTAAGGATCACCGGCCAGCAGGCCGGCTCCGGCAAACTGCGCCATCGATTCGATCAGCATCACGCCCGGCACGATGGGCAGCCCGGGAAAATGACCCTGGATCACCGCATTGTCGCTTGGCCAGCAGGCTGTGCCATGAAACTGGTGCGGCCCTTCGATACACAGTTGCTCACACACGAAAATGGCCCCGCGGTGCGGCAATATCTGCTGGATATCGTCGCGCTGCAGCAACATCGGGTAGTGGTAATCCTGGGTCATGCCGGGTGACGTCGAGCCACCAGCGAGGCATTGCTGCCGCCGAAGGCAAAGGAGTTGGACATGATGGCATCGACCTGACAGCCATGCCGCGCCTGTAGCGGGATGAAGTCAAGGTCGCAGCGCGGGTCTGGTGTTTCCAGCGTAGCGGTGGGCGGCAGCGAACCGCTGTTCATCGCCATCACCGCCAGAGCGAATTCCAGAATGCCGCTGGCTCCGATCAGGTGACCATGCATGGACTTGGTCGAGCTGATGGCCAGTTGCTGCAGCGCATCGCCAAACACACTGCGGATGGATTCTGTTTCCACCACGTCACCGGCTTCGGTGGCGGTGCCGTGGGCATTCAGGTACTGGATGTGCTGCGGCTGCAAGCCGGCATCTGCCAGTGCCTGTTGCATGGCAAAGACCTGTTCCGCACTGGAGGGCGCAGTCAGGTGGGCGGCGTCGCTGCTACGGCCATAACCGCACAGCTCGGCCAGTGCCGGCTGTTGCCGGGCATGGGCGCGTTCGGCACTTTCCAGCACGATGGCAGCGCCACCTTCGCCCAGTACGAAACCACTGCGATCCTGCGAGAAGGGGCGGCAGCTGCGCGCCGGGTTGTTCGCATCAGGCTTGGCCATCACGCGCAAGGCATTCCAGGCCAGCAGTGAGCCAGGCGTCAGCATGGCTTCGCACCCCACCACGATGGCGGCATCCAGATAGCCATCCCGGATGGCGTGGAAAGCCTCACCAATGGCGATGGCGGACGAGGCACAGGCGACAGAATAGGTATTGCTCGGCCCGTTCAGGCCGTAAGTCATCGAAATGGCAGCTGCGGCGGCGTTGGCCATCATGCGTGGCACCGATAGCGGATGGACCACGGTCGGATTGCGCTTACCCTCGCTTTGGACCGCAGACTGAAAGCGCTCGTACAAGCCATCCACGGTGTGGGCTCCGCCAAAACCGATACCGACAAACACGCCAAAGCGGCGGGCGTCGGCTGGTCGTGGCGTGATACCAGCCGCGTTCATCGCCTCGCCCGCTGCCACCAGGGCAAACTGGCTGGCGCGGTCGAGCGAGGCATGTTTGGCATCCAGCATGGTGTGCGGCTCGGCAGCGGCGCTTGCCAGCAGTACATCTGGCAGCCATTTGGCGATGCCGGCAGACGCCGGGCCGATTGCGCAATCGCCAGCCAGTGCCCGGGCGAAGCTGCCAGGCAGGTCGGCACCCAGCGGGCTGATGGCGCCCATGCCGGTAATCAGGACCTTGGCCAATTACTTGCCCGCCTCTAGGCTGAACGCTGGCAGCTCGCCATTATTGTGTTCACGGATGGCCTTTTCGATATCGTCCAGCATTTCCCGGAAAGCCATTTTCGGATAACGGCTGGGATCGGGGAGCTGGAAGCCGCAGCGGTCTTCGATTTCGAACAACATCTCCACCATGTCCAGCGAATCCAGCTCCAATGCCGACACTTGCAAGGCGGGATCATTAAACAGAGCCGGATCTTTCGCCTTGGTATTGATCAGATAGTTCTTGATGATTTCTTCTAGCATAAGCATCCAGTCCAGAGCGTTGCGTGCACCAAAGGGGGCTGATTATATAGTAAAATCATGGCATCCGGGTTGCATGCGCCAGCGGCTTTGCTGCGGCCTTATTCGCGGCAAATCCCCCTTGATCCATGGTGGCGCTGGCGATGTTAATACCATTGCCTTGATTATTCTGGCAAGAGTATGAATCCGTATTATCACCATGACCAATCCGGGCGGTGTGTTACTGCAAATCGAAAGTAAAGTTTAATCATGTCGTCCCGCTGTTTACGCCTGGGCCAGGTAATACTTTTTTATCTCATGTTGTCCTGGCTTGGTTCCATGCTGCTATTGGGTAATATTGGCGCCCTGCCATTGTTGCTGCTACCCGGACAATGGCGCCAGCCGCTGGTGCAATGGGTGATCAGCCGCATTTGCCGCTGTTTTCTGGCCGGGGCACAAGCCTGCCGCCTGATGCAGCTGGATTTGCAGGCGCTGGACCAGCTTAATCAACAGGGACGCATGCTGCTGGTGCCGAATCATCCGAGCATGATTGATGCCTTCCTGGTACTGTCGCGCGTGCCGCATGCGGTGTGCCTGATGAAGGCCAGCATCAGTTCCAATCTGTTTCTGGGGTGTGGGGCTTATCTGGCGGGATATGTTTCGAATCGTTATCCGGAGCAGATGTTTCGTCAGGCAATTCAAACCGTTCAACAAGGCGGCGTGTTGATGATATTCCCGGAAGGAACACGCACAACCCGCCAGCCGGTTAATGATATCGGGGGTGCCGTGGCCGTGATTGCCAAGAAAGCGGCCGCCCCTTTGCAGACCGTCCTGATTAGCACCAATTCAGCCTATTTGAGCAAGGGCTGGAAAATATGGAAGCCACCGGCCTTTCCACTGATATACCGCGCGGTTCCCGGTGAGCAATTCGAGGCTTATGGTCGCCGTGATGAAACGGCGCGGCGGCTGCAGCAGTATTTTGAATCCTGTCTGCGAAATGGCTCGATTGATCCTGCGCTGCGTTTGTAACAGCATCCGCGCATTGTTGACCTGGCCGGTAGCAATCGGCTATGGTCCTGCCCAATTCAAACATCATCCCTGTTGTCCGGGCGATGAGCAGCCCGAATAGTCCGCCATGCATATTTCTTCGACCACCCATGTGGTGCTGATCCCCAGTTATAACCCCGGCCCCAAGGTATTCGCCACCGTGCGCGCGGCGCGCCAGCAATGGTCTCCGGTATGGGTGATCGTGGATGGCAGTGATGATGGATCGACCGCGGGCCTGCAGCAGATGGCCGCGCAGGATGACGGTCTGCAGGTCTTGGTCCTGCCGCATAACAGCGGCAAGGGGGCGGCAGTGTTGCACGGGCTGGACGAGGCCAGCCGGCTGGGGTTTAGCCATGTGCTGTGCATGGACTCGGATGGCCAGCACCCGGCGGAGCAGATTCCTGCCTTCATGGCGGCATCGCAGCAGCAGCCTGCGGCCATGGTGCTGGGGCTGCCGGTATTCGATGCCAGTGCGCCCAGTTTGCGGGTAAAGGGGCGCAAGATATCCAACTGGTGGGTCAATCTGGAAACATTGTGGATGGGGATTGGCGATTCACTGTTCGGTTTCCGGGTCTATCCGGTGGAGCCGCTGCGCCGCATCATGCAGCGCCAGCACTGGATGCGGCGTTTCGATTTCGATCCCGAAGCCGTGGTGCGGCTGTGCTGGGCCGGTGTGCAGCCAGTGAATCTGCCTGCGCCGGTGAAATATTTCCAGGCAGGGGAGGGCGGCGTGTCGCACTTCAATTACTGGCGTGACAACCGCTTGCTGACCTGGATGCATATCCGGCTGATGTTCGGCTTTGCCCTGCGTTTGCCGGTTTTGCTGCTACAACGCCTGCGCCGGGCATCTTGATGCGGCGGGGCTGTTCTTCGGCTGACAGGGCTGAGGCCATTGGCCCGGCTGCTGTCGTCCATGGCAGGGCATGCCCCGGCTCGTGGCCGGTGGCTTTTCCGACAGATAAATCATCCTGAGCCATGTCCTTTCCCTTGATGCTTACCCACCTGCTGCTGGAGCGGCTGACGTCGGCAGAGCTGCCGCGCCAGCCGGAACCACAGGCCTTGATGGTGGAGTCCGGCCAGGTGGCTTCATTCATGAACAGCGGCCGGGCCGACGGCATGCTGAACTATCTGTATCTGTTTCATGCGGTGATGGCGCTGCCGCTGATCCGGCCAGGTGATGTGGTGTTTGATCTGGCCTGCGGACCGGCTAATCAGCTGCTGAAAATGGCGGCGCTGCATCCCGAGGCCAGCTTTGTCGGCATCGATGCTTCGCTACCCATGCTGCAGCAAGCCGAGGCGAATATCGCGGCCGCCGGCCTGCGCAATATCCGTTTGCAGCAGGCCGATATCAGCCAGCTGGCTGGGGTGGACCGTGCTGTGGCGGATTGCGTGCTGTGCACCATGTCGCTGCACCATCTGGCGGATACCGGACAATTGGCGCAGACCATGCAGCAGGTGCGGCGCATCCTGCGCCCGGATGGCGGGATCTACCTGGCTGATTTTGGCCGTCTCAAACGGGCGGCCACCCAGCATTTCTTTGCTTACGACCGGGTTGCACAGCAATCAGCGCAGTTCACCGAGGATTTTCTCAACTCCATGCGCGCCGCCTTCAGTGTGGACGAGTTGCGCCAGGGCGCGGCGCTGCTCGGGGCGGAACTGGACTGCCATCAAACCGCCGTCGCACCGTTCATGGTGTTGCTGCGTTCGCCCGTCCGCCACCGTGTCGATGGCCTGCTGGCAGAACGGGCTCAAGCCGCCTACCGCGACCTGAGCCCGCTGGAACAGCGCGACTTCAACAATCTGGCCCGCTGGTTCCGGCTGGGTGGCTTGTCCCTGCCGTGTGCGCTGCCAGCAGCTGGCCGCTCAGATCCGGCTGATCACGCGTTCGGCCGGCAGGCGTGACTTGGGCAGCTGCGCATTGAAATCGCTGTCGCTGCGATAGCCCAGGGCGACGATGACGGCGCTGGTATAGCCCATGGCACGCAGGCCCAGTTCTTCATCCAGTACTTTCTGGTCGAAGCCTTCGATCGGGCAGGCGTCGATTTGCAGGGCGGCTGCGCCCAGCAGCAGGGTGCCTGCTGCCAGGTAAACCTGCTTTTCCATCCAGTGGTGGGCATCGCGCAATTCGAAGCGGTGCATGTTGACGAAGTGCGAACGGCCACGGTGCTGGCCGGCGCGGGCTTCAGCATTGGCAAAGCGGCCGTCGGCCTCTTCCTGTTGCAGCAGTGTCTCCAGATAGGCGTCATCGATGCTGGCGCGGCTGCACAGTACCACCACGTGCGAGGCGTTCAGTACCTTGGCTTCATTGAAGGCGTAGGCGCCACTGGTGGCCTTGGCCACGCGGGCCTTGCCTTCCGGGGTGCCGGCGATGAAAAAGTGCCAGGGCTGGGAATTGGTGGAGGAGGGGCTGAAGCGCAGCAGGGTTTCGATCTGTGCGACCTGTTCCGTGGTGAGCTGGCGGTTGGGATCGAAGGCCTTGGTGGTGTAGCGGGTCTGCGCCAGGTCGGCAATATTCATGATGACTCCTTGCTTGGCATGTGTGGCTGTGTTGATGCCGGCCATTATCAAGCAAGAGCCGGACGTGAATAAGCAGCCGGCGTGGCAAGCAGTTTCATTTTATTTTTGAAAATACCGGTTTTTTATTTGCGATTGTCATGCCGGCCAGGCAAATAACCGGCCGCTGCCGTCGCCCCGGCCGGGGCGGCGACATGGCACTTAACCGGCTGCAGGCAGTTGTTCGGCTTGCATTTGCGCGATCAGCCACTGGCTGAGCTGCTGGCTGGCCAGCCCGGCATGCTTGGCATCATGGCAGGCGGCATGCCACTGCCTTACCTGCTCGGGTGCATCACGCTGGCGTTGCAGGAAATGATGCAGCGGACAGTCGGCCAGGGCTGGCCGGGCGGCGGCCTGCGAGGGCTGGGCATATAGCCAGTGCTGGGCCAGTGCGCCCAGATAGCTGCTGATGTGGCCGCTTGCCGTGGGCAGCTGGAATGACGACTGCCAGTGAATGAAGCTGGCTTGCGCCATCGGCCGGGCCAGGCTGTAGCCCTGACCCTGCGTGGCACCCAGGATGCAGGCGGCTTCCAGCATGCCGATATCTTCCAGCCCTTCCACCACCACCTGCCGCTCCAGGTCCTGTCCCAGCTGCAGGATGGCGCGCATCAGCGCCAGGCTGGTCAGCGGCGTCTTGCGCAGGTTCAGCGTCAGGCTCTGGTCGATCTTGACCGTGTCAAAGGGCAGGGCGCTCAGCCGCTGCAGGCTGCTGTAACCGGAGCCCAGATCATCCATCACCAGCTTGACGCCGGTCTGACGCAGCCGTTCGATGGCACGGTCCTGCTCGTGCGGGGCGATGTCGGCGGTTTCCAGCAGCTCCAGGCTCAGCCGTTCGGGGGCCACGCCATGGCGCGCCAGGGCCTCGGCCACCCAGCGCGGGCAGTCTTCGTCCTGCAGGGTGCAGGGGGCGATGTTCAGCGAGACGTCGATGTCCAGGCCGTGGCTATCCAGTTCGGCCAGCTGGGTCAGCGCCTTGTCCAGCCCCAGCCGGAACAGGTGGTCGAGGTCGGCATCGCCCAGCAGCGGCAGGAAGACGCCGGGGCTGACAATCTGCCCGTCTTCCCTGATCAGCCTGGCCAGCGCTTCGACTTTCACCACCTTGCCCAGCTTGAGGTCGACCAACGGTTGCAGGTACAGGGTGAGGCCACCAGCGAACAGCCGTTCGCGCAGGGCGATGGCCAGGTTTTGCTGGATGGCGGCCGCCGGTTTGGTGCAGGCCGCCAGAATCAGCTCCCAGCGGTGCTGCAGGCCCAGGGCGAACTGCTGCATGGTGGCGGATTCAAACTGGTTGGGATAGGCACCGAACAGGCTGACGACGGCCACGGTCAGCCCGTCCTGGTTGCGCACCGGAATGCTCATGCTGGAGCGTATCCGCATTGCTCCGGCTTGCTGGTGCCAGCTGGCGTAGCGCGGGTCATTACCGTAGGAGGCCGAGCTGCAGATGCGGCCACTGCGCCAGGCGACCGCGCTCAGCCCCTGGCCGCGTGGCGAATTGGGATCGACCACGGCTTCCGAGCCCGGCTGCTGTAATAGATCGGCCACAAACTGACCCAAGGGGCCACGGCTGTTTTCCGGCACGAAAACGCCATCGGACATCAGACGCATCAGCAATACCGCCTGCACGCCGGGCAATCTGCCCAGTTGTTCCAGTTCGCTGCCAACGGCATCGGTCCACAGCGTGCCCTGGTGTGGCATCGGCAGCGACAGGCTTTCCAGATACTCGCTTTGTACTTCTGCCGCCGCTTCCAGCTGGGCGTGCAGTTGTTCCTGCAGCCGGCTGTCGATGATTTCCAGCAGCCGGTAACGCTGGCGTATCGGCAGCAGGGTGGTGTTCAGCTGCTCGCTGAAATGGCTGCGGAACAGCTCCACGCTTTGTACCAGCAGGGCCGGGGTGACGCCGACCAGGCTGTGGATGCGGCCCAAATGCCGGCTGTCGCGCCGGATCTGTTCGGCCTGCTGCGCCGGTGACAATATCTGCAGCAGAAAGTCGCGATGGGCGCGCTGCAGCTGTTCCAGCTCGGCGGGCTGCAAGCTGGCGAGGATGGCCAGTGCTTCGTGTGCCGGCCGGTTCTGCTGGTAAAAGCGGCTGATGTACAGCTCGGTGGCGCGGCTGATCAGGCCGGTGGATTTGTGCAGCAGCTGGCTGGCTTCTGCTCCGTAGAGTTCGAAATGGCTGCTTTCCTCGGCGTGATAGCCAGCCTCGTCCGCCACCATGCGCCACCAGCGCTGGCGGGTGGGTTTGTGCTGCTTGGCCTGGTACATGGCGGCATCGGCCTGGCGCATCAGGGCATCCGGCTCGATGCCGTCATGCGGATAGAGCGCGATGCCCACCGTCATGCCCACTTCGGCCTCGATGTCGGCATCCAGTACAAAGGGCGCTTCCACCGCCTGGTGCAGCCGCTGCAAGGCGCATTCCAGTTGCTGCAGGGCGGCTTCTTCCTGCAGGTCTTCCATGATCACCACGAATTCATCGCCGCCCAGGCGGGCGACAAAGTCGGTCTGGCGCAGCAAGGTCTGCAGGCGATGCGCCAGCTCCTTGAGCAGGCGGTCGCCCGCCTCATGGCCCCAGGTGTCGTTGACCGGCTTGAAGTCGTCCAGATCGATCATGCATACCGCCACCAGCTTATCGCTGCGCTGGGCGCGCGCCAGCGCGGCTGACAGGTGGCGGGTGAGGGCAAAGCGGTTGGGCAGGGCGGTCAGCCAGTCGTGATGGGCGGCGTTGATGATCAGTTCTTCATTATGCTTGCGCTCGGTAATGTCCTGCGTGGTGCCGATGGCGCGCAGGGCCTGGCCCTGGGCATTGCGTGCCACCACCTTGCCGGTACAGCGTATCCAGGTCCAGCCGCCACTGGCGTTGCGATAGCGGAATTCCTGCTGGAAGCGGCTGTCGCTACCGCGCAGTACGGCCATGCAGGCCTGGTACACCTTTTGGTAATCATCCGGATGCACGTCGGAGAACATGGCGCTGGCCTGGTAGCGTGCCGCCTGTTCCGGATAGCCCAGCATGCGCGCCCAGCGGGCATCGGTACTGACCTGATCCTGCAGGATGTCCATATCCCACAGCGACAGGCGCGAGGCGTCCAGTGCCAGCGACAGCTGTTCGTTAGCCTGCTGCAAGGCCAGCTCCATGGCCTTGCGATCGGCAATGTCGGTGTAGGACACCACAAAGCCCTGCACGGTGCCGGCTGCGTCGTACAGGGCATTGCCGTGCAGCATGACAATGATGCTGCGGCCATCGCTGGCGATGCGGCGCACTTCGCCCTGAAACGGCAACACCACATCAGACCTGCAGCCAAAGCCGCCATCGTGCAGTCTATCCGCCGCCTCTGCGGGAATGATGATGTCGATGGATTGCCCTGCCAGGGCGGCACTGTCATGACCAAACAGCTGGCAGAATGCCGGATTGGCATAATCTATGCGGCCCAGGGGGTCGAGGATGGCAAAGGCTTGCGAGCTCTGTTGCAGGGCTTGCTGGAAATTGGGCAGGGTCATGGTTTGGTCCTGCAGTCGGTGCGATGGCAGCCCGGCTGACAGCTAATAAGGTGTCGTGTGCCGGCTTGTTGCGCGGCACTGTGGCTGATTTTACCCCAAACCATTGGCATTGCCGCCGGCCATGCCATGGCAAAGTGCGGCAAAGACGGGAAAAGCGGGCTTCTGTGTCGGCGCGGCAATCGCTATCATGCTGCTTTTGCTCGACCTGAAACGACCGGCCAGGCCGGTTGGGCGGCGAGCCACTGCCAGGACACCCCATGAGTACTGCAC
Source organism: Aquitalea palustris (assembly GCF_003693445.1). Classification (GTDB taxonomy): domain Bacteria; phylum Pseudomonadota; class Gammaproteobacteria; order Burkholderiales; family Chromobacteriaceae; genus Aquitalea; species Aquitalea palustris. Next base: position 53,289 of record NZ_RFAR01000057.1, on the reverse strand, counting down.
ACCAAGCACTGATCCAAGCCCTGCCCAAGGCCGAACTGCACCTGCATATCGAAGGCAGCCTGGAGCCGGAACTGATGTTCCGCCTGGCTGCGCGCAACGGCATCGCACTGCCCTATCCCACGGTAGAGGCACTGCGGGCGGCCTATGATTTTGACAATCTGCAATCCTTTCTCGATCTCTACTACGCCGGTGCCGGGGTATTGCAGACCGAGCAGGATTTCTACGAGCTGACCTGGGCCTATCTCCTGCGCTGCCGCGACGACCATGTCGTCCACACTGAAATCTTCTTCGATCCGCAAACCCATACCGCACGTGGCATTGCCTTTGCCACGGTCTATCAGGGCATCCGGCACGCACTGGATGATGGCCGGGCGCAGCTGGGCATCAGTTCGCGGCTGATCATGTCATTCTTGCGCCATTTGAGCGAAGAAGACGGCTTTTCCGTGCTGGATGAAGCACGGCCCTTCCTCGCCGGCATCGACGGTTTCGGCCTGGACTCCAGTGAAGTGGGTCACCCGCCGTCCAAGTTTGCCCGGCTGTTTGCCGCCTGCCATGCGCTGGGCCTGCCCTGCGTGGCGCATGCCGGCGAAGAAGGCCCGCCGGCCTATGTGTGGGAGGCGCTGGATCTGCTCAAGGTATGCCGTATCGACCACGGCGTGCGGGCGCTGGAAGACGCGGCACTGGTGGCGCGGCTGGTGGCCGAGCGCATGCCGCTGACGGTGTGCCCGTATTCCAATATCAAGCTGCGGGTATTCGACCAGCTCAAGGACCACAATCTGCGCCAGCTATTGCAGGCCGGGCTGTGCGCCACGGTGAACTCGGACGACCCGGCCTATTTTGGCGGCTATGTGCAGGAAAATTATCTGGGCTGCGCGCGCGAGCTGGGACTGAGCCAGGCCGAGATCCTGCAGCTGTGCCAGAACGGTTTCGAGGCCAGCTGGCTGGCGCCGGCGGACAAGGCGCACTGGCTGGCAGAGTGCGCGCGCATTGCCGCCGGCTTTGCCGACCCGGCCTAAGCGCTCAGGCCGGCGGCCAGCTGACGGGTCAGCTCGCCCGCCGGAATCGCCTGGCAGCCGCTGGCATTCTGGCCGCACCACAGCGGGCTGAAGTCGTCGCGGCCCAGTGCTTCGGCTGCGGCGCGCAAGGGGGCCAGTGCGCCGGAGGCCAGGGGAAAGGCCGGCGCGGCCGGGTGACGCGGGCCCAGTTCCCGCATCAGCCGGTTGACGATGCCGCGTGCCGGCCGGCCACTATAGAGCGTGGTCAGCGCGGTGTGTGCCGCTGCCGGGCTGCACAGTGCCGCCCGGTGCAGGGCGCTGGTGTCGGCTTCCGGACACAGCAGATAGGCCGTGCCCACTTGCACGCCAGCCGCACCCAGCCGCATGGCGGCTGCCACCCCGGCAGCATCGGCAATCCCGCCTGCAGCAATCACCGGAATGTCCAGCGCCTGCACGATCTGTGGCAGCAGGGCAAAGCTGCCCAGCTGCTCATCCAGATCATCATGCAGGAACATGCCGCGATGTCCGCCGGCTTCCAGCCCTTGCGCGATCACCGCATCGGCACCATTGGCCTGCAGCCAGCGGGCCTCGGCCACCGTGGTGGCGCTGGACAGCACCTTTGCGCCTGTGGCCTTGACCTGTTGCAGCAAGGCCGGGGCTGGCAGGCCAAAGTGAAAACTCACCAGCGCCGGGCGATAGTGGCTGACCAGATCCGCCATCTGCTGATTGAAGGGCAGGCGTCCGGCGCCACCGGCCGCAGCCGGGGCGATGCCCAGCTCCTGGTAGAAGGGCACCAGCAGCGCCTGCCAGCCGGCCAGTGCGGCCGGGTCGTCTGCCGGAGGCTGATGGCAGAAAAAGTTGAGGTTGTACGGCTGCCGGCCCAGCTGTTGCAGTGCCTCCAGTTCTTGTCGCAACTGGCTGGCGGAGAGCATGGCGGCGGGCAGCGAACCTACGCCGCCGGCCTGGCTGACCGCGATGGCCAGCCGGCTGCCCTGCACGCCAGCCATCGGGGCCTGGATGATGGAAAAGGGGATGTCCAGCCATTGCGCCAGCGTCATGTTCGGTCCTTGTCGGTCGGGTTGAAACAGCAGCATAGGGCAGTCGGCCCGGCTTGAACATGCGGTTCGCCGGGCACAGCGAAGCTGGCTGGGCCTGCCCAAGCTTGGGGCATGGCAGCAGGGAAACTGTAGCGCCGGCGTTGGCAGGCTGGTTTTTGCCCCTTGCCAGCGGCCATTTTGACTGCGATTGCGGTGGTTTTGCGCCATAATCAGGCAGCCATACCTGTTTTCGATCGCAATCGGGGCCATTACGATAAAAAGGCTATGAAGCCATGCTGACCGTCAGGAGCAAGCTGCTGCTGCTCTCCCGTTACTTCTGGTTGATCCTGCTGGTATTTATCGCCTTTACCGTCAGCTTTGTGCTGTATGTGCGGGCAGAGAAAGCCATCGACCGTGCCAATGACGCACGCCACGCATCCATTTTGCTGGCCGGCGAATTGCGCCAGTCTTCCGATGACCTGACCCGCATGGTGCGTACCTATGTGGTGACCGGTGATCCCGTCTATCAGCAGCATTACCGGGAAATCCTGGCCATCCGCGAAGGCAAGGCTGCCCGCCCGCTGGACTACCAGAACATCTACTGGGATCTGGTACTGGAAGATGATCACCGACCGCAGGCCGCCAGTGTCGCCCCCTCCTTGCTGCAGCGCATGCGTGAAGCCGGCTTTACCCCGGATGAAATGGCCAGGCTGGCCGAGGCCAAGGCCAAATCCGATGCCCTGACCCGTACCGAATTGGCGGCCATGGCGCTGGTTGCATCTGCCCCGGCGCTGGACTCGCCGCAACGGCAGCAAGCCATCCGCATGTTGCATGATGCCGCCTATCACCGTGCCAAGGCCGCCATCATGCAGCCAATTGCCGATTTCAACCGCCTCTCTGCCCAGCGCACCTTGCTGGCGGTAGAAGATGCCGAGCGCTATGCCTTGCAGCTGCGCTGGATCTCCGTGGCCTTCGGCTTGCTGTTGCTGCCCCTGCTGTGGGGCCAGCGGCGTAATCTGCGCAATGTACTGGGTGGCAGCGTGGACGAACTGCATAGCAGCATCGCCCGCCTGGGCAGTGGTGATTTCTCGCGGCCGGTGCCGCTGGGCAGGTCAAGCCGGCACAGCGTGATGGGCTGGCTGGCGGAAACCCGCGACAAGCTGCAGCGTCTGGAGGCTGCCCGCCGCCAGGCCGATGCGCACAATCTGCGCCTGACCGGGCTGTACAACGCGCTGAGCCAGTGCAATCAGGCCATTGTGCGCAGCCGCTCCGAGCGCGAGTTGTTCGAGCGGATGTGCCAGGCCGCCGTGGAGCATGGCGGCATGAAAATGGTGTGGGTAGGGCTGCTGGATGAAGATGCCCGCCACATCCGGCCACTGTGTGCCCATGGCAGTGGTACCGAGTATCTGGCCGACCTGCCACTGGCGACCGATGAGGCCGATCCGCTCAGTCACGGCCCGACTGGCCGGGCCGTGCGGACTGGTCAGGCACAATGGTGTCAGGATTTCCAGCATGACCCTGCCACCGCGCCGTGGCATGAGCGTGCCGTGCTTTATGGTTGGGGTGCCTCGGCCGCGCTGCCCTTGCAGTGCGATGGCAAGATCATCGGCGCACTCACCCTGTACAGTGGCGAGCCGCACGCGTTTGACGAGGCGGCGCGCATGTTGATCGAAGAAATGGTGATGGACCTGGACTACGCGCTGGACAGCTTCCAGCGCGAGCAAGCGCGCCAGGCCGCCAATACCGCCCTGCAGCTGAGCGAGCAGCGCTTGCGCACCATCATCGAAACCGAACCGGAATGCATCAAGGTGGTGGGGGCCGATGGCCAGCTGCTGGAAATGAACCGGGCCGGCATGGCCATGCTGCAAGCCGACAGCCTGCAGCAGATCCAGCAGCTTGGCCTGATGCATTTTGTGTTGCCGGAGCATCATGCAGCCTTCATGCAGCTGCACCAGCAGGTGATGAGCGGGCACAGTGGTACGCTGGAGTTTGAAATATGCGGGCTGCAGGGACAGCGGCGCTGGCTGGAAACCCATGCCGCGCCCATGCGCGATGAAGGCGGCTCCATCAGCATGCTGCTGGCGATTACCCGTGATATCACCCTGCGCAAACAGAACGAGCAGCACATCCGCTATCTGGCCCATTACGATGTGCTGACCGGCCTGCCCAACCGGGTGATGCTGGAAGAGCAGGCCGAACTGACACTGCAGCAGGTCGCACGTCAGCAGCAGGCGCTGGCCTTGATGTTTCTCGATCTGGACCACTTCAAGGACATCAATGACTCGCTGGGTCACAGCATTGGCGATGCCTTGCTGGTGCAATTGGCCACCAGATTGCGCCAAGCCTTGCCGGATGGTGCGCTGGTGTCGCGCCTGGGGGGCGACGAGTTCATCCTGCTGCTACCGGGTATCGATGCTGCCCGGGCGGAAGCACTGGCCCGTCAACTACTGGATGACATTGCCCACCCCTATCAGGTGGCACCTTATGATCTGAATGTTTCTGCCTCCATCGGCATTGCACTTTATCCCCAGGATGGTGTGGATCTGGAAACCCTGTCGCGCCGCGCCGATGCGGCCATGTACCTGGCCAAGAAGGCCGGACGCAGCTGTTTCCGTTTCTATACCACGGCGATTCAGGAAAAAGCCGCGCGCCATCTGCAGCTGGTGAATGCACTGCGGGTGGCACTGGAACAGCAGCAGTTCCACATCCATTACCAGCCACAGCTGAGCATGGCGGGTGGCCAGTTGGTGGGCGCGGAGGCACTGTTGCGCTGGGAGCATCCGGAGCTGGGCAATATTTCGCCGGCAGAATTCATTCCGGTCGCCGAGGATTGCGGCCTGATCCTGCAACTGGGCGAATGGGTGCTGCGTCATGCCGTCCGTCAGGCAAGGCAGTGGCGCGAGCAGGGACTGGCGCTGGTGATGGGGGTCAATCTGTCCGCCGTGCAATTCCGTCAGCCGGATCTGCCGGCGCTGGTGGCGCGCATTCTGCAGGAAGAAGGCTTGCCCGCCAGTGCGCTGGAGCTGGAGCTGACCGAAGGCGTGGCCATGTACGACCCGCAACAGGCCATTGCCGTGATGAATGTCTTGCACGAGCAGGGTGTGCGCATGTCGATCGACGATTTTGGCACCGGCTATTCCTCGCTGAACCTGCTCAAGCAGTTCCGCGTCTACAAGCTGAAAATCGACCAGAGCTTTGTGCGCGATATCGTGACCGATCCGGAAGATCGCGCCATTGTTGCCGCCATCATCGACATGGCGGAAAACCTGGGTTTGCTGACCATTGCCGAGGGAGTGGAGACCGAGGAGCAACTCAGCTGGCTGCGCGCCCAGGGTTGCGATGAGCTGCAGGGTTATCTGTTCAGCCGGCCTTTGCCTGCCGCGGCCTTTGCTGCCTATGCGCAGCAGCACCAGCCGGCTGCTGCGCCAGCCCGCTCATGAGCCGGCCGCCACTGCGGGCGTTTGCGCTGGCCTGTCCTGCGCTTTATTTCCGCCATGGCGCGCGGGCTGGGCATGCGCCAGCCAGTTTTGCAGCTGTTCGGGCGGCAGCGCCTGGCTGAACAGATAGCCCTGTATCACCTCGCAGCCTTGTTCCACCATGAAGTCGTACTGCGCTGCGCTTTCCACCCCTTCGGCGATCACGGTCAGGCCCAGGCTGTGACCCAGGGCGATGACGGCCTTGCAGATGGCGGCATCGTTGGGTTTGTCCAGCACGTCGCGCACAAAGCTGCGGTCGATCTTGACCTGGTCCAGCGGCAGTTGCTTCAGGTAGGACAGCGAGGAATAACCCGTACCGAAATCATCCAGGGCAAAAGTGATGCCCAGTTGCCGCAGGCTGTTCATCTTGCGGCCGGCGTCGCCCAGTTTCATCAGCAGCAGGCTTTCGGTGATTTCCAGTTTCAGCAGGGCCGGGTTGGCGCCGCTCTCCTCCAGCAGGCGATGCAGGCGGCTGACAAAATCGCTCTGGTGAAACTGGCGGGCGCTGACATTGACGGCAATGCTCAGGCTGGCGGTGTCGGCATGACCAGCCCAGGCGGCCAGCTGGGTGCAGGCTTGTTGCAGCACCCAGTGGTCGATGGCCAGGATCAGATTGCTCTGTTCGGCCAGCGGAATGAAGGAGCCGGGCAGGCGCAGCCCCTGTTGCGGGCTATGCCAGCGCAGTAGCGCTTCCACGCTCTGGCAGGGCTGGCCATGGCGGATCTGCGGCTGGTAGTACAAGCTCAGTTCGCCATGCTCCAGTGCGTGGTGCAGCTCGGCTTCCAGCCGGGTGCGGGCATTGATTTCCGCCTGCATCTGCGGATCGAAAAAGCGCAGGGTATTGCGGCCGGCCGCTTTGGCCTGATACATCGCCAGATCAGCCTGCTTGAGGATGTCTTCGGTGCTGTCGTGCTCAGCGGCAAACAGGGCGATGCCCAGGCTGCAACTGCCACGGTAGTCGTGGCCGCGCAGCTGATGGGGCTGCTTGAGCTGTGCCAGTATCTTGCGGCCAACGCTTTCGGCCTCGCGCAATGCCGTTTCGCGCTGCGGGCCAAGATTCTCCAGCATGACGATGAATTCGTCGCCCCCCAGCCGCGCCACCGTATCGCCAGCACGCATGCAGTGGTGCAGGCGGGCGGCCACTTCCTGCAGCAGCAGGTCGCCGATGTCATGGCCCATGGTGTCGTTCAGCGACTTGAAGTTGTCCAGATCGAGAAACAGCAGCGCGCCGTATTGCTGCTGACGGTGTGCCGCATCCAGCGCATGTTGCAGCCGTTCCAGCAGCAGCCGGCGGTTGGGCAGGTGGGTGAGGGCATCGTAAAACGCCAGGGTCTGGATGGCATCGGCGGCGGCCTTGCGCTCGGTAATATCCTGGAAGATGGCCACGTAGTGGCTGGTCTGGCCGTCGCTATCGTGTACGGCGGTGATGGTGAGCCATTCCGGGAAGACTTCGCCGCTCTGGCGGCTGTTCCAGATTTCACCCTGCCAGCGGCCATCTTGCAGCAGCGACTGCCACAGCTGCTGGTAGAACGCCGGCGGATGGCGGTGCGAACTGAGAATGGCCGGGGTCTTGCCCACCACTTCGGCACTGCTGTAGCCGGTAATCTGGCAGAAGGACGGATTCACCCGCAGGATCACTCCGTCGCGATCGGTCACCATGATGCCTTCCTGGGTCAGAAAGGTGGTGGCGGCTATGCGCAGCTCGGCCTCCATGGCCTTGGCCTGGCTGATGTCAGCGATATAGCCGTACCAGGTGACGAACGGACCTTCCTTTTCCGGCAGGGCATCCACCCGCAGCCATTTGAGCTGGCCATCGGGCAGTACGATGCGGTACTCGATGTTCCATAGCGTCAGGTTGGCGGCCGAGGCATGCATGGCACTGAAGAAGACCTCGGCGTCGTCCGGATACAGCATGGCGCGCATGGGGTCGGTGTTATCGCTGACTGCCTGCGGGCTCAGACCGTACAGATCCAGTAAAGCCTCGCTGGCAAAGGGCAGGCAGCCGTGGCCATCTTCGAACAGGCGGTACTGGAACACCACGCCGGGAATATGCGACACGATCTTGCGCAGCAGCCGGTTGGCGGCATGTTCGCCGGCTTGCTCTTCTTCGCGCAGGATGCGCTCCAGCAAGCCGTTGAACGAGCTGGCCAGCAGGCCAAGCTCATCTTGCTGCCGCACCGGCAGCGCCTGCTTGGGCAGCGTGCCATCACGCATGCCGGCCAGCAGGGCGGTGGCCTCGGTCAGCGGCAGCAGCTGACGGCGCAGCCACCACCAACTGAAGCTGCCGGCCAGTATGGTCAGGCACAGTGCCAGGCCAAACAGTTGCTGTTGCAGGCTGCGGATGGGGGCGAAGGCTTCGGTTGTCGGCAAGACCGCCTGCATCAGCCAGCCGGTGGACTGGATGCGCACGCTGGAGGATAGCTCGGCGATTCCGCGTGAACTGACGGCGATGCCCGAGCCCTGGTAACCGGACAGGTAGCGGTCATACAGCGGGTTGACCCCCGGCGCCGGGCCTGGCTGCAGCAGGCGACGCTTGTCGGATGAGACGATATAGCGCCGACTGAGTGGTGCCGTGATGAAAAAGTCGCCGCTGCTGCCGTATTTGGCCGAGCCGATATCATCCAGAAAATTGGGCAGGGCCAGATTGCTCACACCCATCAGCAGGCCACGGATGCGACCATCGCGGTCCCGTAGCGGCTGCAGCATGGCAATCAGTGGCTGCTTGCTGTGCATTCCCCATACCGGTTCGGCAACCTGGCTGACACCCTGGCGCAAGGCCTGGCGGACGAAGTCGCGCTGCTGATAAGACTGGCCGGTGCGGCCCTGGCTGGCTGGAATACTGGCACGCGCCATGCCTTGCGTGTCCAGCACCACGATGCCCCAGTTGAACATCTGTTGCAGCAGCGGCCGTCGCTCCAGTTGTGGCTGGAGCTCGGCCTCGGTCACCGGGAGGTTTTTCAGCTGCTCGGCCAGCGATTGCAGGATCTGCATCCGTTCCTTGACCGAGCGGTCCACTTCCCGCGCGGCCAGAGACACCGCGGAAAACTGCTGCGCCGAGATGGTGTCTTCCATTTGCCGGCGCAGGCTGTGGCTGATGAGCAGGGTGGCCAGCCACAGGGTGATGACCAGTGCCAGCAGCATGCCGAGGGTGATGCGGGTGCGCAGGGATGTCCTGCCGCTTAGCTGAAAGTGCTTGCTCATGATTCCTGTCGCAGTCAGCGAAAAGCGCTTCCAGCCAGCATAGCGGAGCCCGAGCGGGCTGTAAGGCAGTGTCCGGCGCAAACAGGACAATCTCTGCGCCGGATCAAGATTCCTGCACGGCCATATACGGTCAGAGCCAGGTCTGGCAGGCGTTTGGCGGGTTTACCAGTTGGTTTCACGGTCGGGGGTGGCCGTGATCTGGTGGATGGTCAGGTCGGCCCCGTTGAACTCTTCTTCTTCATCCAGCCGGATGCCTACTGTCTTGCGCAGCAAGGCATACACCAGATAACCGCCGCCAAAACCGATGGCGATGCCACCTAGCGTACCCAGCAACTGGGACAGCAGGCTGACGCCACCCAGGCCACCCAGTGCGCTCTGGCCGAAGATGCCTGCCGCAATGCCGCCCCAGGCACCGCAGATGCCGTGCAGCGGCCATACCCCCAGCACGTCGTCAATCTTCCAGCGGTTCTGGGTCTGGGTAAACAGCCAGACAAACATGCCGCCTGCCACCAGGCCCACCAGCAGCGCGCCCAACGGGTGCATGATGTCCGAGCCGGCACACACCGCCACCAGGCCGGCCAGCGGGCCGTTATGGATGAAGCCGGGGTCGTTCTTGCCGGCCCACATGGCGCTGAGGGTGCCGCCCACCATGGCCATCAGCGAATTGATGGCCACCAGGCCGGAAATGCCGTTCAGCCGCTGTGCGCTCATCACGTTGAAGCCGAACCAGCCGACGATCAGGATCCACGCGCCCAGCGCCAGAAAGGGAATCGACGAAGGCGGATGGGCCGAGATGCGACCTTCCTTGCTATAGCGGCCGCGCCGCGCGCCCAGGTTCAGCACGGCGGCCAGGCCTATCCAGCCACCTACCGCATGCACTACCACCGAGCCGGCAAAATCATGGAAAGGCTGGCCAAAGCTGTGGCTGAGCCAGTCTTGCACGCCGTAGTGGTTGTTCCAGGCCATGCCTTCGAAGAAAGGGTAGACCAGACCCACCAGCAAAAAGGTAGCCGCCGATTGCGGGTGAAATTTCGCCCGCTCGGCGATACCGCCGGACACAATGGCCGGAATGGCGGCGGCAAAAGTCAGCAGAAAGAAAAACTTCACCAGCTCATAGCCATTGTGCTGGGCAATATGGCTGGCATCGCCCAGGAAGTTGACACCATAAGCCACGCTGTAGCCGACAAAGAAGTAGGCAATGGCCGAGACGGCGAAGTCGGTCAGGATCTTGACCAGGGCATTCACCTGGTTTTTCTTGCGTACGGTGCCCAGCTCCAGAAAGGCGAAGCCTGCATGCATGGCCAGGATCATGATGGCCCCCAGCAGCAGGAACAGTACGTCGGAAGGTGAATTCGAATTTGGCATGGCGAGTCCCGTTGTTGTCGGCTTTTATGGGGCTTCCTTAAAGCAAGGGGAGTGCCAGCTTGACGCTGTTGGCACCAATTTGAATCGGCACTGCCCGAAAATGGGGATGCTGCGCCCGCTTACGGTGATTTTGGCCTGCGCTGGCCACGGCGATGCTGGTGCGTTTTTGCACCAGAACGGTGTTTTATGATGAATTTATGCTGTTAATTGGTGCATTCAGGATAAATGGCACCGCTGCAGTGCGCGGTGGCGTGCTGCTGGCCAAGCCGGCACTGCTGCCGCAAGCGTGCTCCAGCCAGAGCAGCCTGTGATGGTGGCCAATATTTGACCGAATTTTCGTAAAAATACTTAGGTATAAATGATGACAAGCAGCTACATTCAAACGGTGAATTGAAAAAGAAGAAATACAATCGTGGCATTCAATAAAAACAGCCTGTTTACGGGGGTAATCGGCTGCCTGCTCTGCTGCCAGCTGGCCGTGGCCAAGGACGTGCTACGGGTGCTGGCCTGGCCTGGCTATGCCGACCCGGATGTGGTGCATGTCTTCGAGCAGCGCTATCAGGTGAGCGTGGAGGTGACTTTTGTCGACTCGGACGAGGCGCTGTGGGCGAAGATGCATGCAGCCTCTGGCCCGCGTTTTGATGTGCTGGCCGCCAATACTGCCGAAATGCAGCGCTACTTTGCTGCCGGTCTGCTCAAGCCGCTGGACCCGGCCCAGCTGCCCAATACCCGGCGTCAGCTGCCGCGCTTTCGCAATCTGGCGGCCATTCCCGGCCTGCAGCAGCAAGGCCGGCTGTATGCCGTTCCCTTTACCTATTCCACCATGGGCATCATCTACGACCGGCGGCAGTTTCCCGTGCCGCCAGACAGCATGAATGTGCTGTGGGACCCGCGTTATCGTCACAAGGTGCTCGACTTCAATAGTGGACAGCACAATTTTTCGTTTACCGCACTGGCCAGTGGCATCGGACAGCCGTTTGCACTGAGCGCGGCGCAGCGGGAGCGACTGGTGCAGCGGCTGATTGCACTGCGGCGCAATGTACTGACTTTTTACAGCCTGCCAGAAGAGGGGACCGAATTGTTCATCCGCCACAAGATCGCGCTGATGTTTGGCAACTACGGTACCCAGCAGTTGAATTCGCTGCGCCAGGCCGGGGCCGATGTCGGCTATGCCATTCCACGGGAAGGCGTGCTGGCCTGGCTGGACTGCTGGGCGATGACGGCCGCCAGCAGCAAACCACGCTTGGCGCAACAATGGATCAACTACATGCTGGAGCCGGCAGTCAGCGCCTTGCTGCCGACACGCCAGGGCCTGGCCAATACCCTCAGCGCCAGCGACGAACTGAAACCCGGCGCCAAAGTGCTGTGGTTGCAGCCGGTGGAAAACGCCGCGCAGCGCGAAGCCCTGTGGCAAAAAATCTATTCCGGCGATCGGCCGGGGAGCTTTTGAATCATGCGCTCCGGTCTGCTGGTAAAACTGGCGCTGCTGCTGGCCGTGTTTGGCATTCTGTCGTCCGGCCTGACCGGCTATTACGCCTTTACGGCCAACCGCACCATGCTGGTGTCGGCAGCCCAGGGCGATTTGCTGACGGCGGCGCGCGGGGTGAACCGTCGGCTGCAGCAAGCTGAGGAAGAAGCTGCCGACGACGCCATGCTGCTGGCGCGGCTGGTGCAGGTGGCACAGGTGATCAATGGCCACGGCGACAGCCGCGCCCGGCAGGCGCGTGACGAGTTGGCACAGGCTTTTGCCGGCATGCTGGCCTTGCATCCCGAATACTTGCAGGTCAGGTTGATCAGTGCCGCGGACAACGGGCTGGAGCTGGTCCGGGTGGATAGCGCTGGCGGGCTTACCCTGCGGGTGGATGGTGAGGATTTGCAGGAAAAAGGCCATTTCCCCTATGTGTTTGAAACCCTGGCCTTGCCGGCCGGGCAGATCTACCAGTCCGCCATTGCTGTCAATCACGAGCGTGGTGCGCACGATGCCGAAGGACGCCCCGGGCTGATGGTGGCCACCCCCCTGCCGCGCAGCGATGGCCAGCCGGGCGGCCTGCTGGTGATCAATCTCGATCTGGAGCGGCTGCTGGGGCAGCTGCGTGCCGACCTGCCCAAGGGCTATCAGCTGTATATCGCCAATCGCTGGGGCGATTTCCTGGTCCATCCCGACCCGGCGCAAACCTTCGGCTTCGAGCAGGGACGCCGCATCCTGATGCAGGACAGCTTTGCCGCCACCCAGCCCTTGTTCGAGCGCAAGCTCAACAATCTGGCGCTGAGCGGCCTGGAGCAGCCACAGCAGGCCGCCGGTCGGGTCATGGCTTTTGTGCGTCAGCCGGTGGGGCAGGGCAATCGGGATGATTTCGTGGTGACCGGCCTGGTACAGCCGCTGGATGCGGTGCTGGAAAGCGCCGTGCCGCTGGGGCAGCGCATCATCCACATGGTGCTGGCGTTCAGTGCCATCGCCATTTTGCTGGCCGTGGTGTTCGCCCGCGCCATGCTGCGGCCCATCAACACCCTGGCACAGGCTGCCAGCAGTTTTTCCGAAACCCAGCTGCAGCAGGTGCTGCCGGTGGAGCGCAATGATGAAATCGGCGTGCTGGCGCGCAATTTCGAACGCATGCAACGGCAGATCAACAGCCATATGGCCAGCTTGTATGACAATCAGCGCGAGCTGAGCTACCTGGCGCATCACGACAGTCTGACCGGGCTGGCCAACCGCTCGCTGTTCTTCCAGCGGCTGGAGCAGCTGTTGCAGCTGTCGCAGCGCAATGGCGCACCATTTGCCGTGCTGTTTGTCGATCTGGACCATTTCAAGGAAGTGAACGATCTGCATGGTCATGCCATCGGCGACCAGGTCTTGCAGATTGTCGCCCGTCGTTTGCTGCATACCGTACGTGGCAGCGATATGGTGGCGCGCATGGGGGGCGATGAATATCTGATCCTGTTGCAGGGCAACTTCACTGAGGCGGCGCTTGGCGATCTGATACTCAAGCTGCGGCTGAGCATCAGCGAAGCCATGACGGTGGCCGGGCAGCGGCTGGAGGTGGGGGCCAGCATCGGCTACAGCCTGTATCCGCGTGATGGCAGCACGGCCGAGCAGCTGGTCAACGAGGCCGATCACGCCATGTACCATGTCAAGTCCGGCCGGCGCGGCGGTAAAACCAAGTCCTTGCCTTGCGGCTAAGCTATGCTGCATCAAGCTGGTTAACGCATGCACGCTGTGCGGCCGGCACTCACCGCCGCCGGCGGCTGAGCCTTACACTCCGGGAAAGTGCCGATGAGAAGTGCCACTTCTGCCGCGCAGCGCCAGCGCAAGCAGGCCGGCCTGCAGCGGCCGCCCCTGCTCGTCACATGCCTGCCGCAACTGCTGGCGACATTGCATGCCGCCTGTCGCCCGTCGGCAGAGCAGCATGGTCTGGCCTGGCGGCTGGATACCGATGCCGCGCTCGCACCGGCCTTGCTGCTGCCCGCGCTGGTCTTGCCGCAGCTATTGCAGCAGCTGCTCGCTGCCAGCCTCCGCTACACCCGCAGCGGAGGTATTGTTCTCAGGACACAGCTGCTGGCACAGCAGCAGATGTTCCAGATCATCACCATCGAAATCATGCATGAGGGCAGCCCGGATGATGGGCCCGGGCCGGCGCTGGCCGCGCTGTTGCAGCAGCCCGACCGTGCCCGCAAGGCGGCACAGCCGGAACCCGGCTGGCATAGTATCCGCAGCCTGGCCCGGCAGAGTGGAGCCTCGTTGCAGCTGGAACATGGCAGCGGGCCGGGCAGCCAGCTGATCGTGCAGCTACGTGCCGAGATGGTCGAAACTGGCCTGCCAGAACATCCGCAGGCTGAATCGCTGCCGGTGCTGGATTACCGTGTGCTGCGCGTGCTGTATCAGGATGACTGGCCGCAACAAAAAGCACTGCTGCAGGCTTTTCTGCAAGACAAGCAGGCCGACCTGCACGCGCTGCTGCACGCCTGGCTGCGTGGCGACCTGCAGGCTCTGGGCCTGCTGGCCCACCGTATCAAGGGTGCCAGCCGCAATGTGGGGGCGACGGCGCTGGCACAAGCTGCCGCACAGGTGGAGCAGGCCGCGCGCGGCCAGCACCATGCCGGCCTGCCGGACTTGCTGCAGGCGCTGGAACAGGCGTTGCAATCCTTCGCCAGCGCACTGCAACAGGCCCCGGATGGACCTCTGATTGACGCCTAATCCCGGCGCAGGCATGGCGCAATGCAGCGTAAGGCCCTAAAATAATCTGACAATTCCTAAGAGCGTGTCCGCGATCGCGCCATGCCGCCACATCCATGCGGCAGATCGTATACAGCTTCTAACAGCCCACTACGCTGGAGAAACCTCTCATGGCCGTTATCCGTCAGGATGATTTCATTCAAAGCATCGCCGATGCTTTCCAATACATCAGCTGCTACCACCCCAAGGACTACATCGACGCGCTGTACCAGGCTTATCTGCACGAAGAAAGCCCGGCGGCCAAGGACGCCATGGCGCAGATCCTGATCAACAGCCGCATGTGCGCGGAAGGCCGTCGCCCGATTTGCCAGGATACCGGCATCGCCGTGGTGTTCCTGAAAGTGGGCATGAACGTACAGTGGGATGCCACCCTGTCGGTACAGGAAATGGTCAACGAAGGCGTACGCCGCGCCTATAACAATCCGGACAACAAGCTGCGCGCTTCCGTGCTGCTGGATCCGGCTGGCAAGCGCCAGAACAGCAAGGACAACACCCCGGCCGTGGTGCACTTCGAAATCGTCGAAGGCGACGGCGTGGAAGTGACCTGTGCGGCCAAGGGCGGCGGCTCGGAGAACAAGTCCAAGTTCTACGCGCTGAACCCGTCCGACAGCATCGTCGACTGGGTGATCAACACCGTGCCCACCATGGGCGCCGGCTGGTGTCCGCCGGGCATCCTGGGCATCGGCATCGGTGGTACCCCGGAAAAAGCCATGCTGCTGGCCAAGGAAAGCCTGATGTCGCACGTGGACATCCACGAACTGAAAGCCAAGGCCGCCAGCGGTGCCGAACTTTCCCGCGTGGAAGAGCTGCGCCTGGAAATCTTTGAAAAAGTGAATGCGCTGGGTATTGGTGCCCAAGGCCTGGGCGGCCTCACCACCGTGCTGGACGTGAAAATCCTGGACTACCCCACCCACGCCGCCAGCCTGCCGGTAGCGATGATCCCCAACTGCGCCGCCACCCGTCACATCCATTTCCATCTGGATGGCAGCGGCCCGGCTCATCTGGCCACGCCCAGCCTGGAAGACTGGCCGGAAATTACCTACGACACCAGCAACGGCAAGCGCGTTGATCTGGACCAGATCACCAAGGAAGAAGTGGCCAGCTGGCAGCCGGGCGATGTGCTGCTGCTGAACGGCAAGATCCTCACCGGCCGCGACGCCGCGCACAAGCGCATGGTGGACATGCTGAACAAGGGCGAAGCGCTGCCGGTGGACTTCACCAACCGCTTCATCTACTACGTGGGCCCGGTGGATCCGGTGCGTGACGAAGTGGTTGGCCCGGCCGGCCCCACCACCGCCACCCGCATGGACAAGTTCACCCGTCAGATGCTGGAACAGACCGGCCTCTTGGGCATGATCGGCAAGGCCGAGCGTGGCCCGGCAGCCATCGAAGCCATCAAGGACAACAAGGCGGTCTACCTGATGGCGGTGGGCGGCTCGGCCTACCTGGTGTCCAAGGCCATCAAGGCCTCCAAGGTGGTGGGCTTTGCCGACCTGGGCATGGAAGCCATCTACGAGTTCGAAGTAAAAGACATGCCGGTAACGGTAGCGGTCGATTCCAACGGTATCTCGGTGCACAACACCGGCCCGGCGGAATGGCGCGTCAAGATCGGCAAGATTCCGGTCAACAAGGCCTGAGTCTGACCCGATCTTGTTACAAGCAGAAACCCGCCATCCGGCGGGTTTTTTATTTGGCCTGAGAATGAGGCATTTCAGGCCAGGGCTTCTGCTGCGGTGGGCAGCGGCACGCGGATGGACAGGGCATTCAGCGCAATGGCATGCAGCATCTGGTCTACCGTGCTGCAGCAGTCGGCCAGTACGGCAACTTTGTACTGATCGGCGGCGCGTGACAGGGCGGTATGGGTCACGCAGTTTTGCGTCATCATGCCGCACAGCAGCAGCTGGCGGCTGCCCAGCCCGTCCAGTGTGGCCTGCAATGTGGTCTGATGAAAGCTGTCGGCGGCCTGCTTGATCACCACGGGTGCTTGCGGGGCTGCGGCCAGAATGCGCGGGTGAATCGCCACGCCCTCGCTGCCGGCATTGAAGAAGGGGGCAATGCCCTTGCTGCTGTCGGCCACGTGCTGGACCAGGATCACCGGCATGCCCAGTGCCTTGGCCCGTTCGATGGCCGCCACACAGTTATCCAGTACGGTTTCGGTATTCCACAGCGGATATTTGCCGCCGGGAAAATAGTCGTTTTGCAGATCGATCACGATCAGTGCGCTGTCTTGTGCGGTCATGTGCATGCTCCGGTTTTGTCTGGTCAGGTGTTCATTATCAACACGGCAGGCTGGCTGCCATAGTGGCCCGATTGCCAGAATACGTTAAGATCAGGCCAATCCTGTTCGCTCTGGTATGCCGCCATGTCCGCTCCCGTCGTCGCCGTTGTCGCCTTTGCCCAGATCAGCCCCTTTCACCTGTCGGTGCCTTGCGTGGTGTTTGGCGATGCCCATCCCGGCCTGCCGGCCTTTGACTTGCGGGTTTGCAGCGCGGAAGCCGGCGAACTGCGCACCAGCGCCGGTTTCAGCATCCACTGTGAGCATGGTCTGGAAGCACTGCTTGCTGCCGACATCATCATCCTGCCCAGCTGGCTGGCCGGCCGTCCGGTGCCACCGGCCTTGTTACTGGCGCTCAAGCAGGCCGCGGCGCGCGGCGTGCAGATTGTCGGCCTGTGTCTGGGGGCGTATGTGCTGGCCGAGGCCGGCTTGCTGGATGGCCGTGCCGCCACCACGCACTGGGCCTATGCCGATGATTTCGCCCAACGTTATCCACAGGTGCGGCTGGACCCGGCGGTGCTGTATGTGGAGGATGGCCAGATGCTGACCTCAGCCGGAACGGCCGCCGGGCTGGATTGCTGCCTGCACCTGCTGCGCCAGCGTTACGGAGCGGAGCTGGCCAATGGCGTGGCGCGGCGGCTGGTGGTACCGCCACACCGTCAGGGCGGGCAGGCGCAGTTCATCGAGCAGCCACTGCCGGCTAGCGCCGGTGATTCACGGCTGGCGGTGCTGCTGGACTGGCTCAGGGCCAATCTGGCCGAGCCGCACAGCCTGGATAGCCTGGCTGACAAGGCGGCGATGAGCCGGCGCAGTTTTACCCGGCATTTCCGGCAACTGACCGGGCGTACGGTGAGCCAGTGGTTGTTGGATGAGCGTCTGGCGCTGAGCCAACGCCTGCTGGAAAGTGCCGACCACAATATTGAACAGATTGCCCAACTGGCAGGCTTTGGCTCGCCCGAGTCCCTGCGCCACCACTTTCGCCAGCGCTATGCGGTGTCGCCCAGCCAGTGGCGGCAGAATTTTCAGTAAGGGGTCGATGCTGACACAGGCTGTTCCCACGGCGGGATGGGGGCAAAGCGCTGCTGCAGGAAGTCCAGCAGGGTGCGCATGGCGAGTGGCAACTGGCGGCGCGAAGGGTAGAGCGCATAAATGCCCAGGCTGGTGGGTTGCCAGTCTGGTAGCAGCACCACCAGCTCGCCGCTGTCCAGCAGCGGCTTGACCAGGTAATAGGGCTGCATGGCCAGGCCGGCATCATGGCGGCAGGCCTGCAGCAGTGCGACGGCTTCATTGGCGCTCAGCCGGCCATGTACCTTGACCACGGCTTCTTCTTCGCCACGGCGCAAGCGCCATTCACTGCGGCCAAACTGGCTGTAGCTCAGGCAGTGGTGCTGGCCCAGATCGGCGGGTTGCCGTGGCTGGCCGTGGCGGGCCAGATAAGCTGGCGTGGCCACGATGACCGAAGCGCAATCGGCCAGCCGGCGCGCGATCAGGCCGGGTTCCGGGTCATTGGTGATGCGGATGGCCAGGTCTATGCCTTCTTCGATCAGGTTGATTGCGCGGTCTCCCAATTGCAGGTCGATGCGGATCTGCTGGTGTTCGGCCAGAAAATCGCTGATGGCCGGAGCCAGCTGGGCCATGCCGAAGGACATGCTGGTGGTGATGCGCAGCTGGCCGCGCAACTGGCCATCGCGCAGGCCCACTTCTTCGCGCGTTTCCGCCGCCAGTTCCAGCATTTGCTGACAGCGGGCCAGGCAGCTGGCGCCGGCATCGGTCAGTGTCACCTTGCGGGTGGAGCGCTGCAGCAGGCGTGCGCCCAGCCAGTCTTCCAGCTCGGCGATATAGCGTGTCACCATGGCGCGACTCAGCTGCAGCTCTTCGCTGGCGGCGGTAAAGCTGCCACGGCGGGCTACTTCGACAAAAACCTGCATGGCAATCAGCCGGTCCATCGCTTTCCTTGTTTGTTTGCGCTGCCAGTGATACCGGTTCGCCGCTTTGTCGCAGCGCCAAACCGGAAGATAAAAAAGCGGCAAGCAGCCAGTTTTGAGCCATGCCTGCCAAGCAGGGCGGCAATTTGCTCATTTGTCATCAAATATGGGTGCTGCGACTGCGCTGGCGGCTTGCCTGCGGGCATTTCCGTTATACTGCCGGCATGCAGGCTGTTGCTGTCGTGGCAGTGCTGCTGTTTTCAGCATCGTGTCGCTATTCAGACCCCTACGGTACTCACTGGATCGCACCATGTCTAATCTCGAATGGATGCCAGGCCCCCCCTTGTTATCGCGGGAGGTGCCATGGTAGCGAAAATGCCCCCCCGCCTGCATCAGGCGCTGGCCACTGCCGACAAGCAGCCCTGGTACCAGCTATTGTTCCCGCCCTTGCTGGAAAAAATCTACCAGCAGGATACGGCGGCGCATCGCTTCCGCCGTTACCGCTTGTTTGGTGCCATCGGCATCGTGGTGTTCATGCTGTACGGCCTGGTCGATCGCGTCTACCTGCTGGATGTCTACCAGCGGGTATGGATCTGGCGCTGGCTGTTGCTGCCGGGTTTTGCCGCACTGACCATCGCCTGCAGTTTCTGGCGGCCTTTCCAGCCTTACTACGAATATTCGGTGGTGGTGGCCAGCACCGCCTTCGTGCTGGGACTGACCTGGTTTTTCTCCATCAGCCACATGCCGACTGCGCAGCATTACTATGGCGGGGTCATGCTGTGCCTGGTGTTCATGATGTTCGGATTGCGCATTCCCTTCCGCCTGGCCTGCTATAGCTGCACCGTCGCGCTGGCCTACCTGGGCTGGGTCTTGTGTGGTTTGCATTTCCTTGACGAGGCGGCGCGCTCGCTGATCTTCATCCTGCTGGTTTCCAGCGTATTGCTGGGGCTGCTCGGCCTGTTCCAGCTGGAAAAGGAGGAGCGGCGCAGCTATCTGCTGGCGCTGGAGTTACAGCGCGATCACCGCCAGCTACAGCAGGGCTTCAAGTATCTGCAGCAAATATCCACCGCCGATGGCCTCACCGGCCTGTTCAACCGGCGTTATTTCGACCAGCAATTACACGCTTTCTGGGAAAGGCGGCTGCAACAGCAGGAGGACATCGCCCTGTTGTTTGTCGATGTGGATTACTTCAAGTTTTACAACGACAGCCAGGGCCACCAGATGGGAGACGAGACCCTGATCAAGGTGGCCCAGGTGATCAGCCGCCATGCGGCATCCAGGCAAGGTTGTGCGGCACGCTATGGTGGTGAGGAGTTCGTCCTGTTGCTGCGAGGCTGCAATCTGCCGCAGACCACGGCGTTGGCCGAGCAGATCCGCAGCGAGGTCGAGGCGCTGGCCCTGCCGCATCCCTCATCCGGCTGCAGCAAGGTGGTAACCATCAGCATCGGTATTGCCGTGGCGCACGCCAGCATCAACCAGCAGCCCGACTGGCTGGTGAACACCGCGGATGCCGCAGTCTACCAGGCCAAGCGCCAGGGGCGTAATCGTGTGGTGGCCATGCACTCCTGTCAGCCGCTTGCCGGTTAAGCCGCTGTTCCTGCTCTGCTGCGTGGCGGTGATGCCGCGTTAACAAGGCCTGCGGGAGGCGCATTTACGCCATGCACACTCCGCGTCCTTTCAAGACGGCTAACAATTGCGATTTGCTCATTTTTTGAAACAATACTGCCCAGAATAGCGGATTTATCTGCATTGTTTTTAGCGCTAAAGTGCACTCCATCAATGACTCGCCGGGCAGATGCCCGCCACCATTCAGGAGATACACATGCAGCTTGCCACTTTGAAATTCCTGCCGCTGACACTTGCCCTGGCCTTGGGCTCCACGCTGGCCCATGCTGGTGAACCGCTCAAGCTGTCGGTCTACCAGGCCGACGACAATAGCTTCAATGTCACCTCGGTGCTGGTCAGCGGTGAAAATGACGCCGTATTGATCGATACCGGCTTCACCCGTGCCGACGCCTACCGCATTGCCGCTCGCGTACTGGATAGCGGCAAGCAGCTGAAAACCATTTACGTGAGCCAGGCCGATCCGGATTACTACTTCGGTGCCACCGTGCTCAAGCAGATTTTCCCGCAGGCAGAGCTGGTCGCCGCTGCACCGACACTGGCCAGGATCAAGGCCAATGTGGCAGGCAAGCAGGCTTTCTGGGGCCCGAAAATGGGTGCCAATGCGCCCCAGGCGCCGCTGGCGCTGCCGCATGCCTTGCCCGGCAAACAGCTGATGCTGGAAGGCCAGGCACTGGAAGTGCGCGGCACCACCGGCCCGCTGGCCCATCGTGGTTATGTGTGGATTCCGTCGATTCGCGCCATCGTGGGGAATGTCGGCGTGGTTTCCGGTCTGCACGTGTGGACGGCAGATACCCAGACCAAGCAGGAGCGCCAGGCCTGGGTGGCCCAGCTGAATGAAATGGAAGCGCTGCAGCCCGCACAGGTCATCCCTGGCCACATGGCAGCCAATGCCCCCACCGGGGTGGCCAGCCTGCGCTTTACCCGCGACTATCTGCAGCAGTTTGAAAAGAATCTGGCTGCCTCGGCCAATAGTGCCGAGCTGATCCAGCGCATGCAGCAAGCCTTCCCGCAGGCCGGTGAAGCCATGTCGCTGGAGATTGGTGCCAAGGTCAACAAGGGCGAGATGAAATGGTAACAGCCACTCTGCATTATTTTTATGATCCGCTGTGCGGCTGGTGCTATGCCGCCTCGCCACTATTGCAAGCCGCCGCTGCCCAGCCGCAATTGGCCTTGCACTTGCACGGTGGCGGCATGATGAGCGGAGCCAACCGCCAGCCGGTCACGCCTGCGCTGCGCGACTATGTGATGCCGCATGATCAGCGCATTGCCAAGATGACCGGCCTGCCGTTTGGTGAGGCCTACTTTGAGGGTTTGCTGCGCGACAGCAACGCGGTGTTTGATTCCACCCCGCCAACCGCCGCCATGCTGGCCGCCGCGCAGCTGGGTCTGCCGCCGCTGAAAATGTTGTCTGCCTTGCAGCAGGCGCACTACCAGCGCGGTTGGCAAATCGCCAGAACCGAGGTGCTGCAGCAGCTGGCAGGAGAGCTGGGCCTGCCGGCTGCAGCATTTGCCGCCGAGCTGGAACAACAGATGGAAAAGGTGGCTGCACATACCGCAGACAGCCGGCAGCTGATGCAACAGGCTGGTTTGCGAGGTTTTCCCAGCCTGCTACTGGAGCAGAACGGCCAGTGGCAGCGGGTGGATGTCTCGCCCTGGCTGGGACAGCCGCAAGCGTTTGTCGCTGCCTTGCTGGGGGAGCTGGTGGCTACCGATGAGAATGCTGCCGTGTTCTGCACCCCGGAAAGCTGCGCACCACCGCGCACCTGAGCCGTTTCACCATGAACAAAGCTGGTCACCGTTTGGCGGTGACCGGCTTTGTTGTTTGCTGGCGGGGTATTACTGGCAGCGAACCACCACCAGCGAGATGTCATCGTGGTTTTCCCGCCCGGCCAGGTGCTTGTTGACGGCATGGGTGATGGAACCCTGGATGTCCAGCGTGCGCGCCTGGCTTACCGCGCGCAGAATGCCGTCCACCCCGAAGGGCTGGCGGCTGTCGTCATAGGCCTCGGTCACGCCGTCCGAGCAGACGATGAGCGAGCCGCCATCTTGCCAGCTGAAATAGTCGAGCGAGGATTCGAAGGCACTGTCCGGCAGAATGCCCAGTGGTGGCGAGCGCGAGCCAAAGGACTTGAGCACCTCACCCCGGCGGTCGACATACATGGCACAGGGTATGCCGCCATTCCATACCGCAATGCGCTGCAGCTGGTAATCCACCTCGATGATGGCGGCAGCGACAAAGCGGCCGATGGGCAGGATGGTGTGCAGCTTGCGGTTGATGGTGCGGGCGATCTCCTGCACCGGCAGGTTGCGGTCGCACATGGCAAAGAAGGTATCCACGGCGGGCAGGCCGCAGATGGCTGCCGCCAGCCCATGCCCCGTGCTGTCGGCCAGCATGATGCGGTCCAGTCCCGGCTGGCAACGGCGAATGCAGATGGTGTCGCCGCTGAAATTCATCGCCGGGCGCTGCCATTGCTGGATATTGGGCGGTGTCTGCTCGGCGCGGCGGGTAAAGCGATCCAGCACCATCTGGGCAAACATCTGCTCCTGTTCGTTGGTGCGGTAATAGTTTTCCAGTCGCTCGCTGTCCGAGGCGATGCGCTGCTGCATTTCCGAAATGCGGATCAGCACATGCAGCTTGGCGGTGAGAATGTCCAGATCGATCGGCTTGGTCAGGTAGTCATCTCCCCCCATGGCCAGGCCACGCAGCAACTGGCTGCGATCCGATAGCGAGGTCAGGAAGATGATGGGAATCCAGTGTTCGCCCAGCAGCTGGCGGATGGCGGCGGTGGCGGCAAAGCCATCCATCACCGGCATGGTGACATCCATGAAGATGACGTCGGGACGCTGCTGCAGGCAGTATGCAAGCGCTTCCTGCCCATTGCTCACCGGCACGGCTTCATGGCCAAGCAGACGGATGTAGTCGAGCAGGATCTGACGGGAGGTCGGACTGTCCTCGGCCACCAGGATGGTCAGCGCGCGGGTCATTCAACAAGCCTTGTGCGGGGAGGGTGGGAAATCATGCCCCACTACTATAGAGGGCTTGACCGGTTTATGCCATTAGCTTGGCAATGAATGCACCGACTTTAACAAATTGCCATGGGCAGAAACATGGCGACTGTTGTAGGCTTGCCGCACTCCAGCCATACAAGAAGCGTAATCATGACCATCTGGGTAGATGCCGATGCCTGTCCCGCCGTGATCCGCGACATTATCTGTCGCGCCGCCCAGCGCACGGCCACGCCGGCCGTGTTTGTGGCCAACCGACGGCCAGCCTTGCCCGCCAGCCCCCATATCCGCAGCATTGTGGTGGGGCAGGGCTTTGACGTGGCCGATGCCGAGATCGCCCGGCAATGCCAGGAAGGCGATCTGCTGGTGAGTGGCGATATTCCGTTGGCGGCACAGGTACTGGCCAAAGGTGCAGCTGCCATCAATTTTCGCGGTGAAGCCTATTCCAGCGATACCATCGAAGGCCAGCTGACACTGCGCGATTTCATGGACAATCTGCGGGCCAGCGGCATCCAGAGCGGAGGTCCACCGCCATTCAGCCAGGCCGACCGTCAGCAGTTCGCCGGCAAGCTGGACCAATGGCTGGCCACCCGCCTGCGCCGTACCAGCCCGCCAGCCCGCTAATCGATTAGTCGGTGCGGGCACGCCTCACACGCTGCGGTCTTTCACTGCGCCGGCTGGTTTAGCCCCGCCTGATGCTGTCTTTTCACTGCATCCTCAATACACGCCACCAAATGCTGATCCGGCACAAGTATTGGCCAGTGCCACCGATAAAGAATAATGGCAGCCCATCCCATGGGCCATTTAACTGTCTGATTATTATTTTCCAGTGGTAAAGTCGGCTTTTTTAAATAAATATTTGTAAAATAAATAAACTTTAATTTGTACCAATTGGTGATGCTATTATCATTTTTGTACAAAATGAAAGGGTGAGGCGGAATGCTCCGGCGCACTCTTTACCTGAGAGAGCGTTCATTTGAGCCACATCATGGATATGCGTGCCATCGCCACATTTGATCTGCAGTCCGACCAGTACGCACGTTATCGACCGTGCTATCCGGACAGCCTGTTCCGCTGGCTGAATGCAGTGGTCGCCGGACACGATCGTGTCTGGGATTGCGCCACCGGCACGGGCCAGGCGGCGGTACAGTTGTCGCGCAGCTTTGCCCGCGTTGATGCCAGCGATATCAATCACAGCCAGCTGCAGGCGGCCGAGTCCGCTGGCAATATCTTCTACCTGGAGTGCGCGGCGGAGCATCCGCCTTTTGGCGACGAGGTGTTTGATCTGGTGACGGTGGCGCAGTCCCTGCACTGGTTCGACCATCCCCGTTTCTGGCCGCAGCTCGAACGGGTGCTCAAGCCCAGCGGTGTCTTTGCAGCCTGGGGCTATGACTGGTTTCATGTCACGCCGCAGGTGGATGACGCCATGCGCTTTTTCCGCGCTGTCATCGAACCGTTCTGGTCCAGTTGCAGTCAGCTGTTGTGGGATGGCTACCGTGATGTCGGCCTGCCGCTGCCACCGCTGGAAACGCCACAATGCCAGATACTGATGGACTGGAATTTCGAGCAACTGCTGGGCTATCTGCATACCTGGTCGGCCACCAAGCTGTGTGTGCAGAGCCTGGGCAACCATGTGCTGAATGATGCCCGCCAGCGCCTGGCCCGCGGCTGGGGCGATCCGACCATTGTGCGACGGGTCAGCATGCCCTTGCACATCATTGCCGGTCGCAAACCGGCTTGAATAAAAAAACCGGCGCGGCCGGTTTTTTTATGCTCAGTCCAGACTGGCGCTCAGCGCTGCTGGCGGTGCGATTCGGCTTCCAGATCCGACAGCAGGATGTTCAGTGCATCAGATGAGCGCACCAGCTCCCACAGCGAAGTGGCCAGCGAGGCAATCATCATCAGCAGGCTGATGCCAAAAGACAGCTCGCCCAGTTGCTGCCAGCCGGTGTAAATCTGGAACATGGCCATGGTGCACAGAAACAGGCTGCCGATGCCCAGAAACTGCATCCATTTGATCAGCTGGATGCGGGTACGCAGATTGCCGATTTGCAGCAGGATATTGGGATTCTGTTCTTCCTTGTAGTCGGTATACAGATTACGGATGATGCTGGCCAGACCAAGAAAACGATTGGTATAAGCCAGCAACAGCAGGGAAATGGCGGGAAACAGCAGTGCTGGTGTGGTCAGGTTGAGAGCTGCGTGCATGGTGGTCAGGAATTCTCGTCTATCAAAACGTCTATGCCGTTTGGCGTCTGCTCAAACAGCTGGATAATGTCCGGGTTTTTCATTCGTACGCAACCCAGCGAAGTGGGGCTGCCCCAGGCGACATGGTCGCCAGCCCCATGAATGTAGATGGCGCGGTCATAGCTGTCGACATTGCTGCCCTGGTTTTTGCCGGGCTCATCACCGCACAGCCACAGGATGCGGGTGAGGATCCAGTCCTTGTCAGGATATTGCTGGTGCAATTCGGCGGTGTACTTCCACGGCGTAACCCGCCGGCGAAAAATGATGGTGTTTTCCTCCGCTCCAGCGCCCAGCTTGTCGCACACATGGTGCCAGCCGCGTGGCGTCTGGTAGCTGTTGACCTGCTCACCGGCACCGCGTCTGGCCGTGGAGACCACATAGTGCTGCTGCTGTCGGCCCCATTCGTCAAACAGGCTGAGCGACTGGCTGCGTATGCCGACCAGTATCCAGGGCTGACCGTAATGGCGCAGATTGGCCCGCGTGGCTTGCAAGGGCGCATCCTGTTCCGATTGCAGGACAAAGCCGGCGGCATCTTCCACAGCTGCCGCAGCCGCAACGCGTGGCCAGGCCAGCAGGCCGCATAGCAGGATCACGATCCACGACAGTCGGCTCATGCTAGGACTCCTGTGAGCGACGTTGGCGGAAAAAGCTCGCCAGCTGCGCTGCGCATGGTTCGGCCATTATCCCCCCCCACACCGCGGTGTGATGATTCAGCTGGCGCAAGGCAAACAAATCAGTCACGCTGCCTGCCGCTCCGGTTTTCGCTTCGCGCGCACCGAAAATCACCCGTGTCAGCCGGGCATGCAAAATGGCACCGCTGCACATGGCACAAGGTTCCAGTGTGACATACAGGTCGCAACCGTCCAGTCGGTAATTACCCTCATGCAGTGCGGCCGCCCGCAGCGCCTGCATTTCGGCATGGGCAGACGGATCGCAGCGGCCAACTGGCTGGTTGAAACCGCGACCGATGATCTGGCCGTCTTTCACCACCACCGCGCCAACCGGCACTTCGCCCTGGGCTGCGGCCAGCTCGGCCTGCTGCATGGCCTGCAGCATGAAATGCTCGATGTCGGCCGGCGCCGGTGGCAGCGCCACCGGCGGGTGTGCTGCCAGTTGCTGGCGCAAGTGCTGTTTGTCGGCATCGCTCAGCTGCGACCAGTGCACACCGCGTGCTGCGGCCTCCAGAGCGAACAGCAGGCGCGTGGTCACGGTACGACCGCTGGCTTTCAGCCGCAGAAAGGTGGTGACGCTGCCCTGTTGTCGTAGTTGTTGCCGGTTGGCAATGCCCATGTCGCGTAGCCATTGCACTGCGGCGGGGGGCAGGGGCGGGCTGCCCAGCAGGTCGGAAGGGGAGGAGGGCATTGGCATCATGCTGACGGTGGATCAAGCTGACATTTTAACGGCATTGCCGGCTGCACTTGTACCATTGCTTTAAAGAATTGCTGGGGAGTGCCGATAGATTCATATGAAGATAGCCTCGCAATGGCCGATGACATGAGCTCCATCCAGCTATACACCACCCTGCCCAGCCTGCCCGATCCGCGTACCAGCTTGCCCAGCCAGCCCCCCACGGCCAATGCAGTGGCGGCGCAATCGGCCGTCGCCACTTCTTTGCCCCTTGCTCAGCCCAACCTGGCCAGGCAGGCAGTCAATCAGTCGCTGCAACTTGCGCTGAGCCAGTGGCAACAGCAACAGGCCAGCCAGCTCAAACAAGCCGCCGCTCGCAGCCAGCGTAGCCAGAGCCAGCAACTGGATGGCAGCCGCATGGAAATGCTGAAGGAGCGCATCAAGAACCTGCGGCAGATGATGGTGCTGGTGGGCAAGGACAAGGGTGGATTGCGCTCGATAGCCATGCAGCTGAAACAGATCAGTGCCGAACTGCGCCAAATGGTGGCCAGCGCCACTGGTAACGATCAGCAGCAAAGCCTGGTGACTACCCTGTCGGGTAATCCGGCACCGGCACCGGCGGCGACGGACACTGCGACTGCCAGTAGTGACAGTGATGCCGGGCAACCGGCCGCTACGTCAGCCGCGACATCCGACACCGCGACAACGGCAGACAGCCCGCAGGCTGCCAGCGCCACTGACAGCGCACCGGCAAGCGATGCCGCGAGTGTTGGCAGTAGTCTGGCCGGCAGTAGTGTAGTCCTGGCTGGCGGTGCTTCCGGGCTGAATGGCAATGTGGAATTGCAGTCACTGATCAACAGCATCAAGTCCATTCAGCAATGGCTGAAACAGCGCAATCTGCAAGCGCAGGATGATGGTTTGAAAAAGCTGCTGGATGCGGGCGACAAGGATATGGCAGCCATTGATAATATGCTGCATGGTGGCAGCGATAGTGCCGAGGGTGAGAGCCAGCTGACTATTCAGCTGGCTGATGCGGGGGGCGCGGCTGCCAGTATCGACAGCGGCACGCCCAATCTGCAGGCCTGAATGTGATTAAACAAAAAAGCGGCATGGGCCGCTTTGTTGTGGCGCTCAGCGAGCGGGCCAGAACTTGCTGACCACCTTCCAGAGCAGGAAGAGCCGGGATGCCCGGCGCAACCAGTGGCGCAGGGATTCTGAAGGCAAGATGGCGGCCAGGGTATTGACCAGTTTTCCCAGCGCGTTACCGCTGGAAAAAGCCTTGAAGCCCTCGCCGGCCAAGCCAAGCGGGCGTTGCCGCAGACTGTCAATTTCCAGCTTCAGCTTGACGCGCAACACTTCGCCTTTCATCAGCAGCAATTGCTTTTTCAGGGCACGATCCTGTGGTGACATCTCAGCGCCTCCCGCTCAGGCTGTCCCAGTCCTTGCGGACTTCGGCAACCGTATCGGCAAATGGTGCGCGGCTGCGATATGCACGTCGCTTCAGCTGCCACAGCAAACCGACTGCGCCCAGCACACTGGCCAAGGTCAGGCAGGACAGGACGGCCGGGCGGTAGGCTGCCGGGGTCAGTACCAGCACCAGCAATAGCGCACTCAACAGGCCGATCAGCAGCAAAATCAGCGCCAGCCCGCCTAGCAGCAGGCTGAACAGCAGATTGTCCTTGTGCTCTTCCGCCTCCAGCAAGAATAGTTCGAAGCGGGTCAGCAACAAGGAAAACACCCCGCCCAGCAGCGAGCGGATGCTGCCCGGGCGAGGTGTCTGGCGTGGGGAATCGCTCATTCAGTCAATCCGCATCAGCGGCGCGAAACCAGCATGCCCAGCAGAAAGCCTACGCCGGCGGCGATGCCGATCGACTTCCACGGATTTTCATGCACGTAGTCGTCGGTTGCCTTGGCGGCTACCTTGGCCTTGCCGACCACAAGCTTCTCGGCTTCTAGCAGGCGGGCCTTGGCCAGCTTGATGTTCTCGCCCAGGCGCTTGCGCAGCTCGCGACCCTTTTCCCCACCTTCATCGCCGGCAGCACCAAGCAAATCTTCGGTACTGGACAAAACCTGGCGGACATCTTCCAGCAGTTGTTCTTTTTCCTGATTGAGTGCGGCATCGGACATGGCGATCTCCTTGGCTAAAGTTGAGGCGGGTAAACGGTGTCGGACCACGATGCTAAAACAATGGTTCCCAGCTTCCGCATATGCCTGTTGACCGTAACAGTCGCGATGCAGCACGTCAAATGTTCACGGTCAAACATTTGCTGTAGTGCAACAAAATAGCGCGGCCCGATGGAATCTGCCCTGGGTGGATGGCGGAAGTGCACAGGCTTACGAAGGGTGTTTAAACGACATGGATATAATTTGTTTGGTTTGCTTCAAATCAGGATAATACTTCCCACTATTGGAATAGTGTCAGGTTCCATTTGTAATGGGTAGTAGCCAGTTAAGATGTTTTCCTTTGCAGGTAAGGCCTACAGACCGATTTTATTAAAATTGTATTGCAATACAAAAATCATAAATAGTTAAAAATAAAACTACGGGGCAGAGAAAATAATGACGCCATTGTCAATTTATGTGCTCACTTTCAATAGTGAACGCTACCTGAAAGCAATTTTGAGTGCCGTGGCTGGACTGACTGATGATTTGCTGGTCGTTGATAGCGGGAGTAGCGACCAGACACTGTCGATAGCACAGGAGTGTGGTGCCAGAGTGCTATACCGCCGGTTTGATGATTTTCGTCAGCAACGTGAGTTTGCCCAGCGCGAATGCCGACATGACTATGTATTCTTTCTGGATAGCGATGAAATACCTTCTGATGATCTGATCAGGCATATCCGGCAGTTGCAGCATGAAGGTTTCCAGCATGAGGCCTACGCGATTCAGCGTGACTGGATTGTCATGGGGAAGCAGGTGCATGCCTTGTACCCGGTAGGCTGTCCTGATTATCCGATTCGCATCATCAACAAGCAGCGGGTGGGTCTGTCTGCACAGGCTGTCCATGAAGATTTTATCGGCTACCGCAGCTGCGGCAGGCTAGAGCTGCCGCTCAAGCATCAAACCTTTCATTCGCATGCCGAGATAGCGCGCAAGCTGGCGATGTATACCAGCCTTGATGCACAGGATCTGGCTCAGATGCGAAGCCGCAAGCACTTTTCCCTGCGCCAGTGGACCAGCCCGGTTGGCGCCTTTTTCAAATGGTATTTGCGCAGCGGAAACTGGAAGGATGGATGGGTAGGACTGGTGTTGGGCATTTACGCCGCCCGATTTGCCCATCTGAAATACCGGAAAGCGCTGGCCTTGCGCCGTGTCGAGCCGCAGTGATGGTGTTCCCCGTCCTGGTCGGATAGCTCCTGTGTCGCTCATCCAACAGGTCTGGCGATTTGTCATGGTCTGATTAACAGTGACCGCAGCTTGTTGCGCTTGTACAGGCCGGCTGGCTCCGCAATTGTCTGCCAGCGCCGGATGCTGATGGAAACCAGAGTGGTGCCCGCATTTTGCCGACCCGATCACTGCTCATTGCTTGCCGGCAGCGAGTGACTGTTCTTGGACGTGACAGATAAGAAGCTCTCCTGGTTCATTGTCTTGTACCGTGCTATCCAGCATGTGTAGTGGCCGACCAAGAGGTAATTCTGCCGCGCATGCCAGTGGCTATACTGACGAAAAAGTCGGGAGACAGCGATGGTAGCGAGTCGGGTCAGAACACTGTTGCTGGCTGCGCTGCTGTGCATCAGTACGGCAGTGGAGGCTGCGCCGCGTAGCCTGTTGTTTGTCACGCAAATCTTTCCCCCCATTATTGAAAATGCCGGGGGCGACAAGCTTGGTGGTGCACAGGTGGAAATCCTGCAGGAGGCGTGCAGGCGGCTGGACTGGCGCTGCGAAGTGCGGGCGATGGTGTGGAAGCGCGCCTTGCGTACCATCAGCCTGGGCGAAGCCGACGGCTTGCTGCTGGTGCAGGATGTAGCGGACCGGCGTGCCGTGATGGAGCTTTCGCTGCCGGTACTGCTTAGCAGCTATGGCCTGTATGTGTTGAATGGCAATCCGCTGCGCTACCGGCAGCCGGCGGACCTGTCCGGCCATGTGCTGGCGGTGTACGGGCCGTCGCTTTCGCAAGCCAATAGCGAACAGTTGCTGCAGGGCGTGGCAGGGGTGACCGAGCAGGTGGAACCTGATCCGCAGACCGTGCTGCGCAAGCTGGCTGCCGGGCGCTATGGTGCCGCTGCCGTGGCTTTCTCCAATGCCGACATCGCCCGTTACTGGATACTGCAGGATGGACTGTCCTCCGTGCACCAGCTGGCTACGATCAAGTCCATCTCCTATATGTTTGGCTTTACCCGCAGCCGTCTGCAGCCAGGTACGCTGGATGCATTCAACCAGGTACTGCTGTCGATGTGTCGCGATGGCAGCATGTCCCGACTGGCCGGCCGCTATAGCCTGCTGGCTGCGGGCTGCCACTGACGCACATTCCACCTCGGTCTGGTCGTTTCCACTCCACTTGTTTGCTCCTGCGGGCACGCTGCAGTATCCGCCAAGAATCCTGAAAAACTTAGCTAGCGGCTAGCCGAGCACCGTCCATACACTCCCCGTATTGCACTACCGGTGCTTTTCATCCGGCGGTACTGTTGGGGCACATCTGGCATGCACGGAGACTTCATTCATCGATGTATCACTATTACGCCAAGGCTGTGCCAGCGGGCTGCTTTGTAGCGCCGCCCTGTGCATGAGCGCTCAACTCCGGGCGGCACGAAAGACCACCGATCGGGTCGGCTAGGCAAGCCCGTCCCGCTCCGGTCGCTGAGTTGGGTGGGCTGTGATTTTCTTTAGTCTGCGTCTGGCCTCCCCATGGGCGGTCGCGCCAGTTTGCATGTTCAGACTGCGTAATCCAGGAGTGCCGACCGTGGGATATGCAGCTCCTCCATATTGGCAAAGGCTTCCAGCAAATACTCCACAGTGACCCGTACCCGCGGGGCCATCAGGGCTCGGTGTGGATACTGCAGCGTCATTTCAAAATTGCCCGGGTGGTGCCAGTCCAGCAGCAGCAGCTGCAACTCGCCACTTTGCAGGTATTGCCAGGCATGATGCACACCAATTTCTGCAATACCTGCTCCTGAGCGTGCCATCTGGGTCAGGGCTTCTGGTGATGACATGGTCATGGCTGCGCCTGCTGTATTCAGCGTGGTGATGCTGCCATCTGCGGCGATGAAATTCCATGGTGAAACCCGTCCGCCCAGAAAACGCCGGGTCAATAGCCGGTGCCGAGCCAGATCATCAGGTGTGGCCGGAACACCAAAGGCCTCAAGGTAGGCTGGCGATGCGACCAGCACCAGACTGAACTGGCACACGGGTCGTGATACCAGCGACGAGTCAACGATGCGCCCCCCGCGCAAGGCGAGGTCGTAGCCATCCTGGATCAGATCAACCACCCGATCATCAAAATCAAGCTCAACCGCCAAGCCGGGATAGGTCTGCAACAAGCCGGGCAATATCGGTGCCAGCTGCGCGTGGCCGAATCCGGAGCTGGTCGAGATGCGCACTCGCCCAGAAGGGGTCGCGCGCTGTGACACCACCGCATCGGCCGCCAGATCCAGTGCCTCCAGCGCCACCCGGGCTTGTCGCAGGAAAGCATCGCCTTCTTCAGTCAGCTTGAGGCTGCGGGTGGTGCGGTTCATTAGCCGCACCCCCAGCGCTTTTTCCAATCCCGCGATGTTTTTGCTGACTGCCGCCGAGGAGATCCCCAGCGCCCGCGCACCTGCGGCAAAGCTGCCAGCATCGGCTGCCTGGACAAAGGAGAGGATGGCGCGGACGCGTTGTGAGGAATCCATAACTAGCGGTGCTCTTTCTCCGGACCATTGTCCGGATTGACAACTTCAAGTTGCCAAATCCTAAACCCAATAGCCCATTCTGTTCAAGAGTGAAGCTGTTCAGAATTCACCCCAGACCAGCGCACCCTTTGCTGCTGCTGCCAACCAGAATCCTCTAGCTCAGCGGACATGCCATGAAAACATTGTTGATCGTCTCTCATCCCTATCCCGAACAATCGCAGGTCATCCAGGCCCTGCAACAAACAGCCGCCAGCCTGCCGAATGTGACGGTACGCAATCTGGAAACCCTGTATGGCCATGACACCACGGCCTTTGATGTCGCCGCCGAACAGCAGGCGCATGAGGGGGTAGAGCGTGTGGTGTACTTGTTTCCCATCCACTGGTTCAACCTGACACCGATGCTCAAGGCCTATCTCAACCAGGTCTGGAGCTATGGCTGGGCCTTTGGCCCCGAGGGCCATGCACTGCGCGGCAAGCAGATGCAGGTGGTGGTGTCAGCCGGTGCCACGGCCCACACCTACTCGGCGGCCGGCCTGATCCAGAGCACCGTGCAGGAGGTATTGACGCCGATGAAGGCCAGCGCCCTGTACGTGGGCATGTCCTATGCCGAACCGCTGGCTTTCTACGAAGCCATGGGAGCCAGCGGCGACAAGCTGGCCCACTTCCAGCAGGCGCTGCTGGCCTGCCTGAGCGCACCGCAGACCGCCGCCACAGTGGCCACTGCCTGAGCCCCTGGCTCTCCCATTTTGTGAAACCGACCGGAGTCTCCCCATGAAACTGCTTTGCCTCGATATCCCAAGCCCCACTGCCACCCTGGAGCAATACGGCCCGCACATGCTTGATGAAGTGCGCCACGGCTGGGATCTGTACAAGTCCGGCTTCATTCGCGACATCTATTTCCGTCAGGACCGTCCTGGCGTCGCCATCCTGGCCGAAGCGGATTCGGTCGAGGCTGCACGGGCCACGCTGATGACCTTTCCGCTGGCCCAGGCTGATCTGATCGGCTGGGACATCATCCCGCTGGGGCCGATGGTCAACTGGGAACTGCTGTTCGCCAAGGCCTGATGACCCCGTCCGGGCCGCGCCACAAATGCTCAGCCCGCTTGTGCCATTTAACATTGCAAGAGAAACCCACATGATCCAGACCGCCACTGACATCAAGCCCGTGCTGTTTGTCGTTACCAGCGTCAACGTCAAGGGGGACACCGGCATTCCCACCGGGTTCAACCTGGCAGAAGTAACCCATCCG
The DNA here is from genome assembly GCF_003693445.1 of Aquitalea palustris. Lineage (GTDB taxonomy): Bacteria > Pseudomonadota > Gammaproteobacteria > Burkholderiales > Chromobacteriaceae > Aquitalea > Aquitalea palustris. The sequence continues at coordinate 19,484 of NZ_RFAR01000057.1, read as the reverse complement.
CTGGAGAAACTCCAGGATGCGGGCATCGCAGTCGAGTTTGCCTCACCGCAAGGCGGCGCCGCCCCGACCGATGGCATGGAAGACATGAGCGACCCCGTTATCGCCCGTTATGAGGCCGATGCCGCCTTTCGCCACGCGATCCAAAATACCCAGCGCCTGGACGCGCTGGACCCCGCCCGCTACAGCGCCATCTTCTTTGCCGGTGGCCACGGCACCATGTGGGATTTTCCGGACAGCCTGGCGGCACAGCACCTGATCCGGGAGATTGATGCTGCCGGCGGCATCGTGTCGGCGGTGTGCCATGGCCCTGCGGCCCTGGTCAACGCCCGGCGGGCCGATGGCCGTCTGCTGGTCGAGGGCAAACGCCTGGCCGCCTTCACCGACGCGGAAGAAGAAGAGGTGCAATCGACCCATGTGGTTCCCTTCCTGTTGGCCAGCACCCTGGTTGAGCGCGGTGCCTTGCATCAGGCCATGCCCAACTGGAGTGACAACGTGGTGGTCGACGGCCGCCTCATTACCGGCCAAAACCCGCAATCCGCCGCACATCTAGGCTGCGTCTTGCGTGATGCGCTGTTGGCCTGAATGGCTGTGTGCCGACTCCGGTCGGCAGTGCCGCCTCCTCTCCATTTTGCAAAGTGAACCACATGCAAGACAGTGCACCATGGGACAAGGTGTTCCCGCCGGATGAACAGGTCAGCCACCGCAAGCTGCAGTTTCACAACCGCTACGGCATCCGCGTGGTGGGCGACCTGTACCAGCCCAAGGCGCTGGCCGCGGGCCAGACGCTCCCCGGCCTGGTGCTTGCCGGGCCGTTTGGCGCGGTCAAGGAACAGTCCTCCGGCCTGTACGCGCAAACCCTGGCGGCACGCGGCTTTGTCACCCTGGCTTTTGACTCTTCCTTTACCGGCGAAAGTGGTGGCGAGGTGCGCAACGTGGCCTCGCCCGACATCCACAGCGAAGACTTCAGTGCCGCCGTCGATTGCCTGGGCTTGCTGCCGCAAGTGGACCGCGAGCGCATCGGCGCCATGGCCATCTGTGGTCTCAGCGGCATGGCGCTTACCGCCGCCAGCAGTGATGCGCGCATCAAGGCGGTGGCCACTGCCTCGATGTACGACATGTCGCGCAGCATCAGCCGTGGCTATCGCGACAGCTACACCCCGGCGCAGCGCCATGCCATCGTGGATGTACTGAGCCGACAGCGCTGGATCGACGCCGCCCACGGCAGCCCCGCCCTCGGCCTGCATGAGATTCCGTTCGATGCCCAGGGCCAGATGATCCAGAGCGAGCGCCTGCTGCCCGAAACCCTGCCCGCCGACGTCCACCCGGTGCTGGCTGCCTTCTTCGACTACTACCGCACGCCACGCGGCTTTCATCCGCGCTCGATCAACTCCACCACCGCCTGGACCGCCACCACCCCGCTGGCCTTCTTCGCCTTCCCGATGGCGGCCCAGGTGGCGATGATCTCGCCGCGGCCGGTGCTGCTGATCGCCGGGGCCAACGCCCACTCGCGCTACTACTCGGAAGACCTCTACCAGCAGGCCGAACAGCCCAAGCAACTGCTGATCGTGCCTGATGCCGGCCATGTGGATCTTTACGACCGCAGGGACAAAATCCCCTTCGACCAGATCGCGGCCTTCTTCAAGACCCATCTGGCTTGAGCAAGCAAGCTTCTCTTTACGCAAGGTGACACTATGAAAACACTCCCTCCCATTGCTCTTGGAACCTGGTCGTGGGGCAGCGGCTTTGCCGGTGGCGACCAGGTATTCGGTAACCATCTCGATGCCGACAGCCTGCGCCCGGTATTCGACCTCGCCATGCAAAAGGGCCTGACCCTGTGGGATACCGCCGCCGTCTATGGCATGGGCTCATCGGAAACCATCCTGGGCACATTGGCGAAAACCGTGTCGGGCAAGACCCTGCAGCTCTCTACCAAATTCACGCCACAACTCGCCAGCCCGGAGGCCGACAATCCGGTGGCCGCCATGTTTGAACAGAGCTGCCAACGTCTGGGTAGCGAGATCATCGACCTGTACTGGATTCACAACCCGACCCTGCTCAATGAATGGACGCGGCACCTGATCCCCTTGTTGCAAAGCGGACGGATCCGGCGTGTTGGCGTGTCCAATCACAATCTGGCGGAAATCAAATTGGTGGACAGTACCCTGAAGCAGGCCGGCTTTGCGCTCTCGGCAGTACAGAACCACTACAGCCTGTTGTACCGCTCCTCTGAAGACGCCGGCATCCTCGACTATTGCCGCGAAAATGACATCACATTTTTCTCCTACCTGGTGTTGGAGCAAGGTGCGCTCTCTGGCAAATACAACGCTAGCCATCCGCTGCCGGAAGGTAGTAGCCGGGCTGCCAGCTACAACAGCGTGTTACCGCAACTGGAGGCACTGACTGATGCGATGCGAGATATCGGCTCAGGCAAGAGTGCTTCGGTGGCTCAGGTCGCTATTGCCTGGGCCATTGCCAAAGGCACGCTGCCCATCATCGGCGTCACCAAGCTGAAGCATGTGGAAGATGCCGCCGCTGCCACTACGCTGCAGCTTTCGCCCGAGGAAATCAAAACCTTGGAAAGCTTGGCTGTACAAGCAGGAGTGGACACCCGGGGAGCCTGGGAAAAGCCCATGCATTCTTGAGCCCGATCCGGGTACAGCCAGTCGAAGGCGTGCGGTCATGAAAAATGCCCTTGATGATTGTTTTTCAAATCATCAAGGGCATTGCTTGTTCCACTAAATCAGATGGCTGGCAGGATCATTCCCACTCAATCGTTGCCGGCGGTTTACCCGACACATCGTAAACCACGCGGTTGATGCCGCGCACTTCGTTGATGATGCGGTTGGAAGCGCGGCCCAGCAGTGCGTAGGGCAGTTCGGCCCAGTGGGCGGTCATGAAGTCGCTGGTGACCACGGCACGCAGGGCGACTACGTAGTCGTAAGTGCGGCCATCGCCCATCACGCCAACGGATTTCACCGGCAGGAATACGGCAAAAGCCTGACTGGTGAGGTCGTACCAGTTCTTGCCGGTTTTCTCGTCCACGGTATTGCGCAGTTCTTCGATGAAGATGGCGTCGGCCTGGCGCAGCAGGTCGGCATATTCCATTTTCACTTCACCCAGGATACGCACGCCCAGGCCCGGGCCCGGGAAGGGGTGGCGGTAAACCATGTCGTGCGGCAGGCCGAGTGCCACGCCCAACTGGCGCACTTCATCCTTGAACAGCTCGCGCAGCGGTTCCAGCAGCTTGAGGTTCATGTCTTCCGGCAGGCCGCCCACATTGTGGTGGCTCTTGATGGTGTGGGCCTTCTTGGTTTTGGCTCCGGCCGATTCGATCACGTCCGGGTAGATGGTGCCCTGGGCCAGCCACTTGGCATTGGTCAGCTTGTTGGATTGAGCCTGGAACACTTCGACGAATTCGCCGCCAATGATCTTGCGTTTCTTTTCCGGGTCGGTTTCGCCGGCCAGCTTGCCCATGAACTGTTCGGTGGCATCCACGTGGATGACTTTCACGCCCAGGTTCTGCGCAAACATCTCCATCACCATCTTGCCTTCGTTCAGGCGCAGCAGACCGTGGTCAACAAAGACGCAGGTCAGTTGCGGGCCGATGGCGCGATGGATCAGGGCGGCAGCAACCGAGCTGTCCACGCCGCCGGACAAGCCGAGGATGACTTCTTCATCGCCTACCTGGTCACGGATTTTCTTGATCGCTTCGTCGATGTAGTTGGGCATGGTCCAGCTGGGAATGGCACCCGCCACGTGCAGTACGAAACGATGGATCATTTCGGTGCCGCGCTTGGTGTGGGTCACTTCCGGGTGGAACTGTACGCCGTAGTAGCCGCGGTCTTCATCGGCCATGGCGGCGATGGGGCAGGACGGGGTTTCGGCGATGACATGGAAGCCTGCGGGCAGGGCGGTGACCTTGTCGCCGTGGCTCATCCATACATCCAGAAAGCCGTTGCCAGCATCGTCGATGTGGTCTTGCAGGCCCTCCAGCAGCTTGGAGTGATGGCGGGCCTGGATCTGGGCGTAGCCGAATTCGCGCTTGTCACCGGCTTCCACCTTGCCGCCCAGGCTTTGCGCCATGAACTGCATGCCGTAGCAGATGCCCAGTACCGGAACGCCCAGTTCGAACAGGGCCGGATCGGCTTGGTAGTCGGATTCGTACACCGAGTTGGGGCCGCCTGACAGAATGATGGCCTTGGGGCCGAATGCACGGATTTCTTCAATCGGCATGTCAAACGAATGAAGCTCACAGTAGACGTGAGCTTCGCGTACGCGGCGGGCAATCAACTGGGTAACTTGAGAGCCGAAGTCGAGAATGAGGATCTTGTCCATGCCTGTCCTTGAAAGGTTCCGTTGGCCCGAGGGCCTGTCGTTCAATGGGTAAATGGTGCGCCGGATCAGGATTTGTCCTGGTCTTCCAGCATGGAGCGCCAGCGCAGGCTGCGCTCCGGAATGCGGTCACTACGTGCCAGCAGCATCAACAAGCCCATCACCACCATGCCCAGCGACAACAGGTGGCTGAATTGCAGGCCCATATTGTCGCGCAGGTAGATGGCCGCACCGGCGTAGACCAGCAGCGGGCTGCTGACCAGGGTGGATTTGTTGAAGCCGTCGATGATCAATAATAGACACCCTGCCGCTGCCAGTAGCAGGGAAAGCAGGGTGGAGGTATTCGGCAGCAGGGCGGTGCTCTTGAGAAACCACACCGAACCCAGGCAGATCAGTGCAATGGGCAGGGCGGCGCTCTTTTTCATTCGCCACCTCGCTGGTTCTTCATGAAACGCTGCTTTTCACGCTGCCATTCACGGTCTTTTTCCGTGTCGCGCTTGTCGTGCAGCTTCTTGCCCTTGGCCAGGCCAACCTGGGCCTTGATATTGCCTTTGCTGTAGTGCAGGTCCAGCGCCATCATGGTGTAGCCAGCGCGCTCGACCTTGCCGATGAAGCGGTTCATTTCTGATTGGGACATCAAGAGCTTGCGTGGGCGTACCGGGTCTGGCTTGACATGGGTGGAGGCCGACTGCAGAGCGGTGATGTGGCAGCCAATCAGCCAGAAAGCGCCGTTTTTCCAGTCGATATAGCTTTCCTTGAGCTGGACGCGTCCGGCGCGTATGGCCTTGACTTCCCACCCTTCCAGCACAAGCCCGGCCTCGAGTTCTTCCTCGATGAAATAATCATGGAAGGCTTTGCGGTTCTGGATGATGCTCATGAGCCTGAGATTTCCGTGGCTTTAAAAGGGAATCCGCCATTCTACCAGAAGCTGCGTCCAGGCCAAAATTCCTGAAAATCAGCAGCTTGAAATCAGCTGCGGGACAGGCACGGACAGCCGGGGCAGCTTTTGGTAAACTTGCCAGCTTGAATCATTTTGCACAATGTGCGGCTTCCCCATGCAGGTTGTAGAAAAGAAAGTCCTGGTTGCGCATACCCCGGCGCAGATGTTTGCCCTGGTCGACAAGGTGGAAAATTACCCGCGTTTCCTGCCCTGGTGCGCCAAGGCGGAAGAGCATGCGCGCGAGGGTGATCAGCAGGTGGCCAGCCTGCATATTGATTACCTGAAGATTCGCCAGCATTTCACCACCCGCAATACCTTGCGTGATGGCGAGAGCATCCTGATGGAGCTGGTAGAGGGGCCCTTTCAGCACTTGCAGGGCCTGTGGCAATTTACCCCGCTGGGTGATTTCGGCTGCAAGGTGGAGTTCACCTTGCGCTACGAGTTTTCCAGCAAGCTGCTGGAAAAGGTAATCGGACCGGTGTTCGGCCATATTTCCGGCACGCTGGTGGATGCCTTTATCAAGCATGCCGACAAGGTCTATGGCGATGACTGAGCAGATTCGGGTAGAGGTCGCCTGTGCCTTGCCGCAACGGCAGCGCATCATGGCGATGCAGGTGGCGTTGGGGACGACGGCGGAGCAGGCGGTGCGGGAATCTGGCATTCTGGCGCAGTTTCCCATCATCGATGCGGCGGCGCTCAAACTGGGTATTTTCAGCAAGGCCATCAAGCCGGATACGGTGCTGCGCGAGGGGGACCGGGTGGAGATCTACCGCCCCTTGCAGGCTGACCCCAAGGCGGTACGGCGGCAGCGGGCCGAGGCCGGCAAGGGCATGAGCAAGGGCAGCAGCGCAGAATGAAAAAACCGGGGTAGCCCCCCGGTTTTTTTGTGTGTTGACTGCGTGACTCAGATGATGCGGTCTGGCTCGGCTGAAATGACGCGGTTCTTGCCGCTGATCTTGGCCTGATACATGGCTTGGTCCGCACGTTCGATCACTTCGATGTCCTGCTCGCCCAGATGCCATTTGGCCACGCCGGCACTGAAGGTGATGACCAGCCGGTCGTTATTGGCCATGAAGAAGGTACGGGTCAGCTCGCGTTGCAGTCGCTGCACGGTGTCGATGGCTTCATCTACCGGGGTGTCCGGCATCAGCAGGACAAATTCTTCACCGCCAAAGCGGGCGACGATGTCGGCCGGACGCAGATTGTGCTTGATCACATCCACCAGATACTTCAGCGCGTCATCGCCAGTCAGGTGGCCATAGCGGTCGTTAAGCTGCTTGAAATTGTCGACGTCGATCAAGGCGACGCTCAGGTCGCTGCTGGTGCGCTCGGCACGGCTGATCTCGCGCTGGAAATGTTCGGCCAGGCCGCGGCGGTTGTAGGCACCGGTCAGCTGGTCTTCCTTTACCTTGGCGCTGGCGGCTTCCAGCGCGTTTTCCAGCTCGTTGATACGTTGTTCGGCGGCTTCTACCTGTTCGCGGGCGGACAAGAGTTCGTCGCGCGAACGGGTCAGGTCCAGCTGCATCAGCGAGGTGTCTTCCATCAGCGAACCGATGATGCCGCTCAGCTCTTCGACATTGCTGGTTTGCTTGAGCTTTTCGCTATGTTTGCTGATCTTGCTGTGGAAGTCGTCGGTGGTGTCGGTCATCAGCGCCAGGCGCGAGATGAAGCGGTCCAGCAGGGTGCGCAAGGAGCTGGTGGCTTCGTCCAGAGTGCTTTTCAGCATGCCCTGCTTGCGGATGACTTCCTTCAGGCTGGTTTCCAGCTGGTACACCTGCTGCATCGACAGCGGCTGGTGCGAAAGCACTTCCTGCAGCGAATGAACCTGGCCGACCAGATAATCATCCGAGCGGTTGATCTCGGCCACATTGTCCAGCAACAGGCGCAGCAGATTGGTCAGCCCGGAAACCAGGCGGCCTTCCTGCTGGGTCTGCAGTTCCAGCTTGATCATGAAGCCGCGCAGCTTGGGCATGTAGACGTTGAGGCTGTCATCGTCGCAGACCTGATCCAGCTCGCGGATCAGCGCTTCCAGCGACTCCACCATGTCCGGCATGCTGATCAGGCGTGGCTCCAGGCCGTGCTTGAGGGCAAAGGCCAGCGTGCGTTGCCATAGCGGCCAGCTGTTATTGTCCTGGCCGGCAACGGCGGGAATATCACTGCTGGTGCTGGCAGGATCATCCGGCATGGTTAGCGCTTCGCGCTGGCTGGCCGGGGCGCTCCAGTTTCTGACCAGGGCCGACAGTTTGGTATTGAGCTCTTCCGGCTGATTGCCGTAGTTGATCAGCACCCGCTCCAGTGCGGCCTGCTTGTGGTGCTGCGGCAGGTCGGGCAGGCGCAGGTCCCAGCTGCGGATCAGGCTTTGTATCAGGCTGCCCCAGGTCTGGGTCAGATTGCTTTCGGTCAGCGCCAGTCGCAGAAAATCAATGGCCAGCTGCGGTAGTTGTTCCCAGCGCGACTCGTCGGTGGCTTGTTTGATGCGCAGCAGCGACGTTTTGCTTTGCGGGGTTTCGGCTGGAATGGTTTCCAATGCCCGCAGCAACTGGGTGCCCAGCTTGTTGTCGCGCTCGATAGGGGTTTGTGTGAGCTCGTGGTAGACGCGCTCGAAATTTTCCGGTGTTGGCAGCAATTTGCGCATGCTCAGCTGCTTGAGCGTTTCGCGTGCAACCTCAATCGGATTCTGTGTTGTCATTGACCAAACCCTGGAAGTTTTGAAGCCAGCCATAATTATTTTTAGTCTAGGAGGGTGAAGGTTTGGATGGGCTTAGTCAATGTTTAGCAGAGGCAGCCGGATCCAGTAATTGAAAAAATACCTCACCATTGCGGATCATACCAAGTTCGTTGCGCGCTCTCTCCTCAATCGCATCCGTTCCTTGTTTCAGATCACGTACTTCGGCATCCAGTGCTGCATTGCGGGCTATCAGCTTTTGCGTGACGGCCCGCTGTTCCTGCAGTTGCTTGTCCAGCTGCCAGACCCTGAGCCAGCTCCCCTTGCCAAACCACAAGGGCCATTGCAAGGCGATCAGCAGGGTTACCAGAGTCAGGGTCAGCCAGCGCATAGTTCAGCTTATTTCAGATGGTAAAAGGCGGCACGGCCCGGATAGTAGGCAGCATCACCCAGCTCTTCTTCGATACGCAGCAGCTGGTTGTACTTGGCCATACGATCCGAACGCGACAGCGAGCCGGTCTTGATCTGCATGCAGTTGGTGGCTACGGCGAGGTCGGCAATGGTGCTGTCCTCGGTTTCGCCGGAGCGGTGGCTCATCACGCTGGTATAGCCGGAGCGCTTGGCCAGATCAACTGCTTTCAGGGTTTCGGACAGGGTGCCGATCTGATTCACCTTCACCAGCAGCGAGTTGCAGATGCCGACTTCGATGCCCTTGGCCAGAATTTTCGGGTTGGTGACGAAGACATCGTCGCCCACCAGCTGGATGCGCTTGCCCAGACGGTCGGTCAGGATCTTCCAGCCGTCCCAGTCGTGTTCGCTCATGCCATCTTCGATGGAGATGATCGGGTAGTTGTTGACCAGGGTTTCCAGGTAGTCGGCAAACTGCTCGGAGGACAGTTGCAGGCCTTCGGCGGTCAGGTGGTACTTGCCATCCTTGTAGAACTCGGAGGAGGCGCAGTCCAGCGCCAGCATTACGTCCTGGCCTGCTACGTAACCGGCAGCATCGATGGCTTCCAGAATCAGCTTGATGGCATCTTCATGGCTGGCCAGATTGGGAGCGAAACCGCCTTCGTCACCCACGGTGGTGGCGTAGCCCTTGTTGTCGCACAGTTTTTTCAGGCTGTGGAAGATCTCGGCGCCGCAGCGCAGTGCTTCACGGAAGGTTTGCGCGCCAACCGGCATGATCATGAATTCCTGGATGTCCAGGGTGTTGTTGGCGTGAGCGCCACCGTTGATCACGTTCATCATCGGCAGCGGCAGGGCCATCGGGCCGGCACCACCCAGATAGCGGTACAGCGGCAGGCCGGCGTCTTCGGCTGCAGCGCGGGCCACGGCCATGGAAACGGCCAGCATGGCATTGGCGCCCAGGCGGGATTTGGTTTCGGTGCCGTCCAGTTCGATCAGGGTCTTGTCGATGAAGGCCTGGTCGGCAGCATCCAGACCAATAATGGCTTCACAGATTTCAGTATTGATGTTTTCTACGGCTTTCAGCACGCCCTTGCCCAGGTAGCGGCTCTTGTCGCCGTCACGCAGTTCCAGTGCTTCTTTTTCGCCGGTGGAGGCGCCGCTGGGAACAGCTGCGCGGCCCATGACACCAGATTCCAGCAGTACATCGGCTTCAACGGTGGGATTGCCGCGAGAATCGAGAATCTCGCGGGCCACTACGTCAATGATCGAACTCATACTTGTCCCCTTCAGTTGCTTTGCTAGGTTAACCGTATCACCACCGGCCAGCCCTCTTGAGACGGCTGGCCGCAGAAAACTTGTTACCACAAATGGAACGAAAACGTATTACAGCGAGTGTTCCGGCCAGGCACTTTGCTTGACCAGGCTGTCCAGTTGCTGCAGCGTGGCCAGCAGTTCCTTCATGCGGCCCAGCGGCCAGGCATTGGGGCCGTCGGACATGGCACATGCCGGGTTGGGGTGGGTTTCCATGAAGATGCCGGCAATGCCCGCAGCGACGGCGGCGCGCGCCAGTACCGGCACGAATTCACGCTGTCCACCGGAAGAACTGCCTTGTCCGCCTGGCAGTTGTACCGAGTGGGTGGCGTCGTAAACGACCGGGCAGCCGGTTTCGCGCATGATCATCAGCGAACGCATGTCAGATACCAGGTTGTTATAACCAAAAGACACGCCACGTTCGCAGCTCATGAAGCTGTCTTCCGGCAGGCCGGCTTCCAGGGCAGCGGCGCGGGCTTTATCGATGACATTCTTCATGTCGCCCGGTGCCAGAAACTGGCCCTTCTTGATGTTTACCGGTTTGCCGCATTGCGCAACTGCACGGATGAAGTCGGTCTGGCGACACAGGAAAGCCGGGGTTTGCAGCACATCCACCACGCTGGCAACCTGGGCGATTTCACTCTCTGCGTGCACATCGGTCAAGACAGGAACGCCGATCTGGCGTTTTACTTCGTCCAGGATACGCAGGCCTTCATCGATGCCAAAGCCGCGAAACGAGGTGCCGGAAGAACGGTTGGCCTTGTCATAGCTCGACTTGTAGATGAAGTTGATGCCCAGTTCGCTGGTGATTTCCTTCAGCTGACCGGCAGTGTCCAGCGCCATCTGTTCGCTTTCGATCACGCAGGGGCCGGCGATCAGGAACAGGGGCTGGTTGAGGCCGACTTCGAATCCGCACAGTTTCATGCTTATTTCCCTTGCTTTTCAGCCTTGTAGTCGATGGCTGCCTGCACATAGGCCTTGAACAGCGGGTGGCCATCGCGCGGGGTAGAGGTGAATTCCGGGTGGAACTGGCAGGCAAAGAACCAGCGGTGGTCTTTCAGCTCGATGGTTTCCACCAGTTTTTCATGACCGGCGGAACGGCCGGAAATGGTCAGTCCGGCAGCTTCCAGGCGCTGTACGTAGTAGTTGTTGACTTCGTAACGGTGGCGGTGACGCTCGACAATATCAGTGGCACCGTAAACGCGCGCCGCCAAGGAACCATCCACCAGATCACAGTGCTGACCACCCAGGCGCATGGTGCCGCCCAGATTGGAGTTTTCATCACGTTTTTCGATCTTGCCGTCGTGATTGACCCATTCGTCGATCAGGGCGACCACCGGGTAATCGGTGTCGAGGTCGAACTCGGTGGAGTTGGCACCGGCCAGACCAGCCACGTCACGCGCGTATTCGATCAGCGCGATCTGCATGCCCAGACAGATACCCATGTAGGGGATATTGTTCTCGCGGGCAAACTTTACCGCCTTGATCTTGCCTTCCACGCCGCGCTTGCCAAAACCGCCCGGTACCAGGATGGCATCCATGTCTTTCAGCGATTCGGCACCATCACGTTCGATGTCTTCGGAGTCGACATAAATGATGTTGACCGCCGAGCGAGTGTGGATGCCGGCGTGTTTCAGCGCTTCGGACAGCGATTTGTAGGATTCGGTCAGATCGACGTATTTGCCGACCATGGCGATATTGACCGATTGTTCCGGATGCTCGATGGCGTCGATGATGCGCGCCCATACCGACAGATCGGCCGGCGGAATGTCCAGCTGCATGTGTTCGGTAATGATGTCGTCGATGCCTTGCTCGTGCAGCATCGCCGGTACCTTGTAAATGGAGTCGGAGTCATAACAGCCGATGACGGCGTTTTCTTCCACATTGCAGAACAGGGCGATCTTGCGCTTTTCATCGGCCGGCAGTTCGCGGTCCATGCGGCACAGCAGGATGTCCGGCTGGATACCGATTTCGCGCAGTTCCTTCACCGAGTGCTGGGTCGGCTTGGTCTTGATCTCACCAGCAGTTGCGATGAACGGCACGTAGGACAGATGCACATACATGGTGTTCTTGCGGCCCAGGTTGGAGCGCAGCTGGCGGATGGCTTCCAGGAAGGGCAGGGATTCGATATCACCCACGGTGCCGCCGATTTCGACGATGGCCACGTCGGCATCGCCGGCGCCCTCATGCACCTTGTGCTTGATTTCGTCGGTAATGTGCGGAATGACCTGAACGGTGCCACCCAGGTAATCGCCACGGCGTTCCTTGGTGATGACCGACTCGTAAACCTGACCGGTGGTAAAGTTGTTGCTCTTCTTCATCTTGGACTGGATGAAGCGCTCATAGTGGCCAAGGTCAAGGTCGGTCTCTGCGCCGTCTTCCGTCACGAATACTTCACCGTGCTGGAAGGGGCTCATGGTACCCGGATCGACGTTGATGTACGGGTCGAGCTTCAGCATGGTGACTTTCAGCCCGCGCGACTCAAGAATGGCAGCAATGGACGCAGCGGCAATGCCCTTCCCGAGGGAAGACACCACACCGCCGGTTACGAAGATATACTTGGTCATGGAATTACGGCTCTATGGGAATCCGGGATTTTAACCTGAAATCGCTTGGATTTGAACCGCCATGGCAGCGCTTGTTGCAACAATGAATGCAACACTTGCCTCGGGCAATTGCATGTTGCACTCGCGTGTTTGTGGTAATTCCGTTACAATCCGCCCCGACTGTTTCATATACGAGATCGTGCTTTCTGCGGAAAGTGCGCATCATGCTTGAATCGCTGGCTTTTTTCATGGTATAAAGCCAGCTTTTACCGGTTTTGGGAGTGTTAACATGGCGCGTGTTTGCAAAGTCACCGGCAAACGTCCGATGACCGGGAACAATGTTTCCCACGCCAACAACAAGACGAAACGTCGTTTCCTGCCGAACTTGCAGTACCGCAAGTTCTGGGTAGAAAGCGAAAACCGCTGGGTGCGCCTGCGCGTATCCAACGCTGCACTGCGTACTATCGATAAAGTTGGTATCGATGTAGTGCTGGCAGATCTGCGCGCTCGTGGCGAGATCTAAGCGGTCAACTAGATAGCGACAGATAGGTTATACAATGCGCGATAAAATCAAGCTTGAATCCACCGCCGGCACTGGCCACTTCTATACCACTACGAAGAACAAGCGCACGATGCCGGAAAAAATGGAGATCAAAAAATTTGATCCCGTTGCCCGTAAACACGTTATCTACAAGGAAACCAAGCTGAAGTAAGCTTGTTTTTCGGTAACGTTCAAGAGCCCTTCTCTGGTGCACGGAGAAGGGTTTTTTATTGCCTGTCGTGCACTGGTTCATGATGTTGTTTCCACGGCTCACTTCTGCTGGTCTCTTGGTGATTTGATCAATTATCAATTCATCGTCGCTGTAAATTCATCTATATTGGCTTTTTTCATTTTTTTGTGATCACTTTCTGCCGGTTGTGTGCAAGGTGAGCATGAGGAGACGATGTGAAGCCCATCGCCATTATTCAGCATGTATCGCTGGATGGACCGGAATATTTTCTCGATTATCTGAACCGCCAGGCTATACCTTCGTGCATTTTCAAGGTCTATGCCGGGGATGCGCTACCCGAGGATGTGACGGCCTATGCTGGTATTGCCACGTTTGGTGGCCCAATGAGCGTCAACGACGAGTCAGAGCATGGCTGGATTCTGCCAGAGATCGATTTTTTACGGCGAGCGGTGGCTGCCAATGTGCCGGTAATTGGGCATTGTCTGGGTGGCCAGTTGCTGGCACGGGCGCTAGGTGCGCTCGTCCGCAAGGCGGAGATTCCGGAAATCGGCTGGATCGATCTGCAAGCCGAGTCGGGAGTCGCGGCGGCGGAGTGGTTTGGCGAGTGCTCGTCCTTGCGTGTTTTTCAGTGGCATAGCGACAGTTTCGACTTGCCGCAGGGGGCAAGTTTGCTCGCCAGCAGTGCTTATTGTCGCAATCAGGCCTATCTGTACGACGGTCGGCACCTGGGCATGCAGTTTCATTGCGAGGTGAAGGTTGAAATGATCCGGCAGTGGTTGCAGGTGGGTTATCAGGAGATCAATGCGCATGACCTGCCCAGTGTCATGTCGGTGGCGCAGATTGCCGCTTCGCTGGAAGAGGGAATGCCACAGAGCCACAACCAGGCCGATGCGATCTATAGGCGCTGGTTAAAGGGGGTCTATGGCTGATGCTACATGGCCTGAAGGCGCAACTAACTGCTGAGGCGGCTAAAGTGCTGTTTGGCCAGCACCATGTCTTGCCAGGCTTTGGCCTTGTCCGGCAGATTGCGCAGCAGATAGGCCGGGTGATAGGTGGCAATCAGCGGAATGCCCTGATACTGGTGTAGCTGACCACGCAGCTTGCCTATGCTTTGCTCGGTCTGCAGCAGGGTTTGCACGGCAAAGCGGCCCAGCGCCAGGATCAGGGTGGGTTGTACATGGCGGATCTGCTGTTGCAGATAGCTGCTGCACGCCAGGATTTCTCCCGGATTGGGGTTGCGATTGCCTGGTGGCCGGCATTTCAGCACATTGGCGATATAGACATCGTTTTCACGGTCCAGCCCGGCGGCGGCCAGCATATTGTCCAGCAGCTGGCCGGCCTTGCCGACAAAGGGCTGGCCTTGCCTGTCCTCTTGCTCACCTGGCGCCTCGCCGATCAGCATCCAGCGGGCCTGCGGATTACCGCGGCCAAATACAGTCTGGGTGCGAGTGTGGCAGAGCTGGCAGTTTTGGCAGTTTGCCACAGCTTGTTCCAGCTGTTCCCAGCCCAGCTCGACCAGTGGCTGGAGCGATGCCAGTGGCTGCTCCGGGCAGTCAGTTACCTGGGGGACCGCTGAGGCAGGGGCCGCGGTACTAGCCACTACCGCTGCGCCTGTCTCCATGGCCGGGGCGGGTAGGTGATCTTCGGCCAAGGTCAGGGGGGAAGGCAGCGTATCTGCAACCGGCGGCAGGCTGGCTTGCTGCTGTGCCGATTGCATGGCTTGCCTGTCCAGTTCGGCTGGATGCTGTTCAAACCAGCCGCTGCGAGCCTGCCATTGCGGGCCAAGGCCGATGGCCTGCTGGATAAAGCTGCTGCGCTTCACAGGCTTGCCTCCATCAGGATGGCGTGTTCGCGTTGACCATCCTGGCCGGGGTAGTAATTTTTGCGCAGGCCGGATTCACGAAAGCCACAGCGCTGATAGAGTGCCCGCGCCGGGGTATTGCTGGCACGTACTTCCAGAAACAGGCGCTGACAGCCCTGTTGTTTGAGGTCTTGCATCAGTCCTGTCAGAAGTCGTCGGCCCAGGCCGCGGCCCTGCTGCGGCGCGGCGATGACAATGTTCAGCAATTCGGCCTCATCCAGTATCGGCATCACCACGGCAAAACCGGTTTCTTGCTGACCAAGGCAGTAAAATGCGTGGCCGGCGCTGATGGAGTCCTGATAATTGCCTGCGCTCCAGCCATGCTGTGTTGCGGCGGCCTCCATTGTGGCCAGGTCGCCGGCAGAGGACGGATGATAGCGACGGACGCTGCTCATCCCTTCAGTGCCTGCTGTTCGATCGAGGTCAGCGCGACTTTGTTGCGGACATACAGCAGCTCGGCTTCGCGCGGGTGTTGCATGGGGTAGCGACCGCTCTGTGCCAGCGCGATGTGGGCGCGGGCATCGGCACGCAGCACGCCGCTATGGCGAATTTGCTCACGTTGCCCAGCGAGCAGGGCAGGGTAGTTTTCAAAACCATCGCCTGCTACTTGGCTGATGCCTTCTGGTAAGACCACGGCCTGGGGGTCTTGCAGGGTGATCGGTCCCTGGCGTTGCCAGTGCGCGCCGGTCTGGTAGACCGCACAATACACTTGCTGCATGCGCGCATCCAGGCAGACCAGCAACTGGTCGGCTTCGCTTTGCTGGGCGACGGCATCCAGTGTGGGAATGCCGATGACCGGCAGACCTGCTGAAAAAGCCAGTCCTTGTGCCAGGCCACAGGCAATACGCAGACCGGTAAAAGAGCCTGGCCCCTGCCCGAAGACGATGGCGTCGAGCGCTGCGAGTTTGATGCCTGCCTGTTGTAGCAGGCTGTCGATTTCCGGCAGTGTCCGTTCCGCGTGTTTTTGTCCCATTTCCTCATGAAAGGCGTACATCTCGCCATCCAGGCTGAGGGCCAGGGACAAATAACTGCTGGAGGTATCAATGGCTAACAGTTTCATCGAGGAGTTCGGAACCGGCTGAAGGGCTGGCAATTATAAGCCCAGATCCTCTACCCATGCGAGTGCGGCGACGTGGGCCTGATTGAGCTGCTCGGCGCTCAGCTTCAGCTGTGCCGACAGCTCGACCACTCCGGCCAGTTGGCCATCTTCACAGCTGCAGGTCAGTTGCAGCAGCGCACCCATCTGGCCCTTGCGTTCCGACAGGGCTTCGATCAGGGGCACCGGCAATTGCAAGTGTTCCAGAATATTGGGCATGGGCATGTCGAACAGCACATCCAGCAGGCTGAACATGCCGACAATGAACAAATTGTCGCAGTCGTCATGATTCAGTCCCAATTGCTCCCCCAGTAACTCCATGAAGCGGCCACGGGTCACGGCGGTTTTTTGCAGGGCTGGCGGCGCACGGCCATCATCGGAGGCGGTGACCAGCAGCAAGGTCAGCCAGCGGTAGAGCTTTTTGTAGCCCAGCACGGTGACCGCATGCGAGAAGGAGCTGATGGTGGTGTTCAGCCCGGCTGCGGCAGAGTTGACATAGCGCAGCAGCTTGAAGGACAGCGCCACATCGCGCTTGAGGATCTGCTCCACCTGGCGCAGGTCAGCATCCATGCGCAATAGGTTGAGCAGTTCCAGCGCATTGCTGAAAGTGGGGTGAATCACCCGTGCTGACAGGGTTTCCGGTTTGGCAAAGTAGTAGCCCTGAAAGCCATCCATGCCCAGTTCCTTGCACAGATGGTATTGCTCATGGGTTTCCACCCGCTCGGCAATGCGGATCACCGGATAGCTGCGCAAGCGGGCAGCCAACACCTGGAAGTGGTTGGTATTGCGATTCTGGATATCCAGCTTGACGTAGTTGGCGAACTCCAGAAAAGCGGCTGACTGGGCCTCGAAGGAGAAGTCATCCAGGGCAATGCCAAAACCCAGCGAACGCAGATGGCGCGCCCGCGACAGCAGTTCGCTGGAGGCGCTGATGTCGGGGGCGATATCCAGAATCACGCGGCGCGGTGGCAGCAGCTCCAGAAAATCGCTGGTCAGCATGGCTTCACCAACGTTGATGAAGGCCAGCTTGTTGCCGATCAGCCAGCTGGTTCCCATATTGTTCAGGGTGTTGACCAATACCTGGGTATCCGCCTGCAGCTCGCTGTGCGGACCTGCCGAGTTGGCTTCCTCGCTTGCACGAAAAAGCAGCTCATACCCGATGAGCTGCTGGTTACGGTTCAATACCGGTTGTCGGCCAATGAAGGCGCTTTGTGAGGTCATTAAAACTTGCCAGTTCTGGTTTTTCTTATACGGAGATCAACTCCGAGGTCCGGACTTGGCCGTTGGTGCCATCGCTGGAGCTGAGCAGGTCTTCCATGTCCAGCACCAGTACCACCGAGCCGTCGCCAGACAGCGTGGCACCGGCCACACCCTTCGGACGAATATTCTGCAGCGGTTTGATGACAACATCGTCACGGCCGACAAAGGAGTCGATGGCCAGAATGAAGGACTTCTCGGCGGACTGCATCAGCACGCCAAAGTAGGGCTTCTGCGTCGGTTCCCAGCCCAGCAGACCCGCCAGGGTGCGCAGTGGCAGGATTTCGTCGCGCACCACGATGGTGGGCTTGCCAGAGACTTCCTGGATGGCGTTCGGATCGATGGTGATGATCTCGCGCACCATGGCCAGCGGTACGGCAAAGGGCTGGTTGCAGGCACGTACCACCAATACCGGCAGAATGGCCAGGGTTAGCGGCAGCGAGATGCTGATGCGGGTGCCTTCGCCCGGCAGCGAATTGATATCAATGCGGCCGTTCAGCTTCTGGATATTGGTTCGCACCACGTCCATGCCCACGCCACGACCGGAAACGCTGGAAATCTGGTCCTTGGTGGAGAAGCCCGGCATGAAGATGAGCTGCAGGCACTGCTTCTCGTCCAGGCCGTTGGCGGTTTCCTGGTCGATCAAACCCTTTTCGATAGCTTTGCGACGCAGGGCATCCGGATTCATGCCCTTGCCATCGTCGGTGATTTCGATCTGGATGTGATCACCCACCTGCTCGGCAGTCAGCTGGATCAGCGATTGCGGCTTCTTGCCGGCGGCAATGCGTTCTTCCGGCGATTCCACACCATGATCGACGGCGTTGCGTACCAAGTGGACCAAAGGATCGTTCAGATCTTCGATCATGGTCTTGTCCAGCTCGGTTTCTTCGCCGGACAGCACCAGTTCCACTTCCTTGCCCAATTGACGGGCCAGGTCACGTGCCAGACGCGGGTACTTCTGGAACAGGCGGCCGATAGGCTGCATGCGGGTCTTCATCACCGCGTTCTGCAGGTCACCCACCAGCAGGTCGAGCTGGCTGATGGCTTCGTCCAGCGAGCGCAGGGTGTTGCCGTCGCGATTGCCCTGCAGGATTTCCGTGCGCAGGGTGGTCAGGCGGTTTTTGGTGAGGCCGATTTCGCCGGACAGGTTGAGCACCATGTCCAGGCGTACCGTATCGATACGGATGGTGTTTTCCTGCGGGCCACTGCTGTTGCCCGCGCTGCTGGGCTGCTTGTTGGCAACAGCTTTGCTGGCAGGCTTGGCTGCGGGAATGTGTTCTGCGGCGGGCAGCAATTCCTGTACCGGAGTCGTGGCCACGGCAGCAACAGGTGCGGCCGGTGCAGGTGCAGCTGCCGGTGCTGTCGGCGCGGCGGCAGCTTGCGGCACGATGGCCTGATGCAGGGCGTTCCAGTCCGGGCCGTCTGTGGCTGCTGCAGTTACCGGAGCCGGGCTGGCCACAGCTTGCGCTACCGGGGCCGGCGCTACTGCGGCAGGAGCCGGGGCAGGGGCTTCTGCCTTGCCGGGCATTTCACCGGCCAGTACGGCATCCAGTGCATTGAGTACGTCGGCATCGGCATCGGCCACCATCAGGCCTTGACCAAGGGTGCCGAACATATCGCGCACAATGCCGGTTGCATCCAGAATCACGTCCATCACTTCCGGCGTGATGTGCAGCTCGCCGTTGCGCAGCTTGTCGAACAGGTTTTCGGTGCGATGGCACAGATTTACCATCGGACCCACGTTCAGAAAGCCAGCTCCGCCCTTGATGGTGTGAAAGCCCCGGAAAATGTCATTCAGCAATGCCTTGTCTTCAGGACGCTTTTCCAGTTCCACCAGCTTGTTGTCCACATCGGACAGCAGATCGGTGGATTCCATCAGGAAGTCTTGTAGCAGTTCTTCCATGCCGCCAAAATCGCTCATTTTCTCACCCCGCTTATGCCGCTAACACGTTCACCGCTTTTTGTTTAGAAGCCCAGGCTTTCCAGCAGGTCATCGACCTGCTGCTGGCTGGACACCACGTCCGTTCTGCCTTCCGGATTGACCACCGGTCCATTCAACAGATTATTGTCCAGCTCGGCCTTCTTCGAATCCGGAGAGAATTCGATCAGGAAGGCCACCAGTTCCGTTTCCAGTATATGCACCATATCCATCATTTTCTTGATGACTTGGCCGGTAAGGTCCTGGAAGTCTTGTGCCATCACGATTTCCAGCAACTGGGTATTGGTGGCCTGGGTCTGTTTCGGAACGTGGCCGAGGTACTGACGGGTATCCTCTGCCAGGTTCTTGAATTCGGCAGTCGACAGCTGGTTGGCATAGAGCAGGTTCCAGCGTTCCGA
>NZ_RFAR01000163.1 GCF_003693445.1 Aquitalea palustris | reverse complement strand
AAAGACAGCGGCCACCTGCAACACCACGCCGCCGCCGTCACAGCCTGGGAAGCCGGCAGCAACACCGACAAAGACGGCAAAACAGCAAAAGACCAGGCCGGCCAACAGCCGCTGCTCATCCTGTCCGCCCCGGCCGGCATCGCCAGCCTCACCGAACAAAGCCAGACCCTCTCTGCCGGGACCAACCTCAACCTCGTTGCCCAGCGCGACAGCAACGAAACCACCGGCCGCCGCTGGCTGCACAACGCTGGCCAGCACATCAGCCTGTTTGTGGCGGGAGTAAAAGA
>NZ_RFAR01000056.1 GCF_003693445.1 Aquitalea palustris | reverse complement strand
ATACCCTAACGGGGGTTCGAATCCCCCCCTCTCCGCCAAACACCCCTAAAGTGTTGTTTTTACAGTAAATTCAGGTTCCGTAAGGCTTTTTTTCCCCTGAGTTCTACACAACACTCCTACACATTGGCGATAAGAGTTCAGTTTTCTTCTTGGCTTCCTATACTCTGGATCGGAACTCAATGAACGATGCCAATGTTACCCACAGGCCTGCAACGCCACCCCCAATCCGGCACCTACTATCTTCGTCGTCGTATCCCTACTGACGTTCTTGTTTGCTATCCCGGCAAAAAAGAAATCACGTTTTCGCTACGCACCAAAGACTACCGCACAGCTGTCGAGCGCCATCGCGCGGAAGAAGCCCGTCTGACCTCCGAGTGGGAGGAAAAGCGACAGCGGCAGGCGGAGCGCTACGCGCGTACGCAACTCGCAGCCATCACCCACATCGACGCACTCACCCCTGAGGCCATCGACGCCATCTGCCTGCATGCCGAGTCGGTCAGCCTGGCTGGGGATGAAGCACGCCGCGAAAGCGGCCACTACACGCTGGACGAAATCGAGGAATACCAGACCGGCTACACCGAGGCCAACCGCATCCTCAAGGGTGCCGTAGCCATTGGTGACTACGAGCTATTGCGTGGCCCGCTGGAGCAATTCCTGCGGCTGTACCGCTACCAGCTGAAAGCCACTGAACCGGAAATGCGCCGCTTGGCGCTGGCCTATGGCCGCATGGCCATTCGCACCAACGAGAAACTGCTCAGTCGCTATGACGGCAAGGAAGTGCCGACCCCGGTGATGGCGCAGCGGCTGGAAACCCCGATGCTGTCGGAGGTGACCCAAAGCTATCTGGCCTACTACCAGAAGCTGGACAAGGTGGCGATGCTGCGCAAGGTCACTGCGGTGATGCCGTTGCTGGTGGATATCATCGGCGACAAGCCTATCGGCCTGCTCAAGCAAACCGACCTTGAGGCCTACTTCGAAGCCGTGCAAACCCTGCCACCGCGCTGGAAAGACATCTGCCGTCAGGAAAAACTGCGGCCACTGGAACTGGCCAAGCAGCAACGTGGCGAGATGAGCAAGGGGACGTTCGATGGCACCTACCTCGCCGTGATGACGCCGTTCATCAAATACTGCCGCCGCAAGTGGCAAGACCACGGCTGGCCGATGACACTGACCACCGAAGGGGTGCAATACCTCGGCTCACGCCGCGACCCTGAAGGCGGGCAACGTGCGTTCGAATCGGCGGAACTGAAGCGGCTGTTTGAAGGGCCGGAAATGGCACGCTTTGCTCGACGTCCGGCCATGGCCCACAAATACTGGCTCCCTCATTTGGGCTTGCTCACCGGGGCGCGGGTCAATGAACTATGCCAGTTGAACCCGCAAGTCGATATCACACAGGATGCCCAGACCGGCACCTGGTATATGGACATTACTGACGAATCCGAAGGCGATGCCCGTATCGACAAATCGGTCAAAACCGGTGGCTCCAAACGCAAGCTGCCCATCCATCCCAAACTGATTGAACTGGGCTTCCTCGACTATGTGGCAGCAGCCAAGAAACGGGGCGACACCTTGCTGTTCCAGGCCTTCCCGACCGCAGCGGGCCGGGCCTCGCCCAAGGCGATGAAATGGTTCACCGAATTCCTGCAGGAAATCGGCCTGCGCGACGAAACCCCGAATGCACGCATTGTCGGCATGCACGCCTTCCGCTCCACCTTCCTGCACCGGGCCATGGTGCTGGGCGTGGTCAGCGCGGAAACCATCACCGGCCATGCCAGCAATATCACCAGCATCGAAACCATTCAGAACGGACAGGTGAATCAGGAAGCGTCGGCGGTGGTGAAGAAATACCGGGGCGAACTACCGGTCGACAAGAAGCTGGAAATCCTGTCGCGCATCACCTTCCCGGAGGTGGCGTTCATTCGGGCGGACAAGCCGTAAGCGATGTGTTTCAGACGGAGCAGGGGAAGTCCATGCTGAATCCTCCTGAGATACAGGTGCTCAGTGCTTACAGCGATTCCAGCGCTGCCAATGCCGTGACGAAGCGCTTGTGACAAGCATCCGTGCGCTCGTCCAGCTTCAACGCTGCGAACTGCTGCTGCACCTCGGCGAGTGTGGAGCACCAGTCACACATGGAGGTACGGAGGGTATGGCATGCCGCCTCGCCAAGTAGCGTGGACAGGAATGCCTCAAACAGCACGGGCCATTGCTGATGCTGACCCACAGTAAAACTACGCCAGCTAGTCAGCCGGGTTGGAGGGTCACGGGTCAGGAACATTGGAGAGAAGTCGAACAGCGGACTTAACTGCAAGCGGCTGCCATGCTTCAGAAAAGCAGTATTGCGCCCGTGGTTGTCTTCCGCCTTCAGGCAATAGGACAGCACGTCACGGCGCAAATACTCAGTCACTTGCCGCAGGAATTCGCCCGGCTCGGCATGGGCCTGCCAGTTTGTCAGCACGTCTTCATGAAACAGCTTCAGCCCATGCTGCTGCGCATTCTGCAGGGTGTACATGCTCATCAGGTGATGACGCTGCCACTGACCCTGCACCAAAGCGCAATCAAAGCGCGGGATGAATAGCAGGCTGCCCAACATGAAAGGCTGGCCATGTACCTCCAGCCCCGCAGTCTTGGCCAGTTTCAGCCAGACAAACTCATGCTCCAGCAAAACCTGCTCTTCACGATTGCGGGGGAATTTGACCAGAAAGCGCTCAGTGATATCGTCTTCGGCCAGGCAGGCATCCGGATAAAACCGGCCATTCCCTGCGCGGCTCATCCATAGCTTGGGCGCTTGCCCCAGCATGCAGGAGACGGCATGCAGGACATCATGTTCTTGCAGCAGGGACTCAAACCCGGTGCCGACCTCAGCGAGTTCAGCCTCAGACCAGCCACCAAAGCCTTGTGGCATCGCACCCGCCAAATATTGATGCGCATCGCGAATACGCATGCAGCCAGGCGGCTGACTGGCCCCATGCATCAGTACACTGGCGTCGTACTTCGCACCATCACGCGCACTGCCATTCAGCAAAGTCAGCAAGGTATCCCGGCCATAGCCGCTAGGCAGCAAATCCAGGAAAAAAGCAGGCCACCCATCGCAACGATAGTGATGGAAGGAAAGAGGGTGCTGAAAATCCAGACTGGCTTCATCGCTGCGATCAAGAAACTCCAATACATAGTCGGGCAGGTACTCTAGCGTGCAGCTCGACGCCAGTCCCTTGGTGGGCTGGTCGATGTGCAGCGACGCTGCCACCCACCGCACCCCGTCTATGTACTTCTCGATTTGCAACTGCATGGCTCACTCTCCTTGGTGGATGAGTGTACCAAGGTCTATGTCTGTGCGAGTGCAGGTATCAAAGTAGATGGTAGTAAGTCGGCCAAAGCAGTCAGCTATGCCTTTGTGCTAGCATAACTGCTATCGGGTAATATCTTTCCTCTACATGACACTTGGCAGTTGCGCCATTAGTGCCTCAACTGAGTCACCATACTTCGCCTATGAGTTTGATTCTCTACCTACCTCGTAGACTCACCAGTAATGACAGGTCTTATACAGAGGCGGAGCTGCTATCCACTTCAAAGTACGTTGTTGTCTTGGCTGAGCCAGGCGGCGGGAAAACTGAACTTATGGGTAGCTTTGCTCAACAGTTGGGCACGAAGGTTGTTACAGCGAATAAATTCAGATACGGGGGCGCAAGAGGTAACACTATTCCACTTGTGATTGATGCATTCGACGAATTGGCAAAAATCGATGCCTCTGGCATTTATGAGCTTCTTGGTAAAGCTGAAGCGACCAATCCAACTCATGTCTACTTGTCGAGCCGGTCCAGCGAGTGGGACAACGCTGCTACAAAGGCTTTCGAAGAGTTTCTTGGACACACGCCTTTGGTGGTTTGGTTATGTGAGTTTGATGGGGCTGAACAGAGGACGATCTTCGAACATCATGCACCAGGAGAAGATTTCGTAGCATTCCAGACCGAAGTCGCTCGATTTAATTTAGAAGCACTTCTCCCGAACCCCCAGTTTCTGAAACTCTTTGCGGATGCTTATGTCGAGAGTGGAAGACACTTTACCGACAAGCAGTCAATCTTTGCGCAGGCAGTTGAACGTCTGGCGAAGGAAGCAAATATCAGTGTTGCGAGAACCAATCTGACGTTGTCGAACACTCAAAAAGTTGATCTAGCATCGGAGGTTTTTGCCAAGTTATTGCTATCAGGTGCTGAAGGCGTCGGGAAATGCGAAGCCACTGAAGACCGAATGTTCCCTTTGTTAGTGTCATTACTTAATGGCAATGCTGCTGCTGAAGGCTTATTGGCAACTCGACTTTTTAAGCCGGGCGACGTTCCTGATCAACATTGCCCGGTTCACAAAATTGTCGCCGAATATTGTGCAGCAAATTATCTCACCACACGGATAGCAAACCCGTTGGACCCCCTGACTCTTCAAAAATGCCTCCCCATCATCGCTCCAAACGCTACTGTGCGAGATGAACTCCGGGGTCTTCTTGGTTGGATGGCTGCCTTAGGTAACAAGCCTATAGAGGAATACGCAATCGAGCTTGATCCGTACGCAGTACTTGCGAATGGAGACCCTTCACAGCTTGCCCATTCATCGAAGCTCTTACTGATAAAACAGCTTAAAAAGATCGAAGCAAGTGACCCCTACTTTAGAAGGGGAGATTTTTGGCGAAGATTTAGCGTTACAGGTTTTTTCACAAATGACGTTGTGGAGGAGATCAGACCTCTTTTTGTGACCGGAAGTGATGGGTACCTGCGCCATTTGATCCTTGAGCTACTGTCAGGTTCAACAGCAATCGAGCAGTTGACTGATGAGCTGCGTCAACTGGTGTTGGCGCCTGAAGAAAGCGAAAACACGCGATTTTTGGCGATTAGGTGTCTGTTCGGTATACCTAGTCATGACCACCTAGCTGACTTAACTGTTCTGATTTCTGAGGCAAGCGATACTTCAATGGGTCTTGTTGCGGAGGCCATCGAAACACTAGGCCCTGAAGAATTTGATAGGGCTTTTCTTGCGGACTTCTTTCGAGGTTGCACAAACCTCTATCCTGACCACCAAGAATATCGAGCACGCACAATTGGTAGGCGTTATTTCGTGAAAAATTTAATCTCCAAACTAAACTTGGCGATTATCGAGTGGCTTTTAGATGAGTTGACCAAGGACCTGTCATGTAGTTGTGGCAAAAAGTCTTACGAGTGCTACTGCAGAAACGGCATAAGTAAAATTGTTGGATCAATGCTGGATCGGTACTTCTATTTGGCCAACCCACCATTTGATCCCATACGAGTTTGGCAATGGGTGGGAAACCTCAACTTCCATCAACAGAGAGGTGCAAACCAGAGCAAGGCTGTCCAAGTGCTTCAAGAAAACGACAGTTTGCGCCAAGGAATTATGACTCATGTTTTTGGCAATCTAGCTGACCGAGACCAGATTTCCGAGACTAGGATAAATAAGTTCGATTCGCATGCCCACTCCGGCCTTCGTTTATATGCTCATGATCGCGAATTCGTAGTCAATTTGGCGTTTGTGACTGACAACACGGAATTGTGGGCAAGTTTTATAGTTGGGCATAAGTACCATCGAAATCAGGATGAGAGGGGGCCTGATAATTTACGGCATTGCATGCGTGAGCAAGCATCGAAAAAGCCTTATTTTATGCGAGAGTGGGTAAAGTACAACAGGGCTATGGTGCAGCTGCAACAAGAATACCAAATGCAGAGTTTTAAGAATACCCGAAGCATGAAACGCCATCGTAGGAAACAAAATGAAATTCATGCAGCTAATATTAAATATATCCAAGAAAACAGGGAGCTTGTTGAAGGTGGTCGTCACTGGAGTTGTCTAGTTAGATTTGCAGATCTTGTGCTCATGTCCCCGGACAAAATTGAGCAAGAAGTTGGCGATGAGGCACTCGTTCGGAAAGCCCTCCGAAACTGCCTCGACTTCCTGGCGCAATACGTACCCGATTTGCCGCTGCTTGCTGAACTACAGTGTAGCTCGCAGTATCAGCACTCAGAGACAATCTTGTATGCTGCATGCTTGGAGATCATGCGTGAAAAAGGTAATTTAGACAGCGTTGATCTACAGCTACTGAAAGCACTGCGGACTAACCTTCATATGCACTATGATGCAGTCCAAAAAGAAGACAGTGATGCCCTAAAGACTGAAGTTGACCGCTTAATCTTTCCTGATGAGGTAAGTGCCGAAAATTTTCTAAAACAGTACCTAGAGCCGCAACTGGCACATCTCGGATGTACTCATCCTGAAATCTGGTTACTGCAGAGCGAAGAGGTTTTTAGTCATTCTCGTGGAAGACTATCGATTGAATGGCTCAGGTGTTTTAGCGGGCTAGCTTTTGAACCATTAAATTCAATTTTTGAGATTGCTGCTCAGTATGGTAATCGTGAAGAGTTGAAAGAGATCATTGCTGTGCGTTGCGCTGAATTCATGACTAACTGGCCCAGTCCTACCAACAGTGAAGACATAGAAAAAAAGCGTATATTTTGGCTCGTACGTGCATGGTACTTTCTGAGCGATGCTCCTGAGGTATATTGGAACTGGCTAAAATCTGATAAAGATACAGTATTCCTACTTGCCGAACGGTCTAAACAATTTAGTCATAGTAATCATCCATATTGGCCTAGGCTCATATCAAGCAAAGTAGAAGCTATTCTAGAAGCCTTTATCGATAAATGGCCTAAGGTAGACCTGCCGAGCCACTGGGGAACGGGCAGCCCCAGAGAAGAAAGTGCATACCGTTTTTTGACCGAAGTGATTTGGTCAATTGGCTCTGATGAGCCTGATGATGCAATTCCTGTACTCGACCGGCTTCTTGCCGATAAGCGTTTCGTAGATCTGCATAAAGACTTGCAGAGCATACATGCTGGTCAGCTCAGGAAGAATGCACTCAAGAATTTCGAACCGCCGACGCCTCTAGAAGTCGTAAATCTACTGGACCGTGATACAGTGGTCACTGTAGAAGGTTTGCGTCAATTAGTACTCCAAGAGCTACATGATTTTCAAAAAGCCATAGTTGGTGGTGAATACAATTCCGCAGATCGCTTTTATGAGAAAGGTGAAAGGCTGTGCGAAGTACGATCTACTGAGATTATTGCTGAGCGCTTAAATCTTAGGCTTGAGCCGAAAGGTATCTCTGTTACGCCAGAACATCATCTAAAGGCGGGGAAACGGAGTGATTTCACAGTGACAAAAATGGTTGGTGGTAGAAGAAGACTGCTTGTCACCGAGGTTAAAGGGCAGTGGCATAAAGAACTATACACTGCCGCTGCTGCACAACTGTCTGAGCGTTATTCAATCCACCAAGATGCAGAGAAACAGGGTATTTTCCTTGTACTCTGGTTTGGTGCAGATGAGGAAGTTGCTGGACGTAAGAGTCACGGTATTGGAAGTGCTTTGGAGCTTAAAGGAAGAGTCGAAGAAAAATTACAGGCAGGACTTAGAGGGCTAATTGACGTATTCGTCCTGGATGTATCCAAATCCAAATAGAAGAGTTTGCTCCAAGTGGTATGTCTATAGGTATGTGCTCAAGAACAGAGACTCACGTGGCCGTTGTTTTGGTCCAACAAACCCGCTTAGCCTTTCGCAATGCCCGAGATAGCCGACTCCAGGCTACGAATCAACTCATCCAGCGTGATGCCAAGCGCGCCACACCAGTTGCGCAGTTCAATGATGTCCAGGCGTCGCTCGCCACGCTCACACTTACTGACGAACGTCTGCGTTACATCCAGCTTCGACGCAAGCTCAACTTGAGTAAGCCCGGCGTTCTCCCGTGCCGACCGAAGGACTTCAAGCAAGAGCGTGTACTCCCGCGTATAAATCGATTTTTCCATCTCAGGACTGAAAATAGTTTGGTCAGTCAGCTTGCAGTCCAAAATCGAATAGTCCAAAATCGACTATTAAATGAGACATCCGACCAAACTTGCCTCTGCCCGCCTGTAGATACATCAACAGCCACTGGTGGTTACGGCATGGCCAAGGCACATACTTCAGGACTGAGTTTTGCGATGGAAAACACACTCGATATTGATAATCTCGACCTGACCACGTTAGAAATGCTGTACTACATGCACCACCTGGAAGGTGTGGCCGTGGTCGGAGACCCCGCGCATGCATTTGCCACCTATCATGCTGATAAGAAAGCCTTGTACATCTTCGCGGAATCTCCCGACAGGGTCCATATGGTCGCTCATCAAACAGACTCTCTTTTTTGGGTACTCAAGAGCGCGCAAGAAGAAGGTGCAAGTTTCAATGTATGCGGCGACAAAGTAATTTGCGTCGTGAGTGATGTAGTAGCGGAAGGTGTGTCGTACGCGGATGCCGCACTGAGAGCCATACTCAAGTACAAGCAGATACCCAGCAAGGCTGCTTGAAAATAGGGATAGCAGGTGCTTCAAACCAACCAATACGGGTGGGAGAAGTGAGCCGAAAGGAAATGTTATGCACCATCGCCCAGACCCCAGCATCTCTAGTCTTTCAGAGGACATCAAGAAATCACTGATAGCCGAGCTCAAACAATTTGTCTCAACGGAAAACGAGGCGATAAATCTCGGCATCACCGCTCAACAAAGACTAGCGATTCTGCAGCAGGAGACCAGTGACTTCACGATTGATAAGCTGGTTGATATGGTGCTACGCGCCGGAAGGCGCATTCACTGCACCTTTGAGCCACCATCACTCTGACTGTATTGCTGCACAGGAACGCCATGGGACGCATTGAACGAAGTGATGTCGCGATGTCAGTCGGCACGCTTTGGCAGATTGCTGATGCGCTGGGCGTACCTGCCTCAACACTGCTACAGGAAGCCGAGCAATTGGCAGCCAAAGCAGATAGCCAACCCTGACCGCAGCTTCGTCCTGGTATCTGACGATGCAATGCCTCGCCTGTGTATTGCTGATTCAGTTGCAAGCAGTGCCAGAGCTGACTTCGAAGCCCTGCTGTAACTGATGTCAAGGTAGTAGCAGGGTGCTCACAGGCGGATTTTCAGACGCAATGGTCAGTTGCCGTTGAAACCCGCAGTCTTTACCTATTTGTGAGTGAGTTCCGTTTTTGCAGCCAGAGAATGGTCATGTGTCACGGACCTGCTGCTGGTGTACTAGATGGTACTCAGCACGTGAGGACGCTTTGTTCCAGAGCCCCAAGACAATGCTTTCCTGCCTTGGGGGCTCAGTGAAGCACCGGTCAGGCTAGTCCAGCGGCAGACGTTCCCCATGACTTATCTTTTGCACAAAATACAGATGCGGCAGCGGACCATCATATCCACGCTGTAGCGCGGCCTCGCATAGTGCCCACGATTGGGTTCGTACACCGCGAAATCCAGGCTGCCTCGCGATGCGTTCCAGCGTTTCAGAAATTGCTGCGGTGTCGTGCTGGTTGGCTTGCATGGCAATCAGCGCATGCAGTTCTGTCATTTCATCTTTTGTCCGTCGCCACGTCCACATCACTTTCGCCCGGTTGGTGTGACGCGCCAATTCATAGCCAAGCCATTTCAAGCGTTGTTTATCGCCTACATCCCGCAAGGTTTCCGTTTCCAGCCCTTTGCCATCCGTGGCCAGCAGTAGCCACTCCACTTTTTCTGCATCCACCGGCCAGTGCATGACCAACACCACATTGGCCAGCCCTTTACCTTTTCGGATGAGTCGCTGGGCTGGCGAGCAGCCTATGCCATATAAGGTATGAAATTTCTGCGCCAGGGCCTCGGCTTTCCGTGCTGCCACGGTGCCGCAGGTATAGCGGTGATAGCCCTTGGGGACGTTATCGAGGATGCGGGCCAGGGCTGCGGTTTTACTGCGCGCAATCGGTGTTGAAGCAGACATACAGGTTTTCTCATTCAGTTGTTGATGCGCTGTATAGCGAAGAAAACGTATATCGGTGCAATGTGATTCGGTAGCTACGACTGGCACGTAATGATGTTCCATGAAAAAAAACGACACGCTTTCGCTATACAGCTTCAGAACATACAAAAATGCAGGAAATAGACTCGGTGAGAACCGAGGTGATTTGCACGCACGGCAGCCTGCCCAGTGCGCCTTTGGGGCGAGGGAGGGCGTACTGAGCAGGCTGCCAACTGCAAACACACACGTCCGAAAGGACATGCCGGGGCGCCACCCCGGAAGATTCCAGATCGCCAGTCTGGAATCGAGCAAACGCTCTAGCTGCATGCCTCTAGTAGGGCTGGTGCGGCTGCGATGGGAGCTGGAGGGTGAAACTCCCTTCTTCGACCCGATCCATGCAACCGGTGGAGTTGTATGAGGTTGGGCGACACGGAAACGGCGGCAGGCAGGAAATGGCCTGTCGACCTGTAACTATGTGAAAGTCGGTGCAAGGCCGACTCGGGGGACGTACCGGAAGGGCGTAACCTGTACCGCACAGGATGGCTTCTGAGCGTATGGCGACATACGAGGGCTGCAAGGGGAAACTTGGCGCAGCTGGCACCTTGAGAAATCAGGGGTCGATGCATAGCTCAAACCTGTAACGGCACCCACGAGGGTGCTGTGCGGAGCAACGTAGAGCCATAGGCATTGAGCCGTGGTTTGTAGTCGATGAAGCATGAACTGAGTACCTGAGCCGCTATGAACATCGGGCCAGGGAAACCTGCGGGGAGTCGAAAGACTAAGGGAATGTGGAGACAGTGGCGCTGCGTTGCGTAGTAGCTGGTTACTAATGTGGGAATCTCTCACGGACTGTATCGGGTGGCACCGTGCAGAATGAAACTGAGAGAGGGAGACTGACTGAGTAGGGTTTGACTTATACGTGATACGACCGAAACGTATGGGGAGCTGCATCGCAGCGGCACGGCGGCACCGTGTTCCGAAAGGTTGGAGCGTTTTGCGAAGTGTGTGGTTGGGCTTGGCAGCCCGTTGTAGCGATGTGCCATCCCGCTCGCTTGGCAGCGAGCGGGATGAAAGTTGACCTTGGCTGGTCAGCGAGTAAAGCAGGCATATTGATGAAGGTAAACCCGGGTGGATACGTTGCTCTGTATTCACTCATTCTCTGACCACCCCGCGTTGCGGGGTGGTTGCTCTGGCTCGATTTCTCTCAACGAAATCATTAACAGTATCTAAGTGAATAGCTTCTGTCCGATACAAAGCTAAGTGGACTGTCCACGGAGAGCGGGACAGACCAGGAAGTCCTTGCCATCTTGGCAAGAAAGTAAGCAGTTCCATGACGCTCTCAAGGGTCAGCCAGTGAGGTTGTAGCCCACGTGCGAGGAGGCAGACTTCAAAGAGCAGGCCAGAGCGTATCGACTTCATCAAAGAGCCTGACATATCGGAGGTCACCGGCAGTCAAATTGCCTGATTCGCTGGATAGCGCAAGGATTTTCATGTCTGAGCGACCGGACCAGATGCCCAGCTAGTCGAAGACACGTGCGATATCTGTCTTTAATGCGATTGCGGAGCACGTGGCTGAGACCATTACTTGACTGCATCAAATTATCTATTGTTTAAAAGTGCGGACAGGCTGGGTCAAATCACATAAAACGCTATGCGCTTGCTATTTGTTCCAGCGGCTTGTCAAGTTAGATGTGGTGAAAATTATTTGGCATGGATAATTTGATCTATACTAAAGAACAAAAAAGGAGGAGCTATCATGAAGTTTAAAATTTCCCAGCAATTGCAAAATATTATTATC
Organism: Aquitalea palustris; assembly: GCF_003693445.1. Classification (GTDB taxonomy): domain Bacteria; phylum Pseudomonadota; class Gammaproteobacteria; order Burkholderiales; family Chromobacteriaceae; genus Aquitalea; species Aquitalea palustris. Next base: position 15,275 of record NZ_RFAR01000056.1, on the reverse strand, counting down.
GAACATATAGAGCATAGCGAAAATGGTATAGCAGTGCTGGATGGTGATGATGTGCTGATATTCTGCAATCCGAAATTCATTTCCATGTTTGGTTTGCAAGGTCATGATCTGAATAATTGCAATCTGGATGAATTGCTTTCCTGGATGTACAGCCAGGGGGTTGGGATCGATATTGGCGATATTTCATTGCAAGAGTGGTTGGTGCAAGTGCATAGCCAATACCGTTCTGCTGAGTTTCGCAGTTTTGAACTCAAGCTGAAAGATGGGCGATGGCTACTGATGACTGAGCAAGTCAATTCGACTGGCGAGGTTGTTTTGGTTGGTAATGATATTAGCAATATCAAGAAAATAGAAAATGAATTATATGCAGTGCAGGAGGAATTGGAGCGTCAGGCGTGGACGGATGAGCTGACGGGGCTGTATAACCGGCGACACTTTATGTATCGTCTAGATGGCGAATATCATAGAGCCATGAGGCACGCTAGGCCAGCAACGCTTGTTATTTTGGATCTGGATTTTTTTAAAAAAATCAATGATCAATATGGTCATCATGCTGGTGATGAAGTATTGAAAAATTTTTCAGCACTATTGCGTGCTAATTTGAGAAAAGAGGATGTCTGTGGCCGGCTTGGTGGAGAGGAATTTGTTATCCTGTTGCCAGATACCACCGAAGAGGAGTCATTAAATATCCTCGGCAGGATAAGAGCTGCGCTTATGCAGCAAGATATGGATAGTATTGCTCCGGCGTTTGAATATACATTCTCGGCTGGTGTCATGGCCCTCAAACAAGGAAAGTCTTGTGGTTTGGATGCATGGATGAAAATGGCAGACCAAGCTTTGTATCATGCTAAAAAAACCGGACGGAACAAGGATGTTCTTTATGCGGATATTACAGAAGAAGGCTCAAGTTGATTTATTGCCTTCTTCTGCATTTTAATGTGCTCCACGTTCCGGAGCATAGCCCCTCAGGAATACATCGACTGCATCATTTACAGACTGAATGATCTGCATTTCTGACGGTACGTCTTTGGCTGCGCCAAGCAGATGTTGTTGATATTCAGATTCCAGAAGGCCCATCAAGTGTGCCGCAGCAGTTTTGGGCTGGACTGGCATGAGTTGGCCTGCTTCCATTTCGGCTTGCAGAAAAACTGCCAGCTTGTCTATTTCCTTTTGCAAACCTCGTTCATACAGCATGTGGCCGATGCCTGAGCGACGTCCTTCTGTCATGATAATGCCGCGCAAGGTGATCAGGCTTGGTTGCAGCATGATGTTCAAAAAATGCTGGCCAAAATCATTCAGCTTTGATTTGATATCTTTTTCGATATTCAATTGTTCGAAGGCGGATGCTAGAAGTTGAATGGCGAGTTTTTCCATTACTTCGGCAAATAGCTCTTCTTTGGATGTGAAGTAGCCATATAAAGTGGGTTTGGTTACTCCGGTTTTGGCGGCGATTTTGGCCATTGATGTGGCTTCGTAACCGACCTCCAGAAAAATATCAGCCGCCCCGACGATGATTGCTTGTCGGCGACTTTCTGTTTTTACGCGCATAAATGTTCCGTGAATGAGGTTTCATGCGAAGGCACTGGTTTGGTATGAGCAGCCCACTGTGCCTTCGCATCTGTGAATCATCATGATGCTAGAGAATATAGCCCGGTGCATGAAATAAATTTACCAGGCTATGTCTGGAATTATTTTTAGTGGCAATTCTGGTGAATGATAATGTCCTGTTTTTCTTTTTGGTAGCTTGTTTTTTTCCTGCTGCAATTCCTCATAATGCACTTGCTTGAGCAAGTGACTGATTACATTAAGGCGTACTCTTTTCTTGTCTTCTGAGTGTGCCACAAACCATGGCGCCCACGCAGTATCCGTTGCTGCAAACATTTCATCTCTGGCTTTGGTGTATTCGTCCCACAGGGCAAATGACTGGATATCCATTTCGGATAGCTTCCAGGTTTTGCGTCCATCTTCGATTCTTGCCCGGAGCCGTTTTTCCTGCTCATCCGGTCCTACTTCCAGCCAGTACTTGATCAGGATAATGCCAGATTCTACAATGGCCCGTTCCACCAGGGGCGTATCGGCCAGAAATTTTTGAACTTGCTGCGGTGTGCAAAAGCCCATGACCCGCTCAACGCCGGCGCGGTTATACCAACTGCGGTCAAAAATGACGACTTCTCCGGCTGCCGGCAGGTGAGAGAAATAGCGCTGCACATACATCTGCGTTTTTTCCCGCTCTGTTGGTGCCGGTAGTGCGACAACACGAAATACGCGCGGGCTCACTCTCTCTGTCAATGCTTTTATCGTTCCGCCTTTTCCTGCACCATCCCGTCCTTCAAAAATGACACAGACTTTCAATCCTTTTGCTAGTACCCATGCTTGAAGTTTGACTAACTCAGTATGCAATGACTTGAGTTGTTTTTGATATTTCTTGCCGGAAAGCTTTTTAATAGTTTCAGTCGATTGGTTTTTACCAAGGTCTTTATCCTGGGCCATGACGTAAATTCTTTCTTGCTGTGAGTTGTTGTATGTATTGTAAATTTGCCTTTGTATGGCATTGCCAGGCGGGCTTGTGCCTGATTGCTGTCCTACCGGGTTTGCCGGATTTGCAGCGTTAACAGTCATAAACTGATCTGCCCTTTTCATTACTTGTCCTGCATGGTGGCTGTTATCAGCATGAGGTGATGTGCAGTCATGGCAGAACCTATTTGTTCGCTCATCACGCTTAACAGTTGTTGTTGTGATTGCACCAATGCCGTATGAGTTGATGATTTGACCGGCAGGGCCTGATCGAAATAGCCCTGTAGCAGCGGAATGTTTTTATCGGTTTTATCCAGGTGCCAGGCAGCAGTCAGCCTTGCTTCCACTCCTCGTTGCAGTCTGAATTGGCGAATATCCAGATACAGCTTCAGATCACAGCGGGGAAGGGTGTGTTGCGGTGCTGCATAAATGCTGGACAAGGCCAGTTGGCGTGATAGGTTACCTGCCACCGCCTGGCCCACTAAACGCGACAGGGAGGCTGTCCAGTAGTGTTGTTCTTGTAATTGCGGCTGGCCGTTTTCATTTTCCACCAGTAGCTGGGGCCGGTCGATTTCGGCAGGAAGACTGACGGCCTCCACCAGTAGCACCGTGCCAGCCTGTACCGGTGCATGTGCCGGTGTGGTTGCCTGCAACTGGTAGTAATGCACTGGGGCCGTGCTACAGGCTGTTGTCAGTACCACAACCGGTAACACGTGGGCCCACTGGCGGAACGAGCTGAAACGGGTCATGGTCGGTCTCCTTGCTTGCCACGAATCAGGGCGTCGGGATGACGCTCCAGATAGTCACTCAGGGCGCGAAAACTGCGCGCTGTTTCAGTGACCTCCTGTGCCGCTTGTCGCACATCCTGCTGCAAGGGTGAATCTGCCTGCAGGGTCTGGCTGGCAGTGTCCAGGGTGTGCTGTAGCTGCTGCAGGGTTGCCATGGTCTGCGGTATGACTTTGCCATCCAGATTGCTGCCAAGCTGTTGCACGGTGTTCAGGGTGGCATGTAGTTGCTTGAGGTTGGCGTCAAGGTCTTGACCGATTCTGTCAAATGGCACCTTGTCCAGCTTGCGCGCGATACGCTGTAGTACGCCTTGCATTTCTTCCAGATCGCCCGGAATGGTGGGCAGTACATCCATGTTCTTGTCATGAACGAGTCTGGCCTTGGCGGCATCACGGAAGAAATCGAGTGCGACATAGAGCTGACCGGTAAGCAGGCTGCCGGAGCGCAATTGCGCCCGGAGGCCATGTTGAACCAGGCTGTCCAGCTTCATCTGATGCAGTCGCTTAGCGTCAAGATTGCTGGACATGCTGAGCAGCCGACTGGGGAAAATCTGGATCGTGACGACCATGTTGAAATCCTTGCGCGGTGCATCGTATTCCATGGCGATGTTGCTGACTTCACCAATAGTGATGCCTCTGAAATCGACTGGAGCACCCACCACCAGGCCACGCACTGATTGCTGGAATTTAAGCTGCAAGGGCAGGGCTTCATGATCCGGTGTCTGCATGGCCTGTTCACGTGTGTTGGACAGCATGAAGACCCGGGTGGTCTCCGCTGGTATGGGGCCTTCACTCTGGGGTGGGGTTTCAAATGCCACGCCACCGAGCATGATGGCACTGAGGGATTGGGTATTCACCTTGAGACCGTTGGCGGAGATGGACAGGTCCACGCCACTGGCATGCCAGAAGCGGCTGCCGGTGCTGACAAACTGGTCGTAAGGGGCATTGATGAATATGGTGATATCGACACTGTGTCCCGTCTTGTCCAGCTGGTAGGCAGTGACTTGTCCTACCGGCACCCGACGAAAATAGACGGGTGCCCCGATATCCAGCGAGCCAAGTTCGGAAGCCTTGAGTATGTATTGCCGACCGGGCAAATCGCCGGTGACGATGGGGGGAACATCCAGCCCGGTGAAGTGCTTGGCAGTTTCATGACTTTTGCCTGCATCCATTCCGATATAAGCGCCGGACAGCAAGGTGCCCAGGCCTGATACGCTGCCACCGGCAATACGTGGCCGCACAATCCAGAAACGACTGTCACGCGCCAGAAAGCGCTCGGCTTCCTTGTTCAACTGGGCTGTCGCTTCGATTGTCTTGTTATCCGGGCTGATACGTACTGCAATAACCTCGCCGATTTCCACGTCCTTGTATTTGATCCGTGTTTTTCCGGCCTCCAGTCCTTCTGCACTACGGAAGGTAATGGTGATGCTTGGCCCGCGTGCAAGAATGGCCTGTACGGCCAGATAGCCACCAATCACTGCGGCCAGCAAGGGGATGAGCCAAATCAATCCGGGAAGCCAGGGGTGACTGTCCCCTTGCGCTGCTACGGCTAACGGTACGGTGGCACCCGGCGCTGTATGGTCGGTTGCTGCCGGATTCGTTTCATCATGTACTGGTGTGTGTTTGCTACTCATCATCATCCTCTAATGCATCCCAGATGGTTCTGGGATCAAACTTCATGGCAGACAGCATGGTCAGCACTACCACTGCGCCGAATGCAAGTGCGCCAGGACCTGCCTTGATACTGGCCAGTGACTGCAGCTGGACCAGTGCCACCAGCAGGCCTACAACATAGATATCCAGCATCGACCAGGGGCCGACCATCTCCAGTAAGCGGTACAGGCGGGTACGTTGTCTGGGTGCCCAGCGTGAGCGCAGTTGCACGGTCACCAGCAACAGCAACATGGACAGGATTTTCAGCAAGGGCACCAACACGCTGGCCACGAACACCACGAATGCCAAAGGCCAGGAACCGCTTTGCCACAGGTAAACGACGCCACTCATGATGGTGTCCTGCTGGGTACCGGACAGCATTTCCGTCCGCATGATGGGGAGCAGGTTGGCCGGGATGTAACTGATCAATGCGGCCAGCAGGAAGGCCCAGGCATGTTGCTGGCTGTGTGGCTTGCGCTTGTGCAAGCCGGCAGCACAACGTGGACAGCGCCATTGCCCTTCATCACCCGGCACCTGGCATAGCAAGCTGCAGCCATGACATAACCACAGTCCGCGACGAGCGGCACTGCCAATCAGTTTGCCTTGCATGCCTGTTGGCGCTCCCAGAGCAGATTTGTGTCGAAACAACTGGCATTGCCGGACAGCAGCAGGATCAGGGCAAAAAACGACCATAGACCGATACCGGCATGAACGTCTGCCAGATGGGCCAGTTTGACCAGTGCAACCAGCGCCGCCAGCAGGAACACTTCCATCATTCCCCATGGGTGCAGTAGCCGTAGCGTACGGATGATCCGCGCAAAGCCAGCAGGGACACGCCCCAACATCAGCGGTAACAGCAGATAGAGCATGCATGTCAGCTCAAGCCCGGGAAGCAGGCAGCCGGTGAGTACGATCACCGCAGCGATTGGCAGCATTCCCTGTTGTGACAACTGCCAGGCGGTGCCGAGCAATGTTGTGTCAAGGCGGGTGCCCCCGGCTTCCAGCTGGACCACAGGAAAGACATTCGCCAGTACAAAAACCAGCAGGCTGGCCAGCAGCAATGCCAGTGAGGGCTTGAGTTGATCAGGACCCTGACAAGGCAGGCGACTGCCACAACGACAACACTGCATGTCCTTGCGGGCGTTATCCGGCCTGGTTTGCAACAAGTCACATTCATGGCAGGCCAGCACGACAGGATGCTGCCAAGAGCGATTTTCCAAACGGGAAGACATGTCTGACATTACCTGGCTGCTGATTTCTTGTTCAGGTCCTTGCTCATGGCTTCATGCAGCAATTCAAATGCCGTACTCGAAACCTTGAACATTCCCTGATACGGATGTGTTAATTCAAGAATGAGAAAATTGGCACTGGAAATTGCCAGAGAACCCAGAAATAAGAAAAATATTTCAAATGCACTGGCGCTGCCAAAAATGCCATACAGGAAAAAAAGCAAGCATGCCCAGCTGAAAACAATGACGAGCAATAGTGAGGGAACCTGGTTGGACAGGCTGCGAATGATATTCGTCTGTATGGAAATAAACTGATTTGAGTATTGTCGAATGGCGTTGATGTCATCGCGACTGACATGGTCAATGGTTTGGAAGGCATTATTGATGCTGACCATGACGGCAACGTCCTCTTCGAGGAAGTTATAATCAATATCCGAGCCATGCTTGTTTGACTTGTCCGGCCAGTATCTTGCCAATACCCGTTCTATGGTTTCAAGCAGCTCCTTTCGCAGCTGGCATGATTGCTGAATGTAAAGTTTCAACAACAAATCAATATTTGCCGTAGCAGTAGCCATTGCATTGAAATCCGCCTGATGGCTGTTGAATGTGCTGTACGAAGATGAGATAAGCAAACCCAGTACAATGGCAAACAATGTCCCAATCAGTGATGAAATCATCTTGATGAATTCACCTGAATGACTGACGTAAATCGGGAATGAAAGGTGTATGGCCTCTCCCAGCAATGAGCAGGAGAATGTCGCCAGTGCGACTGCGCTACAGCGAAGCAGGATTTTCATTTTCAGTCGCCCTGTCAGTGAGTTTCGGTGGGGCATCGTTCAGATGCTGTTTGCAGGAAAAGCTGGGTTTTGAGTGGCAGCCAGCTATTGATTTGCTCGACAAACTCAACAGAACAGGCTGGCTTGTTGAAAAAATATCCTTGCAGGATGTCCACGCCCAATTCTCGCAGCAGGCAAGCCTGATTCAAGGTCTCAACACCTTCTGCCACAATGGACATATTCAAGGTTTTCCCTAGTGTGACGATGGATTGCACAATGGCTCTGGCTTCTGCTGATAAGGCGATATCGACAATGAATGACTGGTCAATCTTGAGCGTGTCGATAGGAAATTTGCGCAGATGGCTGAAGGAAGAAAAACCGGTACCAAAATCATCCAGCTCGGTTGAAATACCTCTGGCGCGCAATGCCTGTAACTGCTGTGCAGCCAGTTGCGGGTGTAGTGCTACCGATGACTCGGTCAATTCGATGGTCAGCTTGTCAGCCGATATGCCGGACTTCCTCAGGGCAGCCTGAATGTCCGCCAGCAGGGTTTCGCAGAGCAAGTCCTTGGCAGTCAGATTGATTGCCATCTTGATGTCCAGCCCTGCCTGTTGCCATATTTTCAGTTCACTCATGGCTTGTTGCATGAGCCAGGCACTGATTGCCGTGATCAGTCCGCAGCGTTCTGCCACCGGAATGAATTCCGCCGGAGAAACCGGGCCTAGCTGGCTGTCGTTCCAGCGCAGCAAGGCTTCTGCACCAACCAATACGCCATCATCAGCCCGCACCTTGGCCTGAAAGTGCAAGGAAAGACTTCCTTCCTCCAGTGCTGTGTGCAGGCGTGAAACCAGCTGATACTGCCGGTGTAGCTGCTTGCCTTGTGCTTCGGTAAAGTGACAAATGCCATTATTGCTCTGCTGTGCCATGCTGGACTGCGCTGCGACATAGCCGGCCCGAATCATTGCTTCCGCATTACCCTGAAAATGGCTGCCACGGACAATGCCGATTGCGACGCTCACATGCAGGATGTCGGTTTGCCACGCAATGGAGGCGCATATTTCCTGTTTCAGGCGCTGAGCCAGTGCAGAGGGGTCTTGCTCGACTATCAGGGCCAGAAACGCACCGCCATGAATGCGGGCTGCTACATCTTCTGGCCGCATGCAGTTCAGGATTTTCTCTGCAACAGCCCGCAGCGCATGGAGCGCTCCGGCAATGCCGTGGTACTCCCCGATGGCATCAATATTGGCTACATCCAGATATAGCAGACTGCACGCAGGCGTATGGGCCAAGGCCGCATCCATTTTTTCCAGCAGGTAATCCAGGTTTGGCAAACCGGTTTGCGCGTCATGCGTGGTGTGGTAATCCCAGATCAGGCGTGCCTGATGACATAAGCCCGATTCATTCTCAAGCTGTACAATGGCCGCTATATCTGCACTCCAGCCAAGTCGACTGCGAGGGCTGGTCTGCTCGGCGGGATGCTTCGTGGAGTAATCAGCTTTCATGCTGTTGCCTTGCTTACAAGGACGACTTGAAACGGCTGGTCATCTGGTAAAGCTCTCGAGAAGTGCTGCCCAGTCGATCTGCGGCGTGGCGTATCGATTCGACGCTGCTGCTGTTTTCTTCTACCAGTGCATGAATGTTCCGGATGTTCTGCACTGCTTCATCCGAGGCTTTTACCTGCTGCTGCAGCATGGTGGCAATCTGGCTGGAAGAGGCCTGTATTTCCTCTCCAGCACACTTGATGTGTTCATAGATGACCTTGCTGTCATTCAGCAATGCATTGCTTAAATCGACCTGATCTGCGGCCACGCTGATGGCAGCCAGGGTTTTATCAGTGCAACTGCCAATCCGTTCTATGGTTTGGGTGATTTCTTCGGTACTGCCGCTGGTGCGTTCTGCCAGTTTCCGCACTTCATCTGCGACAACGGCAAAGCCTCTGCCGGACTCTCCAGCGCGGGCGGCTTCGATGGCGGCATTAAGGGCCAGCAGATTGGTTTGCTCGGCAATACCCTGGATGATTTCAGCCAGCTTGCGGATCGACGTGGTTTCTTTGTCCAGTTCGGATACCAGCGCTTTGGCCGATTGCATGCGGACAACGACGGATTGTGATGTGTCCTGGGCGGCGATGATCTTGCTGACACCATTGCTGACTTGGCTGGCGGCTGCGGCGGCCGTATTGGCACTTTGCCGGGTGACGGCAGAAATATTATTGATGGCTGAGCGCATGTCATTGATGGTGGCGCTCATCTGGCTGATGCTGTCAGCACCCTGCTGGATATGCCGTTTTGCCACCATGGTTTGGGCATTGAGCTCATCGGACTGTTGGTCGATTTCATCGGCAATTCCAGTCATGTCGGCAAACATTGCCCGGAAGCTGAATTTCATGGTCTGGATATCCAGCAACTGGCGGGAAAACTCATGTGCTACCTCGGTATCCAGCTCAAATCGCAGATCGCCACTACTCATTTTGCGAATGGCTTCGGTCGACATGCTGATTGGTCGGCGGATTCCCAGCCAGGTCCAGATCCCGAGTGCCGTCGCGGAGGCAATGCCACTGATGGCGGCGGCCCAGGCTTGTGCGCCACTGAGCATGGTTGCGGCAAGCCAGCTGCAGGCCGGGAGGATGGACAGCAGGAATATCCGGAGCAGAATCGCGGGGCCATGCGGGTAGCGGGTGGCAGGGAATGGCTGCTGCTGTTGCCGGACTGCGGCATACAGTGCTTCGGCCGCTTGTATCTGTTGTCTTTCGGGCCGGATACGGACGGAGATGTATCCGGTTTTGTGCTGGTTTTCGAAGCAGGGCGATACATAGGCATGTACCCAGTAATGGTCACCGTTTTTGGCACGGTTCTTTACTAGGCCATGCCAGGGAAGATCCGCCTCCAGCGTACGCCACATATCGGCAAATGCCTCTGCCGGCATATCAGGATGGCGGACGATATTGTGAGGCTGTCCCAGCAACTCCTGCTTGTCATAGCCACTGATTTCAATGAACGCAGCATTGGCATGCAGGATTCGCCCTTTCAGGTCGGTCATGCTGACTAATGGCTGTTTGGGATTGACCAGTCGCTCTTGCTGGGTAAGGGGCTGATTGATACGCATGGTATGGCCTTTTCAAACAAGGGAAAGGTGCGCGCATGAAATGTGCGCACCACGCTCCGGCGGGAGGGGCTCAGTGCACGTGGCTGGTGTCGGCAATGCGGGTGGGCCGGGGTGCCAGCCAGACGACACAGGCCGCCACGATGAAGGAAAGACCGCTGATCATGAATAACTCATTGGTAGACAACATGATGCTCTGGGCATCAACCAGGCTATTGAGCAGATAGGGCGCTGGCTCCTTGCCAAACACGCTGCTCATTTGCCGGACTGCGTCCCCGCCTGCATCGGTAATGCCGGTCAGAATGTCGTGGTAATACTTGGCCTTGTCGTCCCAGGCGGTGGTCACCAGCGAGGTGGCAATGGCGCCTGACATGGTGCGCAGGAAGTTCATCAGGCCGGAGGCCGATGCCATTTCCACTTCATCCACACTGGACATGGCCAGCCCGATCAAGGGGATGAAGAAGAAAGGCATGCCTAACCCCTGGAAAAACAGTGGTACGGCTACCTGCCAGAAACCCACATCGGTGGTGTTGAAGCTGCGGAATAAGGTCACGCCGCCCAGCCACATCACCCCGACAAACACCAACCGGCGCGGGTCGGTACGGGTGGTGAGGTGGGCAACCAGTGGTGCGGCCAATACCGACAGCACACCGCTGAGGGCCTGGGCGACGCCGGCATCGGTGGCGGTGTAGCCCATATAACTTTGCAGCCATTGCGGAGTCAGTACGGTAGAGCCGAAGAAGGAGCCAAAAGCCAGTGCGATGGTCAGCACGCTGACCCAATATCCACGGTGGCGGAATACCCGCAAATTGACCACCGGATTGTGTTCGGTCAGCTCCCAGATCAGGAAGGCCAGAAATCCCACAATACTGATGATGGCCAGGCTGACGATTTCGGTTGAGGAGAACCAGTCGAGATCCTTGCCTTCATCCAGCATGATTTGCAAGGCAGCTACCCAAATCACCAGCAGTACCAGACCGATGGCATCAATCTTCGAGTTCTGCCGCACGCTTTCCTGGCTTTTGAGCAGCTGCCATCCCAGATAACCGCACACCATGGCAATCGGGACATTGATGTAGAAAATCCATGGCCAGCTGACCTGATCGCATAACACCCCTCCCAGCACCGGGCCTAGCACCGGTGCAACCAAGGTGGTCAGACTCCACAAGCCGATGGCGACGTTGGCCTTTTCTTTGGGAAATATCTGCTGCAGCAAGGTTTGCGACATCGGCATCAGCGGACCACCCGCCAGGCCTTGCAACACGCGGAACAGCAATAGCATTTCCAGTGAGTGCGACAGACCGCACAGCAGTGAGAAAAGGCCAAACAGAATCATCGAGGTAATGAACAGCCGCACCGTACCAAAGCGGGCTGCCAGCCAGCCGGTTAGCGGTACGGTAATGGCCTCCGCCACGGCATAAGAGGTAATGACATAAGTACCCTGATTGGCGGCGACGCCAAGGCCGCCGGCAATATTCGGCACCGAGACATTGGCAATGGTGGTGTCGAGCACCGCGATGAAATTGCCGGCTGACAGTGCCAGTGCCGCCAGCAACAGCGTGGCACCAGTCAAGGGTTTGGCTTGGGTAGGGGTATCAGACATGGCCGATTTCTCAGTGTTCGCGCGTATCGATGGTGACGTTCATGGACAGGCCGACTGATAGCGGGTGGGCACGCAACTCAGCCGCATCCAGGGCGATGCGCACCGGCAGGCGTTGTACCACCTTGATCCAGTTACCGGTGGCGTTTTGCGCCGGGATCACGGCAAAGGACGAACCGGAACCACCGGATAGCCCGACCACCTTGCCGTGGTATTCCACGCTGTCGCCATACAGGTCAGAACTGAGTTTGACTGGCTGGCCGATACGCACCTTTTCCAGCTGCACTTCCTTGAAATTGGCATCGACATGGGCCAGTTGCAGCGGTGCAACCGACAGCAAGGGGGTGCCGGCCTGTACGCGCTGACCCAGTTGCACCTGGCGTTTGGCCACTACACCATCCACCGGAGCCCGGATCACGGTACGTTCCAGATCCAGTCTGGCCTGGTCGCGCCGGGCACGGGCCTGCTGGACTTCCGGGTTGCTGGCTACGGTGGTATCGGCAATCAGCGCCTGATTGTTTTTCAGTGCTCCTTGTGCCGCGCGGTAGTTGGCTTCGCTCTGACGGGCTCCCGCTTCGGCCGCATGGAAGGCCGCTTCTGCGACGGAAAGGGCATTGCTGGCATTGCTCAGCTCCTCGCCCGAGACCGAGCCATTGTGCGCCAGGGCCTGGCGGCGGTTGAAGTCGAGACGGGCGCGCTCAAGGTCGGATTTGGCCGAAACCAGTTGTGCCGCTGCACGGGCTTGCTCGGCGCTGCGGGCTTGTACCTGGGCGGCAAGGCTTTCATCGTTGGCAAAATAGCCTTCCACCCGGCGCTGGGCGCGCGACAAATCTGCTTCGGCCTGTGCCAATGCCAACTTGGCATCCTTGTCATCAAGCTGCAGTAGCACATCCCCTTTTTTCACCTTTTGCGTATCCACCACAGCAACGCGTTGCACCGTGCCGGGTACTTCGGCGGTTACCTGGGCAATTTCCGTGGCGACATAGGCGTTGTCGGTACTCACATAGTGGGAAGCCACCAGCGTCCAGTAACTGCCATAGGCCAGGGCAGCTGCCGCAATGGCGCCACCTAGCATCAGAAAGAGTTTTTTGCGTGCCATCGGAGCAGCAGGGTTTTCAAGTGTAGTGGTCGGCAGGGTTTCTGTTTGTGCGGTCATGATGTGTTCCTTGATATTTACCGATGTGAATTCAGGCATTCCCGGCGTGATAACCGCCGCCCAATGCCTTGATCAAACTGATGTCCTGGGTGATGCGCTGAATTTGATAATCAACCAGCACACGACGCGCCTTGATGACGCTGTCTTCGGCAGTCAGCACTTCCAGGTAGTTGGCAAGCCCGCCGTGGTAACGATCCTTCGCGACTTGATAGGCTTGCTCTGCTGCATCCAGTGCTTCTGTGCGCTGCTGCAACTGAGGGGTCAGCATGTCCTGCCGGGTGATGGCATCGGCAACTTCATGCAGTGCCTGAAGCAGCGTCTGGTTGTAACTGGAGACGGCAAGGTCGTACTCACCGCGTGCCGTGCGGTAGCTGCCTTCCAGCTGTCCGCCGCGGAAGATCGGCAGGTTGATGGCCGGGCCGATACCGGCAATGCCAGAGCCGCTCTTGGTAAGCAGATCAAGGCTTCCCAGGGACTGGCCGCCGACATAGGCGGTGAGATTGACGTTCGGATAAAAGCCGGCATGTGCCACATCAATGCGGCGGGCTGCCGCCTCTGCGCGCATACGGGCTGCTGTCAGGTCGGGACGATGTGCAATCAGTTCGGCCTGCAAAGTGGAGGGCAGCCCCTGCGGCTGGTTGAGGTCCAGAGTGGGGCGTTCAATACGCTGGCCGCGATCTGGCCCCCTGCCCAGCAAGGCAGCCAGGGCATTGCCCTGTAAGGCGATGGCCTGATTGGCGGCAGTCAGTTCCGCCTGGGCAGTGGCACGACGCGACTGGGCCTGTTTGACGCTGGACATGGTTTCCAGCCCTTGCTGCTGGCGTTCGACCAGCAGCTTTTCACTATGCTGGCGAACTTCCAAGGCCAGCAAGGCGGTATCACGTACTGCGTACAGGCGGGCCAGTTCGGCATAGGCAGATGCAATGGAGCTGGTCAGCAACAACCGGCTTTGCTCGGCTTCCGTCCGGGCTGCCATCAGTTCGGAACTGGCGGCGGCAACCGCTGCGCGGTTCTTGCCCCAGAAGTCGATTTCATAACTGAAGTCCAGCGCCACCCGTGTTGAATCATTGAAGCCGGCAGGCACCAGCGCCTTGGGAACACCGTTGTTATAGCTTTGTTTCATCCTGTTCAGACTGCCGTTCAGGTCTGCGGTGGGCAGCAAGAGGGCACCAGCTTGTTGCGCATAACCTTCAGCCTGCAGGATGCGGGCCTGGGCCAGGGCCATGTCCGGCGCGTTGGCAAGTGCTTCATCAATCAGCGCATCCAGTTGCTTGTCCTGATAGCGCGTCCACCAATGAGACTGTGCCCATGCGGCGGTGCCGGTGAGGCTTTGTGTATTTCCCATGTTTGCCACGCTATTCATCTGTGGGGAGGGGGCAAGATCGGGGACGGAGGCGCACCCCAGCAGGCTGCTTCCCATGGCCAGAATCAAACCGTAATACAGCGCCTTACTTGTCGAATGTTGTACTGAGCTATGCACATTTTTCTCCATAACTAAACCGTATGGTAAGTTTATAGCAACGAAGCGCAAGATGTGTCAATATAAATTTACTCAACGGTAAAGTTAATGGAATTGTAATGCGAGTGAAGACAGCAGATCGGCGGCAGACCATCCTGACCGCCGCCACCCATGTGTTTCGAGCGCGCGGTTATGAGGCTGCGTCAATGGCTGAAATTGCAGCCCAGGCAGGTGGATCAAAGGCAACGCTGTACAGCTATTTCAGCTCCAAGGACGAATTGTTCCGTCAGGTAATGAAGATGCAGGCAGAGGAAAGGATGTCGAAGGCCTTTGGCAGTCTGGAAGCCGGCGGGGACTTGCAGGCAAGCTTGCAGCGTTTCGGTGAGCACTATCTGGGTACCATCCTGAGCCGGGACATGCTGATCATGCGCAGCATCGTCATGGGAGAGGGGCCACGTTCCAGCATGGGGCGCATGTTTTTTGAAAATGGACCAGCAGAAGGTTGGAGCAAGCTAGCCCGGTTTCTGGAACATGAAATGCTTGCCGGCCGATTGCGTCAGAACAAACCATGGCGAGCAGCCGTGCATCTGATTGGCTTGCTGGAGGCAGACTATCTGGAGTTTTTCATGACCGGCTTGTTGTCAGCTCCCAGTCTGGATGCCATCGCCGAGTCAGTTGCAGCAGCATTGGAAGTATTTCTGGGGGGCTATGGGGAAGGCACCAAATAGTGAATGCCAGATTGTTTCTGATAACAGAAATTGAACATTTTCCCACTCGGGCTAAGGAATATAGTTCAGGCATTCCAGTCGATCAGAATAGGCTCTTAATTGAGATTCTTGATGGGCTGGCAAGGAATGATTTCATCAACTACAATTAAAAAATGACATGTACACATAGGCCATCGTTTCAATGTGTAGATGTATGGAAAAGTGCCAAGAAAATAAGGGGGTTTTGGGATTGAATTCGGAATCCCCCCCTCTCCGCCAGATTCAAAAAAAGCCCGC
>NZ_RFAR01000055.1 GCF_003693445.1 Aquitalea palustris | reverse complement strand
GACTTAAACCACTCATCCACCTCTCCAGATGGCTGCTGAAGCCTGCTTTACAGCGTTTTGGCCTCAGAGGCTGCGCAGTATATAAGCCCTTATTGCGTAGTGCAAGGGGTTTTGTAGGCGCTATGTAAAAAAAGCTGTTGCTGGTAGTCGCCGATGGCTTCGCGTTCACGGGCCAGCCAGCTGGCTATTGCGGTGCGAAAACGCGCATCGGCGATCCAGTGGGCCGAGCTGGTCTGCACCGGAGTAAAGCCGCGTGCCAGTTTGTGTTCGCCCTGTGCGCCGCCCTCAAAGCATTGCAGGCCATGGCGGATGGCGTATTCGATGCCACTGTAATAGCACAGCTCGAAATGCAGGCAGTCAACCGATTCCAGCGCGCCCCAGTAGCGGCCATACAGGGTGTTGCCGTCTTGCAGGCACCAGCTGGCGGCAATGGCTTGTCCATCGCGCCGGGCGATGAACAGCAGGCAATGCTGGCTGAGGCTGTGCCCTACCCGCTGGAAGAAATCCAGGTTGAGATAAGGTGGCGAGCGGTGTTCCAGATAGGTCTGCCGGTAGCAGCGTTCGAAGAATGCCCAGTCGGCCTCGCTGATTTCCTCACCTGCCAATACCTGCACACTGATGCCGGCATCGCGCACCTTGCGTCTTTCCTGACGGATTTTCTTGCGCTTGCTCTGCGACAACTGCGCCAGGAAAGCATCGAAATCAGCGTAGCCCTGATTGAGCCAGTGAAACTGCACGCCATGGCGTAGCAGCCAGCCAGCCTCCTGCAGCAGCGCCAGTTCCTCGGCAGCGGGAAACAGCACATGGGCGGAGGACAGGCGATAGTCGGCGACAACTTGCTGCAGCCCCTGGATGAGCAGCCGTTGCCCGGCAGCATCGCCCAGCAGGCGCGGCCCGCTTACCGGGGTAAAGGGCGAGGCCAGCAAGAGCTTGGGGTAGTAATCCAGGCCGGCGCGCTGCCAGGCTTCGGCCCAGGCCCAGTCGAACACGTATTCGCCACGCGAATGGCTTTTCAGCCAGGCGGGAGCCAGCGCTTGCAGGCGGCCATCCTGCTGCAGTTGCAGCGGTAGTGGCTGCCAGCCGCTGGCCGCACTGGCGCAGCCGCTGTCTTGCAGTGCGCTAAGCCAGTGTCTTTGCATGAACAGGCCGGCGGGCCGGGCCAGTTCGTCCCAGCGCTGGCCTTCCAACTGGTGCAGGCTATCAAGCAGTTGCAGATTCACACGGTTTCCTTTCGGGCAAGCCGGCATTCTTCAGGTAAAATCCCGCTATCCAAACCCATGGTTATGTTCAACATGCGTATTGCGCTCGCTCAGTTCAACCCGATTGTTGGCGATATCGCCGGCAATACCCGAAAAATTCTCGATCTGGCCCAGGCTGCCATGGCGCAGGGTGCCGATATTCTGGTGACGCCGGAGCTGGCGCTTACCGGCTATAGCCCGGAAGACCTGTTGCTGCGCGACAGCTTCTATCGCGCCTGCTCTGCCGCCATGGACCAGTTGCTGGAGCTGGATGGCATTACGCTGGTGATCGGCCATCCGGTCAAGCTGGGGCAGGAGCGTTTCAACGCGGCTACGGTACTGCGCGATGGTAACCGGCTGGGCCAGTATCACAAGATGCTGCTGCCCAATGACGAGGTCTTCGACGAATGCCGCTACTTTACCCCCGGCGCCATGCCGCTGGTGTTCCAGCAAGGCGAGCACAAGGTGGGCGTGCTGATCTGCGAGGATGTGTGGTCGGTTGATCCGGCTGCCGAAGCCGCCGACGCCGGTGCCGATGTGGTGCTGGTGCTGAATGCCTCGCCCTTCCACCGCAACAAGATCGAAACCCGTCACGAGGTGGTGCGCTACCGTACCGAGGAAACCGGCCTGCCCTTTGCCTATGTCAATCTGGTGGGCGGTCAGGACGAGCTGGTGTTCGACGGCGCATCCTTTGCCACCAACAAGGCGGGCGAGGTGGTGGCGCAGGCTCGCGCCTATGGCGACGAACTGTTGCTGATCGACTTCAGCGCCGGCGACCTGCAAGCCGCACCGGCCAAGGCCGCGCTGCCGGGCGAGCTGGAAAGCGTCTACCAGGCGCTGGTGGTAGGCGTGCGCGACTACATCACCAAGAACGGCTTCCCCGGCGTGCTGCTGGGCTTGTCCGGTGGTATCGATTCCGCACTGACGCTGGCGGTGGCGGTGGATGCGCTGGGAGCGGACAAAGTGCACGCGGTGATGATGCCCTCGCGCTATACCGCCGACATCTCGGTGATCGACTCGCGCGACATGATAGGCCGGCTGGGCGTGAAGTATGACGAAATCGAAATCTGGCCGATGTACGAAAGCTTCATGAATGCGCTGGCGGCCAATTTCAACGGCCTGGCCGAAGACACCACCGAAGAAAACCTGCAGGCGCGCATTCGCGGCACCTTGCTGATGGCGCTGTCCAACAAGAGCGGCAAGCTGGTGCTGACCACCGGCAACAAGTCGGAAATGACCACCGGCTACTGCACACTGTACGGTGACATGGCTGGCGGCTTTGCCGTACTGAAAGACGTGGCCAAGACCCTGGTGTTCGCCCTGTGCCGCTGGCGCAATACCCAGGGCGAAGTCATTCCGGAACGCATCATCACCCGTCCGCCATCGGCCGAACTGCGCCCGGACCAGAAAGACCAGGACAGCTTGCCGCCCTACGAGGTGCTGGACGCCATCATGGCACGCTACGTGGAGGAAAACCTGTCGGCAGAAGAAATCATCGCTGACGGTTTTGCCGAAGCCGATGTGCGCAAGGTGGTGCGCCTGCTGAAGATCAACGAATACAAGCGCCGCCAGGCACCGGTTGGCCCGCGCGTCACCCAGCGTGGCTTTGGCAAGGACTGGCGCTACCCCATCA
Source organism: Aquitalea palustris (assembly GCF_003693445.1). Taxonomy (GTDB): domain Bacteria; phylum Pseudomonadota; class Gammaproteobacteria; order Burkholderiales; family Chromobacteriaceae; genus Aquitalea; species Aquitalea palustris. The sequence goes on along the minus strand of NZ_RFAR01000055.1, from coordinate 51,351 downwards.
CCAACAAGTTCAGCTAAGCCGATTAGGCAAGCAGGCCTGCCGGGCCTGCTTGCCTGCCATCGTCAGCCATGCCAAGCTGCGCGACATTCTATTGTCATTTCCGGAAAGCTCCATGAAACTCCGCCCCGCCCTGGCCACCCTGCCCCTCCTCACCGCCCTTGCCCTGCTCGGCGGCTGCGCCAGCCCGCTGGCCGGCAAACCGGCTGATCAGGCCACCCGCCTGGTACTGCGCGAAAACCTGCAACACGCCAGCTACAACTTCACTGGCGAGATGGGCTTCAGCACCCTGCACGGCAGTAGCGAAGATGATGCCAAGCCGCAACTGCGCTACACCATTGATGAAGTCGCCCGTTCCACCAAGGTGACGGTGAGTGGTGCAATCGATCAGGCCGGCAAGCGCATGGAGCTGATCCCGGCCTTTCGCTTTGAACGGCGCAATCTGCAAGCCAGCGTCACCCTGCCGCTGGAGCTGAACCTGCAGGATTTCTCGCTGCTGGTCGACCCCTCGGCCTTTGACTTGTTCGTACCGGAGCTGCACAGCGAGCAGCCACGCTTTGTCCGCTTCCAGCTGCCAGCAGACATCGCCGGCAAGATACCGGTAGACGCCATGCTGCAAGCCCTGCCGGGACTGGTGGACGAAGGCTATGGCAAGGTTGCGCCGCAGGCATTTGCGCTGGAAACCCTGGATGCCACTGCCAAAGAGCTGGGCGCCAGCTATCAGCTGCGCATTGCCATGAGTCCGCAGCAGGAGAACCAGGTGCTGTTGCACGTGCTGGACGGTCTGGCCAAGGTGGTCACCCAGCAAGCCGAACACGATGGTCGCCCGCAAGACGGCAAACAAGCCGAACAACTGCTGCAACTGGTACGCGAACTCACCCAGAGCAAGACCGCCGAACAGCCGCTGAGCAAATCGGTATCACACCTGTATGCCAACCGCCGTGGCCAGTTGCTGGGCGTCAACCAGAGCGTGGAGCTGAACACTCCGCAATTGCGAGGCCAGGCTTACATCAAGCTACGCTACAGCAATCATGGCAAGCCGGTGTTTGTATACCAGCCGGCAGCAGCCAGCATCATCGACTACGACAAGCTGCCCAAGCCACAATGGCTGAAAGGGCTGGAATAGCAAGCACTGCGCCACACTCCTTAACAGGATGTGGCGAACCGGCCGCCCCACTTGCTGTCACACTGTGCTGCACCGCACTCAAGCAAGCCCCGGCGGCCTGTATCAAGGATTCCCATGAAAAAAATCGCCCTGGCCTTACTGGCCACCCTGCTGAGCGTACCCGCCCACGCCAGCGCCATCGCTCAGCTCAAGGCCTTTGTCAGCGATACCAAAACCCTGTCGGCCAGCTTCAACCAGCTGGTCAGCTCGAAAAACAAGCACGAAGAAGCCAGCGGCACCCTGGAAATCTCCCGCCCCGGCAAATTCCGCTGGAGCTATAACAAGCCCTACGAGCAGCTGATCGTCGGCGATGGCAAAACGCTGTGGATCTACGACAAAGACCTGGCCCAGGTCACCCGCAAGAATCTGGACGGCGCACTGGGCTCCAGCCCGGCGGCACTGCTGGCCGGCAACAATGCCATCGAGCGTGACTATGTATTGAAAGAAGCCGGCAAACAGGGGGATGTGGAATGGCTGAGCGCCAGCCCGAAAAAAGCCGACAACACCTTTAACGCCATCCGTATGGGCTTCAGCAACAAGATGCTGGTGGAAATGGAGCTGACCGACAGCTTTGGCAACAACACCCGCATCCGCTTCAGCGCCCAGCAGAAGAACCCGGCACTGGCAGCCAGCCACTTCAGCTTCACCGCCCCCAAGGGCGTGGATGTGGTCAGCGGAGACTGAGTCCGGGCCGACCACGGCGGCGACTGCCCTGTCTTATGGCGCCACCACCCAGCCAGCCTGCTGCAAGAACCGTTCTACCTGCCAGGTATAGTCACCCGGCAGGCCCAGTTGCTGATTGATCTGGCCATGGCTCAGGTCCTGCGGCAACACCTGCACCGTCACTCCCAGCTGCCGCCCCTGGTCCGCCAGCCCCAGCGCCTGGGAGCAGGATTCTGCCCGGCGTGAAGAACACACGGCCAGCAAGGGCGGGGTGTCGACAGTCAGTAGCCGCGTGGGTGACAAAGCCGCCCAGCGCGCCGCATCATCCCCGAAAGCCCTGTCGTACAAGGGCAGGTGCGGTGCGCGCATGATGGCAGTCACCTCCAGCGCCGCACTATCCAGCAGCACCGTGGCCAGCCAGGGCTGTACGCCATGGCGCTGGCGCAAAGCCTGATCGGTACTCAGCAAGCCCACCAGATGTGCACCGGCGGAATGCCCCATCAACACCAGCTGCCGCTTGTTTGCCCCCCACTCCGCGGCATGCGCCTGCACCCAGGCCAGCGCACTGGCCACATCATCCGCCTGCTGCTCCACCGCGGCCTGCGGCAGCAGGCGGTAATCCAGCGACACCAGCACCACTCCGGCAGGCGACCAGCGTGCCAGCTTGTTATCCACCATACTAGCCGCCTGCTTGCTGCCCAGCCGCCACGCCCCGCCATGCACCATCACCAGCAAGGGGCGATCATGTCCGGCCTTAGCCGGCAGGTAGACATCCAGCCGCTGGCGCACATCACGGCCATAAGACAGGTCGGCCAAGCGGCGCACCCCGGGCGGCAAGCCAAGTTTGCTGACAGCCTCATCTTCGCCCAGCGCATCGTGGCTGGCCGCACCTTGCTGCAGCCAGTCGCGCAATGGCCCTCCCGCCGCCGGTAGTGCCAAGGCCAGCAATAGCCAAGCCATCCGCGGTTTCATCTCCACTCCCTTTGCCAGACACTGCGGAGGCCGCAGCACAGCTGATATACTAGCAGGCCGTTTCTCCAGCCGTATTAGCCGCCATGAATGATCTGTTTGCCCAGGAAGCGAAAAAACCGCTGGCTGAAGCACTGCGTCCGGCCACGCTCGACGAGGTCATCGGCCAGCAGCACCTGATCGGCCCCGGCAAGCCGCTGCGGCTGGCGGTGGAGTCCGGCACCTTGCATTCGATGATTCTGTGGGGCCCGCCCGGCGTGGGCAAAACCACGCTGGCACGCATCCTGGCCGGCAGTTTCGATGCCGAATTCATCCCGCTGTCCGCAGTATTCTCCGGGGTCAAAGACATCCGTGACGCAGTGGAACAAGCCCATGCTGCGCTGCAACGCTCCGGCCGCCATACCATCCTGTTTGTCGACGAGGTGCACCGCTTCAACAAAAGCCAGCAGGATGCCTTTTTGCCCTTTGTCGAATCCGGCCTGCTCACCTTTATTGGTGCTACCACGGAAAACCCCTCGTTCGAGGTGAACTCCGCCCTGCTGTCGCGCGCCCAGGTCTATGTGCTGAACAGCCTGGACGAAGCCGAGCTGCAACAGCTGTTCCGCCGCGCCTGCGACAAGGGCGCACTGGACGGGCTGGAATTTGACGAACAAGCCATCGCCGCCCTCACCGGCTATGCCGATGGCGATGCACGGCGCTTTCTCAATCTGCTGGAGCAAACCCGCACCGCCGCGCTGGCGCGTAAAACCGGCCAGATCACCCAGGACTTTCTGGCCGAGGTGCTCAGCGTCAACGCCCGCCGCTTCGACAAAGGCGGCGATGCCTTCTACGACCAGATTTCCGCCCTGCACAAATCAGTACGCGGCTCCAACCCGGATGCCGCACTGTACTGGCTCACCCGCATGCTGGATGGCGGCGCCGACCCGCGCTATCTGGCCCGCCGCCTGGTGCGCATGGCCTGGGAAGACATCGGCCTGGCCGACCCGCGCGCCATGCAGATCTGCAATGATGCCGCCACCACCTACGAACGGCTGGGTAGCCCGGAAGGCGAACTGGCACTGGCGCAGGCCGCCATTTACCTGGCGGTGGCGGCCAAGAGCAATGCCGGCTACATGGCTTACAACCAGGCCCGCGCCTTCGTGAAGCAGGACAAGAGCCGCCCGGTGCCGGTGCACCTGCGCAATGCTCCCACCAAGCTGATGAAAGAGCTGGGCTATGGCCACGAATACCGCTATGCCCATGACGAACCCAATGCCTACGCCGCCGGCGAAAGCTATCTGCCGGACGATATGCCCGAGCCTGGCTGGTATCAGCCAGTAGCGCGCGGGCTGGAAATCAAGATCGGTGACAAGCTTGCTCAGCTGAAGAAGTGGGATGAAGAGGCTGGCAAGAAATAAAGCTGGCACAGCAGCCAAGGGCTGATCCATGCCAGAGCTGCGTCGGCCACAACTGCCCAGGACGTCGCCTGCCAACATCTACAAGCCCGCCAGCATTGCTTATAATGCTGTTTTTGCCAGCAAGGGGCAGGACAAAGCCAGCCGCTTGCCGTTACACTTGCGCTTTACAGAACAAGTTGCTGCTGCAAGCCACAGGCAGACAGTGCAGCAGCAACCGCGGTTGCTCCCCTCCGCATGCAGGATTCAGTAAGGGGCTGATGCTGTTAAAACAGCCCGCTACCAGCAAGACATTTAAATACCATCAGGATTTTCCATGCTAGACATTCAATCGCTCCGTAACGACCTGGACGCCGTCGCTGCCCGCCTGGCCAGCCGTGGCTACACTCTGGACACCGCCGCTTTCGCCAATATGGAAGCCGACCGCAAGGCGCTGCAAACCCGCATGCAGGAACTGCAATCGCGCCGCAATGCCACCTCCAAGCAAATTGGCGAAGCCAAGCGCAAGGGCGAGGATGTGTCCGCCATCATGGCCGAAGTAGCCAACCTGGGCGATGAACTGAAAGCCGCCGAAGCCGCCTTCGAAGCGGTACAGGCCAAGATGGATGCCCTGCTGATGAGCATTCCCAACCTGCCGCACGAATCCGTTCCGGTGGGCAAGGACGAGAATGACAATGTGGAAGTGCGCCGCGTCGGCGTGCCGCGCCAGTTCGACTTCGAAGTGAAAGACCACGTCGACATCGGCACCCCGCTGGGCCTGGATTTCGACACCGGTGCCAAGCTGTCCGGCGCCCGCTTCACCGTGCTGAAGGGTGATATCGCCCGCCTGCACCGCGCGCTGGCGCAGTTCATGCTCAATACCCACACCGGCGAGCACGGTTATACCGAGCACTACACCCCCTACATCGTCAACGACAGCGCCTTGCTGGGCACCGGCCAGCTGCCGAAGTTTGCCGAAGACATGTTCAAGGTGACCAAGGGCGGCGAAGAAGGCACGGTAGACCAGTACCTGATCTCCACTTCGGAAATCACCCTGACCAATACCGTGAGCAACAGCATCCTGAAAATGGAAGAGCTGCCGCTCAAGCTTACCGCTCACTCGCCCTGCTTCCGCTCCGAAGCCGGCAGCTATGGCCGTGACACCCGTGGCATGATCCGCCAGCATCAGTTCGACAAGGTGGAAATGGTGCGTATCGAGCACCCGGACCACTCCTATGCGGCACTGGAAGAAATGGTCGGCCACGCCGAGAACATCCTCAAGGCGCTGGAACTGCCCTATCGCGTGATTACCCTGTGTACCGGCGACATGGGCTTTGGCGCCGCCAAAACCTACGATATCGAGGTATGGCTGCCGGCGCAGAACACCTACCGCGAAATCTCCAGCTGCTCCAATTGCGAAGCCTTCCAGTCGCGGCGCATGCTGGCCCGTTTCAAGGACGAAAACGGCAAGAACCAGCTGGTGCACACGCTGAATGGTTCCGGCCTGGCCGTGGGTCGCACCCTGGTGGCGGTACTGGAAAACTACCAGAACGCCGATGGCAGCGTGACCATCCCCACCGCCCTGCGCCCCTATTTTGGCGGCAAGGACAAGATCGGCGGCTAAGCCGCTTCCTCGCCGGGCCTGCCCGGTGCAAGTCCCACCGGACACCCAATGCCGTTCACTGTTGCAGTGAACGGCATTTTCAATTCTGCCACCCGGCCGCAATCCGCCTCCCGCATCACCTCAGCGCCAGTTCCTCCCCCAGGCCATCGCGCCAATTCAGCTGACATGCACAGAAGGTTCAAACCAGCGCACGACACCGCCGCTTGTGCAAGCCGCTACTATTTAGATATTTTTACTTAAGTAATAACCACAATCAGCCGCGATCATTTGCTCATCGCCACTGCGCTAGGCAGAATGCCATCTCAATTAATATTCCATCGTCAAGCAAGCTGCGCCAGCCACTGGCGCGGCCTCACCACCATGCCAAGCATCTACGACCTAAAATCCCGCTTTCAGAATCTGCTCCGCCCCCTGCTGCGTTCACTGGCTGGTGCCGGCATTACCGCCAACCAGGTCACCCTCGCCGCCATGCTGGCCTCACTGGCCTATGGCACCTGGCTGTGGCTGGCAGCAAGCCACATCCTGCCCTGGCTGCTGCTACCGCTGTTTCTGTTGCTACGCATGGCCCTGAATGCCATCGATGGCATGCTGGCCCGCGAGTTCGGCCAGCAATCACGCCTGGGCGGCATCCTGAATGAAGTGGGCGATGTAGTATCCGATGCCGCGCTGTACCTGCCCTTCTGCACCCTGACCAGCCACCCGGCACTGGTGGTACTGGCGGTCCTGCTGGCAGTGCTGACCGAGTTTGTCGGCGTACTGGGGCCCAGCCTGGGCAGCGCACGGCGTTACGACGGGCCCATGGGCAAGAGCGACCGCGCCTTCTGGTACGGTGGCTTTGCTTTGTTGCTGGTCATCGCACCGGCCAGCGCCGGCTATGCCGACTGGCTGTTCGGCGGCAGCGCGCTGCTGATGCTGCTGACCGTGTTCAATCGCGCCCGCGCCATACTGAAAGAAAGCCACCATGTTTAAGCTGCTATTGCCGCCCCCCCTGCTCTGGGCACTGGGCGGCGTGTTCCTCCTGCTGGTGCTGGCCAGCATCACCATCCGCCTGCTGGAAACGCGCAAACCTGAAAAAAACTGGCTGGAGCTGAAGCTGCGCATCAAGACCTGGTGGTGGATTGTGGGCTGTTTCTCGCTCACCATCCTGGGCAATATTCCCATCGCACTGGTGGTGTTTGCCCTGATCAGCTTTCTGGCGCTCAAGGAATACCTCACGCTGTGCGCCACGCGTACTGCCGACCATGTGGTGCTGTTCTGGGCCTATCTGAGCATTCCCCTGCAGTACTACTGGCTGGGCATCCACTGGTACGGCATGTTCATCATTTTCATCCCGGTCTACATCTTCCTGTTCCTGCCCATGCGCATGGTGCTGATCGGTGAGACTCAGGGCTTTCTCAAGGCGGCAGCTTCGCTGCAATGGGGCCTGATGATCAGCGTGTTCTGCCTCAGCCACATGGCAGCCGTGCTCACCCTGCCGCAACTCACCGGCATCGGCGTACCGGAACAGGGGGCGATGATGTTGTTCTATCTGGTGACCCTCACCCAGCTGAACGATGTGGCGCAATACCTGTGGGGCAAGTCCTTCGGCAAACGCAAGATTGCCCCCAAGGTATCGCCCAACAAAACACTGGAGGGCTTTGTCGGCGGCGTACTCACCACCGGCTTCCTCGGCTGGCTGCTCGGCCCCTTGCTGACACCGTTCAGCCCGCTGCATGCCACCCTGGCAGGCTTGCTGATTGGCACCATGGGCTTCATCGGCGACATTGTCATCTCGGCGGTGAAACGCGACATCGGCGTGAAAGACTCAGGCCGGCTGCTGCCAGGCCACGGCGGCATTCTGGACCGGCTGGATTCGCTCACCTATACCGCGCCGCTGTTCTTCCACTACGTGCATTACCTGTATTTCTAGGCTGGCCATGAAAAATCTGCTGCGCATACTTTTTGTCATGCTGTTGGCACGGCCGGTGGTACGGCTGTGGCTGGGGGTAACGGTGCGCCATCAGGAGCGGCTGCCTGACAGCGGGCCAGCCATTGTCATTGCCAACCACAACAGCCATCTGGACATCCTGGCGCTATACAGCCTGTTTCCCCTGGGGCTGATTCCGCGCGTGCGCCCTGCCGCTGCGGCTGATTACTTCCTGAAAAACCGCTGGATGGCCTGGTTCGCCACCAATGTGGTGGGCATCATCCCGGTGGTGCGTGGCGGCATGCGCCGCGACCCGCTGGCCGACTGCCGGGAAGCCCTGCACAACGGCGACATCCTGGTGCTGTTTCCGGAAGGCACCCGTGGAGAGCCGGAGGCCTTGTCTGACATCAAATCCGGCATCTGGTATCTGCTGCGCGACTTCCCCGACATCCCGGTGGTGCCGGTCTACCTGCATGGTCTGGGCCGGGCCATGGGACGCGGCCAATGGTTGCCGGTGCCGTTTTTTGTCGATATCGCCATCGGCCGCAGCCTGCAGCATCTGGACAGCAAGGAAGCCTTTTGCGCACTGATACGCGATACCCTGCTGCAACTGAAGCAGAAAACCCTGCCGGCCGCGCCGCCGCAAGACTGAAGCACCGGCCACCTGCAGCACTGCCAGTACTTGCGTAGTGGCCGGCTCAGCCAGCAGGCAATCCAGCGATCCGTCCTAGCCTGCTGCCTGCTGTTTTTTTGTGCCGGTCACCGGACTGACAGGGTCATTTTGTTCAATACCCGTTTCTGCTGCGACTTTATCTTCAGGGTCCTGCCCACTTTCTGAGGATTCCCATGCAGCTTTTCCTGTCCATGGCCGCTTTTGCGCTGGCGGCTTCCATTTCGCCCGGCCCGGTCAATATCGTGGCTTTCGGCTGCGGAGTCAGCCACGGCTTTTGGCCCAGCCTGCGCCATGTCAGTGGTGCCACCATCGGCTTTACCTTGTTATTCCTGCTCACCGGCCTGGGGCTGGCCGGGCTACTGGCGGGTGCGCCACAGGCCAGCCGCTTTATCCAGTATGCCGGGGTGGGCTTTCTGCTTTACCTCGCCTGGCAACTCGCCCGCGCCAGTGGCGAACTGGGTGTGCAGCAGCGGCAGCCGTCGTTTCTCTACGGCGCACTGATGCAATGGCTGAACCCCAAGGCCTGGCTGGCTTCGCTGGCCGGCATGGGGGCCTTTGTCAGCCATGGCGAAGCGCTGTTGGTATGGCAGTTTGCCGCCATCTATTTTGTCGTCTGCTACCTGTCGATTGCCTGCTGGGCCTGGGCCGGGGCGCGCTTGCAAGGGCTGCTGCGCCATCCGCCACGCATGCGGCTGTTCAACCGCTTGCTGGCGCTGCTGCTGGCGGGCAGCGCGCTCTATCTGCTGCTGGAATGATTCAGCCCACGCTGCGGCAGTACTGACCGGGCGTGGCCGCCACCAGCCGCTTGAAGGTGCGCTGGAAATGTGCCTGGTCGGCAAAGCCCAGCGCCTGCGCCACTTGGGCAATGGGCTGGCCGCTGCGCAACAGGCTTTTGCCACGCTGGATACGCCGGTTGAGCAGGTATTCGTGCGGCGTCATGTGATAGCGCTGGCGGAAAGCACGGATCAGGTAGGACGAGGACAAGGCGGAGGCGCTGCAGATCGCCTGCAGGCTGATGTCGTCGGCGTAATGGTCGTTGATATAGTCGGCCGCCAGTTGCAGGCGCGGATGTGTTACTTCCGTGCGGCGCTCTGCTGGCCGTGGCTGCTGCAGGGCGGTGAAAAAGGCGGTGGCCATTTGCTGCCGGCCCAACTGGCCGCCGGCAGCAGAATGGCAGGTGGCCACCAGTTGCAGCAGGCCATGATACAGCTGGGCATCCTCGCTCAGCCTGAGCCCAAAGTAATGAAAATCCTGATTGGCACTTAGCCCCAGCTCGGCTTGCAGCCCGGCCAGCCAGGGCGTGTCGACATACAGCATGTGATACGACCAGGGCTGATCGGCAATGGGATTGCAGGCGTGGACATCACCCGGATTCATCAGCACCACGCTGCCACGGCCCACGCGGTAGCGGTCTTGCAGGCTCAGGTAAGTGCTGCTGCCGCTGGTAATGGCACCGATGGAAAAATGCTCGTGCGAATGGCGGGCATAGCACACCTGCCGGCCATCCGGCACGCTGCGGACCTCCAGAAAAGGCAGTTGTGGGTCGCGCCAGAACAGTGGCGTGGCGGGCGTGACTTCCGGACTGGGGGAGCGGGTTCTGGGCATCTGCCCAGCATAATGCAGTGCAGGCAGCAGCGACAAGCCGCGCTGCCACCCGGCGTTCAGCGCGGCTGCTGCCGCAGCAAAGCCTCGAACTCGGCGGCCGGCACCGGTCGGCTGAACAGATAGCCCTGACCGCAGTCACAGCCCTGCTCCAGCAGGAAGCGGCGCTGTTCTTCCAGCTCCACCCCTTCGGCTACCAGTTCCAGCCCCAGGCTGCGGGCAATCGAGATGATGGCCTGGGTAATGGCGGCATCGTCGCGGTCCTGGTGCAGGTCCATGATGAAGCTCTGATCGATTTTCAGGCCGCGCACCGGCAGCCGCTTGAGATAGGACAGGCTGGAATAGCCGGTGCCGAAATCGTCGATGGACAGATAAATGCCCAGCGCCTGCAGGCGATGCAGCACCTCGACCATGCCGCTGTCTTCATCCATCGCCACGCTTTCGGTGATTTCCAGCTCCAGCGCACTGCTGGGCAGGCCATGGCGTTCCAGCGCCTGCGCCACGCTATCGACGATGCTGGAATACTTCAGCTGGCGGCCGGATACATTGACCGCAATGCGCCCTTGCAGCAGGCCGGCATCGCGCCAGCGGCGGATGGCGGCGCAGGTGGTATCCAGCACCCAGTCGCCCATGCTGGTGATCAGCGAGCTTTCCTCGGCTATCGGAATGAACTGGCCTGGCGAAATCAGCCCCATGTCGGGATGGTGCCAGCGCAGCAGCGCTTCGGCACCGATGATGCGGCCGGAAGCCAGCTCCACCTTGGGCTGATACCACACGTCCAGCTCGTCCTGCGCCAGTGCGCGGTGCAGGCTGTATTCCATTTTCAGGCGCTCGATGGCGCGGGCATTCATGTCGGCGGTGTAGAACTGGAAATTGTTCTTGCCGCGTTCCTTGGCCCGGTACATGGCGGTGTCGGCATTCACCAGCAGGGCATCGGCCATGGCGCCGTCTTCCGGGAACATGCTGATGCCGATGCTGGCGGAAATGAACACGCCCTGCCCGGCCACGGTGGACTCGGCCGAAATGGCATCCAGGATGCTCTGCGCCCGGCTGGCCACTTGCTGCACCGTCACCACGTTTTCCAGCAGCACGGTGAATTCGTCGCCCGACAGGCGGGACACGGTGGACAGATTGGGCACGATGCGCTGCAACTCGCTGGCTATACGCATCAGCAGCTCGTCACCGGCATGGTGGCCCAGGGTGTCGTTCACCATCTTGAAACGGTCCAGATCGATGAACAGCAAGGCAAAACGGCGATCAAACTGCCGCGCCTGCTCCACTGCGGACTGCAGCTTTTCGATGAACAGCGTGCGGTTGGGCAGGCCGGTCAGCGCATCGTGGTTGGCCAGGAAATGCAGCCGTTCCTCGGCCTGCTTGCGCTGGGTGATGTCGGAAAACACCGCCACATAATGCAGGCACTCGCCGAGTTCGTCGCGGATGGCGGTAATGCTCAGGTGTTCGGTGTACAGCAGGCCGTTCTTGCGCCGGTTCACCACCTCGCCCTGCCAGAAACCGTCGTGGCGCAGGCAGCGCCACAGGTATTCGTAGAATTCGGGGGACTGCTTGCCGGACTTGAGCAAGGCCGGCGTCTTGCCGATGGCTTCCTCGCGCGCGTAGCCGGTGATGCGGCTGAACGCCGGATTGACCGACTGGATGAAGCCATTGCCATCGGTGATGACAATGCCTTCCATGGTGGCTTCGAACACCTTGTCCGCCAGCAGCAGGCTCTGGCGTGACTGCAACAAGGCCTCGTCACGTTCGCGCAGCGCGCCATGCAGTTCCAGCAGGAATTCGTGTTCTATGCTCTGGATGATTTCGCGAAAACCGATGATATGCACCAGCTTGTGCTCGGCATCGAAGACCGCCAGATGGCGGATCTGGTGCTGCAGGATCACCCGTCGCGCCTGAAGCAGGCTGCTGCTGCTGGCCACGCCGATGACCGGCCGGGTACAGATGCTGCCCAGCTCCACATCACCCTGCCCGGCAGCCACCATGCCGACAACATCGCGCTGGGTGAGAATGCCGTAACTGCCATCGGCAAACTGTACCCCCACTGCCGTCAGCTGCTGTTCGCGCATGCTGGAGAGCGCGGCAGAAAGATTGTCGTCGGCCTGCAAGATGACCGCCGGCGGCGCCAGTATGCCATCCAGCCGCTTCAGCCCGAGAAAGGCTTCGGTACCCTGGCACAGCACCACGTCCGACAGCGACACCAGGCCGACAATCGCCCCTTCCTTCTCCACCAGCGCATGGCGGATACCCTTGCTGCGGAATTGTCCCAGCACATCGTGCACGCTCAGATGGTGCGCCAGCGTCACCACCGGCTGGCTCATCACCTGGCTGATGGGGCGGCAGCGTGCCGCCGCGTCTTCCAGATCCACCGCCAGCGCATCGGTTTCTGTCCAGATGCCCACGGCCTGACCTGGTGCAGCAAACACCACGATGGAGCCGCAACCGGACTGCACCATCAGGCTGGCCGCCTCGTGGATCAGCGTCTCCGGTGTGCAACTGAGGATATCAGTCGAGGCAATCTGCTCTATGGGCTGCATCAGCGGGGACATCATCGGACACCTGTAAGCAATTTAGCATTCACAACCACGGCATTATACATTTATTACTTAACATCTAAAGGGCAACCCGCAGCATTTAATGCATTTTGCGTACTGCGCCATTTTTCCACTTTGCCGGCAAACTGCAAAGCAAGTTTGCACCTCCCCAGCAACACCCTCCTGCCAAACCGCTGTTTTGTCGACATTTTTTCATGCCGCCGTGCTGGCACGGATATTGAAAGCGTTGGTCAGGTTGCAACACCGCCAGCCTGTCCGGACAGACCACTAACAACGCAGATCCGGCACAACAAGAAAACACATCGAATGCCATATGCATGGCAGGGAGGAGCGTAAACACATGGAGACTTTCTATCAAGCCATGCGTCGCCAGGGCGTGACTCGGCGCAGCTTTCTTAAGTTCTGCAGCCTGACCGCCACCTCGCTGGGCCTGGGCTCAGCCTTTGTCCCCCGCATTGCCTACGCACTGGAAACTAAGCCGCGCGTGCCGGTCATCTGGCTGCATGGTCTGGAGTGCACCTGCTGTACCGAGTCTTTCATCCGCTCGGCCCACCCGCTGGCCAAGGACGCCATCCTGTCGCTGATCTCGCTGGATTACGACGACACCATCATGGCTGCCGCCGGGCATCAGGCCGAAGCCATCCTGGACGACCTGATCAAGAACCACAAAGGCAATTACATTGTCGCCGTGGAAGGCAACCCGCCGCTCAATGAAGATGGCATGTTCTGCTTCCCCGGTGGCGAACCCTTCGTGGAAAAACTCAAGCGCGTCTCCGCCGACGCCAAGGCGCTGATCGCCTGGGGCTCCTGTGCCAGCTGGGGCTGCGTGCAGGCTGCCAAACCCAACCCCACCCGCGCCACGCCGGTACACCAGGTGATTCTGGACAAGCCGGTGATCAAGGTACCGGGCTGCCCGCCGATTCCGGAAGTCATGGCTGCCGTCATCACCTATATGGTGACCTTCGACAAGATTCCCGAGCTGGACCGCCAGGGCCGGCCCAAGATGTTCTACGGCCAGCGCATACATGATAAATGCTATCGCCGCCCACACTTTGACGCTGGTCAGTTTGTCGAGAGCTGGGACGACGATGGCGCGCGCAAGGGCTACTGCCTGTACAAGATGGGCTGCAAAGGCCCCACCACCTATAACGCCTGCTCCACCGTGCGCTGGAACGACGGCGTGTCCTTCCCCATCCAGTCCGGCCATGGCTGTATCGGCTGTTCGGAAGAAGGCTTCTGGGACAAGGGCTCCTTCTACGACCGCGTCACCTCCATTCCGCAATTCGGCGTGGAAGCCAATGCCGACAAGATCGGCTTTACCGTGGCCGGCACCGCCGGCGCAGCCATTGCCGCCCATGCTGCGGTCAGCGCCATCAAGAGCACCATGCTGAAGAAGCAGGACCTGCAACCGCTGGACGCCGCCGCCCCCGCGCAGAATAAAGACAAGAACGAGGAGAACGTCTGATGTCCTACCAGACCCAAGGTTTTACCCTGGACAATAGCGGCCGCCGCGTGGTGGTGGACCCGGTCACCCGGATCGAAGGCCACCTGCGCTGTGAAGTGAACATCGACAGCAACAACATCATCACCAATGCCGTGTCCACCGGCACCATGTGGCGTGGCCTGGAAGTCATCCTCAAGGGCCGCGACCCGCGCGATGCCTGGGCCTTTGTCGAGCGCATCTGCGGTGTGTGCACCGGCACCCACGCACTGACCTCGGTGCGTGCTGTGGAAGACGCGCTCAAGATCAAGATTCCCGAAAACGCCAACCTGATCCGCAACCTGATGCAGGCGGCGCTGTATGTGCACGATCACCTGGTGCACTTCTACCACCTGCACGCGCTGGACTGGGTAGACGTGGTATCGGCACTGAAGGCCGACCCGAAAAAAACCAGCGAACTGGCCCAGAGCATTTCCGACTGGCCCATGTCCAGCCCCGGTTATTTCCGTGACCTGCAATCGCGGCTGAAGCGCTTTGTCGAATCCGGCCAACTCGGCCCCTTCCGCAATGGCTACTGGGGTCACCCGGCGATGAAGCTGCCGCCGGAAGCCAACCTGATGGCGGTGGCCCACTATCTGGAAGCGCTGGATTTCCAGAAGGAAATCGTCAAGATCCACACCATTTTTGGCGGCAAGAACCCCCACCCCAACTGGCTGGTGGGCGGCATGCCCTGCGCCATCAATATCGATGACGTGGGTGCAGTCGGTGCCATCAATATGGAGCGGCTGAACCTGGTATCGCAGATCATCGACCGCACCATCACCTTCTGCGAGCAGGTGTATATCCCGGACGTGATCGCCATTGCCGGCTTCTACAAGGACTGGGCAGCCATCGGCGGCGGTCTCTCCAGCCAGAGCGTGATGTCCTACGGTGACTTCCCCGACCATGCCAACGACTACAGCGAAAGCAGCCTGCTGCTGCCGCGTGGCGCCATCATCAATGGCAAGTTCAACGAAATCCACCCGATCGACCTGTACGCCCCGGATGAAATCCAGGAATTCGTCACCCACAGCTGGTACAGCTATGGCGACGACAGCAAGGGCCTGCACCCCTTCGATGGCATTACCGCGCCCAAATTCGAGCTGGGTGCCAATCACAAAGGGACCAAGACCCGCATCGAGCAGCTGGACGAATCGGCCAAGTACTCGTGGATCAAGTCGCCACGCTGGAAGGGCCACGCCATGGAAGTAGGCCCGCTGGCGCGCTACCTGATTGGCTACCACCAGAACAAGCCGGAGTTCAAGGAACCGATCGACAAGCTGCTGCACACGCTGGGCGCGCCCAAGGAAGCGCTGTTCTCCACCCTGGGCCGCACCGCCGCGCGCGCGCTGGAGTCGTCCTGGGCCGCCAACAAGATGCGCTACTTCTTCGACCGCCTCATCAGCAATATCAAGAACGGCGACACCGCCACCGCCAATGTGGAGAAGTGGGACCCGGCCAGCTGGCCGGCAGCGGCCAAGGGCGTGGGCTTTACCGAAGCACCGCGTGGTGCGCTGGGGCACTGGCTGAAGATTGCCGACACCCGCATCGACAGCTACCAGTGCGTGGTGCCTACCACCTGGAACGCCGGCCCGCGTGACGCCAAGGGCCAGATCGGCGCTTACGAGGCCTCGCTGATGGGCACCAAGATGGCGGTGCCGGATCAGCCGCTGGAAATCCTGCGCACCCTGCACAGCTTCGACCCTTGCCTGGCCTGCTCCACCCATGTGATTGGCGAAGACGGCGGCGAGCTGGTAAGCGTGAAAGTACGTTGAGTTCGTCGCCACACCAGCCCGCCCATTCCCCCGGAACGGCTGGCAAGGCGACGATTGACCAGTCCGCATGGCCTCGCTCCCCCCGCAGGCCATACGGGCGAACTTCCTGATCGACCACCACGCGGGCCGGGGTGCGCATCACTCCCGGGATGTCCGGCAGCGTGGTGGTTCGGCGGGAAAACAGGAGATTCGGCATGAAAAGCTACGGCTTCGACGGCAACGCCCCGCAGGGCCTGGGCCGCAAGGTCACATCCGTCTATGTGTATGAGGCGCCGGTGCGCCTGTGGCACTGGGTGACGGTGCTGTGCATCATCACCCTGTCGATCACCGGCTATCTGATCGGCAAACCCTTACCTTCAGTACCGGGTGAGGCGACCTTCAACTTCGTCATGGGCTATATCCGTTTTGCCCATTTCACCGCTGGCTATATTCTGGCCATCGGCCTGATCGGCCGGCTGTACTGGGCGCTGGTGGGCAATCACCATGCGCGCGAGATCATTCTGGTGCCAGTGTGGGACAAGGGCTGGTGGAAGGAATTTTTCTTTGAAGTGCGCTGGTATCTGTTTATCGAGCGCTACCCGAAGAAATACATCGGCCACAACCCGGTAGGTCAGATCGCCATGGCCACCTTCCTGTGGGTGGCGGTATTCATGTGCTTCTCCGGTTTTGCCCTGTACGGCGAAGGCCTGGGCACCAAGAGCTGGGCGTATCAGGCTTTTGGCTGGGTGATTTCCGCTTTTGGCGGCAATAGCCTCACCGTGCACAACTGGCACCGGCTGGGCATGTGGTCCATCATCCTGTTCGTGATGATTCATGTGTATGCGGCGATCCGCGAGGACATCATGTCCAAGCAGAGTATGGTGTCGACCATGATCAGCGGTTTCCGCATGTTCAAGGACTAGACCAGGAAAACGTCAGCTACTGCGTTGCGCCTCCTTGTCGTACTCAGTGTACTGTCTGCGTCGGCGCGCCTTGTCCCTGACGTTTTCATTTTCCTGACCAAACCGTGGAATTTGTCGAACTGCCGCCAGCACACGCTGGCGGCAAACCAGCTCAGCCCAACACACCATCCCAGCCCGCCACCATGACCATCCCGCTCGTCAGTGCCCGCACGCCGCTGCATCCCGGCCGCTTTCTGGATAGCCGCTTTCTGGCCCCGGCCGGACTGAGCCAGACCGAAGCCGCACGCCGGCTGGGCATTTCGCGGCGGCGGCTGAACGAGCTGATCGCTGGCAAGCGTGGTATCAGCCCGGACACCGCCATCCGGCTGGCCTGCTTGTTCGGGCAGGATGCGCAGTTCTGGATGGCACTGCAAAGCGCCTGGGATCTGGCCCAGGCCCGCCGCCAGCTAAGGCAAGCACGTCGCGTTTAAGCCTTGCGTCACAGCAGACGCAAGCTTGCACTGCGTTGCCATCAACGACCCGCGCTCCGTACACCATGACCCGCCTTGCCACCGCCCGCCTTACCCCCATGTTTCTTGCCTTCCCTGGCGCTGCACTAGATAATCCCTTCCGTGCTGTTCAATAGCGGCACCGGGATTGGCGTCCCGTTCCAGACGGACTTTGCACAAGGCCAAGCTTTGTCGCGTCCGTAACCATTGCACGTCTTCTATGGCGGGCCATGGTGGGACCCTCTCACGAGGCACCGCTCCTGGAACGGTAACGCCAATCCTGCCATGTGCCTGCCACCCCCGATTGGCGTCGGGCGGCAGGTAAACATTCCAGGAGACCATTCATGATTTTCCCTGTTTACTTGCTTGCCGCCTCTGCCCTATGCCAACCAACGGGAGGGCGCAGCGCATGACACACCAAACATCCCTACCCGTCTTGCCCTTGATGCGCCAACACATCGTGCTGCTGCAAGCCATGCTTCAGCAGGACAGCTTTGCCGCGCTGCGCAGCCCGGTGCAGGAATTGGCACGCAGCTTTGCCCAGTTGGAATCGGCATTACGGGAACAGGCCCAGACGCTGGAGGCCGTATTGGCCTTGCTGGCCCTGCATCCGTCTGATGCCTCCCGCAGGCACTTGATGCAGGGCTTGCTGGGTTTGCAGCAGCAACAACAGCAATTGCTGGCTTAAACCCGCGTAGTCACCCGTGCAAAACAGCCCGGCTATTTAATGGATAGGCGGGCTGTTGGCTTAAGGCTTTTTATTCAATAGCGGCGTGCCTTGCACCTGGTCCCAGAAAACGTCCGCACCATCATCGACCTGATCAGCCGGAGTGCCACCATCAAGCTGGTAAAAGCCTACGGCGACAGCAATTGCCTGGAACTGGGCCATAACTCCACCATCAACAAGGTGCTGGTGCTCAAATACCGACTGTGTGATTGCAGGATTGAGGAGATTCTGGATAAGGAGGATGACCTTGTCCCGCTGAGAGATACCGGGCAAGTATCGTTGTTCTGAATGCAAGAATGGCCCCGAACGGTCATTTTTACTTCTACTACATCGGCGAACCACACAAAACGGAAATCCAGAGCATATCGGCCCATAGCCCCCATATCGGCCAAACCGGACTGTCGGAGTTCTACCCCATTTCGACTGCTTACGACCCAAAGCAGACCTCTCCATAGGGGCTTTATTGCACAAATCAGGGCTTGCGCCTGTCCGGTAGAATGCCGCAGCTGGATGACTACTTCCAGCAGCTGCAGCAGCGACGCACTGCCGGCGAGCCGCTGCGCCGTCTGAAAGACCTGACCGGGCTGAACTACGCCAGTGACGAAGTCACCTGTGAAGACCACTACACCAATCCCTACCAGGGCCGCGAATATGCGGGTGACGGCCTGTCCTACCGTGGCCGCCACGGCGCACTGGAGGTGATGACCATAGCACTGGAAGATGTGCTGGGTCGCAATCCGGCCCGTTTGCAGCGTATGGTGCAAGCTGATAGAGAAATGTTTGATCTGGTAATGGGACTGCTCTACTACTATGACCTGCATTGACCTGCCCGCACTGGGCGCAGGCCCCGGACTGCAGTTTGACTGGGACCCGGACACCGGCACGCTCAGCGGCCGCGACGCCGTTTTCATGCAGCTGGCCGTCTCCCACGCAGCGGCAGAAGGCAGCATCAGCAGCCCCCCTGGCCCACACGCTACCCGGTGCGCGGCCCCTTGCACCGGCCTGCCGACATGGCACTGGTGCTCAGCCAGTTCTGTCAGTTGGATGGGGAGTGGGCGCAGATTATCCCGCCCTAGGGCAAACCGCATGACGGCAATGCCAATGCGGGAGCTGCCCGCTACATCTGCTAAACCGGCAGCACATGATTTTTCTGATTTGGCCGAGGGAATACCACCGGCCACTGCCCAGCAGCAGCGTGCTGCCTTATCATCTTGTCATCACATAGCCGATGGCAAAGATGGCAACGCAATTTACGGGGCAGGCGCAGGTCCACACGGATCAAGACTATGCGTTTAATGGCCGGACCTTTACCGACACCGACTACATCCGCCTGGGTGGCGCACCGGATGGCAGCCAGGTCGAGGTGACTGCTGGTGACATTGGTGTTGAAATCGCCGTGGCGAACCCCTTGTTTGAAACCCCGGCCGTGTCCGTCATCTTCCAGTCAGATACGGGTGACGCGGTGCTTTACCTGTACAAGGACATGTTTGTCCTCAAGCCGGAAAACTACCGGCAGGGGATTGCCAGCACCAGCCTGGCCTTACAGGTAAAACATGCGCAGGCACTGGGTTTTGCTGCCATCTCGCTGTATGCCGATGGATCTTTCAGTGGCAAGCTGAATGGTTACTATACTTGGGCCAGATTGGGCTTCAACATGGCCATCCCTGCCAGCCTGCTCCAGCGTTTGCCTGGCACATTGCAGCATTGTCAGGACGTGCTGGACTTGATGGAGACGCAGGAGGGCCGGACCTGGTGGCTGCATGAGGGGTTTGGTGGCGATATGGAGTTTGATTTGACGCCCGGCAGCAGGTCGGACAGAATATTTACTAAGTATCTGGAAGAAAAGGGGATTGTGGTATGACAAGACAAGTACTGGAGCGGCCGGCCCGTTCTGCTGCGTCTACGCCTGCCGTACCCCCGGCCCAGCATCCGCAAGGCGGCAAGGTGGTGGATCTGGCCTCCATGCCCAAATCGTCCCCGGCGCAAATCCGCGCTGCACTGGCCAAGCGCCACCAGGCGACAAAGCCACAGGCCGAGCTGAGCTTTGCCGAAGTGGGACTGGTGGACGAACTGCGCCAGCTGGTGTCGCTCAACATCCGCAAGAAAACCGCTGTACATGGCAAGACCCATGTCAGCAGCCAGCCCAGTGGCAAGACCGGCAAGATGGCATCCGATGCCCGGCAGCAGGCGGCATATCGACGCCGCGCCACCTTCGGCAAGAGCAAATAAACAAAGCCCGCGCAAGCGGGCTTTGTTGTTGGCGGGGACAGCGTTCTGTGTTGGGAAATTTCTGTTGAATACTGCTTCCTCACTACATTGCATGATTCATACGGTATGATATTGTATGAATTTTATGATTTTCAGTTAATTTTTTGCGATCTATTTTGTTCTTTTGAATGTCAATCTGGGGCGGATATTTATTGTGGCTTCGCATGTGAAGATTGGGTTGTGGAATACTGGTTTGAATCCACCAGGAAAAAAGAAACAGCATGCAAAGAAAGTCATGGATGATTTTTGTAATATTGTTGATTTTCTGTTAAATGATTGTGAACTTGACTTCCTTGCATTGCTTGAAGTGTCGGTTGCAGATTATGACGTATTGCGTAAAAAATTGGGCGTGGGTTTCAATATTATTGATGCGTCCAATTCTGCGGGTGTAAATTTATATTTTGACATGGTTTTTGTCTATAGGGATGGTGTGTTTGATTTTGTGGATAAGTTTGATCTTACTAAAATTTATGAAGGTAGAACTTATAAATCTGCGCAGCAATTAAATTTTATTTTAAATGATCTGCTTGTGCATTTTTTTGTGTCTCATTGGCCAAGTCGAATTTATGCAAAGCCGGATGATGGTGCAAGAGAGAGAATCGCTGAGACCATTGCTAATACAATTGATCGTGACATCAAGGGTGATGCATCTTTGGTTATTCTGATGGGTGATTATAATGCAGAGCCATTTGAGCGTTGCATTCAGGGTTCGCTTAGTGCTAGTAGAGATTTTTCTTTGGTTGAGGGAAACTCAAAATTATTCTATAATCCATTCTGGCGATACTTCAGCTATAATAAAAGCGGTGGCGTGAATGGTAGCTATTTTTATAAGAATGGCTGGGGTGCAAGGTGGATGATGTATGATCAAATAATATTTTCTTCGGCTTTTGTTTCTGGTAGTTCTGGATTGGTAGTCGATGATGATTCGGTTTGTATTTTTAATCACGCGTTGATAGATGCGGCATATGATCGGCATGGTGGGAAATTATTTGATCACTATCCAGTCCTTGCTGTAATAAAAGGTAAGTGAAAATGGCACGATTTTCTGAATTCGCTAAGAAGGGTATGGGACAGGCACTTGTTGTTTCAAAATTGAAATCAGAAATTAGGGCAGTCATTGATGATTTGAGCCAAGATTTTTCTGATTCGTTTGGTGTGCATGTCAAGTTCACCGTTAGGCCACACCCTTTGAGGCACTGGCTGTTGACTAGCATGTCTGCTATGACAAGCCAGCCAACTGCAGTAGAAGACTCGGAATTGGGCTTGTATGCATCTGCTGATCGTGATGGGAAGTCTCTTGGTGAAGTCCTATTGGCTAATTGGGAGCAACCTTCGACGGTCTACCCGATTTGTTTGAAATACGCAGATGCCAAGACTTGGTGTGATGACAAAGATTCATTGATTGTTGGTATTCAGGCTATGCTTAGCCATCCTTCTGTCGGAAAGAAGCTTGCCAATTTACTTCCTGTGTCTGAGGTAAATCCAGATGGTAATTCATTGTCAATGTAGAATTCTAAGCCTAGGTGCTGGAATTTTCGGTTCGATTATTTATTTTGCGCTATTTAATTTGAATGAGTTTTTGCTCCTCTGTTGATACGAGGAGAGTGGACGCGTATATGATCAATGCGTACTACTGTGCAGTGTGCTGCACTGGATGACGTAAAGCACGTCATCAAAAAGTAGGCTCTGCCAAACCCTTCGTCCCCCCCCCTTATCCTACGCTTCACCCCCGCCTAAGCTGCCTGCCATCGTGCGCGATTCCTGCGCGCTAGTGGCAGGCAGGCAATGCAGACACCCCGACACTTTCTTCTTTCCCAGCAGCCTGGCCGTGTGGTGCGGCTGTTGTCCGGCATGGCAGACCCGCCGGCGGACAAGCCGCGCAGCTGGGTGACGGTAACCCGTGAGGGTTCGTTTACTGACCCGCGCTGGGGCCGCTTCGAGATCAGCCGCGACATGCTGCTGGCCATGGTGGCCAACTTCGAGCAGGGCGTGGTGGGTATGCGCCCCATGGTCATGCTCATCTTCGCTGAAAGTCACCTCAAAGCGGTGCGCATGATCGCCATGTCCGATATTCAGCACGGCCTCAAATTCATGAGGCTCAGGAATGGGCCTGTCCGAATTTCTGTGTAAATCAGTCGTTACTGGTTGTGTCGCTGACTGGCCGCTAAGGCCGAATTTGAGACCTTGGCTTCGTATCAAGGCAATGGCCGCTTCTGGTCGAAAGCTGACTCTTTCCGATTACATGCCTTGCCATGGCAATACCCATATTGCATGGAAATGCAATGGCTTAGCGGGCTACCAATCTCAGATATCACTCATCGCCACCTAGCTGTACCGAACCCCTTCCCAATCTGCCCACACCCTGACTTTCCCTACGATTTGCCTCATGTCCTGCATGAGGAAATATCGTGTCCCGCACCATCAATCTGATCGTCATCTACTGCGCCGCCAGCCCCAATGGCAAGGTGCTTGTCTCTGCGTTCAGGACTGCCGCAGCCTTCATTGACCAGTGGCATGCCCAACGCGGTTTTCGCCGCCAGCCGACCGCCATTCCCGCATCGGCCTTGCCCATTTCCGGGAATACACCCATCCATCACACCTGCCTGACCACAACCGGTTAGATGGTTTGCACTTTTACTTTCCATTTGCCAGGAAAATGTCCTTGCATTGCGTATGGAATAAGCGGCAAACCCCTGATCCGACACATATTCCCGGCAAGTCCAGCACTGGCATGAATCTTGTTCTGTAACCCACTCCGTTACAGGGCCATCACAGCATGCATACCGACAACATCATCATCATGGGGCTGGGCAATCTGCTCTGGGCCGACGAAGGCTTTGGCGTCCGTGCCGCCGAGCAGCTGTATGCCCGCTATCAACTGCCGGGCAATGTCGAGGTCGTCGATGGCGGCACCCAGGGGCTGCTGCTCTTGCCCTATGTTGAAGCCGCCGACCGGCTGATCCTGTTCGATGCCATCGATTTCGGGCTGGAACCGGGCACGCTCAAGGTGTACCGCGACGACGCAGTGCCGGCCTACCTCACCGCCAAGAAAATGAGCCTGCACCAGACCGGCTTCTCCGAGGTGCTGGCGCTGGCCGACCTCAAGGGCAATCTGCCGGCCAGCATCGTGCTGATCGGCGTGCAGCCGGTGCAGCTGGAAGACTATGGCGGCAGCCTGACCGAGCCGGTACGCGCCCGGCTAGAGCCGGCCCTCAGCCTGGCGGTGGCGCAATTGCAGGAATGGGGCGTGCCGCTGGCGCCACGGCTGGATGGCGAGCGGCTGAACCATGCCAGCCTCGACATGCAGCGCTATGAAGACGAACGACCATCCGCCGCCACTGCCTGTCGCATCGGCGATGGCCGTGTGCTGGGAGAACAATGATGTGCCTGGGCCTTCCCATGCAGGTAGAGCGCTGCCACGGACTGGTGGCTGACTGTCGCCAAGGCGAGCGCTGGCAAAGCGTCGATCTGTCGCTGGTAGGCGAGGTGCAGCCTGGCGACTGGCTGCTGGTATTTACCGGCGCCGCACGCGAAGTGCTCAGCCCGCAACAGGCGGCCGACATTCTGGACGCACTGGCAGCGCTGGATGCCGCCATGAACGGGCAATTCGACCCGAACATCCACCTGGCCGACCTCAATCAGCGCGAACCGCAACTGCCACCGCATCTGCAAGCGCAATTCGACGCACAAAGGAAGACTTTCTGATGTCCACCCCGCAAGACAATCTGCTAGCGCGGCTGGCCGCCACCGGTTATACGCAAACCGACGCCGCAGGTCTGGACAGCCTGGCCGCTAGCACGCCCCAGCTGATCGTGATGCTGAATGCCGACCCGGTGAAATATCCCGAGGTACTGGACAATGTGGTGATCGTGCCGGAAGTGCTGCGCGAATTTCCCGCCGACACCTTCCGTGTGGCCTATGCCGACCTGCCGGCCAGCCAGGCCATCGCCAAACGCTACGGCATCCTGAAATTCCCCGCCCTGCTGTTTTTACGCCAGGGCGAGTACGTGGGCATCATCGCCGGCCTGCAAGACTGGCCGGACATCGTGCATGCCTTTGCCGACAAGCTGACCGCCCCCACCCGCCGCCCGCCTTCGGTCGGCATTCCGGTCACCAGTGCCAGTAACGAGAAAGGTTGCGCATGAACATCAAACCCTTCCCCGTCGCCGTGGTCGGCCTGGGCCCCGGTTCGCAACCGGAAGACCCGGATCTGGCCTATATGCCGTTACCGCGTGAGATCGACAGCTTCGACCAGCCCACCCTGCCCACCTCGGAAGAAGTGGAACACCTGCATGCCGCCAAACAGGTGATTGCCGAGCTGATTACCCAGTTGCAAGGTTACCAGGGCGATGCCGAGTCTTACCCGGTGCAGGACATCAGCCAGCTTGACACCGCCAACCGCCAGTTGATCAACCAGCTGCTGGGCGAAGGCGAGGTGTCCTGTCGGGTGAAGCTGCTGGATGGGCGCGAGCTGGACATGCAGGAATCGGTATTCGCCGGGGTCTGGCGTGTACTGGAAAGCAGCGCTGATGGCCAGCTGCTGGCCGACCGCATCGAAGCCTGCCCGATTCCGTCTGCCGTATGGCAGGCGGCACAAGCCTTTGGCCGGCCACAGCTGGACATCCCCACCCTGCCCGCGCAATTGATGAATGCCGGGCCGGTGCTGACGGAGATCGCTGCCGCCATGCAACACCCCGGCGACGAGGCCCACATCATCAACTTTTCCTTGCTGCCGATGAGCCCGCAGGACATGGACTGCCTGGATGCCATTCTGGGGCCGGGCAATAGCGGCGTGTTCTCGCGTGGCTACGGCAAATGCCGCGTCATGGCCACCTCGCTGCGTAATGTCTGGCGCGTGCAGTACTTCAACGGCATGAACGCCATCTTGCTGGATACCCTGGAAATCACCCGTATTCCGGAAGTGGCGCTGGCCTCCACCGACGATCTGGCCGACTCGCTGGACCGCCTGCAGGAAGCCTGGCAGTGGCTGCAGGGAGAATACTGATGGACGGCCGCTTTGAAGGCTCCTATCTGGGCCGTGATGCCAGCCTGAGCGACACGGCGCGCATGGAATGCAAGATCTGCTGGTGGGTATACGACCCGGCTCTGGGCGACGATGTGTGGCAGATTCCACCCGGTACGCCGTTCTCCGCCCTGCCGGAACACTGGCGCTGCCCGGAGTGCGACGGCGCCCGCGATCAGTTCATGGTACTGGCCGAACCGACATGAGCCAGTCCCCGCAGCCCTTTGCCGCAACGCCGGCTGCGCAGCTGGAAGCGCTGTTCCGTGACATCGCCGCCACCCGCATGCAGGGCATTCCCATCCTCAACCCGGCACTGCAGGTGGAGGCCATCGGCTTCCAGCAATGGGATGGCCCGCAAGGCCGGCTGTGGGCCGGCGTGCTGCTGACGCCCTGGTTCATGAACCTGCTGCTGCTGCCGGCAGAGGCCGACAGCCTGCCCGCCGTGCCGCCGACCGGCGAAACCGTGATCGCCCTGCCCGGCGATGCCCTGCCCTTCATGGCCGGCCACGAAGCTGCGCTGGGTGATTACCGGCTGTGCTCGCTGTTTTCGCCGGTGATGCAGTTTGCCGACCAGGACAGCGCCCGCGCCACCGCGCTGGAAGTGCTGAGGCTGCTATTCCCCGCCCCGCAAGCCGCCGCGCCGGATCTGTCGCGGCGGCGGCTGTTTGGATTGGGCCGATGAAAGCCGACCAGATTCACATTGTCCTGAGCCAGAACAAGGACAAGGGCCAGGCGGTATCGCTAAGCTGGCCACGGCTGGAGGCTGAGCGGGTATTCATCGGCCAGAGCGCAGCACAGGCGGTGCACACCACGCCCATGCTGTTTGCCCTGTGCGCCCGCGCCCAGACCCTGGCCGCCCAACTGGTGCTGCAGCAGGCCGCCGGCTTGCCGGTCAGTGCCAGCCCGGAGCAGCACCGCAGCATCACGCTGGAAGCGGTACGCGAAACGCTGCGCAAGCTGCTGCTGGACTGGTCGCAATGCTTTGATGGCAGCCCGGCAGCCAGCACCTGGATGGCCCGCTGGCGCGCCGCCCGCGATCTGCCCAGCCTGCGCGCACTGGCCGAAGACTTTGTTTACGGCGAAGACTGCGGCCAGTGGCTGCAAGGCGGCGAGGCTGGCTGGCTGGCATGGCTGGAACGGGGTGCCACGGCACCGGCACGCTGGCTGGGCATGCTGGATCAGCCGCTGCCGGGCTGTGCGCTGCTGCCAGCCCTGGATGCCGCCACCCTGGCCAGCCAGCTGGCCGACTGGCTGCGCCCTGGCGGGCCGGTATGGCAGGGTCAGCCGCAGGAAGTAGGAGCGCTGGCACGCGAAGCACCGCAGCTGGCCGGCCTGCTGGCTGCCGGGCAGCTACCCCGGGCACGGCTGCTGGCGCGGCTGCTGCAACTGGCGCGCTGGCTGGATGGCGCGCTATTGCACAGCAGCGTTGCCAGCCTGGCCGATGGTGCGCTGGCGCTGGTGGAAACCGCGCGCGGCCCGCTGCTGCATCTGGCGGCACTGGATGCCAGCGGCCGCATCAGCCGTTACCGGGTGGTGCCACCCACCTTGTGGCACGCCCACCCGGAAGGGGTGCTCAGGGTAAGTCTGGGTTTTCTGGCTGACGCGACTGCCGCAGAATGGCAGCGACAGATCAGCCTGATCGACCCCTGTGTGCCGTACAGCGTTAGCAAGGATGTGGAATATGCATGAAATGTCACTGGCCGAAGGCATCGTCCAGTTACTGGAAGACCAGGCCAAGACGCAGGACTTCCAGCGGGTCAAGCAAGTGTGGCTGAGCATAGGCGAGCTGGCCGGGGTGGAAGCCGAGGCGCTGGAGTTCTGCCTGGACGTGGTCAGCCGCGACACCCTGGCCGACGGCGCGCGCTTTCACTTTGTGCGCCAGCCCGGCACGGGCTGGTGTCTGGCCTGCA
This sequence comes from Aquitalea palustris, assembly GCF_003693445.1. Classification (GTDB taxonomy): domain Bacteria; phylum Pseudomonadota; class Gammaproteobacteria; order Burkholderiales; family Chromobacteriaceae; genus Aquitalea; species Aquitalea palustris. The sequence continues at coordinate 24,242 of NZ_RFAR01000055.1, read as the reverse complement.
GCCAGAGCGTGGCGATTCACGCCCGCTTTGATGCCTGCCCGCTGTGTGGCAAGCATCAAGTACAAGTGACTGGCGGCGACGAGATGCGCGTCAGCGAACTGGAAGTGGAATAAGCCCCGCACCATGAATACCGGCAAGCGGCCACCGGCCGCTGCCATCAGCACAAAAAACAAGGAGAGGCAGCAATGTGTACCGTTTGCGGCTGCAGCAAAGGCAATGTGAAGATTGAAGGCCGGGCTCCCGGCGGCGTGAAATTCCCCTATCGCTCGCACCATGCGCATGCTCACGAGCATGGCCATTCCCACGACCACGACCACGACCACGACCACGACCAGCATCATGTCCATGCCCACCCGGCACCGGCAATCCCGGCAGGCCGGGCGGCAGAACACCAGCCAGCCCTCAGCCAGCAGGCGGGCGGCGCGGCGCTGCATTACGGTCAGGGCGCGGCGCATGCCCATGCGCCGGGGCTGAGCCAGGCACGCATGGTGAAGATCGAGCAGGACATCTTGTCCAAGAACGATGGCTATGCCGCGCAAAACCGCCAGTGGCTGCGCGACCGTGGCATTTTTGCGCTGAATCTGGTGTCCAGCCCCGGTTCCGGCAAAACCACTCTGCTGGCCGAAACCATCCGCCAGCTGGGCCATGACACCCTGGTATACGTGGTGGAAGGCGACCAGCAAACCAGCAACGATGCCGAACGCATCCGTGCTGCCGGCGCCCCGGCCATCCAGATCAACACCGGCAAGGGCTGTCATCTGGACGCCCACATGGTGGGCCAGGCGCTGGAACAACTGAACCCGGCCGACGACAGCCTGTTGCTGATCGAAAACGTCGGCAATCTGGTGTGCCCGGCGGCGTTCGACCTGGGCGAGGCACACAAGGTGGCCATCCTGTCGGTGACCGAGGGCGAGGACAAGCCGCTGAAATACCCCGACATGTTTGCCGCCGCCGACGTGATGCTGCTGACCAAGATCGACCTGCTGCGCCATCTCGATTTCGACGTGGATGTGTGCATCGCCAATGCCCGCCGCGTCAACCCGAAAATCAAGGTGCTGCAGCTGTCCAGCAAGAGCGGCGACGGCATGGACTTGTGGATAGACTGGCTGCTGCTGGAAATGAACGATGCCCAGCTGGTGAAACAGCGCGAAGTGGCGCGCCTGCGCCAGCAGATTGCCGCGCTGGAACAGCAGTTGCAGGAGCGAAGCTGAATCATGGCCACACAAAGACTGCGCCTGACTGTGCGCGGCCGGGTCCAAGGGGTGGGTTTTCGCCCCTTTGTCTGGCGTACCGCGCAGGCTCAGGGCCTGTCCGGTTTTGTGCACAATACCGGCGAAGGCGTCACCATCGAGCTGCAGGGCAGCAGCAGCCAGCTGGCCGCCTTTCGCCACCAGCTGCAGCATGATCTGCCGCCGCTGGCGCAGATAGACAGCCTGCAGCAAAGCCTGCTCGACCCGCTGCCCGAGGCCGGGCCGTTTGAAATCCGCGATAGCAGCGGCAGCACCACCCACGCCCAGCTGCCGGCTGACAGCGCCACCTGTCCGGCCTGTCTGAACGAGTTGTTCACCCCCGGCGACCGCCGCTATCGCTACCCCTTCATCAACTGTACCGACTGCGGCCCGCGCTACACCGTTACCCATCGCCTGCCCTACGACCGTGCCAACACCAGCATGCTGCCCTTCCTGCTGTGCCCGGAGTGCCGCAGCGAATACCAGAGCCCGCACAGCCGCCGCTTTCATGCCGAACCCACCGCCTGTCCCAGCTGTGGCCCGCAGCTGCAACTGACCGACCGCTTCGGCCAGCCACTGAAGGGTGACCCGGTGCATGGCGCCTGGCAGATCCTGCAAATGGGCCGCAGCATTGCCATGAAGGGCCTGGGTGGTTTTCACCTGGTATGCGATGCCACCAGTGCCGAAGCCGTGGCCCGGCTGCGCCAGCTCAAGCACCGCCCCGGCAAGCCGCTGGCGGTGATGGCACTGAATATCGACTCGGTGCGTGCCTTCTGTGAAGTCAGCCCGGCCGAAGCCGCCTGGCTGCTGCGCCCGGAGCGGCCCATTGTGCTGCTGCAGAAAAAAGCCGGTGCCGACCAACTGCTGCCGGATATTGCCCCCGGCATTGGCTGCATCGGCGTGATGCTGCCTTACACTCCGCTGCAATGGCTGCTGTTCTACCAGGCGCTAGGCCGTCCGGCGGGCCATGACTGGCGTCGTCAGCCCTGTGAACGCATCTGGGTGATGACCAGCGCCAACCTGTCCGGCGAACCCATCGTCACCACCAATCAGGAAGCACGCGAACGGCTGAACAAGGTGGCCGATGTCTTCCTGCTGCACAACCGCAACATCGTCACCCGCTGCGACGATAGCGTGCTGGCGGTGCAGGCTGGTCAGCCCTTGTTCTATCGCCGTGCCCGTGGTTTTGTGCCCGATCCGCTCACGCTCGCCGCAGACGGTCCGGATGTCCTGGCACTGGGTGCCTATCTCAAGACCACGGTCAGCGTATTGCGCGGCACACAGGCTTTTGTATCGCAGCATGTGGGCGACCTGGACCACCCGCTCAGTTGCGAATCGCTGGAACAGACCGCCCAGCATCTGCTCGACCTCACCGGCGTCACACCGCAAGCCATCGCCTGCGACTTGCAGCCGGACAGTTTCTCCAGCCAGCTGGCGCAGCAATGGTCGCAGCGGCTGGACATTCCCTTGCTGCCGGTACAACACCACCATGCCCACCTGGCAGCGGTGATGGCCGAACACGGCCTGCATGGCCCTCTGCTGGGGCTGGCACTGGACGGTTACGGCCTGGGCAAGAACGGTGGTGCCTGGGGTGGCGAACTGATGATGCTGGAAGGCGCCAGCTGCGAACGCATGGGCCACATCAGCCCGCTGCCGCTGCCCGGCGGCGACAAGGCGGCGCGTGAGCCATGGCGCATGGCGGTGGGGCTATGGCAACGCTATTGCCCGGACTTGCCACTGCCGCCGCATCTGGCCGAACAGCCCGGCCTGCCCTTGCTGCTGCGCCAGCTGGAAACCGGGCTCAACTGCCCGGACACCACCAGCATGGGCCGCTGGTTCGATGCCATTGCCGGCCTTACCGGGCTGTGCCCGCTGCAAAGTTTCGAAAGCGAGGCCGCGCAAAAACTGGAAGCCCTGGCCGCCGACTGTGCTCCGCTGGCCGGAGGCTGGCAGGTATCGCCGGCCAATCTGCTCGACCTCAGCCCGCTGGCGCGCCAGCTGCTGCAATTGTCCGACCCGGTCGCCATCGCCAGCCTGTGGCACGCCACGCTGGCGGCGGCGCTGGCCGACTGGGCCGGGCGCGCAGCCAGCACCACCGGCATCCGCCAGCTGGTACTGGCCGGCGGCTGCTGTGCCAACCGCCGCTTGTTGAACAGCCTGCTGCCGCAGCTGCGTGATGCCGGGCTGCAAGTCCATACCGCACAACAGCTACCACCCAATGATGGCGGCCTCAGCCTGGGACAAGCCTGGGTAGCCAGACAACGCCTGCTGCAACAATAAGGAAAACACCATGTGCCTGGCCATGCCGGTAAGAATCAGCCAACTGCTGCCCGATGACATGGCAGTGGTTGATATGGATGGCGTCAGCCGCGAAGTATCAGTCGCCCTGATCGATGCTCCGCAGGAGGGCGATTACGTCATCCTGCATGTCGGTTACGCCATCGGCAAACTCGATGCCGAGGAAGCCGCCCGCACCCTGGCCCTGATGGACCAGCTGGCGGCAGGAGAGCAGGCATGAAATATGTAGACGAATTCCGCCGTGGCGACATCGCCCGTGGCATGGCGGCCCACATCCGCACGCTGGTGCAGCCGGGCCGGCAATACCGGCTGATGGAATTCTGCGGTGGCCACACCCACGCCATTGCCCGCTACGGACTCACCGGCCTGCTGCCGGAGAATATCCGGCTGATTCACGGCCCAGGCTGTCCGGTGTGCGTGCTGCCCATCGGCCGGGTGGATTCGGCCATCGAGCTGGCGCTGCGCCCGGATGTCATCCTGTGCAGCTATGGCGACACCCTGCGCGTGCCTGCATCAAACAAGATGAGCCTGTACCAGGCACGCGCCAAAGGGGCCGATGTGCGCATGGTGTACTCCACCAAGGACGCGCTGCAGATCGCCCGTGACAATCCGCACAAGCAGGTGGTGTTTTTCGCCATCGGCTTTGAAACCACCACCCCGCCCACCGCGCTGGCGCTGTTACAGGCCCGCCAGGAAAAGCTGGCCAATTTCAGCGTGTTCTGCAATCACGTGCTCACCCCACCCGCCATGCGCCATCTGCTGGCGGCAGGTGATGCGGTGGAGCTGGACGGCTTTATCGGCCCCTCGCATGTCAGCACCGTCATCGGCAGCGCACCCTATGCCGCCGTGGCGACAGAATTTGCCAAGCCGGTGGTGATTGCCGGCTTCGAGCCGCTGGACGTGCTGCAAGCGGTGGCCATGCTGGTGGAGCAGATCAATGCAGGGCGTACCGAGGTGGAAACCCAGTTCAGCCGCGCGGTTACCCTTCAGGGCAATGACAAGGCGCGCGAGCGGGTGGCGCAGACCATGACACTGCGCGATAGCTTTGAATGGCGCGGGCTGGGCCAGGTGCCGCACTCCGCGCTGGCCATTCACCCCGATTTTGCCGAGTTCGACGCCGAGCTGCGCTTTACCCTGCCCTACCGCCACGTAGCGGACCACAAGGCCTGCGAGTGCGCGGCCATCCTGCGCGGCCAGAAACAGCCACAGGACTGCAAGGTATTCGGCATCGTCTGCACGCCGGACAACCCGCTGGGTTCCTGCATGGTATCCAGCGAAGGCGCCTGCGCCGCCCACTATCACTATGGCCGCTTCGTGCAAGGAGCCACGGCATGAGCAAGTCCTACACCCGTCCGCTCGACCTCAAGCACGGTCTGGTCAACCTGACCCACGGCAGCGGCGGCCGCGCCATGGCCCAGCTGGTGAGCGAGCTGTTTGCCGCCGAGTTCGCCAACGACTGGCTGGCCCAGGGCAATGATCAGGCCATCCTGCCGCCGCCCGGCGCACGTATTGCCATCGCCACCGACAGCCATGTCATCTCGCCCTTGTTCTTTCCCGGCGGCGACATCGGCAGCCTCGCGGTGCATGGCACGGTGAATGATCTGGCCATGGGCGGTGCCACCCCGCTATATCTGAGTGCTGGTTTCATTCTGGAAGAAGGCCTGCCGCTGGCCGATCTGGCGCGCATCGTGCGCTCCATGGCTGCCGCTGCCCGCGATGCCGGCGTGGCCATTGTCACCGGCGACACCAAGGTGGTGGAACGCGGCAAGGGTGACGGCGTGTTCATCTCCACCACCGGCGTCGGCGTGGTGGCCGATGGGGTAAACCTGTCCGGCGACCAGGCCCGGCCCGGCGATGTGATCCTGCTGTCCGGCACACTGGGCGACCACGGCATGGCGGTGATGTCGCAACGCGAGAGCCTGGGCTTTGCCAGCCCCATCCTCTCCGACAGCGCCGCCCTGCACACCCTGGCCGCCGAGCTGCTGGCCGCCTGCCCCGGCCTGCGGCTGATGCGCGACCCCACCCGTGGCGGACTGGCCACCACGCTGAATGAAATCGCCCAGCAATCCGGTGTGGGCATGCGCCTGCAGGAAAACGCCATTCCGGTGCAGGCCAGCGTGCGTGCTGCCTGCGAATTTCTCGGACTGGACCCGCTTTACATCGCCAACGAGGGTAAACTGATCGCCATCTGTCCGGCAGAACAGGCGGCAGCGGCACTAGCCGCCCTGCAAGCCCACCCGCTGGGACAGCAGGCGGCCATCATCGGCGAAGTGGTAGCCGATGCCCACCAGTTTGTCCGGGTAGCCACCGACTTTGGCGGCGAACGGCTGCTGGACTGGCTCAGCGGCGAAATGCTGCCACGCATTTGCTAGGCTGAAACAGCGGCAGCAGCCATGGCTGCCAGCCACCGACCCGGGCGACACAGTCCGGGCGAACAGACAATAACAACGCTTGACTGGGATAAGAACAATGCGCGCAAAACCCGCCATTTTGCTGGTGGATGACGAAATCCGCTCGCTGGAAGCACTGGAACGGACGCTGGAAGACGACTTCACCCTGTTTACCGCGCAGGGAGGCGCGGAAGCACTGGCCATTCTGGAATCGGAATTCATCCAGGTGGTGGTCAGCGACCAGCGCATGCCGGACATGAGCGGCGTGGAATTCCTCAAACAGGTACGCGAGCGCTGCCCGCAGGTCATCCGCATCATCCTGTCCGGCTACACCGACAACGCCGACATCATCGCCGCCGTCAACGATGCCGGCATCTACCAGTACCTGCTCAAGCCCTGGCGGCCGGAATCGCTGCTGCTGACCGTGCAGGGCGCGGTGGAGCTGTTTCGCCTGCAGCAGGAAAACGAGCTGCTCAATATCGAGCTGAAAGCCTCCGAACCCTGGCTCAAGGTCAAGGTGGACAGCAAGCGCGAACAGATGCGCGAACGCTCGGCCATGGACAATATCGTGCGGGCGCCGGACAGCAGCATGAGCAAGATCTGCGCGCTGCTGGCACGGGTGTCGCCGTTTGACATCTCGGTGCTGATCGAGGGTGAATCCGGCGTGGGCAAGGAATTGCTGGCGCGCGCCCTGCACTACGCCAGCCATCGCCGCGACCGTCCCTTCGTGGTGGAAAACTGCGCCGCCATGCCAGAACAGCTGCTGGAGAGCGAGCTGTTCGGCCACAAGCGCGGGGCCTTTACCGGTGCCTATCAGGACCGCATCGGCCTGTTTCAGCAAGCCGATGGCGGCACCATTTTCCTGGATGAAATCGGCGAAACCTCACCCGCCTTCCAGGCCAAGCTGCTGCGTGTGCTGCAGGAAGGCGAAATCCGCCCGGTGGGCAGCCCGCGCCCGCTGAAAGTGAATGTGCGCGTGGTATCGGCCACCAACAAGCTGCTGCCCGAGCTGGTGCGCGCCGGGCAGTTCCGTGAAGACCTCTACTACCGGCTGTCGGCCTTTACCGTCAGCGTGCCGCCGCTGCGCGAGCGGCCACAGGACATTCCGCTGATCGCCCAGGCCCTGCTGGACGAAGCCCGCCACCACTACCAGCGTCCGGCCGCGCGCTTTGGCGAGGACACCCTGCAAGCCCTGCAGGACTACCGCTGGCCGGGCAATGTGCGCCAGCTGCGCAACGAGATCAACCGCATGCTGGTGCTGAGCGACGACGACTTGCTGGGTGCCGAACTGCTGTCCGCCGAAGTGCTGCAAGCCGCTGCCGAAGAACAAGTCGCCGAGCTGGCTTTTCTCACCGGCCTGCCCGGCGACCTGAAAACCCGCATGGACGAGCTGGAAAAACAGATCCTGCGCGAAACCCTCACCCGCCAGCGCTGGAACAAGACCCGCGCAGCCGCCGAGCTGGGCCTGTCCCGCGTCGGCCTGCGCAACAAGCTGACCCGCTATGGCCTCGAAAAATAAACGCCTGCTGTGGCTGCAATCCGGTGGCTGCGGCGGCTGTACGCTGTCGCTGCTGAATGCCGATGCCCCCAGCCTGTTCACCACGCTGGCCGACATCGGCATCGAGCTGATCTGGCACCCGAGCTTTGCCGAACAAAGCCTGGATGAAGCCATGCAACTGCTGCAGCGGCTGGCTGATGGCAGCGAGCCGCTGGACATGCTCTGCCTGGAAGGCTCGGTGATGACCGGCGCCGCCGGCCGTTTCCATTTGCTGCCGGACGGGCAAAGCATGAGCACGCGGATCGAACAGCTGGCCCGCCGCGCCGGCCAGGTGATTGCCGTGGGCACTTGCGCTGCCTATGGCGGCATCAGCGCTGCCGGCGACAATCTCACCGGTGCGGTGGGGCTGGACTATGCCGGCAGTCATCCCGGTGGCCTGCTGGGTGGAGGCTTTCACGCAGCCGGCGGCCTGCCGGTAGTAAATATTTCCGGCTGTCCCACCCATCCGGGCTGGGTGCTGGAAACCCTGGCCTTGCTGGCGGCCGACAGCTTGCAAGCCAACGACCTCGACCCGCTGGGCCGCCCGCGCTTTTACGCCGACAAGCTGGTACACCACGGCTGCGACAAGAACGAGTTTTACGAATTCAAGGCCAGCGCCACCGCGCCGGGACAGATGGGCTGCCTGATGGAGCATGTCGGCTGCAAGGGCACCCAGGCCCATGCCGACTGCAACAGCCGTGGCTGGAATGGCGAAGGCTCCTGCCTGACTGGCGGCTACCCCTGCATCAACTGCACCGCGCCTGACTTTGCCGACCCCGGCCATGGTTTCTTCAGCACACCGCAGGTAGCCGGCTTCCCGGTAGGCCTGCCCACCGACATGCCCAAGGCCTGGTTTGTCGCGCTGTCCACCCTGTCCAAATCGGCCACCCCAACCCGGGTCAGACAGAATGCCGTGCTGGACCGCCTGACTGTTCCCCCCTCGCTACCGAAAAAGGGCAAAGCATGAGCCGTCGCATTCTTGGCCCCTTCAACCGTGTCGAGGGCGACCTCAACATCACCCTGGACTTTGCCGATGGCAAGGTCAGCGCCGCCCGCGTCACCGCACCGCTGTTTCGCGGCTTCGAACGCATATTGCTGGGGCGCGAGCCGCTGGATGCGCTGGCCATCGTGCCGCGCATTTGCGGCATCTGCTCGGTATCGCAATCGGTAGCGGCGGCGCATGCGCTGTCGCAGCTGTATGACATCAGCCCGCCAGCCAATGGCCAGCGGGTGCTGAACCTGATCCACGCGGTGGAAAACATTGCCGATCACCTCAGCCATTTCTACCTGTTTTTCATGCCGGACTTTGCCCGTGCCGACTACCAGCAGCATGGCTGGCACAGTGAAACCCTGGCCCGCTTCAAGGCCCAGTCCGGTAGCGCCGTCGCTCCCATGCTGGAAGCACGCGCCATCCTGATGCGCTTCATGGGCAGCCTGGCCGGCCACTGGCCGCATACCCTGTGCCTGCAACCGGGCGGGGTGACCAAGGTGGTCAGCGCCGCCGAGCGGGTACGCTTGCAACAATGGCTGCGCAGCTTCCGCCGCTTTCTGGAGCAGCGCACTTTTGGCCAGCCACTGGAAGCCATTGCCGCACTGGATAGCCAGGCAGCGCTGGAACGCTACCGCTCACAGGCAGCAGCCGCAGATTTCGCCCATTTCCTGCACCTTGCCGAGCAGCTGCAATTACACCAGCTGGGCCGCAGCTACGACCACTTCATCGCGGCGGCCGCCTATGCCGGCCCGGACGGCCCCTGGAGCCCGGCAGGGCTATGGCAACAGGGCGTCAGCCAGCCGCTGCCGCTGGAGCAGATCAGCGAAGACAACCACAGCAGCTGGCTGGCCGGCGATGGCCCGAGCGCCCCGTTGCACACCGACACCGTGCCACTGCCGGACAAGGCCGAAGGCTATAGCTGGAGCAAGGCACCACGGGTGGCTGGCCTTGCCGCAGAAACCGGCGCACTGGCGCGCGGCCTGCTGCGCGGCGAGCCACTGCTCAGCGAGATGGTGGCCAGTGCCGGCGGCAATGTACTGAGCCGGGTGGTGGCCAGACTGACCGAGGTGGCGCGCATCGTGCCGCTGATGGAACACTGGCTGGCCGCACTGGAGCTGGAACAGCCCTTCCAGCAGCCCTGCCCGGCCAGCGCAGTGCACAACAGCGCCATCGGCCTGACCGAAGCCGCTCGCGGCATGCTGGGCCACTGGGTAACCCTGGATGCCGGCCGTATCAGCCGCTACCAGATCATTGCCCCCACCACCTGGAATTTTTCACCGCGTGACAGCAAGGAGCTGCCCGGCCCACTGGAAAAAGCGCTGGAAGGCGTGGATGCCAGCGACCCGCAAGCCCTGCAGGTTCAGCACATTGTCAGGAGTTTCGATCCATGCCAGGTCTGCACCACGCACTGAACGCGCCGGTCTGCTTGCCGGATGACAGCATGGCCGCTGCCGGACAAGAGCTGGCCGAAGCCGCCTGGATCGACGTCATCCAGCGCATGGACGAGGTATACAGCGAGCTGGTGGCCTCGCAGGAAACGCTGGAAACCAAGCACCGCGAACTGGCAGAAGCCCATCACTTTACCGAAGGCGTGCTGGCTGCCATGACCGATGTACTGGTGGTGTGCGATACCGTGGGCAAGGTGCGCCAGGTCAACCGCGCCATGCTGCAGCTGACCGGCCACGCGGAAAGCGAGCTGGTGGGCCGCGAACTGGCCGAGCTGGTGGAAGACAGCCAGGCACGCAGCCAGATCGCCACCTTGCTGGCGGCAGGTCGCAGCGATGTGCAGGATGTGGAAATCGCCCTGCCCCGGCAGCAGGGCGAGCCGGTACCGGTCACCTGGAATGTCAGCCCCTTGTACGACGGTGAAGGCCGCTACAGCGGCTTTGTCGCTGTGGGCCGTCCGATTGGCGAACTCAAGCGCGCCTATGCCCAGCTGCAAGCGGCGCATCAGGCACTGAAATCAGCGCAGGCGCAGCTGGTGCAGGCGGAAAAGATGGCCTCGCTCGGCCGGCTGGTCGCTGGCGTGGCGCACGAGCTGAACAACCCCATCAGCTTTATCCTGGGCAATGCCCACGCCATGCAGCGCTATGCCGGCAAGCTCACCCGCTATCTCAATGCCATCCACGCCCATGACCTGAGCAGCGACAACCAGGCGCTGCGCATCGAGCTGAAAATCGACCGCCTGCTGGCCGACCTGCCCTCGCTCAGCGCCGGCCTGATGGAAGGCGCCGAGCGCAGCGGCCATATCGTGGATGCACTGAAGCGCTTTTCCGCCGTGGAAGAAAACACCCGCCAGCGGGTGGATCTGGCCGATCTCACCCAGCGCGCCGTGCACTGGGTCAGCCGGGCCGCGCCGTTTCGGGTCGAGGTCAGCAGCAGCGGGCTGGATGAGCCTGCCTGGGTGTGCGGCTCGGCCAACCAGTTGCAGCAGGTATTGGTCAACCTGATCCAGAATGCTTTCGATGCCATCGAGAAAACCCCGCAGCCCACGCTGCAGCTACGACTGGAACGCGCCGGCGACATGGTGGAACTGGTCTTGCTAGACAATGGCCCCGGCATCAGCGAAGAGGCATTACCGCTGATTTTCGACCCCTTCTTCACCACCAAGCCCATCGGCAAGGGCACCGGGCTGGGCCTGTCCATCAGCTATGGCATCGTCGAGCGCCATGGCGGCCAACTGAGCGCCGACAGCCCGCAAAGCGGCGGTGCCTGCTTTACCTTGCGCCTGCCGGCCTACCACCACTGAATCACCCCGCACCATGAAAAACGGCCTGCCCACCGGCAGACCGTTTTACTGAGCAGCGCCTAGCACATCAGGCAGACACGCGTTCGCCCCACAAGTCGTGTTCGCTGCAATCAACGATATCCACTTCGACAAACTGGCCGGCTTCCAGGCCGACCGCATCATCGACAAACACCAGGCCGTCGATTTCCGGCGCATCGGCATAGCTGCGGCAAATCGCCGTGCCTTCGTCGTCGATTTCGTCCACCAGCACGGTCAGGCGCTGGCCAATGCGGGCTTCCAGCTTGCGGGCGCTGATTTCGGCCTGCACTTCCATGAAGCGTTCCTTGCGCGCTTCTTTCACCTCTTCCGGCACCTGATCGGGCAAGTCATTGGCGGTAGCGCCCTCGACAGCGGAATAGGTGAAACAGCCGACGCGGTCCAGCTGGGCTTCGCGCAGGAATTGCAGCAGCTCTTCGAAGTCTTCTTCGGTTTCGCCGGGGAAGCCGACGATGAAGGTGGAGCGGATCACCAACTGCGGGCAGATCTCGCGCCATTTCTTGATACGGGCCAGCACATTGTCGCTGTTGGCCGGTCGCTTCATCAGCTTCAGCACTTTCTGGCTGGCATGCTGGAAGGGGATGTCCAGGTAAGGCAGGATCTTGCCGTCACGCATCAGCGGAATCACTTCGTCCACATGCGGATACGGGTAAACATAGTGCAGGCGCACCCAGATGCCGTGCTTGCCCAGCTCTTCGCACAGCTCGGTCATGCGGGTCTTCACCGGGCGGCCATCATGGAAGCCCAGCTTGTATTTGACATCCACGCCATAGGCCGAGGTGTCCTGCGAAATCACCAGCAGTTCCTTGACACCGGCACGCGCCAGGCTGGCGGCTTCGCGCAGTACATCGTGTACCGGGCGGCTTTCCAGATCACCACGCATGGACGGGATGATGCAGAAGGTGCAGCGGTGATTACAGCCTTCGGAAATCTTCAGGTAAGCGTAGTGCTTGGGGGTGAGGCGCACGCCGACATCCGGCACCAGATCGACAAAGGGGTCGTGCGGCTTGGGCAGGTAGTTGTGCACCGCCGTCATCACCTCGTCGGTGGCATGCGGGCCGGTTACCGCCAGCACCGAGGGGTGTGCGCTCTGCACCACGCCATCCTTGGCGCCCAGACAGCCGGTGACAATCACCTTGCCGTTTTCGCTCAGGGCTTCGCCAATGGCGTCCAGCGATTCGGTGACGGCCGAATCGATGAAACCACAGGTATTCACCACCACCAGGTCGGCGCCATCGTAGGAGGAGGAAATTTCATAACCTTCCGCGCGCAGGCGGGTGAGAATCTGTTCGGAATCGCTCTGAGCCTTGGGGCAGCCAAGCGAAACCATGCCGATACGAGGAGCTTTGGACATGGGGGTGTAGTGCAAAAATGAAAAACGCCAGATTATACAGCCATTTGCCACTTGATACCCAAGCATGCTTGCGCGGCAAATGGCAATAGGGAATCGTCTGGCATCGCGGCTGGCTACAGCTGCTTTTGCGCTGAGTTTCCTGTGTGCATTTTCATCCCTGCAGCAGTTTGGCCTGCCTTCGCTCCGCCCCCCTGCCCTCTGCCCAGCGCTGGCTCAGCTGCTGCCAAAGCATCCTTGCTGTCTGATGCGGCAAGCAGCCCGTGCCGTATCAAGTAAACTGGCGCGATACAGATAGCCGTGTCAGCACGGCAAGAGGACGCAGCATGGAACTGAGACAATTGCGCTATTTCGTCAGTGTGGTGGCACAGGGCAGCATGGGGCGCGCCGCGCTGGAACTGGGCGTGGGAACATCGGCACTAAGCCAGCAGATCAGCCGGCTGGAGGGCGAGTTGTCCACCCGGCTATTGCAACGCACCTCCAGCGGCGTGCTGCCCACCGATGCCGGGCTGGCCTTCTGGCGCCAGGCGCAGCTGGCCATCCGCCATGCCGACGACGCCATGCGTGCTGCCCAGCTGGCGCGGCTGTCCGGCCATGTCAGCGTGGGCATGGCCCCCAGCACCACCGGCGTGCTGGGCCTGCCCTTCATGGCCGCCATGCGCGCACGCTACCCGGACATCCGCCTGCATCTGGTGGAAAACCTGTCCGGCAATCTGGCCACCATGCTGGGCGCACGCCAGCTGGATCTGGCGGTGTTGTTTCAGGAAGAGCGCACCCGGCGCTGGAGCGTGTTGCCGCTGCTGGATGAGCGGCTGTTCCTGATCTGCCGCCGCGACCTGCCCGCCGCGCCCGCGCAGGACCACATCAGCCTGGCCGAGCTGGGCGACATTCCGCTGATCATGCCCAGTGGCCCGCATGGTTTGCGCGCCTTGCTCAACAATGCCAGCCACCAGGGCGCACACGCGCTGAACATCAGCGCGGAAATCGACGGCCTGCCGCTGCTGATGGATGCGGTACGGGCCGGCTACGGTGCCACCATCCAGCCCGGCGCCGCCGTTGCCCGCCTGCCGGCGGAGGAATTCCGCCTGATCGACATCACCGACGCCAGCGTCAGCCGCCCCAATCTGCTGGTGAGCCTGTCCGATGACGAGCTGTCCCCGGCCGGGCTGGCCACCCGCGTGGTGCTGCAACAAGTGGCCAGCGAACTGGCCAGCAGCGGCCAGTGGCCGGGAGCCACTGTTTACAAACGCTAAATACCTGTTGCCCGATCCGCTCTGGCGGCCGGGCTGAGGGCTTTTTACAGTCTCCGCTTGTCTCAGGGAGGCTGTACCCATGTTTGATGTTTTGATCATCGGCGGCGGCAACGCCGCACTCTGCGCCGCACTGATGGCCCGCGAAGCCGGGGCCTCGGTGCTGCTGCTGGAGTCCGCCCCGCGCGCCTGGCGCGGCGGCAATTCGCAGCACACCCGCAATCTGCGCTGCATGCACGATGCCCCGCAAGACGTGCTGGTGGAGGCTTATCTGGAAGAAGAATACTGGCAGGACCTGCTGCGCGTGACCGGCGGCCAGACCGACGAAGCGCTGGCCCGGCTGGTGATTCGTGCCAGCGGCACCTGCCGCGACTGGATGCGCCGTCACGGCGTGCACTTTCAGCCCTCGCTGTCCGGCGCGCTGCATACCGCCCGTACCAATGCCTTCTTCATGGGCGGCGGCAAGGCGCTGGTGAATGCCTATTACCGCAGCGCGGAAAAACTGGGCGTGGTGATGCGCTACGACAGCGCGGTTGAGCGACTGGAATTGCAGGATGGCCGCTTTGTTGCCGCCCAGCTGGCTGGCGGCGAGCGCATCAGCGCGCGCAGCTGTGTGCTGGCGGCTGGCGGTTTCGAATCCAACCGCGAATGGCTGCGCAGCGCCTGGGGCCAAAACGATCAAGGCGACTGGCCGGCAGACAACTTCCTCATCCGTGGTACCCGTTTCAATCAGGGTGTGCTGCTCAAGTTCATGCAGCAGGCCGGGGCGGATATGGTGGGCGACCCCTCGCAATCGCACTGTGTAGCGATCGACGCCCGCGCGCCGCTGTACGATGGCGGCATCTGCACCCGGGTGGACTGCGTGTCGCTGGGCATCATGCTCAACCGCAACGCCGAGCGCTTTTACGATGAGGGCGAGGACTTCTGGCCCAAGCGCTATGCCATCTGGGGGCGGCTGGTAGCGCAACAGCCGCAGCAGATCGGCTATTCCATCATCGACTCCAAGGCCATTGGCCGCTTCATGCCGCCGGTATTCCCCGGCAACAAGGCCGATACCCTGCCGGAACTGGCGCGCCAGCTGGGGCTGGACGAGGCGCGCTTTGTCGACACCATCCAGCGCTACAACGCGGCCTGTCAGGCCGGGCAGTTCGACCACACCGTGCTGGACAACTGCCACACCAAAGATCTCACCCCACCCAAAAGCCACTGGGCGCTGCCGCTGGATACCCCGCCTTACTACGGCTACGCGCTGCGCCCCGGCATCACCTTTACCTATCTCGGCCTGAAAACCAATGCCGATGCCGCCGTGCACTTTGCCGGCCAGCCCAGCCCCAACCTGTTTGTGGCCGGTGAAATGATGGCCGGCAATGTGCTGGGCAAGGGTTATGTGGCCGGTATCGGCATGGCCATCGGTACTGCTTTTGGTCGTATTGCCGGCAGCCGTGCCGCCCAGGCTGCCGCGGCGGCTGCAAAAGGAATCTGACATGCAACAACTCACCCGCCTGATTGACGAGGCGCAGCAACTGGCCGCCGGCCAACCAGCTTCACTGCTGAACAGTGCCGAAGCCGAAGTGGCACGCGACCTGCAAATCTGTAATGCCTGCCGCTATTGCGAGGGCTTTTGTGCGGTGTTTCCTGCCATGACCCAACGGCTGGAATTCGGCCAGGCCGACATTCACTACCTGGCCAATCTCTGCCACAACTGCGGTGCCTGTCTGCATGCCTGCCAGTACGCGCCGCCGCATGAATTTGCCGTCAACATTCCCAAAGCCATGGCCCAGGTACGCCAGCAAAGCTATACCCGCTTTGCCTGGCCGGGCGCGCTGGGGCGGCTGTATCACCACGCCGGGCTGACCGTGGCACTGGCACTGGCTGGCGGCCTCGCGCTCTTCCTGCTGCTGTTGCAGGCACTGGCCCCCAGCGTGGACAGCGGCAATTTCTACGACTACTTCCCGCACCATCTGCTGGCCGGGCTGTTTGGCCCGGTATTCGGCTTTGCTGTACTGGCGCTGGGCCTGGGTGTGCGCCGCTTCTGGCGTGACATCAGCCCGGTTGCCGCGGATATGCCGGCGGTGCTGGATGCCGGACATGCAGTGGCCACGCTGAAGTATCTGGATGGTGGCCACGGCCAGGGCTGCACTAACGCCGACGATGCCACCACCCTGTGGCGGCGACGTTTTCACCACTTCACCTTCTACGGCTTCCTGTCCTGTTTTGCCGCCACCATCACCGCCACCGGCTACCACTATCTGCTGGGTCTGCCAGCCCCGTATGCGCTGGACAGCCTGCCGGTGCTGCTGGGCTGCGCCGGTGGTATCGGGCTGCTGATTGGCCCGGCCGGCCTGCTGTGGCTGAACCTGCAGCGCGACCCGCAGCATGGCGATGTACAGCAACGCCCGATGGACCGCGGCTTCATTGCCCTGTTGCTGCTCACCAGTGCCAGCGGCCTGCTGTTGCCGTTTGCCCGCCACAGCCATGTGCTGGGCAGCCTGCTGGCCGTGCATCTGGGCGTGGTGATGGCGCTGTTTATCACCCTGCCCTATGGCAAGTTTGCCCACGGTATTTTCCGCAGTGCGGCCTTGCTGAAATGGGCCATCGAGAAGCGTCAACGCCGCTGACTGTCCCTCAGTAAACATTCAGAAAAGCAATAAATACAACGCAACAGATGCAACAAAGGAGAGTACGCATGCAACAAGCGCCAGAGCGCCAGCACCCCGCCCAGTCCCGACTGGGTGCGGTACTGCGCGTGACCAGTGGCAATTTTCTCGAACAGTTCGATTTCTTTCTGTTCGGTTTTTATGCCACGTATATCGGCAAGGCATTTTTCCCCACCAGCAGCGAGTTCGCCTCGCTGATGCTGACTTTTGCTGTCTTCGGTGCCGGTTTCCTGATGCGCCCGCTGGGTGCCATCGTGCTGGGCAGCTATGTGGACCGGATTGGCCGGCGGCAGGGGCTGATTGTCACCCTGGGCATCATGGCCTGTGGCACGGTGCTGATTGCCTTTGTGCCGGACTACAGCCAGATCGGGCTGGCCGCGCCCTTGCTGGTGCTGCTGGGCCGACTGCTGCAGGGCTTTTCCGCCGGGGTGGAGCTGGGAGGGGTGTCGGTATACCTGTCCGAGATTGCCACGCCGGGCCACAAGGGCTTTTACACCAGCTGGCAGTCGGCCAGCCAGCAAGTGGCCATTGTGGTGGCGGCGGCCATCGGCTATGGCATCCAGCAATGGCTGAGCCCGGCACAGATTGCCGCCTGGGGCTGGCGTGTGCCGTTTTTCATCGGCTGCCTGATCATCCCGCTGATTTTCCTGCTGCGCGGCTCGCTGCAGGAAACCGATGCCTTCCTGGCGCGTCATCACCGCCCCAGCCTGCGTGAAATCTTTGCCACCATCGGTCTGCACTGGCGCACCATTGTGGCGGGCATGTTTCTGGTTTCGCTCACCACCACGCTGTTTTACTTCATCACCGTCTACACCCCCACTTTTGGCAAGAGTGTGCTGCACCTGAGCGCGCAGGACAGCCTAATCGTCACCCTGTGCGTGGGCCTGTCCAATTTCTGCTGGCTGCCCATCGGCGGCGCACTATCCGACCGCATTGGCCGCAAGCCCTTGCTATTGGGCATTTCGCTGCTGGCCTTGCTGACCGCCTACCCGGCCATGGCCTGGCTGGCGGATGGGCCCAGCTTTATCCGGTTGCTGACGGTATTGCTGTGGTTCTCGTTTTTCTTCGGCATGTATAACGGTGCCATGGTGGCGGCACTGACCGAGGTGATGCCGGTGTATGTGCGTACCGTGGGCTTTTCGCTGGCCTTCAGCCTGGCCACCGCCATTTTCGGTGGCCTGACCCCGGCGGTATCCACCGCGCTGGTGGAAATGACCCACAGCAAGAGTTCACCGGCCTGGTGGCTGTTGTTTGCCACCCTTTCGGCCTGCGTGGCCACGTTGCTGCTGTTTGCCCCGCAGCGGCGACAGCCTGCGGACTGACAGGCAGGTCATTTTCTCTGACAGCTGCTCCCGCACATTCCGCTGCCAAGAATGATGGGGGCGCTGCCTTGCGGTCTACGGTATCAGCAGCGGCTACCAGGATAGGAAGCGGCGAACCGCGGCTGAAAACCGCAGGCTACAAAAGAAAAAACCCGTCTGGAAACGGGCTTTTTTCAGTGTGATGGATCAGGACTTGCCTGCATCATCCTTGCCGGGCGGCACATAGCCCGGAAAAGTGAAACCACTGAACAACTGCTTGGTTTGTTCCTGCATGCGATTCTGCATTTCCAGGAACATGCCAGTACTCTGTTCCATATAGCTGGACATGACATTCTGGATCGCCGGACCCTGCAACTTCATGAATTCACCCCACATGGTCGTGTTGAACACGGCCTTGTCGCCGTACATGGCGCGGGTCTGTTCCTGCAGTTTCTGCTGCATCTGGCCGAACAGCTGCAGGTTCTTCTCCAGGAAGGGCCCCATCATGCCCTGCATGGCCTGACCATAAAAGCGGATGAACTGTGTCAGCACTTCGTAGCTGAACATCGGCATGCCGCCATTTTCCTCCTCCAGGATGATCTGCAACAGCACGCTGCGGGTGATGTCATCCTGTGATTTGGCATCGACAACCTGGATATCCACGTTTTCGAGTACCAGCTGTTTCACGTCTCCCAATGTGATGTAGGAACTTGTCGCCGTGTCATACAGGCGGCGGTTCGGGTACTT
Source organism: Aquitalea palustris (assembly GCF_003693445.1). GTDB lineage: Bacteria > Pseudomonadota > Gammaproteobacteria > Burkholderiales > Chromobacteriaceae > Aquitalea > Aquitalea palustris. The sequence continues at coordinate 5,706 of NZ_RFAR01000055.1, read as the reverse complement.
CTTGATGACCCTTTTTTCAACACTCATGTAACACTCCCGGATTATTGTCGTTGGTGTTGTGCACCCGCAATTTATCATAAATACAACAAGCTAGAGCAAAACTTCTATCCGCCTTGCGCCGTGCATGCTACATTTCACGCCTATTGTGCAGTGCAATATAAAACAAGAAAAAAAATCTCAGTCAACACAGAGCTTGTCGGTCTTTTCTACGAAATCTAATGATGAGGGTTAAAAACATGTTCAATACCAACGATCAACTCAGCAAAATCTCCCTGTCCGGCTTTGAAGCCGCCCTGCGCGTTGCCCAGATTTCCCTGGACAGCGCCGAGCGTCTGGTCAAGCTGAACCTGGAAGCTTCCAAGCAGACCCTGGAAGAAAACGTCAAGGTTGCCAAGGCACTGGCCGGCGCCGGTGATGCTCAGGAAGCCCTGAACCAGTTCAACCAACTGGCCAGCCAATCCGTGGACAAGGCCGTTGCCAATTCCCGCAACGTATACGAAATCGTATCCGCCGCGCAAAGCGAACTGTCCAAGCTGGCTGAAGAAAACCTCGGTAGCTTCAACAAGAACCTGATTACCGCACTGGAAGGTGCTGCCAAGAACGCCCCGGCAGGTTCCGACAATGCACTGAACGCCGTCAAGACCTCGCTGGCTGCTGCCGCTGCTGCCGTAAACAGCTTCAGCAAAGCTGCCCAGCAAGTTGCCGAATTCACTGACAGCAGCATCAAGGCTGCCAGCAGCGCCACTGCCGATGCCGTAAAGACTGCCACCAAGCGCGCCTGATTCACGGCCACGCTGACTGAAAAACCCCGCTTTGGCGGGGTTTTTTGCTTTGCATGATGCAAGCAGGCCGGCGCAGGTTTACAATTATTCCTTTAGAGTTCCAGCAAAGACCACAGGTTCAACGCATGAAAATCAGCAGCAACTTTGACGCAGGCAGCATCGAAATCGTTTCCATGGAGAGTTTCGACGACATCCAGCTGCGGATTCCACATGACAATGCCTCGGACTTTGCTCAATGGTTTTATTTCCGGCTGCAAGGCGCCGCCTATCAGGCATGTACGCTGCGCTTTCTCAATGCCGGCGAATGCGCCTATCCGGAAGGATGGACTGATTACGAGCTGATGGCATCGTACGACCGCATCAACTGGTTCCGCGTACCCGCGCATTTTGATGGCCAGACCATGACGGTTGAACACGTGCCGCTGGCCAATAGCGTGTATTACGCCTACTTCGAGCCTTACTCCCATGAGCAGCACCTGAACCTGCTGGGGCAGGCACAAGGATCGGGCCTGTGCCAGATTCATGATCTGGGCTTTACCGTACAGGGCCGCGACATCAATTTGCTGACCATTGGCCATGAAGTCGAGTCTGATCTGAAAATCTGGGTCACCGCTCGCCAGCACCCGGGTGAAACCATGGCCGAGTGGTTTGTCGAAGGTTTCCTGAACCGTCTGCTCGATCCGCTGGACGCTACTTCGCGCGCCCTGCTGGATAAAGCCACCTTCTACGTGGTGCCAAACATGAACCCGGATGGCTCCATCCTGGGTAATCTGCGCACCAATGCCGCCGGTGCCAATCTCAATCGCGAATGGCTGGCACCGTCGCAGGAAACCAGTCCGGAAGTACTGGTCGTGCGTAACAAAATGCTGGAAACCGGCGTTGACCTGTTCCTCGACATCCATGGCGACGAAAAGCTGCCCTATGTCTTTGTAGCGGGAACAGAAGGTGTACCTTCCTACGACGAACGCATCCGCCAGCTGGAAGACAAGTTCAAACACTACCTGATGGTGGCCAATCCGGACTTCCAGGATGAATTCGGCTATGACAAGGATGCCCCAGGCTCGGCCAATCTGAGCCTGGCCACCAACTGGGTTGGTGAAAACTTCAAGTGCCTGGCCTTTACCCTGGAAATGCCATTCAAGGACAATGCCAACCTGCCCGACGACGACTACGGCTGGAATGGCCAGCGCAGCCTGCGCATGGGCGAGGCAGCCCTGACACCAATTTACGCGGTGATCAACGAACTGCGCTGATCTCCTCGCAGCAAACAAAAAGCCGGAATCGCGATTCCGGCTTTTTCATTTCCCGCAGCATCTGCTCACATGGCCAGCGGCAACTTGTCCAGCGCCTTCACCAGCTCGATTTCAGCCAGACACCAATCACTTCCCTTTTCCAGCACTTTGCCCAAGGCGATCTGAAAATGCTTGCCACGCGCCGTCATGTAATACTGCCGGCCCAGGGTATACACCGAGATCGGCATGATCAGGGCATTGATACGACGCCCACCGCGATCAAAGGGTACAAACAAGGCAATATGCCCAGCCAGCCACACCATGTCGGGTGGCAAGGTGGGATCGATCAGCTTGCTGTCTGTCGGCCGGATGGAGGCGGCAACCGGTCGGGTACACAGTGTTTCCACCCCCAGATAGATGCGCTCCCGCTGATTGGCACGCTTGACCCGCCGTACCAGCCCCAGGCTCCAGTTGGCACTGTCAACATCGCGATAACCCACCAGGCTGCCCAGCGTCACCCATTCATTACCCAAGGAATCCAGTGTCACCCCAAGACCGCTCTGGCTGACATTTTCGACCGACCAGCGCAGGAACTCGTCACGCAATGGCTGGGCCGCCGGTGCGGCATCGCCGGTCATGGCCAGTGGAGCCAGCGCCAACGTACTGCGATCACGCTTGCGACTGGTAACAAAGCCATAGATGCGAATATTGGCTGCATCATCAAAACTGTCGTTGTCGGTATGCCGCGCCTGCGCCTGTATGGCCTCATCCGGCTGGCGAATCAGCCGGTGCAGGGTTGACAGGCGATGCGCCACTTCCAGATTGCGGTTTGTCACTGCAACACGCTCAGCGCGCTCGAAACGCATCGGCTTGGCCGACCATTCACGGCACAGCGTGTGCAGTAAACCGGCATCAATGCCAGGCTCGATCAATGGCTTGATTTCCGGCGGCACCCGCCCACCCTCCATCACGGTGGCCCAGCTATGGATGATTTCCACCATATTGGCGGTACTCCAGAAACGGGCAGACTCACTGACAAAGCTGGGGTTGGCACGTGCCGCCGGTTTGGCCTCGGCCAGTGTCACGGCAAAGCTGGCATCTTCATCATATTGCGGATGCAGCGACATGCGATTGGAAACCAGGCACAGCAGCTGGTAGGAGAAATTGAATTGGCGCAAGCTGAGATTGCCACTACTTAATAATGACAACATCAGCATGATCAGATATTGATCCTGTACCGTCGTCCCCGGACTGTCTTCGCCAAATAGGAATACTGGGGTCGAGTCAATACGCCGCTGCTCTGCCAAGCGATAAAGCTGGTTTACATTCAACCAGAAAACATCATCCGGGCTGAAATGCCGCAGATATTGCCAGCGGGCAAACTCGCCAAAAAAATGCATCATGCGTACCAATACCAATGGCAGCATGGCACGTATCCGCTCTTCTTGCTGCATGTCGGTATCGATAGACAAGGCTCGCTGATAAAACTCGAGAAACTGCTTGCCATAAGCGAGTATCTGCGAACGCAGCTGCCCTTCCAGCACCTTGGGCATACGGGAATTCATGAAATACTGCGTGCACAGATTGTCATGCAGCGGCTGAATTTCCAGATTAAGCGTCAATACGGCATCCAGCAAATCTGCCGTCACATGGGGAGACAAGGCATTGACCTCGGCCAGCATCTCGGTAATTCTCTCGTGCGCAGCCGCGCCATACTCTTGCTTGAGAGTATCGGCATAGGCCTTGGCAGCCGCTGCATTGGCCAAAGGATCTGACTTGTTCCTTGAGCCTCGGGAGAAAAAATCCAACATGGCGTAACTTTCAGTCTGTCATCATGACGGGATCAAGGCGAGCCCGGAGCTTGCACTAGTCGGCCATACCAGTATTTATACAAGCCGGCAAATCGGCAAGAAGAACTTGCACTTCAAAACAAAAAGCGCCCCTGCAGGCGCTTTTTGTCAGGCACTTGGAAGACAGTGTCACATCAGATAGCAAGATCTTCAAGCGTTTTGCCAGCAGCAAGCAGTTCCTGTACCCAAACCGGCTTGCGGCCACGACCAGTCCAGGTCAGCTCTGCATTTTCCGGATGACGATACTTGGCTTCAACCGGCTTGCGCACGGTGGCACCCACTTTGCCCAGAACCTCTTCCACGCTCAGACCATATGCTTTTGCCAGCTCGATGATCTGCTTCTTGGCCTTGGATTTTTCTTCAGATTCACGACGCTTGATTTCGTTTTCAACGTCGCTTTTCAATGCTACCAGCTCAGTAAAACTCAGATTGCTAATATCCATTTTGCCGCCCTTATTATTCAGTTGGAGAACCACTGATTCAATTTAGCCAAAAGCCCATCTACTAGTCAAGGCGAAGTGGTTAAATTTCAGTAAACAATGCAACAGTTTATTCATCCTGAGTAAGATACGGCAAGGCTAGCGCTTCCAGCGCATTGATATATTCAGCCTCCAGATAAATACCTTTATCCCAGCAGGCCGACTGCACCACGACCAAAGCCTCATATCTGCACTCTGCAACCTGACAAATAGCCGCAATCATACCGATAGACTGCTCAGGTAGTTCCGGGCTGAATAACTTGCTGCCCACCGCAGCAAATTGAGTCAGACTCGCCTTGTATAAACGTCGCTTGAGCTTACCCAGATACTGAGTACGGGCCACAATCTCCTGCCCAGGATAACAGCCCTTTTTAAAGCTGACAGCACCGATGACTTCCATATTTGCCATTTGCGGCACGAACTGTTCTTGCGTGGCCAATGTCACCCAGGCAATGCCGGCATCAATATCACGAATAGCCCAGGCAGCTGCAGACACGGCAACAGCATCCACATCCTGCAACAATGCTGGCAATGGTGAATCAAGCGCCGGGTACAGAAGATACCCCCCCTCCGGCAAGGCAATCGCGATATCCCCGCCCCGCTGCATTACCGCGAGTGGCTGCCGCTGCAGTGTGAAATATGCCTGTAGTACTTGCTCTGGCGCACTACCACGCAGGCCCGCCACTTGCACCTCAGGTGTATCCAGCAAGGTGACTTTCACTTTGGATCGCATGACAAACATCGTCAGGCGCTTGGCAATTGCGGCGGCAATATCAGCCGACAGCAGCAGATAATAATTATCCTCGTGCTGCCAGATAAGAAAGCTGGCCAGCATGCGGCCCTTGGCCGTGGAATAAGTGCTGAATTGCGCACGCGTTGCGCTGACATCGCGGATATCGGCAGAAAACTGCCCCTGCAGAAAGGTTTGCGCGTCCTCACCCGCCACCCGGATTATTCTCAGGTTATCCAGCAGTGCAAGTACATTGCCGCTACGCACGGCAGTGACTTGTGCCAGAAAATCGGAAAATGACAGCCGCCCCTCCTGATCGATCTGTCCCTGATTCTTGTCCACCCACGACTGCCACGGCTGCTTCATGTTGCGATACCTGTGATTAAGCACACTAAATTAGTCAAGAATTTTACTTTTTTCAGATCGTTCCTGCCAGCACCACTATGCAGCAGAGCGGCATGCCAAAGTGATATTCTTTTCACCTCATGCACTTAGTCGACACGCCGCCTCTGGTCGTTTAAAAAGCTGGCATTTTCCATGGGCAAAGCGTTGACAGGCCTGATTACCGTCGGTATAGTTCGCACTCTCTTGGATGTTCCCTGATAGCTCAGTTGGTAGAGCGACGGACTGTTA
>NZ_RFAR01000162.1 GCF_003693445.1 Aquitalea palustris | reverse complement strand
TCCCTTACCAAGGGAGTGCTCTACCCCTGAGCTACATGAGCCCTGAACTCTTCAGAAGCCTACTTTCGGGTACACCATCTGCGTAGGATACAGACCACTGGGCAGTGGTTTGCGATTAAGCCTTGCGGCACCTACGGTCTTTGACAATCCGGCAAGCAAGCTTGCCAGCCCAAAGCCAATGGCAAGGCGGCGAGCCGCCCTGCCTCACTCGCGTCAGCTTAGGCGCTGATCGAGCTGGTATCTACACGAGCGCCAATACCCATGGTGCTGGATACGGCGATCTTTTTCAGATACACACCCTTGGAAGCTGCCGGCTTGGCTTTCACCAGGGCATCAACCAGTGCAGTGAAGTTTTCACGCAGCGCATCGGCTTCGAAAGAAGCGCGACCGATGGTGGCGTGAATGATACCTGCCTTGTCGGTACGGTATTGAACCTGACCGGCCTTGGCGTTCTTCACGGCTTCGGCAACGTTCGGGGTAACAGTACCAACCTTCGGGTTCGGCATCAGGCCACGCGGGCCGAGGATTTGACCCAACTGGCCAACAACGCGCATTGCATCCGGGGAAGCAATTACAACGTCGAAGTCCAGGTTGCCAGCTTTTACTTGCTCGGCCAGGTCGTCGAAACCGACAACTTCAGCACCGGCAGCCTTGGCGGCTTCGGCGTTGGCGCCTTGAGCAAATACAGCAACGCGTACCGACTTACCAGTACCACGCGGCAGCACAACCGAACCACGAACCACCTGGTCGGATTTACGCGGATCAACACCCAGATTGATGGCGATATCGATCGACTCATCAAACTTGGCGGTAGCTGCGGTCTTAACCAGAGCAATTGCCTCTTCAACAGCGTACAGCTTGTTGCGATCAACAGTTGCCTTCAGGGTTTGCAGGCGCTTGGAAATCTTGGCCATTTACACACCCTCCACTTCAAGACCCATCGAGCGGGCGGAGCCGGCGATGGTGCGTACAGCAGCGTCCAGATCAGCAGCGGTCAGATCCGGCTGCTTGGTCTTGGCGATTTCTTCCAGCTGAGCACGGCTTACCTTGCCTACCTTGTCGGTATGCGGCTTGGCGGAACCGGACTTGATGCCAGCAGCCTTCTTCAGCAGAATGGTCGCCGGCGGCGTCTTCATGATGAAGGTGAAGGACTTGTCTGCATAAGCAGTGATCACAACCGGAATCGGCAGACCCGGCTCGATGCCTTGAGTCTGGGCGTTGAACGCCTTGCAGAATTCCATGATGTTCAGACCACGCTGACCAAGAGCCGGACCGATCGGAGGAGACGGGTTGGCCTTACCAGCGGGCACTTGCAGCTTTACATAGCCGACAATTTTCTTTGCCACGTTTAAAACTCCTAAAATGGGTATAGCGCGAGCGTGCACTCGCTTCCCGGACGAAAGCGCAACAGTATATACGCTTACCAACTAACTGCCAAGCAGAATTACAGCTTTTCTACCTGACTGAATTCCAGCTCAACCGGCGTGTCGCGACCAAAGATCTGCACAGACACACGCAACTTGTTGCGCTCGTAATTAACCTCATCCACCGAGCCATTGAAGTCATTGAAAGGACCGTCGATAACGCGAACCTTCTCACCCACTTCAAACAGCACTTTCGGCTTCGGCTTTTCCACACCCTCTTGCATCTGCTGCATGATGGCCTCGACTTCCTTCTTGGAAATCGGCGCCGGGCGGTTAGCCGTACCACCAACAAAACCAGTCACCTTGGGAGTACTTTTCACCAGGTGCCAGGTATCGTCGGTCATATCCATTTCAACCAGCACATAACCGGGGAAGAACTTGCGCTCAGTAATGGAGCGGCGACCGTTCTTGACGTCCACCACCTCTTCGACCGGAACAAGGATCTGGCCAAACAGGTCAGCAACCTCGGAACGCTCGATGCGCTCACGCAGCGCTTTCTGCACACTCTTCTCAAAACCAGAATAAGCATGCACAACATACCAGCGCTTTGCCATTATCTACCTCGACCAAGAATTACATCGTAAAACAACCAGGACAGACCCGAATCCACCATCCACATGAACAGGGCCAATACCAGAACAAAGACGAAAACCATGCCGGTCATTTGCATGGCTTCTTTGCGCGTCGGCCACACGACCTTGCGCGCCTCGACCAGCGAGTCATTGGCATAGGCAACAAAATCCTTGCCCGGATGCGACAGCCACACCGCACCTGCCGCCAGCACGACGCCAGCAATGAATGCCAGTGCGCGCAATACACCCTGATCTTCAGGAATCATGTAGAAGCCAACAACACCGGCCACTACCAGCAGACCGGCCAGAGCCAGCTTGAGTTTATCTTGCATTTCCATGTGTGGAATGTTCTCTGCGCGTATGCGACAAAAGACCAACCGGCGCAAAGCGCCGGCTGGTCTTAATTGGCAGGCCAGGAGGGTCTCGAACCCCCAACCCTCGGTTTTGGAGACCGATACTCTACCAATTGAGCTACTGGCCTATAAACCTATTAATCAAGCAATAATTTTTGCTACCACGCCAGCGCCAACAGTACGGCCGCCTTCACGGATGGCGAAACG
>NZ_RFAR01000005.1 GCF_003693445.1 Aquitalea palustris | reverse complement strand
ACCACGGCAAAGCCACGGCCCATTTCGCCGGCACGGGCAGCCTCGATGGCAGCATTGAGCGCCAGCAAATTGGTCTGGTCGGCAATATCGTGAATCACGTTGACGATGGCGGTAATCTGCTGCGCACTGCTTTCCAGCGCCTTCAGGCTGTCGGCCGCCTGGCTGAGTGTTGCCGAGATATGGCTGACGCCATCGACCGCTGCCACCAGGCTTTCACTACCGGCCTGGGCCGCTTCGCTGGAGGCTCGTGCGGCATCGCTGGCTTCGCTGGCTACTTTTTCAATCTGCTGCACCCCGGCAATCAGCATGCCGGTGTGCTCAGACATGGCCTGGGCACTGGTACGCTGCTCGCCCGAACTGGCAGCAGCAGAGCTGGCCTTGTCCGACAGTTCCTGCGCGGCATGGTCCAGGTCGATGGCATGCGAGCTGGTGCGATTGAGCGCCTGCTGAAAGCTGTCCAGCAGGCTGTTCATGGCATCGGCCACCTGCCCTACTTCATCCTTGCGGTTGATGGCGAGGCGCCGTGTCAAATCGCGACTGTCGCGAATGCCGCCCACTTCCTCGACCAGCTGGCGCACCGGACGCGCCACCAGGCGGTTGGTAAACAAGAGCAGGGCCAGCGCCAGGATCAGCAACAACAAACCGGCACCGCCAGCCAGCCACAGCAGCAGTTGGTGATTTTCCTTTTCCAGCTCGCTGCGGGTCTCGTTGCTGACAATCATCCAGCCCCACGGCTTGTAGGTGGCATAGGACAACATATGCTCGGCCGCGCCGTTTTCACCCGGCAGCTTGACGGTTAGCGCACCCTGCCCGCTGGCCATCAAATCGTTGACATAGGGTTGGCCGGCTGCGTCCACGTCCTTGCTGACCGGTCTGCCGGACAGTTTCGGGTGCTGCACGTATTGGCCAAAGGATTTGGAATTCTTGTTGATATCGACGATGTCGATATGTCCGCCCTCGCCCAGTTTCACCTTGGACAGACGCACCAACAGCCCGGCGATGCCTTCGGTGGCACCGACGCCGACAAAGGTGGCGCCAATCACATTCTGGCTGGCGTCCTTGATCGGGCTGTAACTGGTGATGTAATCGCGGCCATACAAGTCGACCCGGCCCGAGTAGTTTTCGCCATTCATCAGCTGGGCATAGGCCGGGCTGGCATGATCCAGCTTGGTGCCCAGTGCCCGCCCGCCGTCTTCCTTCAGCACCGAAGTGGCGATGCGGACGAAATCGTCACCATCCTTGACGAATAGCGTGGCGACATTACCTGTCTTGGAGGAAAAGCGGTCGACAATATCGTTATTACCATTGATGGCGGTACTGCCCAGCAGCAGGGCCGGGGTTGCCGTGCCGGAGACGTCGATCTTGCTGGCCGGGTTGATGGCAAAGGCGCCGCCAATCTCACCCAGCAACACTTTTTCAAACTGGCGGGTGGTGATTTTGAGCGACTCATTGAATGCATCGATCATGTTGATGGACTGGGTCAGCAACTGTGACTGGACCTTTTCTGTGCGTTCCTGCATGACCCGTCCGGTGAAGACATACAGCGGCAGCGCCAAGCTCATGGCCACCACCATCATCAACACTACCTGGGTCGATACCAGTCGCGACCCGATGCTCATGCCTCGCTTCATTCGCCTCACCCTCTCCACTGCCGCACCCGTTGTACGGGATTGTTTATTTATAATTCAGCGTCTTTTTGAAATGCTGGCTTTATATTTGCAAACCAGCAAAATGCGCGAGAAACATGCGCTTGTCAATGCAATCACTCAAGCCCATGTCGACCATAAGCAAAGCAAGAACAAGGCCAGATTGGCCATGCTTTGTGCGAGGCTAAATCACTGGCTGCATTCACAGCATAGACCGCTTTTGCAGCAAGAGCCTGCTGTCTGCCCGCATGCCGTCAGCACCGGGCTTTAGCCATGAAAAAACCCGGCCAGAGCCGGGTTGGGGTGTTGCCTGCAGCACACAGCCGCTTTCAGCGGACGACGATCTGCGCCGCGCCTTCCTGCAATTGGCCGATGACCGCAGCCTGGCCAAAACCGGCGGCCTGGAAAGCGGCCAATACGGCAGGAGCCTGTTCGGCCGCCACGGCGACCAGCAGGCCACCGCTGGTTTGCGGATCAGCCAGCACGCGCTGCTGCCAGTCGGGCAGGCCAGCGGCAAAGCGGACATGCTGGCCAAAGCTGGCCTGATTACGCTCGATAGCGCCAGGGCCGTAGCCTTGCTCGGCAAACGGGCGCGCTGCGGGGATCAGCGGCACCGCCGCCATCTCCACCTGCGCTTGCAGTCCGGAGCCCTTGCAGATTTCCAGCAGATGACCGAGCAAGCCGAAGCCGGTGACATCAGTCAGTGCATGGACGCCCGCCATGCCGGCCAGCGTGGCACCCACCTTGTTCAGCTGGGTGGTGGTGGCAATCAGCGCCTGATAGCCGGCCTCATCCAGCACGCCTTTTTTCATGGCCTGCGCCAGAATGCCCACGCCCAGCGCCTTGCCCATGATCAGCACATCGCCGGCGCGGGCATCACAATTACGCTTGAGCTGGTCGGGATGAACCACCCCCAGCGCAACCAGGCCGTAAATCGGTTCGGGCGAATCAATGGAATGGCCGCCGGCAATGGGAATGCCGGCGTCAGCACACACCGCCTGCCCGCCATCCAGAATGGCGCGTATGGTTTCCACCGGCAACACATTGACCGGCATGCCGACAATGGCCAGCGCCATGATGGGCGTGGCACCCATGGCGTAGATATCGGACAGCGCATTGGTGGCGGCGATGCGGCCAAAATCGAAGGCATCATCCACGATGGGCATGAAGAAATCGGTGGTGGCAACAATCGCCTGCTGATCGTTGAGGCGGTACACTGCGGCATCGTCGCTGGTTTCCGTGCCAACCATGAGCTGCGGGAACACCATTTTCTCCCGTGCCGTGGAGAGGATGGATTCCAGTACCGCAGGAGCAATTTTGCAGCCACAGCCACCGCCGTGGGATAATTGCGTCAGTTTGATTTCAGCCATTTCAGGGCAACTCCCACCATGCTTTTCAAGGTCGCGAAACTATCACAGCTGGCCGAGTTTGACGAGATCATCGACGTGCGCTCGCCAGCCGAATTCGCCGAAGATCACCTGCCCGGCGCCATCAATTGCCCGGTGCTGGATGACGAAGAACGTATCCGGGTGGGCACCCTTTACAAGCAAGTCAGCCCCTTCGAAGCGCGCAAGCTGGGCGCCGCACTGGTGGCACAGAATATCGCCCGTCACTTGCAGCAGCATTTCCATGCCAGGCCAAAATCCTGGAAGCCGCTGATCTATTGCTGGCGCGGCGGCCAGCGCTCGGCCTCGATGGCCATCATTTTCAGCCAGATCGGCTGGAATACCCACCAGCTGGAGGGCGGCTACAAGAGCTATCGCCATCAGGTACTGGCCGATCTGGCCAGCCTGCCGGCCACGCTGCGGCTCAAGGTCATCTGCGGCCCCACCGGCTCGGGCAAGAGCCGTTTGCTGCATGCCCTGCAGCGCAACGGCAAACAGGTGCTGGATCTGGAAGCCCTGGCCGTGCATCGCGGCTCGGTACTGGGACGGCTGCCCGATCAGCCCCAACCCTCGCAAAAATGGTTCGACAGCATGTTGCGTCTGGCCATATTGCAGCTGGACCCGGCGCGCCCGGTGTTCATCGAATCGGAAAGCCGCAAGATCGGCACACTCAGCCTGCCGGACAGCCTGTTTTCGCGCATGCACGCCAGCGAATGCCTGAGCATGGAAGTGGCACTGGCCGAGCGCGTGCGCTTCTTGCTGGAAGACTATGATTTCTATCTGCAGCAACCAGACCGACTGGTTACCCAGCTAGGCTTTCTCAAGGCGGTGCACTCACGTGAGCAGCTGCAGCAATGGCAGGACATGATTGAACAGGGCCAGTTTGCCAGCCTGGTGGAGCAATTGCTGGTGCAGCATTACGACCCCTTGTATTTCCGCTCGATGAACCGCCACTACACCCACTTGCAGCAATCGCAGTTGCTAACCGTCCCCGGCCTTAGCCCGGCCCTGCTGGATGCCGTAGCCAGCGTGATCCGCGAATAAGGTCACTCCTTACAAGTTTTACCAGCAACAGCTGCAATCTTTTCCATGCAATCCGGCGCAAGCAGGACCATAGACGGAGTAGAATGGCAGCCTTCGCTATCGCATTCATCACGCAGCCGGCATGAGCTCATACGCACAACTCGATTGGCTGGACGGCCAGCCCGTCTCGGTCGCCTTTGGCGATGTCTATTTCTCCCGCAGCAGCGGGCTGGAAGAAACCCGCCATGTTTTTCTCAGGCACAATCAGCTGGCCGAGCGCTTTGCTGCCCTGCCGCCCGACGGCCAGTTCAGCATCGGCGAAACCGGTTTCGGCACTGGCCTCAACTTTCTCTGTGCCTGGCAACACTTCCTGCAACACGCCCCTGCCACCGCCCGGCTGCACTTCATCAGCGCTGAGAAATACCCGCTGACCGCGCAAGACCTCGGCCAGGCGCTGGCCTTGTGGCCGGAGCTGGCCAGCCAGGCGCAGCAGCTGCTACGCCAATACGATGTGCTGAGCAGTGGCTGGCACCGCTTTGTGCTGGAGGGTGGCCGCATCATCCTCACCCTGCTGGTGGGCGATGTGCTCGAGGTACTGCCACAGCTGGATGCCCGCATTGATGCCTGGTTTCTGGATGGCTTCGCCCCGTCGAAAAACCCGGACATGTGGCAGCCAGCGCTGTTTCAGGCCATGGCCAGCTTGTCGGCAGCAGACGCCACCTTCGCTACCTTCACCTGTGCCGGTTTTGTCCGGCGCGGTCTGAAAGAGGCAGGTTTCAGCGTAAGCAAGGTGGCCGGCCACGGCCAGAAGCGCGAGATGAGCTGCGGCCGGCTGGTCACCGCTCCGGCCCAGCCATGGACTCCCCCCTGGTATGCCCGCCCGGCAGCACAGCCAGGACAGGAACGCTCCGCCATCGTGGTGGGGGGCGGCATTGCCGGCGCCTCCACCGCCTACAGCCTGGCCCAGCGCGGCTGGCAGGTGACACTGGTGGAACGGCTGCCACAGCTGGCACAGGCCGCCTCGGGCAATCCACAAGGCGTGCTGTATACCAAGCTCTCCCCCCACTTCACCCCGCTGACCCGGCTGGTATTGTCTGGCTATGCCTACTCGCTGCGCCTGCTGCACCAGTTGCTGGAACAGGGTGACGACAGCTGGCGGGCCTGTGGCGTGCTGCAACTGGCGCAAGACGACAAGGAAGCCGCACGACAGGCACAACTGGCCGCTGCCGGACTACCCGATGGCCTGCTACGCCTGGTCAGCCAGCAGGAGGCCAGCGCCATTGCCGGCCTGCCACTACCAGCAGGCGGACTGTTTTTCCCGCAGGGCGGCTGGCTGAATCCACCCAGCCTGGTCCATGCACTGTGCAGCCATCCCAATATCCAGCTGCGTACTTCCAGCACGGTGCTGGAGCTGGACTGGAACCCGCTGGAACAATGCTGGCTGGCCAGCAATGAAAATGGCCCACTGGCCATGGGGAGTGCCGTCATCCTGGCGGCGGCGGCCGACACGGCACGCTTCGACAGCACCAGCCACCTGCCGCTGAAAGCGATTCGTGGCCAGGTCAGCACGGTAGCGGCTACCGTGGCCAGCAGCCAGTTGCAAACCGTGTTGTGTGGCGAAGGCTATATTTCGCCGGCACGGCAGCAGCAGCACTGCCTGGGTGCCACCTTCAAGTTCGAGGCAGACAATCTGCTGCCCAATGAAGCAGAGCACCAGGAAAACCTGGACATGCTGGCAGGGCTGGCTCCGGCCATGCATCAGGCGGTGGGTGCGGCAGGACTCAAGCTGCAAGCCATTGGCGGCCGCGCCGCCTACCGCTGCACCAGCCCGGACTACCTGCCGCTGATCGGTCCGGTGACCGATCGTCGCCAGTTTGCCGAGTGCTACCGCGAGCTGGCCAACGACGCCACGCTCAAGCTGGATAGCGCCTCACCCTGGATCAGCGGCCTGTATGTCAATACCGCCCATGGTTCACGCGGCATGATTACCGCGCCGCTTTCTGGCGAAATCCTGGCGGCCTATCTGGACAATGAAGCGGCACCACTGCAGCAGGCGCTGATGCAGGCGGTACATCCCAGCCGTTTCCTGCTGCGCAAGCTGATACGCAAGCAGGACTGATCAGCCCCGCCACAAGCCATGCTCAAGCCGCAATGGCATGCCCGATGGCCTGACGGATATCATCCGGAATGGCCACCGGCACCCCCGCCTGATAATCCACCCACACCAGCGTCACGTCGGCATAGGCATACACGGTGTCCGGATCACCCTGGCGATAGAAATGATGGCGTAGCTGCAGGCTGCTGCGGCCCAGCTTTTCCAGTTCGATGGTGATTTCCACCACTGCGGGATAAGTCAACTGCTTGCGAAAGGTGCAGGAAGTACTGGCCAGCACCGGGCCGGTGCTCTGCGGATCGATGCCATGCCCCAGCGCTTCCAGCCAGTTCAGGCGGATCTGCTCCAGATAGCGGAAGTAATAGGTATTGTTGAGATGACCAACCGCATCCATATCGCCCCAGCGCATGGTGATGGTCTGGCGGTCGATGATGGGATAGGATTTTTCCAAGACAGCACTCCTTACCTTAACGTCATGTTGTATTGCATCATAACGCTGAGGTCAAATTCCGTCACAAAAAAACCATGCAATCACACCAGAACATCAGGTCAGAACCCGACATACTGCGGCTGCTGTCGGCGAATTGTCCTGATACGACGACAGCATGACTGTCAGCCAGTGGCGGCGGAGCTAATCCCCCTGCCTGCCGACTGCCAGTCACCTGAGCGAAGGTGCAAGCTGGAGCCCCGCCCACAAGGCCGGGGCTCGTTTTTTATCTTGCCCTGCCAGGCGCCCACGGCGTTTTGTGGTGCACTTGCCGCTTGTGCTACTGTAGCGCCAGACGGGAGCCACAACATGCCAGCCAGAAAAACAGAATCCCCACAACAAACCCTCACCACCACCGCGACCGATACCCTGCGCCAGCGCATTCTGTCCGGCGAATGGCCAGATGGCACCCAGTTGCGGCAGGAAGCGCTGTCACGCGAACTGGGCGTCAGCCGGGTACCGGTACGTGAAGCCTTGCGCCAGCTGGAAGCCGAAGGACTGGTGCGCATCATTGAACGGCGTGGTGCCGTGGTCAGCCAGTTATCCCTGCCGGAAATCGTCGAACTACTGCGCGTGCGGGTGCTGCTGGAATGCGACATGCTGCTGGAAGCCATACCACGCCAGACTGCTGCGGACATCGCAGCTGCCGAAGCGCTGCTGGCGCGCTTTGAGGTTGCGCTGAACAATCAGGATGTCGCCACCTGGGGCCTGTTGAATGCCAGTTTTCATCTGGCGCTGTATCAGGCTGCAGGACGACCACAGACTCTGGCACTGATCGAACAATTACATAACCGCACCGACCGCTACACCCGCATGCAGATTCTGCTGACCGGCTTCAACGACCGCGCGCATCTGGAGCACAACCACCTGCTGGACCTATGCCGCCAGAAAGATGCCATCAGCGCCGCTGCCTTTCTCAAGCAGCACATCATGCATGCCGAAGAAGCGCTGGAAGCCTGGTATCTGGCCCACCAGAGCACCCCGGGCAACAAACGTGGGCGCAAGCCACGCCTGGCAAGCCAGGACTGAGTCGCACCGGAGATAATAAAAAAGAGCCGCAATAGCGGCTCTTGTTCATTGCAGCACACCGGGCATTACATCACCAGTTTCGCACCTACGACCGCCAGCATCACCGCCAGCGCCGGCCGCAGCCAGGAGTCAGTCAGGCGACGGGTGAGCTTACTGCCCAGCCAGATACCAGGCAGCGAACCCATCAGCAGATTCAGCAGCAGCATGTAGTTGAGATTGCCCATGCTGGCATGGCCCAGGCCGGCAACCAGGGTCAGCGGGACGGCATGGGCGATTTCCGTACCGACCAGGCGGGTGGTGGGCAGGGCCGGATAAAGCAGGAACAGGGCCAGCGTACCCAGCGCACCGGCACCGATGGAGCTAAGCGTAACCAGCACGCCCAGGCCGATGCCAATCAGTACGGTAGGCAGCGGTTTCAATACAAATTCAGCCGGCGGGTGGCCCTGCGGATTAATCAGCTTGATCAGGCGGGGTTTGAGCAGGATGGAAGCGGCAGTCAACAGCAGCGCCACACCCAGCACCAGCTTGAATACCGAATCCAGCGCATGACTGGACAAGTGCAGCCAGGACAGCAGACCCAGCGTCAACAGCGATGCCGGCACACTGCCGGCAGCCAGCCAGGCAGTCAGCTTCCAGTCGACGTGCTTCTGCTTGTGATGGACGAACACGCCACCAGCCTTGGTCAGGGCGGCGTATAGCAGGTCGGTACCGACTGCTGTTGCTGGCGAAATGCCAAACCACAGCAAGATTGGGGTCATCAGGGAACCACCCCCTACCCCGGTCAGCCCGACGATAAAGCCCACCACCAGACCAGCCACTGCGTATCCCAACTCCATGACAGCTCCAAACTAAGTTCTGGCGCTATCCTACTGCACACAACATATAACCAACTAGATTGTTTGATTTAATCAATATTCGATATAAATCTATGATGTGTCATAGCCAGCGCTGGCCGGCAATTCAGCAGCAAATCTGCTAAAAATAACCATAGCTAGTGAAGACTGTCGCGGCAAACACACAACATTTTGCGTATTGCGCGACGTTTCAGACTTTACAAATGTTTGAAATACAGTCAAGTTTTAATGGTTGGCACAACCGACCGCATGTGATGTACCCAATCTGGAGGTGCAAGGATGATTTCCCGTATTCCTCTCAGTGTCCGCCGCAAGCAGGCACGCGATCAGCATGAAAGTTTTCTGTACGCTGTGGCCAAGCCGCAGCTGAGCGACACCGAACGCTGCCGGCAGCAAAAAGTCCGCCAGCGTGCCCATGACCGTGATGACGCCCGCTTCATGGCGGAGCGCAGCGAAGACGATCTGTTCTAGCGCTGCCGCGCAGCATCACCCCACTCTGCCAAAGCGCCACTCTCTTGGCGCTTGCTGCCTTTTTCGTCGCCTACTTCCCCGTTTTCTGCCGGCTGCTGCCCTTGCGCAGCAGCATTTGCAGCGTCTTTATAGTTTCTTTATCCCCCCTCTTGGCTTTTTATCAGGTTTTTGACATCCGATTGCGTACCTTTCACTGGCACATATCGCCTCGTAAAGGAAATGCAAAATGGATTTGGTCTATCTGGGCCTGACTCTGGGATTCACTGCGCTGACGCTCGCTTTCGTGCGGCTCTGCCAGCACGCGGAGGGCAAATAGCCATGAACCTGTTCTACGTCATCAGCGCCCTGCTGGCCCTGGGGCTGCTGGCCTATCTGCTATACGCACTGTTCAAACCGGAGAATTTCTGACATGAGCACACCTGCCATTCTCCAACTGGGTTTGTTCCTGCTGGTTTTGCTGGCGCTGGCCTGGCCCTTGTCCAGCTGGATCACCCGCATCATGCAGGGTGAAAACCCCGGTCCGCTGCGCCTGCTCGCACCACTGGAAAAACTGCTCTATCGCCTGGCGGGCATTCGCCAGGACGAGGAAATGGGCTGGAAGTCCTATGCGGTTTCCCTGCTGGTATTCAATCTGCTGGGCGTGCTGGCCGTGTACGGGCTGCAGCGCCTGCAAGGCGCGCTGCCGTTCAACCCGCAAGCCATGGCGGCGGTGGCGCCCGATTCGTCCTTCAACACCGCCATTTCCTTTGTCACCAATACCAACTGGCAAGGCTATGGCGGCGAAACCACCATGAGCTATCTGACCCAGATGCTGGGACTGACGGTACAGAACTTCCTGTCCGCCGCGACAGGTGCAGCGGTGGTGATTGCGCTGATTCGCGGCTTTGCCCGTCACAGCTCGGCTCGGATAGGCAATTTCTGGGTCGATGTGACCCGCTTTACCGCATATATCCTGCTGCCGCTGTCGCTGGTATTCGCGCTGGCACTGACCCAACAGGGCGTGATCCAGAACCTGCTGCCCTACCAGACAGCGCATACCGTGGAAGTCACCCATTTCCAGCAGCCCAAGCTGGATGCCAAGGGCAACCCGGTCAACGGCAAGGATGGCAAGCCAGTCATGCTGGATAGTCAGACCCAGCAGCAGACCCTGCCGATGGGGCCGGTCGCCTCGCAGGAAGCCATCAAGATGCTGGGCACCAATGGCGGTGGTTTCTTCAATGCCAACTCGGCCCATCCTTTTGAAAACCCGACGCCGCTGTCCAACTTCCTGCAAGACCTGGCCATCTTCCTGATTCCGGCCGCCTTGTGCTTTGTCTTTGGCCGCATGGTGGGTGATCGCCGTCAGGGCTGGGCCATTCTGGCTGCGATGCTGGTGATGTTTGCCACCGCCGTGGTGGTGGAAACCAGCGCCGAGCAGGCCGGGGTGCCGCAACTGAGCGCCATGGGCGTGGACCAGCAGGCCAGCAGCCTGCAGTCCGGCGGCAATATGGAAGGCAAGGAAAGCCGCTTCGGCATCATCGATACCGCCCTGTTCACCGTGGTGACCACCTCGGCCTCCTGCGGTGCGGTGACTGCCATGCACGACTCGCTCACCCCGATTGGCGGGCTGGTGCCGACCTTCCTGATGCAGCTGGGTGAAGTGGTCTTCGGCGGTGTGGGTTCCGGCCTGTACGGCATGCTGGTCTTTGCCATCCTGGCGGTGTTCATTGCCGGCCTGATGGTGGGGCGCACGCCGGAGTATCTGGGCAAGAAGATTGAAACCTATGAGATGAAGATGACGGCCATCACCATTCTGGTGACGCCGATCCTGGTGCTGGTGCTGACCGCCATTGCCGTCAGCGTGGATGCCGGCAAGGCAGGCATTGCCAACCCCGGCGCCCATGGTTTCAGCGAAATCCTCTATGCCTTTACCTCGGCTGCCAACAATAACGGCAGCGCCTTTGCCGGCCTGTCTGCCAATACGCCGTTCTACAACATCATGACCGGCATCGCCATGTTCTTTGGCCGCTTTTTGATGATTGTGCCCATCCTGGCCATTGCCGGCTCGCTGTCTGCCAAGAAACGCCTGGCGGTCAACAGCGGCACCCTGCCCACCCACGGCCCGCTGTTCGTGGTGCTGCTGATCGGCACGGTGTTGCTGGTGGGAGCGCTCAACTACGTCCCGGCGCTGGCGCTGGGACCGGTGGTGGAGCAGCTGCAAATGGTGAGCGGACATTAATCCTGAGCGTGGATACGCAACAGGATCAAGGAAAACAATATGAACGATCGCAATCATTCCACTGTGTCGGCGGCTGCCAACAGCACTGCCAGCCAGCACAGCAAACCGGGCAAGGGCATGTTTGACCCGGCCCTGATCAAACCGGCCATCATCGATTCTTTCAGGAAGCTGTCGCCACGTACCCAGTGGCGTAATCCGGTGATGTTTGTCGTCTATGTAGGCAGCATCCTCACCAGCGCCCTGTGGCTGCAGGCGCTGGCCGGCAAGGGCGAGGCCGCCCCCGGCTTCATCCTGGCCATTGCCCTGTGGCTGTGGTTTACCGTGCTGTTTGCCAACTTTGCCGAAGCACTGGCCGAGGGCCGCAGCAAGGCCCAGGCTGCCAGCCTGCGCTCGGCCAAGAAAAACGTGGTGGCCAAAAAGCTGTCCGGCCCGCGCCGCGACGCTGGCGTCACCATTGTCGATGGCCACAGCCTGAAAAAGGGCGACATCGTGCTGGTGGAAGCCGGCGATGTCATCCCGGTGGATGGTGAAGTCATCGATGGCGTGGCCTCGGTGGACGAATCGGCCATTACCGGCGAATCCGCGCCGGTGATCCGGGAATCCGGCGGTGATTTTTCCTCGGTCACCGGCGGCACCCGCGTGCTGTCGGACTGGATCGTGGTGAAGATTACCGCCAATCCCGGCGAAACCTTCCTCGACCGCATGATCGCCATGGTGGAAGGCGCCAAGCGTCAGAAAACGCCCAATGAAATCGCCCTCACCATCCTGCTGGTGGCGCTGACCATTGTCTTCCTGATCGTCACCGTCACCCTGCTGCCCTACTCGCTGTTCAGTGTGGATGCGGCCAAGGCCGGCTCGCCCATCAGCATCACCACCCTGGTGGCGCTGCTGGTCTGCCTGATTCCCACCACCATCGGCGGCCTGCTGTCGGCCATTGGCGTGGCGGGCATGAGCCGCATGATGGGGGCCAATGTGATTGCCACCTCCGGCCGTGCCGTGGAAGCGGCGGGCGACGTGGACGTGCTGCTGCTGGACAAGACCGGCACCATCACCCTGGGCAACCGTCAGGCTTCGCAATTCGTGCCGGCACCGGGCATCAGCGAACAACAGCTGGCCGATGCCGCACAGCTGGCCTCGCTGGCTGATGAAACCCCGGAAGGCCGTTCCATCGTGGTGCTGGCCAAGCAGAAATTCGCCCTGCGCGAACGCGAGCTGGCCAGCCACGAAGCCACCTTCATCCCGTTTACCGCGCAAACCCGCATGAGCGGCATCGACTACGATGGCCGGCAGATCCGCAAGGGGGCCATCGACGCCATTCGCCGTCATATCGCCGAGCAAGGCGGGATCTTCCCCGATGCGCTGAGCAAGAGCGCCGATGAAGTGGCGCGGCGTGGTTCCACCCCGCTCTTGGTGGCCGAAGGCAACCGTGCGCTGGGGGTGATCGAACTCAAGGACATCGTCAAGGGCGGCATCAAGGAGCGCTTTGCCGAGCTGCGCCAGATGGGCATCAAGACCATCATGATCACCGGCGACAACCCGCTGACCGCCGCCGCCATTGCCGCCGAAGCCGGCGTGGATGATTTCCTGGCCGAAGCCACCCCGGAAGCCAAGCTCAAGCTGATCCGCAGCCATCAGGCCGAAGGCAAGCTGGTGGCCATGACCGGCGATGGCACCAACGACGCACCGGCGCTGGCCCAGGCCGATGTGGCAGTGGCCATGAATACCGGCACCCAGGCGGCGAAAGAGGCCGGCAATATGGTGGATCTGGATTCCAACCCCACCAAGCTGATCGAGATCGTGGAAATCGGCAAACAGATGCTGATGACCCGTGGCTCGCTCACCACTTTCTCCATCGCCAACGACGTGGCCAAGTACTTCGCCATCATCCCGGCGGCCTTTGCCAGCACCTATCCGCAGCTGAATGCGCTGAACGTGATGGGCCTGAACAGCCCGGCCTCGGCCATCATGTCGGCGGTGGTATTCAATGCGCTGATCATCGTGGTGCTGATTCCGCTGGCCCTCAAGGGGGTGAAATACCACGCCAGAAGCGCGGCCGAACTGCTGCGCGGCAATTTGCTGATCTACGGCCTGGGCGGCCTGCTGCTGCCTTTTGCCGGCATCAAGCTGATCGACATGCTGCTGGGCAGCCTGGGCCTGGTGTAAACCGGCCCGCCCACACAAGGAACTCATCATGCTCAAGACTCTGCGACCCGCACTGCTGCTGTTTGCCATCCTGTCCCTGCTGACCGGACTGGCCTATCCGCTGCTGACCACAGCCCTGGCCCAGGCGCTGTTTCCGCAGCAGGCCAATGGCAGCCTGATCGAAAAAGATGGCCAGATCATCGGCTCCCGCCTGATTGGTCAACAGTTTTCCGGCGACAAGTATTTCTGGGGCAGGCCGTCGGCCACCAGCCCCATGGCTTACAATGCCGGCAGTTCCGGCGGCTCCAACCTCGGCCCCACCAACAAGGCCCAGCTGGATGCGGTAAAGGCCAATCTCGACCACCTGCGCCAGGCTCACCCCACGCAGACGGCCATCGTTCCGGTTGATCTGGTCACCGCATCGGCCAGCGGCCTGGACCCGGAAATATCGCTGGCTGCCGCCTATTACCAGCTGGAGCGTGTCGCCCACGCCCGTGGCATGCCGCTGGCACGCCTGCACCAACTGGTGGATGATCACATCATTGGCGAAACCTTCGGCCTGCTGGGAGAACCCAGGGTCAACGTGCTGGAACTGAACCTGGCACTGGATGCGGTGAAGTAAAGCCGCTGCCGCTTTGATCTGCGCATCCGGTCCCGGCCGGATGCGCAGCGCTATCGCCCTGCCCTTACCGGCAGGGCATTATGCTGTACCGCCCTAAGCGACGACGGACTGAACATGACGGATACCCGCCCCGACCCCGATGCCCTGCTGGATGAACTGAAACAGGAGGAGCTGGCTGCCCAGCGCGGCCGGCTGAAAATTTTCTTTGGTGCCTGCGCCGGCGTGGGCAAGACCTATGCCATGCTCAGTGCCGCGCGCGTGCGCCAGCAGGAAGGCTGCAAGGTACTGGTGGGCGTGGTGGAAACCCATGGCCGCAAGGAAACCGAAGCCCAGTTGCAAGACCTGGAAGTGCTGCCGCCCACCCGCATCGAATACAAGGGCCACAGCCTGGCCGAGTTTGACCTGGACAGCGCGCTGGCCCGCCAGCCGGAACTGATCCTGATGGACGAATTCGCCCACTCCAACGTCCCCGGCTCGCGCCACAGCAAACGCTGGCAGGACGTGGAAGAACTGCTGGCCGCCGGCATCGACGTCTATACCACGCTCAATGTGCAGCATCTGGAAAGCCTGAATGATGTGGTGGGGCAGATCACCGGCATCGTGGTACGGGAAACCCTGCCCGATCACGTGTTTGATCAGGCGGCCGAAGTGTCGCTGGTCGACCTGCCGCCGGACGAACTGCTGGCCCGCCTGGCAGCCGGCAAGGTGTATATCGCCCATCAGGCCGAGCGCGCGGTGAAAAACTTCTTCCGCAAGGGCAATCTGCTGGCCTTGCGCGAACTGGCCCTGCGCCGCACCGCCGACCGGGTGGACGCGCAAATGCGCGCCTACCGCGCCGACCAGTCGATCAAGCCGGTATGGCATGCCCGCGAACGCTTGCTGATCTGCGTAGGGCATGGCCCTGGCACCGAAAAGCTGGTACGCAGCGGCAAACGGCTGGCCGCCAGCCTGGATGCCGACTGGATTGCCGTCTTCGTGGAAACACCCGAACTGCAAGGCCTGTCGGAAACCAAGCGCAGCCGCATCATGAAAGGCCTGAAGCTGGCGCAGGAGCTGGGCGCGGAAACCACGGTGCTGGGCGGCAGCGATCTGGCCTCCACCCTGCTGGCCTATGCCCGCACCCGCAATGTCTCCAAGCTGGTAGTGGGCAAGTCCGCCGGTAACAAGCTGCAACGACTGTGGCGACGGCCACTGCTGGAGCAACTGTCCTTGCAGGCCAATGATGTCGATGTCTACGTGGTGGCCCACGAACTGGAAGATGAGCAGCCGCAAACGCGCGACGGCTTCAACAGCCTGCTGTTTGGCGAGGCCAGCCGCCAGCAACAGCGTCACGGCTATCTCGCCGCCGTGCTGGCCTGCATTGCCACTACCGGGGTGGCCAGCCTGCTGGCACCCATTTTCGAACTGTCCAATGTCGTCATGGTGTATCTGCTCAGCGTGGTACTGGTAGCCGTACGCTTTGGCCGTGGCCCCGGGGTGCTGGCGTCCTTGCTGGCGGTGGCCACCTTCGATTTCTTTTTCGTGCCGCCGCGCATGTCGTTTTCGGTATCAGATACCCAATACCTGCTGACCTTTGCCGTAATGTTTGCCGTGGCCCTCATCATCAGCCAGCTGGCCGCACGGCTGCGCTTCGAAGCCACCATTGCCACCTATCGCGAGCGCCGCACCCGCGCCCTGTATGATCTGGGCCGCGAGCTGGCCGGCGCCCTCACGGCCAACCAGATCATCGATACCGCAGTCAGCCGCCTGCAGCCGCTCTTCAATGCCAGCATCGTGCTGTTCACCCCCAACAGCAATGAAGAACTGCGCGCGGAAAACGACAGCCATGCCCAGGCCGATCTGGGCGTGGCGCAGTGGGTGTATGACAAGCAGCAGCCTGCGGGCCTGGGCACCCAGACCCTGCCGGCCAATGCCATGCTCTATCTGCCGCTGAAAGCGCCCATGCGCAATCGCGGCGTGCTGGCCGTGCTGCCCGAGCAGCTCGATCAGGTCTTCCTGCCCGAACAGCAACGCCTGCTGGAAACCTGCGCCGCCCAGATCGCGCTGGCGCTGGAGCGGGTGCACTATGTCGAAGTGGCGCAAGATGCCATCGTCGCCATGGAGTCGGAGCGCCTGCGCAACAGCGTGCTGGCGGTGATCTCGCACGACCTGCGCACCCCGCTCACCACCCTGGTCGGGCTGTCCAGCATCCTGGCCGCCGGCCAGGTCGATGCCGCCAAGCAGGCGGATATCGCCCAGTCTATCCAGGAAGAATCACTGCGCATGAACCATCTGGTCACCAATCTGCTCGACATGGCCAAGCTGCAGTCCGGCGTGCAGCTGAACCGGGAATGGCAGCTGCTGGATGATGTGGTGGGCAGCGCGGTGCGCGCCTGCCAGCGCAGCCTGCAGCAGCACCAGCTACAAATCGACCTGCCCGCCGGACTGCCGGTGCTGGAGTACGACGCCGTGCTGATCGAACGGGTATTGGTGAACTTGCTGGAAAATGCCGCCAAATACACCCCGCCCGGCAGTCATATCACGCTTGGTGCCAGCTGCGAGGGCGCTACAATGCGTGTTTGCGTGCAGGACGACGGGCCCGGTCTGCCGGCAGGCCAGGAACAAAAGCTGTTCGACAAGTTCAGCCGTGGCAACAGCGAATCCACCACACCGGGCGTGGGACTGGGGCTGGCCATCTGCCGCAGCATCGTCGAAGCCCACGGCGGCGTCATCCAGGCGGCCAATCTCAAGCCACATGGTGCTGCCTTCAGCTTCACCCTGCCGGTACGCGCCATGCCGGCCCTGCCCGGCGAAGAGGAGATCAAAGCATGAGTGACAACCCAGTCAAGCTGGTGGTCATCGAGGACGAAAAACCCATCCGCCGCTTCCTGGCCTCGGCACTGGACGGCGACAACTGGGTGGTACACCAGGCGGAAAACGGCAAACAGGGGCTGATCGAAGTGGCCACCCGCAAACCGGACATGGTGATACTGGACCTGGGCCTGCCCGACATGAATGGCATTGACGTCATCCGCCAGCTGCGCGAATGGACCGACCTGCCCATCCTGGTGCTGTCTGCCCGCACCCAGGAAGCGGAAAAAGTGCAGGCGCTGGATGCCGGTGCCGACGACTACCTGACCAAGCCCTTCGGCGTGGCCGAATGCATGGCGCGCATCCGCGTGCTGCTGCGCCGGCGTGGCAATGGCAGTGCCGCCCCGACCCAGACCTTTGCCTTTGGCGACATCAAGGTCGATCTGGTGGCGCGCACCGTGTACAAGGGCGAGGCCATGGTGCATCTCACGCCCATCGAATATCGCCTGCTGACCACGCTGATCCGCAACGCCGGCAAGGTCATCACCCACCGCGAACTGCTGCTGGCGGTATGGGGGCCATCCTTCTCCGAACATAACCAGTACCTGCGTGTTTACATGGGCCACCTACGACAAAAGCTGGAAGACAATCCGGCCATGCCGCAGCACATCCTGACTGAAACCGGCATCGGCTACCGCCTGCTGGAAAGCTGACCCCGCTGGCGGATCATCCGCCCTGCGGGCCGCGTCCATGACAGGCGCGCGGCCCCGCCAAATCCAGGCCACATGCCGCCAATGGCATTTTGTGACCGCCCCGCTCTCCCAAGCGGCATGGCCCGGAAAATTCCAAGCAAATGGATAGTCCATTTCCTGAGTACTGAATCAGAAATCGGCTATTTCTGGCCGCCTTCCCACATTTGTAGACTGCTCTCCCACCAACCTCGTCTCGCGCTGCATCGCACGCCTGGCCTGTGCTTCACGCCTGGCCACACTGCAGCGCGTGCATCCATACGGGAGAGACCTTGAAACGCTTCGCCATTGCCGGCATCCAGATGTCGGTTTCCGCCTTCGAAGAAAACATCACGCGCATGGGGCATTACGTCGCCCATGTCAAACACCGCTTTCCCTGGGTCGACATGGTGCTGTTTTCCGAGCTGGCCGCTTACGGCCCCAGCCCGCTGAAAGCGGAAGCCATGCCGGGCGAAGCCGAACAGCGGCTGTGCCAGATTGCCGCCCAGCACGGCATCTGGCTGATTCCGGGTTCCCTGTTCGAGCTGCGTGATGGCCATGTTTTCAACACCAGCCCGGTGATCAATCCGCAAGGCGAGGTCATCGCCCGCTTCAGCAAGCTGTTTCCCTTCCTGCCCTACGAAAAAGGCATCACTGCCGGCGACCAGTTCGTGGTGTTCGACGTGCCGGATGCCGGGCGCATCGGCATCTCCATCTGCTACGACATGTGGTTCCCGGAAACCACCCGCACACTGGCGGCCATGGGCGCAGAGGTGATCCTGCATCCCACCATGACCGACACCATAGACCGCGAAGTGGAACTGGCCATAGCCCGTGCCTCGGCCGTCACCAACCAGGTGTATTTCCTCGACATCAACGGGGTGGGTGATGGCGGCGTCGGCCGCTCCATCGTGGTGGACCCGGCCGGCTACGTGCTGCATCAGGCGGGCAATGGCCCGGAAATCATCCCGGTGGAAATCGACTTCGACAAGGTCCGGCGCGAACGCGAACGCGGCCTGCGTGGCCTGGGCCAGCCACTGAAGAGCTTCCGCGACCGGCGCTGCGACTTCCCGCTGTACCAGCGCGACAGCGGCCTGGACGCCTATCTGTACCAGCTGGGCCCACTGACCAAACCGGAGGACCACCATCAGGGCGAATTATCCGGGCCCGGCGGCCCGATGGCGGAGATCAAGGCTGACAGCGAAGCGCTGGCCGCCAGCCAGGACCAGGAATGAAAGGCAACAGCCTGGTATCGGGCTGGCTGCATTACTGCCGCCAATGCGTGCAAGCCTGGCTGGCAGTCGGCCAGCCGCAGACACCGAAAACCCCACCGCGAGCCGCTCAGGGAGAGCACCCCATGCAAAAAGTCAGCAATATTTCCGATCTGCGTCTGCTGTTTCACCGCAATGAACGGCCGATCTACTTCATCAGCGCCACCAACTTCAACCTGTTGGGGATAGACCAGTGGGTCAACCGCTTCAAATACATCAACTACATCGACTGCTTCGATGGCCGCCATCCCAATGTCTTTGTGCCACCGCAACTGCCGCATGAAGAATTCCAGTCCATCGAGGACATCAACAACTATCTGCTGCAACACAAGGATGTGGTGGATTATGTCGAACGCGCCGGTGGCCGCCCGGTGGCGGTGTTCCTGATGTTCGATGCCGAAACCGAACGGCTGTGCGAAGAGTTGGGTATAGAAGTGTGGTTCCCCAGCGCCGCCTTGCGCGAGCGCTGCGACAACAAAATGGAAACCGTGCGCATCGGCAACAAGGCGGGCGTGCCTTCGGTCCCCAATGCCCTGTGCAAGGTGGACAGCTATGCCCACCTGCGCGAGATTGCCGAAACACATGGTCTGGGCGAACAACTGGTGGTGCAGACCGCCTTTGGCGACTCCGGCCATACCACCTTCTTCATTTCCAGCGAAACAGACTTCGACCGGCATGCCGAGGAAATCATCCAGGACCCGGAAGTCAAGATCATGAAGCGCATCAACTGCCGCGGCGCCACACTGGAGGCCTGTGCCACCCGCAGCGGCACCCTGGTTGGCCCGCTGCTGACCGAAGTGGTGGGCGAGGCGGAACTGACCCCCTATCGCGGCGGCTGGTGCGGCAATGAAATCTTCCCCGGCGCCTTCAGCGAAGAAGTCCGTGCCAAGGCACGCGACATGGCTTACCGCTTTGGCAATCAGCTGATGGCCGAAGGCTATCGTGGCTATTTCGATCTGGACTTCCTTATCGACAAGGATACGGACGAGGTCTACCTGGGCGAACTGAATCCGCGCATCTGCGGAGCCAGCCCGATGACCAACCACGCCGCCTTCGCCTATGCCGATGTGCCGCTCTTCCTGTTCCACCTGCTGGAATTCTCCGGCATCGAGTTCGAACTGGACGTGGAAGAACTCAACGCCCGCTGGGCCAATCCGGCCTTCATCGACAGCTGGAGCCAACTGGTGATCAAGCACACCGCCAACAATGTCGACATCATCACCCATGCCCCGGCCACCGGCATCTACCGCATGGCGGACGACGGCTCGGTGTCCTACCATCGCTTCGACTACAAGCGTCAGGACATCGAATCGGAAAACGAGGCTTTCTTCCTGCGCATCAGCGGTCCGGGCGACTATCGCTACGAAGGCGCCGACCTGGGCATCCTGATCACCCGTGGCCGTTCCATGACTGATGACTTCGCCCTCAACGAGCGCGCACGCCACTGGATAGCCGGCATCAAGAAATACTATGCTGCCAAGCCCATCATGGCAGTGCACGACGAGCAAGTCCCCGCCCCCGGCGCCTTCAAGATCCTATAATCCACTCAGCGCCACCCCGGTCGCCGCCGGCAAGACGGCGGCGACCCTCAACCTAGTGAGTCACATGCGCTGTACATTCGAAGCAATCCGGGAAGACACGCCGGGAGCACGCTGGCAGGCGCTGTTCCAGCTACGCTGGCCGGCCTATCAGCAATGGTTTCTGCGCGATGGTTATCGTGCCCGCCCCTCTTATCTGGCAGGGCGACGCGCACTGCGCCAGCACATGCCCGAGCTGGCAGGGCTGTATCAGCAGCTATGTGAACTGGCCGGTGGTGGTGATCTGGAAGCGCGTTTTCTGTCGCAGTGGTGCCCGCCATCGTATATTTCCGGCTGCTCGCAAGCGGTATGGCTGGATTCCTACGGCGTGGAAGGCCCCTTGCTGGCACGCAATTACGACTATGCCCCGGCACTGCTGGAAGGCAGCTGGCTGTCCACCCGCTGGCTGGGCCGTCAGGTGCTGGCCATGAGTGACTGCCTGTGGGGGGCGCTGGACGGTATCAACGAGGACGGCCTGGCCGTTTCACTATCTTTCGGTGGCCGCACCGCCGTTGGCGAGGGTTTCGGCATTCCGCTGGTGATGCGCTACCTGCTGGAAACCGCCAGCAATACCGCCCAAGCCGTGGCCATCCTGCAGCGCCTGCCGGTGCACATGACCTATAACATCAGCCTGCTGGATAAGCAGAGCCACTGGGCAACCGTGTTCGTGGCACCAGACCGGCCCACCGAAGTGGTCAACCGCAGCGCGGTGGCCAACCATCAGCACGGCGTGGAATGGCAGGCCCATGCCCGTGCCACCTTGTCGGAAGAGCGGGAATGGATGCTGGGCCAGGGCGTGCGCAAGGCGGAAAGCGCTGATGACGTACTGCGCACCCTGCTGCGACCGCCCTTGTTCCAGACCGCCTATGGCCGTGGTTATGGCACCCTGTACACGGCGGCCTACCATCCGCAAACCCTGATGGCGGAACTGCTGTGGCCAGACATGCGCTGGCCGCAGTACTGCCTGGATGTGCAGGAAGGCGTGCTGAATGTGCGCTTCGACGCCAATCACGCTGGCTAAAAGCCGGTTCATGCCCCGGGGCCGCCAGGAGCGGACAAGGCGCACGAGCGTGATCAAGTTACAAGGCCTGTCAGTGCCATGCGGTTTGCGGTGCAGCGAGCAGGCTGCGGCCAGCATGGCAGGCCCCTTTCCCTGCCTAGTAAAAGCGTTGGCAGCAGCTGACATGGCCAGACAATACAATATTCAAAAAAGATAATGAAAACAGTAAAATAATGACAATATGACTATATGTCATAAATCGGTAATATTTTTTACGCAAAGCATATGGCAGACTGTGGCAGGTTTTTAAACACTTTAGTCCAGTTGATATTACTCAAACATATAGAGTAAGCCACTGTACGCGCGAGGAATGCCAGCATGAATGCCGCCAAGAAAATCCGCCGTTTTATCGAAGAAAACAAGGATCATGAGCAAGTCCAGGTATTGAAGGACCTGGCTGCGGCACTGGAAATGGGACGGCCCTTTGATTTGGGCAGCCTGTATCAGATTGATATGCGTTATTTCGAAGTCGCACTGGATCTGTTGAAAGACTGGCGCTTCGATCACCATATCGCCGCCCGTAGCAAGCTGCTGGAACAGCTGCTCACCGAAATCGCCCCCGACCTGCGTGTGGACGAGAATACCAGTGCAGCCGGTGGCGATAGCCAGCCAGCCGCGCAAGCTGCCCAGCCAGTGGCAGCGGCAGACAGCCCGGCAGCCGAGTCTGCCCCGGTAGAGGCTGAAGCCGTCGCCGCCAAACCGGCACGCAGCCGGCGCAAGAGCAGCCCCGCAGCCTGAGCGGCGCCAGCCTGGTGCCACTGACCACAGCATGAGCAGTACGCCAGGCAAGCCCATGACTGCGGCCGGTTTTTAGTCAGCAGGTGTTAGCCGCAGACATCAGCCAGCCTCCCCGGCTGGCTGACCAGGAAATTACCCTCACCCTGCAGGCTGACGATACGGGCATTGCGCCGCGTCTCCCAGCCATCTACCGGATATTGCCTGGCCCAGGCGCACATCAGCTGCCGGTCCTGCCGGCTCATGTTCAGTGCATAGCGCTGGTGCATGTACAAGGTGATGCGGGCCGCCCGTCCACGCACCTCCTCCCGCGGCTGAACCCGCTTGCCGGCAAAATCCACCACCGTGCCGCACTGACCGTAAATGCGCGTCGGCTGCTTGGCCCAGGCGCTGTAGGACAAATTACTGCGATCAGCATTCACCTCGCCCACCGCCGGCACCAGATTGTTCAGATCACCTTCCGCCAGCCGGTAAACGTCATCATTGCCCGAGCAATTCTTGCGTCCGCCCTGCTGCCAGCACTGGCGCTGATGGCCCAGCACCCAGGCCGGCACCACATGCTCCCACTCGATACGCCGGGCGCGCTCCGCGTTCTTGCGCGGCACATAACCGCAGGACAGCCAGTCCACTGCCTTGCCCTCGTAAGCACAGCCGCAATAAAAATCCTCCTGCATGCCGGCAAACACCTTGGGCAATACACGCTTGGCACCGTTGAAATCGCGGTGACCCACCGCCTTGTCACCCCGTACCAGCGCAGACAGCACCACTTTGTCCGTTTGCCCACCCGCCGGTGCTGTCGTCTGCCCGCTGGCAGCTTGCAGCTGCCGCACCATGGTTTCACCCAGTTGGGCCAGCGCCCTCACCTCACGCGGCAGCTTGACGCCACCGTCCCTGTCACAGCCGCACAATGCCAGCAGCAACAAGCCATAAAACCGTTTTTGCATTTCTACCGTGCCACCACCGCGGCTCCGCGCGTCTGGTCGACTCCTGTACTTTGGGGAGGGGCACTATAACCGCCAGCGCTGCATTTTCAAACAGGGCAAAGCAAGCGGCACACAGCGTGGGCCTGCCTGTCTGCGTTACAATTCCGCCACCGGGCAGCGTCGCCCGGCTTTCACAGCAGGTAGAGCATGTCGAGAAAACCGCGCCTTCGTTCCGGCTCTGGCGTCACCATGCATGATGTCGGCCTGGCGGCCGGCGTCAGTGCCATCACCGTGTCCCGCGCCCTGCACTCGCCCGAGCGGGTCACACCGGCACTACGTGAAAAAATACTGCAGGTGGTGGAACAACTGGGCTATGTACCCAACCGCTCGGCCCGCCAGCTGGCCTCGGCCCGCTCGCACACGGTACTGGTGCTGATCCCCTCGCTGAGCAATACCGTGTTCATCGACGCCCTGGCCGGCATCGAATCGGTGTTGCAGCCAGCCGGCTACCAGATGCTGATCGGCAATACCCATTACAGCGACAGCGAGGAACTGGCGCTGTTACGGGCCTACCTGCAACACAGCCCGGACGGTTTGCTGGTAACCGGACTGCAGCAGGCCGAGGCATTCAGCCGCATCCTGCAGGAGCGTCAGCTGCCGGCGGTGTACATGATGGATCTGAGTGATGACGGCAGACCCTGCGTCGGGCTGTCACAGGAAGCGGCCGGCGCCGCCATGACCCGCCATCTGCTGCAGCGGGGCCGGCGGCGCATCGCCTATCTGGCCGCCCAGCTGGACGAGCGGGTAGTGAAACGGCTGCAAGGCTACCGTCAGGAGCTGACGGCTGCCGGTTGCCATGATCCGGCGCTGGAATGGCTGAACCCGGCCCCGTCCAGCATGCAGCTGGGGGCGGACATGCTCGATCAGCTGCTGGCCGCCCACCCCGATTGCGACGCCGTATTCTGCTGCAATGACGACCTGGCCATCGGCGCCATTGCCCGTTGCCAGCAGCGCGGGATTGCGGTGCCCGGACAACTGGCCATTGCCGGCTTCAACGATCTGCAGGCAGCAGCCTGGACCACACCGCCACTGAGCACCATTGCCACACCACGCTTTGCCATCGGTGCTGCTGCTGCCCGCCTGCTGCTGCAACAGCTGCAAGGGCAGCAGGAAACCGGCGGCAGCCGCTGCCTGGATCTGGGCTTCCAGCTGCAACAGCGCGGCAGTACCTGACTCAGCTGCCGTGGTGGCCTGAGACAGCAGCTGCGTCCAGCCACCGTCACTGGCTGGCGACTGACGCAGACCATGCCATAGCGGCAAATACGCCTTCACCCAGCGCACGCTTTGCCCGCCGCAAGCGAAACGGCGTCCCCAGCCCTCTGCTCACCCCCGCATGCTCTGCTGCCATGCAGCATGAAAAGACATTGCCGCCGCCGATTTGTTAGCGCTAACATCTGGCACTCACCGCTTAGGCGGTTTTCTTTCACCGCACTATGTTAGCGCTAACATGAATATTCCCAATATCGTGGTCATGGGGGTGGCCGGCTGCGGCAAAAGCAGCCTGGGCCTGGCCCTGGCCAATACGCTCGGCGCCAGTTACATCGAAGGCGACAGCTATCACCCGCCGCAGAATATTGCGCGCATGGCAGCTGGCATCCCCCTGACCGACACCGACCGTGCGGGCTGGCTGGAGCTGCTGGCACAACGCCTGGCCAGCGGCGTGGCGCTGGGCGAACCCATGGTGCTGGCCTGTTCGGCGCTCAAGCGTCGCTACCGCGATACGCTGCGCCAGGGCGACCCGAAGCTGCTATTCGTGCATCTGGCCGGCAACAAAACGCTGATCGCCGCCCGCATGGCCGCACGCGACGCCCATTTCATGCCCGGCAGCCTGCTGGACAGCCAGTTCCGCGATCTGGAAGAACCGACCGGCGATGAAAGCTTCATCCGCTGCGACATCAGCCAGCCGCTGGACAAGCTGTTGCAGCAACTGCTGCTACAGCTGACTCAAAACCAATAACAACACATCCCTGCCAAGGAGAATTCAGGTGACAACACGACACACCATGAGCATGCCGCAACGGCGCTGGCGCATAGGCGGACTGCTGGGCATTGGCGTACTGGTCAATTATTTCGACCGCATCAGCCTGTCGGTAGCCGCCCCGCAACTGCAACAGGAATTTCACCTGTCCAACAGCGATCTGGGCTTGCTGTTCAGTGCCTTTTTCTGGACCTATGCACTGCTGCAAATTCCCACCGGCCTGATTCTGGACCGCTTTGGCGTCACTCGTGTCGGCCGTTGGGGGGCATTGCTGTGGGGGCTGGCCTCCACCCTGACCGCCTGTGCCGGCGGCTTTGCTGGCATTTTCGTAGCGCGCGCCCTGCTGGGCGTTGCCGAAGCACCAGGCTTTCCGGTCAGCGCCAAGGCCACCGGCTACTGGTTCCCTCGGCGTGAACGGGCCATGGCCACGGCAATTTTCGATGCTGCGGCCAAGTTTTCCAATGTGATCGGGGTGCCGCTGGTGGCGCTCACCGTGGTCCATCTGGGCTGGCGCTGGGGTTTTGGCCTGACCGCCCTGCTCAGCATGGCCTACTTCATCGCCTTTACCCTGATCTATCGTGATCCAAGCCAGGACAGCAAGCTGTCGGCAGAGGAATACCGCCATATCGTGGACGGCGGCGCCACGCCCGAGGGGGTGGGCCAGGGCGGATCGCTGGCCATGCTGGGCTACCTGTTGCGGCAACGCAAGGTGTGGGGGCTATCCATCGGCTTTGCCGCCTATGGCTATGTGTTCTACCTGTTTCTCACCTGGCTGCCCGGCTATCTGGTACAGACCATGCAGATGAGCATTCTGAAATCGGCCAGCTATGCCGCCATTCCGTGGATATTCGCCACCCTGTCCGACCTGCTGGTAGGTGGCTGGCTGATCGACCACCTGATAGCCCGCGGCCACGATGAAACCCGCGTGCGCAAAGGCGTGCTGCTGGGTGGCATGCTGTTGGGGCTGGCGGTTTTCGGTGCCACCACCACCAGCGATCCGGTCATCGCCATCATCTGGATCACCATCGCACTCAGCGGGCTGGCGGCTGCCGCCCCAGTGGGATGGTCGCTGCCCTCGCTGATTGCACCGCATGGCGGCACCGGTACCGTGGGCGGCATCATGAACTTCGCCAACAATATGATGGGGGCGGTAGCCCCCATCGTCACCGGCTATATCGTGGGCAGCACCCACTCCTTTACCAATGCTTTTCTGGTGGCCGGGGTGATGCTGATCATCGGCATGCTGGCCTTTGTCTTCCTGCTGGGACGGATCGAAGCCATTGCTGAACCGCAGTAGCGCCCGCCAGCCGCTGCTGAAGCAAGCGCAACACCAATGACAAGGCCCGCAGTAAGCGGGCCTTGTCACGGCTGAGCCATCGGTCAGCCCAGTGGCTGCAACAGTTTTACTTCAACCGGTGCGGCCAGCTTGTCCGCCACGCATGCGCGATAAGCCAGGTAATGTGCTGCTGCCCGGTGGGCCTCGACCGCAGCCATATCCTGGTAGGCCTCGAACACATGCAGTACATGCGGCTGATCCGCCTGCTGCAATATCTGGTATTGCACACAGCCGGCTTCCTGCCGGCTGGCTTGCTGCATGTCACGCATGGCGGCACACACTGCGGCTGTGCTCTCGGGTTTGCATTGCAAGGTGGCAAAAATAAATACGCTCATGAATATTCCTTGTGCTGACTGGTGGCCACTGGCCGGAACAGGCCTATCTTACGCCAGCGTGTCGCTGGCGGCATTATCACGGCCAGGAATGCGTGCGCAATGCGTCTATTAGCAATTCGGCCACCCGCATGGTAGATGCCGGGTTCTGACCGCTGATGACACGCTGATCCACCAGCGCGAACGGGTCCCACGGTTCCGGCGCTTTGTGATAGTGGGCACCACGCTTGACCAGCTCGTTTTCAGGCAGGAAGGGCAGCTGTCCGGCCAGGCCGGAAAGCCGTTCCTCGGTATTGGAAAAACAGCTCATCTGCTTGCCTTCGACCAGCCAGCTGCCATCGTCCAGCCGGATATTCAGCAAGCCTGCCACGCCGTGACACACCGCGCTGACAACCCCACCCTGCTGATAAATCTGGCGGGCAATGGCTTGCAAGGCGGTATTGTCCGGAAAATCCCACACCGCGCCATGGCCGCCGGCGTAATAGATAGCGGCATACTCTTGCGGATTCACCGCAGACGGCTTCAGCGTGGCACCCAGCCGGTTCATGAAGCTCTTGTTCTGATACCACTCCCAATCCAGCTCGTCGGCCAGTGCCAGGCTGAGCGGATCGATCGGCGTGAAACCACCACGTGGACTGACGATGTCCACTTCATGACGGGCAGCTTCTACCCGGCTGACAAAATGAACGGCTTCCCCCAGCCATAGTCCACAGGCCCTGGCAGTTTGCGGATATTTTTCAAAACTGGTCACCACCATCAGAATCTTTTTCATGCCTGGGTCCTTTGTCGGCTTGCCACCTGCCTTGCGCACCGCTATTGACTTGGTAATCAATTTAAACTGTAGTAAATAAAACTAGCTGTGCAGGCAATGTAGGAGATCCTGCCGAGCAGGACAAGTGCACAAACTCCGCCAGCCTTGCCTATTCCTACGCATTTCGCCATGGCGCGGACAACTGCTGCGCCCGGCACTGCCCGCCAGCGACGGGCACAAGGCAGTGCCGCTATCGTGTTGGCCTGAAAGAAGGGGAATGATGATGACTGCGAACAAGGCAATCGATCTGGCCAGCCAAATACTGCAACTGGCAGCGCAGCCCGGCTGGCACCCCAGCCGGCTGGATGGTGTCAGTCTGCTGCGCCAGGACCAGGACAGCCCCCCTACTCCGGTATTGCATGAGGCCAGCGTGGTGATCGTGGCCCAGGGTTGCCAGCGCGGCTATCTGGGTGAACAGGTGTTCAGTGTCGACCCCGGCCATTGCCTGGTGGTCGCCACTCCCATGCAGTGCGAATGCGATACCAGCCTGCGACAAGGCGAGCACCTGCTGGCACTGGTGATACGCATCGACCCCAGCCTGCTAGACCAGCTACTACGGCAGATGGATGACACGCCCCAGCCCAAAACCAGCGGCAAGCCACAGGGCATGCTGCTTTGCGCCATGACTGCAGAACTACAGGACGCGGCGCTGCGTTTGCTGCACAGCCTGCAGCAAGAGCAGGAAAGCCGGGTACTGGGGCCGGCCATCGTGCGGGAAATCCTCTACCGCATCCTGCTGGCGGATGCCGGACAAACCCTGCGGGCGCTGTTTGCCCGCCATGGCAGGCTGCGCCAGATCCAGCGCAGCATCGAACACATCCACCGCCATTACGCCTTGCCGCTCAGCGTGGCCCTGCTGGCCGAACTGGCCGGCATGAGCAGCAGCGCCTTTCATGAAAGCTTCAAGGCTGTCACCGGTTATGCGCCCATCCAGTATCTGAAAAATACCCGTCTGCATCAGGCACGCCATTTATTGCTGCAGGATGGCCACAATATCAGCCAGGCGGCTTATGCCGTGGGCTATGCCAGCCCTTCGCAGTTCAGCCGCGAGTTCAAGCGCCTGTTCGGCCTGCCGCCACGCGCGGCAATTCAGCGTCTGGCCATGGCAACGCAGGCTTAGGCTTGCCAGGATCAGCCATACTGCATGGCTGGCAAAGCCCTGGTGACGCTGGTATCGTTGGCAGGCACATTTGATGCACTGCACAAGCAGCACAAAACGGGAGAAACAGAAAATGAAACAACGCGAGATCGTGGTACTCAGCGCGGTACGCTCGGCCATTGGCACTTTTGGCGGCGCGCTCAGCCATCTGGAACCGGCCGAACTGGGCGGCCTGGTCATGAAAGAAGCCATTGCCCGCTCCGGCGTGGCAGCCGAACACATCCACCACGTCACCGTGGGCAACTGCATTCCCACCGAAGCCCGTTATGCCTATGTGGCACGCCTGGCCTCCATTGCCGCCGGCCTGCCGATGGAGTCGGTTGCCATGGCGGTAAACCGCCTGTGCGGCTCCGGCCTGCAAGCCGTGGTGTCCAGCGCCCAGGCCATCATGCTGGGTGACTGTGATTACGCCATTGGCGGCGGGGTGGAAGTGATGTCGCGTGCCGGTTATCTGCTGCCGCAACTGCGCAGCGGTGCGCGCATGGGCAATGCCACGGCAATCGACATGATGACCGCCGCCCTGACCGACCCCTTCGGCGTCGGCCACATGGGCATTACCGCGGAAAATCTGGTCGACAAATGGCAGCTGACCCGTGAAGAGCAGGATGCCTTCGCGCTGGCCTCGCAGCAGCGTGCCGCCGCCGCCATCGCGGATGGCCGTTTCGCGTCGCAGATCGTCCCCATCGTCACCCAGACCCGCAAGGGCGAAGTGGTATTCGATACCGATGAACATCCACGCGCCACCACGCTGGACGCACTGGCCAAGATGAAGCCGGCCTTCAAGAAAGACGGCTCGGTCACCGCTGGCAATGCCTCCGGCATCAATGACGGCGCAGCCTTCCTGGTGCTGGCAGCCGCCGATGCCGCCGCCGCCGCCGGCCAGCAGCCACTGGCACGTATCGTGTCCTATGCCGTGTGCGGTGTGCCCAACCACATCATGGGCGAAGGCCCGATTCCGGCTACCCAGGCCGCACTGCAGCGCGCCGGGCTGAGCCTGGAGCAGATGGACGTGATCGAATCCAACGAAGCCTTCGCGGCGCAGTCGCTGGCGGTCTGCAAGGGGCTGGGACTGGACCCGGCACGTGCCAATCCCAATGGCGGTGCCATCGCACTGGGCCATCCGGTGGGTGCCAGCGGCGGCGTGATCGCCACCAAGGCACTGTACGAACTGCAGCGCATCAAGGGCCGCTATGCACTGGCCACCATGTGCATCGGTGGTGGTCAGGGTATTGCGGTGATTTTCGAACGGCTGTAAATCCGTCCTTTTCCTAGCTCACTCACCGCCCGCTTGCCGGGCGGTTTTGCATTGTCCGCTGATGCTTGCATCACAATGCAAAAAGCATAGAGTCAGGCCGCAATTACTGTATAAAATGTCAGTAGATCAGCTCCAGCTGACCGGGCAGCCAAGGCCGCCCACCTTCCCTGTTCCAATCCACAACACTGGCCCTGAAGCCGGAAAGTTGCCATGGCGATGAAAATACCTGGCTTGCTGTTGCTGTTTGCGCTGGGACTGGCTCAGGCCGCCCCGCCCCAGGCACTCAGCTGGGACGGCCCGCGTGACGGCCCGGCCCGCCAGCGTGGCGTGCACAAGGTCACTTTCATCGCCCAGGATCTGCGCAACGGTGGCATCGCTGGCAGTTATCGCGGCTTTGCCAGCGCCGCCCGGCTGCTGGGCTGGCAAGTACAGGTACAAGACGCGCAAGGCAGCGGCGTTTTGCTGCGCAAGGGCTTTGCCGATGCAGTGGCCGCGCATAGCGACGGCATCATTCTGGGTGGATTTCAGGCCAGCGATCTGGCAGACGAGGTCGCTGCGGCGCAGCGTGCCCGCATCGTGCTGCTAGGCTGGCATGCCGCCGCCCATCCCGGCGCGGTTTCCGGGCTGTTTTTCAATGTCAGCAGCGAGCCGCTGGAAGTGGCACGCCGCGCTGCCGAGCATGTGATACAGGACAGTCACGGCAAGGCTGGCGTGGTGATTTTCAATGACGAGCGTTTTGACATTGCCAATGCCAAAACCCGCTTCATGCAAGAGCTGATCCAGCGCTGCAGCGGCTGTCGGATGCTGGAAGTGCAAAACCTGCCGCTCAACCATGCCGACCAGCGCATGGATGCCGTGGTGAAGGCGCTGAACCAGCGCCATGGCCGGCGCTGGACCCACACCCTGGCCATCAACGATGTGTATTTTGATGAAATGAACTACCCGCTGCTGCATGCCGGCCGTGGTGACGTGCGCAATGTGTCGGCTGGCGATGGCTCCAGCAAGGCCATCAGCCGCATTCGCGCCGGGCTGTCACAGCAGCTGGCCACGGTGGCCGAACCGCTGGGGGCACAGGGCTGGCAGCTGGCTGACGAAATGAACCGGGCCTTTGCCGGAGCCAAGCCCAGCGGCTATATCAGCAAGCCGATACTGGTCACCCGCGACTTGCTGCAGCAGCTGGGCGAGCAGGAAATCGACGCTGGCCTGCCCTACCAGCAGGCTTACCGCGCCATCTGGTTCGCCCGCTGACCAGTCCACCGCCGGCGCTGGCTCAGGCCAGCAGCTTGCGTTCGCTCTTGCCGTATTTCAGCGACTTCTCATCCGGCAGCATCAGGCCGGTGCCTTCGTCCCGTCCCTGCAGAATGAAACGCGCCTGCGGCTGCCCCAGCTGCTCGGCCGCCAGTTTGCTATCGGCGCCGATCTCGCCTTTCTTCATGCGGTTGACGATCAAGCCTACCGAGGTATCGGCAAAATCGCGCAGCATCCAGGCATCGCCATCACTGTCGCCAGCCACCAGGATGGGGCCATAGCCCTTTTTCGCCTGCAGCTGCTGGCGGATGCCCACGGTCTTGCCCGGCCCCCAGTTGAAATGCCAGCCCGGCAGATAGCGGTCGGTATATTTACCATCCGCCATCTCCAGCCGCAAGCCGATGACGTTTTCCGCCGGCACGCCGTAGCCGAAATCCTCATGCCCGGCAAACACCCGTACCACATCGTCGATGGAGGCGGTGCTGACATACACATCAATGCCATTGGCGCGCAGGGTATGCATCAGGCCGCGGATTTCCTCATGCACGCGGATGCCGTGAAAATGGGTGTCCGCCACCACGCCAGCCCGGCCCGGCAGGCTGCGCGGGCTTTCGTAGCGCACCTTGCGCAGGGCATCCCCCAGCGCTGCCTTGTGAGAGGCCAGCGCCATCGCCTGCAATTCGGCCGTACTCATGTTCTTGTAGAAATAGATGATCCACTTGTAGCCGATCTCCAGCGGGAAGCTGTCGCAGATGGCGTCGTACATGAAGTACAGCTTGGCACGGAAATCCTTGAACTGGTCGCTGGCCTGGATTTCCTCCAGGCTGCGGCTGCCGGCCAGTCCCTGGTAATTGGCGTACAGCCAGCGGTAATCGGACTCCACGTCCGCCGCAATATCCGCCATCCGCACCGGCTTGCCATCCACCGTCTTGTAATCGGCCATGAAAGTGGCATCCGGCACATCGCGCCACAGCACCCGGGCGAACTCATCCGGCGTCAGCTTGTATTGCAGATGGTTGATCTGGTACATCAGCAGCGCTTCTTCACAATCGTTCATGATGCAGGTGTTGTCCCAGTCGAACACCGCATACGGCTTGCGCTCGGCACGATAGCCGGCGCTGGCACTGCCATGCTGGCTCAGCAGCAATTGCAAGCGCTGCACATTCAGTGGCGACCAGCGTGCCGCATCCAGCGGCACGGCAACTTTGCCGCTGGCGGCACGGGCGGTGGCGGAAGCCAACAGCAAGGGGCTGCTGGCGGATACGGCGGCAAGGGCGTGGATGAACTGGCGACGCTGCATGGTCTCTCCCGGGGCGGTGTAGGGGTAGACGGGCAGGCAATCTGCCCGTCAGCATGCACAGCATAATAAACACCCAATATTACAACTTTGCCACAAAAGTACACAAAATGCCCAAATGCGACGCCGCCTGCCAGCACGGCAAACGACTTGACAGTGCCCCGCACTCTCTCGCAATGTGCAAGGCCATTCTTCCACCGTCTGCCCGCAGGAGAAGCCCATGTGGCAACAGGAGCGTTACCAGCGCATACGCGCCTTGCTGTCCGCGCAACAACGCCTGAGCACCGAGCAACTGGTCAGCGCCTTGCAAGTGTCGCGGGAAACGGTGCGGCGCGATGTGGCGGCACTGGAAGCCATGGGTGAGCTGCGCCGCATCCACGGCGGCGTGATTGCCCAGAGCGGCGAGGAGGCACCAATTGCCGAACGTGCACAGCAACAAGTGCCTTACAAGCAGGCCATCGCCCGCGCCGCCTGCAGCCGGCTGCGCCAGGGGCAGACCCTGTTCATCGATGCCGGCACCACCACCGCC
Organism: Aquitalea palustris; assembly: GCF_003693445.1. GTDB lineage: Bacteria > Pseudomonadota > Gammaproteobacteria > Burkholderiales > Chromobacteriaceae > Aquitalea > Aquitalea palustris. Next base: position 3,480 of record NZ_RFAR01000005.1, on the reverse strand, counting down.
CTGCTGGCGCGTGAACTGGCCACTCTCAGCGGCCTGACCATCATCACCAATGCCTTCGACGTGGCACTGGCCCTGCGCCGGCCAGCCCAGGGCGGCGGCCACCAGCTCATCATGTTGGGGGGAGAACTGGGCGAACGCGCCCCGGCCACGGTGGGCGGCAGCACGGTGGCGGAAATCGGCCGTTACCGCGCCGACATCGCCCTGCTGTCGCCAGTCGGCGTCACCGCGGCCATGGGGGCCAGCAATTACGACCCGCGTGAAGCGGAAGTGGCGCGCGCCATGTGCGCCCAGGCCGATCAGGTATACATGCTGGCCGATTTCAGCAAGCTGGGCGTCAGCAGCCGCATCAGCACCTGCGCGGCCAGCGATATCGACTTGCTGATCAGCAACCGCCAGGCCGCCGACATGCCGGCCTGCCAGCAGCTGGCGGCATTAGCAGGCGAAATCTGGCTGGTGTAAGGGCTGCAGCGGCACTGAGATCAAGATGGCATATGCAAACAAGAAAACGTTATTTTTGTTATATTAAAAACAGAAATATCCTGTTTTAAGTTATATAAAAATCAGGATAGCGTCATGGCCAGTTTCTTCCTCCGTCCAGCAAGCACACCGCCGCACACTCTTTTGTCGCTGTCCCGCACGGAGTTCGTGGCATGAACTTCCAGCAACTGCGCATCATCCGTGAAACCGTGCGGCAGAATTTCAACCTGACCGAGGTGGCCAATGCGCTGTATACCTCGCAGTCCGGGGTCAGCAAGCACATCAAGGACCTGGAAGACGAACTGGGCGTGGAACTGTTCGTACGCAAGGGCAAACGTTTTCTCGGCCTGACCGATCCGGGCAAGGAATTGCTCATCATCGTCGAACGCATGCTGCTGGACGCCGGCAACATCAAGCGCCTGGCAGAACAATTCAGCCAGCGCGACGAAGGCCAGCTCACCATTGCCACCACCCATACCCAGGCGCGCTATGCGCTGCCGCAGGTAGTCACCGCCTTCAAGAAGGCCTTTCCCAAGGTGCATCTGGTCTTGCATCAGGCCAGCCCGGAAGAGCTGGTACGCCTGCTGCAATCGGGTGACGCCGACATCGGCATCGCCACCGAGGCCGTGGCCGAAGTACCGGAACTGGTGTCCTTTCCCTACTACGGCTGGTATCACAGCGTGATTGCCCCGCCGCACCACCCCTTGCACCAACAGACGCTGTCGCTGGAAACGCTGGCGGAATACCCCATCGTCACCTACCACCAGGGCTTTACCGGCCGCGCCCAGATCGACCGCGCCTTTGCCCGCGCCGGGCTGGTGCCGGACATCGTGATGTCGGCATTGGATGCCGACGTGATCAAGACCTATGTCGAGCTGGAGCTGGCGGTGGGCATCGTCGCTTCGATGGCGGTCGATCCGCAGCGCGACCAGGCAGTCAAAGTGGTGGCCGGCGAACCGCTGTTCGGCCAGCAAACCACCCGCATCGCCATCCGCCGTGGCCACTACCTGCGCAGTTATGCCTACCGTTTTATCGAGTTGTGCTCGGCCGCCCTGGATGAAAGCACGGTGCGCAGCGCGCTCAGCCCGGCCATGCAGGACTAGGCCCGGCCACTGCATGGATGGCCAAGCCACGGCCAAGGGCGCTGTAGCCAGCCATCTGCCTCCACCCTTGCCCGCAGTGGCGGCATTACAGGAATTGATGTTTCTTGCCGCAAGTTGACACCTTGCCGGGGTATTCTGCCGCCCTGAGCTGCCGGATACCCGGTGGCAGTACCGGCAAGGAGTTCCTGTTTCATGCGTCAGCTGATTGTCCGCCTGCTCTCTCGTCGTCAGCCATCTGTCGAACTGGATAGCGCCAGCGAAGGCCGCCTGTGCGCGCAGTTTCTGCCCGTGCTGCAAGACCTGCGCCGCCAGCGGCTGGATGCCTGGCAGGGCGATGCGACAAACATGCTCGCAGCCCGCAACGAAGACAGCATGAATCTTTACGAACGTGCCTGCCTGTACCTGGAATTCGGCCAATGGCAAAAGGCCTTGAGCCTGCTGGAAGCCGCCGCCCAGCGTCTACATGGGCATTCACCCAGCGCCGCCGCCGGACTGATGCGGCTCACCAGCCAGATGCGCGCGGCAGACAGCGCGGCACGGGAACTTCTTGCGTGAGCAGCGAGTCTGCCGTCCTGACTTGACCTGCACTATTAGACAGGTAACATCCACCCCCTCCCAACTCCTGAAATCGCAATGTCGCCCAGTGCGGCTTGCTGCTAGCCGAATCACATGCTTTTACATACCCGCCTGACCGGCGCACTTGCCCTTGGCAGCGTACTGTCCTGTAGCTTGGCCACTCCGGCACACGCCGACTCGCTGTGGGACAGCGCGCGCAACGAAGTACAGCACGTCTGGGATGACGGCACGCTGGATGCCTACCTGCCGCTGAACACCTATCACATGCGCTGGGCTTATTCGAAAGAAAAGATCGCCGAGTTCAACGAAAACCCCTGGGGCTTTGGCCTGGGCCGCAGCCTGCGCGATGACAAGGACAACTGGCATGCGCTGTATGCCATGGCTTTTCTGGACTCACACAAGAAAGTAGAGCCCATCGTCGGCTACGCCTACACCCATCCCTTTGCCCGCGCCGGCGAGTGGCGTGCCGAAATCGGCTATACCGCCTTCATCACCTCGCGCACCGATACCCTGCACTCCTTCCCCTTCCCCGGCGTGCTGCCGCTGGTTGGCATCAGCTATGGCAAGTTCACCATCAACAGCACCTACATTCCTGGCGGCAAGGGCAATGGCAATGTGCTGTTCACCTTTGCCCATTACCACTTCTGAGCCAGCAACACCCCATGCCGACTGCCTGCCCATGCCAGGCAGTCCGCCCCGGCGAATGGCATGTAAAGCATGTAAAACGGGGCTAATTGGCTTCACTTCACTCAAAGCGGTGTAAAGCCGGCAGCGGCCGGCTTGTAGCGCCAAGCCGGCCTGACTAAGGTGAGCGCATTGTTCACCATGAATGCAGGTCCATCATGCGCCCCTCCCTGTTTCTGTTTGCCAGCGCCAGCCTGGCCCTGCTGCTGAGCAGCACCAGCCACGCCGCCGAGACATCCGCACCGTTCGATGCGCCCTCTCCTCATCACTGCCCGGCCGAACACCGTGATGCCTCGGCCGCCGAACACCCGCACTGCGCCCCGCATGGTCCGCATGCCGCGGATGAACACGGCCACCAACCGCCCCCGCCGCCGCACGAACCACCGCTGGCCGCAGTAAAAGCCTGCCTTGGCAAAAAGGTGGGCGCCAAAACCACCGTGTATCTGCATGGCGACAGTATTCCCGCCATCTGCCAGCCCTACGATGGCATGCTATTGGCCAAGCCGCAGCGCCCGCTGGCGCTGCCGGAAGACAGGCCGCACGCTAGCGAGTGAGTTCCCGGCCTTGTTACGTTGAGGGCTGCTAACAAAATAGCGCTGTTTCCCTGATGCAAGGCGCGCCGACGCAGACAGTACAAGGT
>NZ_RFAR01000054.1 GCF_003693445.1 Aquitalea palustris | reverse complement strand
GCTTCGATGGCGGCGTTCAGTGCCAGCAGATTGGTCTGTTCGGCGACATCCTTGATCAACTGCACAAACTGGCGGATCTGGCTGGTCTTGCTATTGAGCGAGTCCATGGATTCTGCGGTTTTCTGCTGGGCCTGGGCAATTTCATCAAAGCTCTGTGCCAGCGTATCCACCGCGCCACGGGTGTGGTGCAGGGTGGTGACCGCATCGGCCGCTGCACCGAAATTGTTTTCCATCAGTGCCGCCAGCTCGGCGAAGGAACCACGAATGCTGGACAGGCTGATGCAGAAGTCGCCAAAGGGCTCGACATAGCTTTGATTGCGCTGCGTCTGGCTCTGTTGTGCGCTGATTTGTGCTTCGGCCTGCTGGCGTGCCTGTTCGCTGTCCTGTAACTGCCGTTGGCTCTGTTGCAGCGCGCTTTCCAGTTCGGTCACCCGATCTTGCAGTTGCTGTATGCGCTTTTTGTTGCCTGATCCAAACATTCTGTTTATCTCCCGGATACCAATTTTGTTTTATTTAAAGATTAATGGATTTATTTTAAACACTTTACAGCGTTTTACCTGCGTCTGGCAAAGACAAAGCACTCGCCGCAAGCGGCTGTGGGTCAGCAAGCGTAGTTCTCTTGCTGCTGACTGCAGGTTTTTTAAATTCAATGGTTTAAATGATAAAGAGGGCTGGCAAGCTGCTCTTTGCGTCACGTCATAGGATGTTCATAAACCGCAGTGACGTTTTCCCTGGCGTAGCCTGGTCAATTTCATGTTTCTGATAAGCAATGCGTTTTTTCTTGCTTAGTTTTGGCGGGGCAGTTTGCTAGATTGGTGTGCATCAACAAAACCCACACCCATTACTGGAAAGCATGATGAACAACGCCAAACTGCCCCGCCTTACCCTGATTGCGGCCTCGCTCACCTTGCTCAGCGGTCTTGCGCTGGCTGCCGATACCGTGACCATTGCCTACCAGACCGGCATCGACCCCACCAAGATTCCGCAGGCCGATGGTGCTTATGAAAAAGCCACCGGCAGCCAGATCAACTGGCGCAAGTTTGAAAGCGGTTCGGAAGTGATTGCCGCCGTGGCCTCGGGCGATGTGGTGATTGGCAATCTGGGTTCCAGCCCGCTGGCTGCTGCTGCCAGCCGTGGCCTGCCCATTGTCACCTTCCTGGTGGCGGATGAAATCGGTGATGCCGAGGCACTGGTGGTGCGTAATGGCAGCAAGATCAGCAAGCCGCAAGACCTGATCGGAAAAAAGGTGGCCGTGCCCTATGTGTCCACCACCCATTACAGCCTGTTGGCCTCGCTGAAGCACTGGAAGGTCGATCCGACCAAGGTGAATGTGCTGAACCTGCGCCCGAGTGAAATTACCGCCGCCTGGCAGCGTGGTGATATTGATGCCGCCTATGTGTGGGACCCGGCACTGGGCAAGATCAAGGCCAGTGGCAAGGTGCTGACCAGTTCGGCGCAAGTGTCCAAGTGGGGTGCGCCGACTTACGATATCTGGATTGTGCGCAAGGACTTTGCCGATGCCCATCCGGAATTCGTCAACAAGTTTGCCAAGGTGTCGCTGGATGCCATCGCCGGCTATGTGGCCAACCCCAAGGCCTTTATTGCCAACAAGGACAATATCGACAAGATCAGCCGCCTGACTGGCGCCGCGCCGGCCGATGTGGTGCTGGGCTTGCAGGGCAACCGTTTCCTCACCCAGAAAGACCAGATTGCCCTGCTGCAAAAGCCCTTCGTGCAGGCCGTGGCCAATACCGCAGCCTTCCTCAAGTCGCAGGGCAAGGTGGACAGCCTGCAGGCTGATTACAGCCCCTATGTGAGCAATCAGTTCGTCAAGGCGGCGAAATAAGCCATGTCCAGCCTGTCTGCCAATCAGGTCACGGTGCGCTATCCCGGGCAGACCCGCCCGGCCCTGGCCGGGGTATCGCTGGATATCGGCCCGGACGACCTCACTGTCGCGCTGGGTCCGTCCGGCTGCGGCAAAACCACCTTGCTCAATCTGTTCGCTGGTTTTGTTAAGCCCGATAGCGGCACGATCAGCTTTGCTGGCCAGCCGGTGACGGGGCCGGGGGCCGAGCGGGCGGTGGTGTTTCAGCATGATGCCTTGCTGCCCTGGCTGAATGTGCGTGACAACGTGGCCTTTGGCCTGCGCCTGCAAGGGGTGGCCAAGGCCGAACGGCTGGCGCGGGCCGACGAGGTACTGCGCCTGGTTGACCTGCCCGAAGCCGGCGGTCGCTATAGCTGGCAGCTGTCCGGCGGGCAGCGTCAGCGGGTGGGCATTGCCCGTGCGCTGGCCAGCCATTCGCAGGTATTGCTGATGGATGAGCCCTTTGGCGCACTGGATGCCTTTACCCGCGAGCAGATGCAGGAACTGTTGCTGAAAGTGTGGCAGCAGGCACGCCGCCGTATCTTTCTGATTACCCACGATATCGAGGAAGCGCTGTTTCTGGCCACCGAGCTGGTGCTGATGTCGCCAGGGCCGGGACGCATTGTCGAGACGCTGCGACCTGGCTTCAGTCAGCGTTACCGCGCCGGGGAGTCGGCGCGGGCCATCAAGTCGGACCCGGCCTTTATCGCCCTGCGTGAACAGCTGCTGGCCACGCTGTTTGATCACCGGCGCAAGCCGGAGGAGGAGCTTGCATGAATACGCTGGAAACTTCACTGGAACAACGGCTGGTGGCCGCTGCGCCGAAAGGGGTGCCGGACGAGATCGAAGCGGAGGCCGCCGCCTTGAGTCCGAGCGTATGGGCACAATATCGCCGTGGCTGGCTCAGTGGCATCAGCCTGCTTGGCCTGCTGGCGCTGTGGTGGGGGCTGTCGCATAGCGGCATCGTGCCACCGCTGTTCCTGCCCTCTCCGGAGGCTGTACTGGCCAAGCTGATCACCGTCAGCACCCAGGGCTTCATGGATGCCACGCTGTGGCAGCATCTGGCGGCCAGCCTGCAACGTATCGTGCTGGCCCTGGCGGGTGCAGTGCTGCTGGGTATCCCGCTGGGTGTGCTGATGGGCGTCAGCCCGGTGGCGCGCGGTCTGCTCGATCCCTTGATCGAAGCCTATCGCCCGGTGCCTCCGCTGGCCTATCTGCCGCTGATCGTGATCTGGTTCGGTATTGGCGAATTGTCCAAGGTGCTGCTGATTTTCCTGGCGGTACTGGCCCCGGTCATCATCGCCACCAGTCATGGTGTGGCACAGGTCAGCCGTAACCGCCTGCGTGCAGCGCAGACGCTGGGTGCCAGCCGCAGCCAGTTGCTGTGGTTTGTCATCCTGCCCGAGGCCTTGCCGGAAATCCTCACCGGCATCCGCATCGGCCTGGGTACCGGCTGGTCCACCCTGGTGGCGGCCGAACTGGTGGCGGCCACGCGCGGGCTGGGTTTCATGGTGCAGTCGGCGGCGCAGTTCCTGGTGACCGATGTGGTGATTCTGGGCATTGCCGTCATCGCGGTGATCGCCTTTGCGCTGGAACTGGGTTTGCGTCTGTTGCAGCGGCGACTGGCACCCTGGCATGGCCAGTTGGATTAAGACCCGCCAACAAAACCCCCGCGCCTGCGTTGCACCTCCTTGCCGTACTACTTGTACTGTCTGCGTCGGCGCGCCTTGGCTCGGGTTCTCTACGAGGTTTTGTTAGTGGCTCTAAAGAGATTTCATGGCCGCTGCCTGTGGCGGCGGCCAGAACCGAATACTGCAAGGAATATAAGATGAGTCTGACTCTTACCCGTTTGTCCCCGGCGCTGGGTGCCATTGTCGAAGGCGTGGATCTGGCGCAGCCGCTGACCGACAGCCAGCAGCAGGAGATACACCAGGCGCTGCTGCAGCACCAGGTGCTGTTCTTCCGTGAGCAGGACATCAGCCCGCGCCAGCAGCGTGATTTTGCCGCCCGCTTTGGTGATCTGCACACCCACCCCATCTACCCGCAGCATCCGGATGCGCCGCAGGTGATGATTCTGGATACCGACGCGTTCGACCTGAAAGACAATGCCATCTGGCATACCGATGTCACCTTCATCGAAACCCCGCCGGCGGCTGCGGTGCTGGCGGCGCGCCAGCTGCCGGAGTTTGGTGGCGATACCCTGTGGGCCAGCAGCTTTGCCGCCTGGGATGCGCTGTCCGACCGCCTGAAAACCTTGCTGGAGGGGCTGACCGCCACCCACGACTTTACCAAGACCTTCCCGCTCAAGCGTTTTGGCCTGACGCCGGCCGACCGCGCGAAATGGGAGCAAACCCGGCGCGACAATCCGCCGCTGAGCCACCCGGTGGTGCGTACCCACCCAGAGAGCGGGCGCAAGGGCTTGTTTGTGAATGGTGGTTTCACTACCGAAATCAACGAATTGCCGGAAGAAGAGGGCGCAGCCTTGCTGGCTTTCCTGCTGGCTCATCAGGCGCGGCCGGAGTTCAGCATCCGCTGGCGCTGGCAGGCCGGGGACGTGGCTTTCTGGGACAATCGTTCCACCAGCCATTATGCGGTGGACGATTACCGCCCGACGCGCCGCATCATGCACCGTGCCACCATCCTGGGCGACAAGCCGTTCTGAGCGGCCGAGTGTGAGTCAGCGAAACAAAAAGCCACCCCTCGGGGTGGCTTTTACATGGCTGGCAGCTGGGGGCTTATTCGACAAAACGCATCTTGAACAAGCGACCCTTGATCTTGCTGACCGACAATTGTTCGAAGGCTTGCTGGGCGATGTCGCGTTGCAGGGCAACAAAGCTGGCACCTTCCAGCACGTTGATCTTGCCGACATGGCTGCCGGCAATGCCGCCTTCGCCGGTCAGTGCACCCAGAATGTCGCCGGGGCGCAGCTTGTCACGTTTGCCGCCGGCAATTTCCAGCGTCACCATGGCCGGAATCAGCTGGCCGCCCGGAGCCGGGGTCAGTTCGGTGACTTCGGCCCAGGTGAGCGGGGCTTTCTGGTAATCCTCGATTTGCACCAGACGACGCGCATCGTTTTCGCAGGTCAGGGTCATGGCCAGGCCATGCAGCTCGCCGCGACCGGTACGGCCGATACGGTGAATGTGGATTTCCGGGTCGTGGCTCACGTCCACATTGATCACCAGATCCAGCTCCTTGATATCCAGGCCACGGGCGGCCACGTCGGTGGCCACCAGCACGGTGGTGCTCTTGTTGGCAAAGCGCAGCAGGATCTGGTCGCGGTCGCGCTGTTCCAGATCGCCATACAGTGCCAGTGCCGAGAAGCCGCGTTTTTGCAGGTCTTTCACCAGCTCCTTGCAGCGTTCCTTGGTATTGCAGAAGGCCAGTGCCGAAGCCGGGCGCACATGCTGCAGGATGCGGGTGACGGTTTCCAGGCGGGTTTCCGGCTTCACCTTGTAAAACCATTGTTCGATATGGTCGCCGCTATGCAGGGCTTGTACTTTCACTTCCACCGGCTGGCGCAGGAACTGCGCGCTGGCCTTGCGGATGGTGTCCGGGTAGGTGGCCGAGAACAGCAAGGTCTGGCGGGTGCGCGGGCAGGCGCGCACGATGCCGACGATTTCTTCGATGAAGCCCATGTCAATCATGCGGTCGGCCTCGTCCAGCACCAGCATTTTCACATTGGACAGATCCAGCGACTGGCGGAACAGGTGGTCCTGCAGCCGGCCAGGCGTGCCCACCACGATGTGCGCACCGTGTTCCAGCGAGCCGCGCTGCGGGCCCATGGGCGAGCCGCCAGTGAGGGTGACCACCTTGATATTGTCGATGCTGCGGGCCAGGCGGCGGATTTCCTGCGCCACCTGGTCGGCCAGTTCGCGGGTGGGGCAGAGCACCAGGCCCTGCACGGCGAACCAGCGCGGATTGATGCCGGCCAGCATGCCAAGGCCGAAGGCTGCCGTTTTGCCGCTACCGGTCTTGGCCTGGGCGATCAGGTCGCGTCCTTCCAGAATCACCGGCAGGCTTTCGGCCTGGATGGGGGTCATGCTGTGGTAACCGAGGCTGTCCAGGTTGGAGAGCAGGGCTTCAGGCAGCGCGGTGAGGCTGGAAAAGGCGATTTTTTTCACGGACTTGGCGATGTAACGACAGAAAGGGTGGGCAGTGTAACAGCTGCAGCGGCATTGTCCAAACAAGCCTTGCTGCACGTGGGCTAAAGCTGGCGGCTTGTGGCATTTTTTGCTGTGTGCTGAATGACTTGGCGCTGGCGGCGGTTTTCTGGCGCAAGAAAAAACGCCAGTGAGCGGCTCACTGGCGTTGTCGGTGGTGTTATCCGGCTTATACCTTGAAGCGGGCCACCGAATCGTTCAGGCCGGCGGCCAGGCTTTCCAGCTCTTCTGCCGAGCGCACGGTGTGCTGGATGGCACTGTCATTGGTGCTGGCCAGTTCGGCGATGCTGTCGATATTGCGGGTGACGCGCTGGCTGGTTTCGCGCTGCTGCTCGGTTACCTGCACGATCTGGCGCAGGCCATTGCGTACGGCGGTGGCCGAGTCGCTGGCCGATTCCAGCACGCTGGCCACTTGTCCTGCCGACTGGTGGCTGGCTTCCAGCGAGGTCAGGCTGGCGGCCACCGCCTGGCGTACCGCTTCGGTCTTGTGGTTGAGCGCACCAGTGACGGTGTCGATTTCGCGGGCGGACAGGGCAGATTTTTCCGCCAGCTTGCGTACTTCATCGGCCACCACGGCAAAGCCGCGCCCGGCTTCCCCGGCGCGGGCTGCTTCAATGGCGGCATTCAGCGCCAGCAGATTGGTCTGTTCGGCGATGTCGCGTACCTGTTGCGTCATGCTGGTGATGGAGCTGGTGGATTTCACCAGCTCGGTTTCCGCCTCGGCCATCATTTCCACCGCCTGCTGCACCTGATTGACTTCCTGTTGCAGCTGGGTGAGGTCGCGGCGGCCCTGTTGCGAGCGCTGCAGGCTTTCGTCCGACTGTTCCAGCACCTGTTCGGCGTGGCGGGCGATTTCGCCGATATGCTGTGCCAGCTGCTCCACGGCTTGTGCCGCATCCTGCGACTGGGCGTTCTGGGTACGTGAACTGTCAGCCAGTTTTTCTGCACCACTGCTGAGCTGGCCTGCGGAGGAGGCCACCGTGCGGGCGGCGCTGCCAACCTGTCGCACCAGATCGGCAATCGAGCCCAGCATCTGGTTGAACAGGCCGGCGGTCTGGCCGATTTCATCCTGATGGCGCACTTCCAGCCGGCGGGTAAGATCGCCTTCGCCCTTGGCCAGTTCGGACAGGCCGCCGGCCATGGCTTGCAGCGGCCGGGTGACGAAGCTGCGGATAAAGAAGAAGACCACCGCCATCAACGGTAGCGAGGCAATGAGGGCGAACAGAATGCTCTGGTTACGGAACTGGGTGACCGAGGCATAGGGTTTTTCCAGCGAAATGCGCATGCTGACCGCACCCAGCGGTGTGCCGGCACTCACCTGGTGGCAAGCCATGCAGTTTTTGCCCAGATAGTTGCTGGCGGCGCGCGCCGGGTACACCACATGCAGGTGTTCGCCCAGCTGCGGGGTGGATTCGATGGCGATATAAGGCTGGCCGCTGGCCAGCGCACCTTTTTCGGCCTCATCTGCCGCGTGCGCCTTGTCGCCGGCATTGCCGGGGCCAAACTGCTTGCTCACGGCGTCGCCACGGATCACCCGCAGCTCGCGCACCGCAGACAACTCCTTGATCTGATCCAGAAACACATCACGCTGACCCACCGTGCCGGTCATCATCATGCCGGTGAGGCCGGCCAGCGTCATTTCATTCATGCTGCTGGCCAGATCCTTGGCCTGGGATACGGCGATGTCGCGGCTGACCGTGGTTTCCCAGGCAATCAGCCCGCTCCATGCCACTACCAGACAGCACCAGATGGCGCTGGTCAGTCTCAGCCAGATTGGCCATTCGGAAAATTTTTTCATTGCAAACGGGAGCCCCGCCTCCTTTTGTTGTTGCTTATGTTTTTATTGAGCCGTCATGGCCTGTAACAGCGGCCAGCGTAACGTAGGTAATATTAACTGTGCTTGGTTTAAGTCAAATTTTTTCCCGCGATGGCTGCATTGGCACGATGCGGCTTGGGAGATCGCGTGATTTCTGCAACAATCCCGCCTCAATCAACAGGCAGCACCCTGGATCTGGCACTTGCGTGCTGCGCTCAGGGTGCTTGGCCACCAGTCAGGAGTCCTCATGCAGCAGCCCACGTCCTCATCCAGTGTCGCCATCATCGGCGGAGGTCCGTCCGGCCTGATGGCTGCCGAGGTGCTGGCGGCTGCGGGTGTGGCGGTGACGGTGTATGACGCCATGCCGTCGGTGGGGCGCAAATTCCTGCTGGCCGGTGTCGGCGGCATGAATATCACCCACGCCGAAGCCAAGGCCGATTTCCTCAGCCGCTACCGCGAGCGTGAGGCCGAACTGAGCGTATGGCTGCAGGATTTCGATGCCGACCGCTTACGCGAATGGGTGCATGGGCTGGGGGTGGAAACCTTTGTCGGCAGTTCCGGCAAGGTATTTCCGCGTGAGATGAAGGCTGCGCCCTTGCTGCGCGCCTGGTTGTCGCGCCTGCGCGAAGGCGGGGTGCAATTCCGTGTGCGCCACCGCTGGCTGGGCTGGGCTGCTGACGGCGCCTTGCGCTTCAGTACGCCCGATGGTGAATCGGAGGCTCAACACGCTGCCGTGTTGCTGGCACTGGGTGGTGGTAGCTGGAAAAAGCTGGGTTCGGATGGCAGCTGGTTGCCCTTGCTCAGCGAACAGGGTGTTGCCGTGCGGCCCTTGCTGCCGGCCAATTGCGGCTTTGACTGCAACTGGAGTGCGCACTTTGCCGACAAGTTTGCCGGCCAGCCGCTGAAATCGGTGACGCTGGAATTTACCGATCTGGCGGGCAATACCGTGCGCAAGACCGGCGAGTGCGTGGTGACGCGCTACGGCGTGGAAGGCAATCTGATCTATGCCTTTTCCGCCGCACTGCGCGACACGCTGCTGGCGCAGGGTTCGGCCACCTGTTATCTGGATTTGTTGTCACAGAAAAGCGCCGAACAGGTATTGAGTGAAGTCGCCCACCCGCGTGGCTCGCGTTCGCTGTCCAGCCATTTGCAAAGCCGGCTCAATCTCAAGGGTGTGCGCGCCGGCCTGCTGCGCGAGTGTCTGAGCAAGGAAGCCTTTACCGACATGAGCGCGCTGGCCGCCGGCATCAAGCGCCTGCCGCTGACCGTATATGCCACGCGACCCATCGACGAGGCCATCAGCACTGCCGGTGGTGTCCGTTTCGAAGCCATGGACGAGCGGCTGATGCTCAAGGCCCGGCCAGGTGTGTTTTGCGCCGGCGAAATGCTGGATTGGGAAGCGCCAACCGGCGGCTACCTGCTGACCGCCTGCCTGGCCAGTGGCCGTGCTGCCGGGCTGGGCATGCTGGACTGGCTGCGTCGCCCCCGGGCTGTTTGATTTGCTGTTGCGCCCTGCACGGCTGGCCATGGATTAAGGTCGCGGCTGACATGGCCGTGCCCCATGCCCGGGTCGGCCTGCGTGGCTGGGCCTGTCGGCCGCTATCTTCACCCCGCTTGGCCTAAGTCTGTCTTGGCCGCTGCGGTACAGTGCTGGCGCCATGTCGGCAGCGCCTGCCTAATCATCGTTTTACCCCCGCTACTGCTTTCCTTCCTTGCCGGCCCGTCATCGGCTGGTGCCTGCCGGTGATGTTCTTGCTCCGTGGCCTGAGTTTGCCATGTCAATGTCCTTGTCGGGCGGCTATACCTTAGCAATAGCCTGGCACTGCGGCAGCAAGCTTGCATCGTCCTGGCGCAATTCAGGGGTGGGTATGCACAAAAAAATCAGCAGCAAGGTACTGCAGACCTTGTCTATCAGTCGGGCGGTCTTGCTCATCGTCATCTTGCTGGGCGCAATCCAGCTGGCCTGGATTACCGAGTTGCTGGTGGCCTCCTGGGCCAACTATCAACAGGCCGAGCAGTTGATGCAGCTGAACAATATCAGCAGGCAACTGTACATGGCGGCCGACCTGTCGCGGCGCGAATCGATCCAGGCGCGCCTTTTGCTCAACCGCAGCACGGCGCCGGGCGAGGCGGATCATGCAGCCTTGTTGCGCTTGCAGCAGGGGGCGGATTTCTGGGCCGAGCAGGTCGTGCAGTCATTCCGCCAGTTGCCGGATGAGCGTCACTATGGCGAGCAGTTTGCCGGGCAATGGCAAAATTTCAAACGCTTGCGGCAAGAGGTCAATAGCCGGCTGGGTAAGTCCTTTGCCCGCGATGAAACCCTGAGCTATGGCCTGGAATTGGCGATGCGCACGCTGCAGGGCACGCTGAGCGCGATGATGGTGGAAACCGGCAACCGCCTTGATCTGAGCGGCAGTGCCGACATCAATCTGCTGGATACCATCAAACAGGATGGCTGGCTGGTGGCGCGCAGCCTGCGCGCCACCGCCATGGGGCTGGTGTTGCGCGCGGAGCTCAACTCGATGCTGAGTGAAACCGAGGAGGACGATTTGCGTGCCCGGCTGGAGCTGGCTGGCGTGTTGCTGGAAAAACTGCGCAGCGATGCCCGCTATGCCAATGACCCGCGCCTGACGCAGCGCATGCGGCAATTTTCCGCGCTTGCCCTGCAACTGAACATCCAGACCAAGCAACAAGTCCAGATACTGCGCGAGCATGGCGACAATCCGCTGGCCGCGGCCCAGCTGCAAAGCCAGCTGACGCTTACCCAGGATACGGCGCGCGATACCTTCATGCTCTTGTCGGACATGACTGGCGAACTGATCCGGCAGAATCATCAGCACTATCGCCGCCTGTTGCTGCGCGACAGCCTGCTGGGGGCTTTCTTGCTGATACTGGGCGTGGCCTTGCTGTATTTCATGGTGCGCAAGGTGCTGCAGCCGCTCAATCATCAGCAGCGCATGCTGGATGCCGCCGGTGACGCCATCATGACCATCAATGAGCAGGGCATCATCCAGAGCGCCGCTGCCGGTGCCGAGCGCATGTTTGGCTATCCGATGGGCGGTTTGCTTGGTTTGCCGATCGACCAGTTGCTACGCATGGGCGATGACCTGGGCAAGGCCATGCTGCTGGCCGGTGACGAGGTGGGCATCAATTTGCAGGGCCTGGGCATGGAGCGCAGCGGTCGCTGCTTTTTTGCCGGGCTGACCTTGACCCGCTACCAGGACAGCGCTGCCCATACCGTTTATCTGCTGATCATCCGGGATGAACACCAGCGCCGGCTGGCCGAACATTCGCTGGAGCGCAATCTGGACATGCTGTCAGCCATCTCCCATGTGGAAAACCTGATGCTGTGCCGCTGGCCACGGCAGCAGGTGCTGAACCGGCTGCTGGAAGAGTTCAAGCGCTTTGCCGCGGCGGCCGATGGTTTCCTGCTGGAGTTGTTCAATGTCAGCGATGGTTCGCTCAATATCAATTTGCAGGCCGGAGAATGGCCGGCGCATTTCCCCAGTCTCGCCAGCATCGGCCAGGAGCTGGACCCGGTCAGTTATCTGATGGCCGCCCTGGCCAACGAGCCGGCCTGGGTCAGTCTGCCGGTGGCGCAGGACGAGCAGGTTCACGCCATCATCTGCCTGCGTGGTGCCGACCCCTTGCTGGTGGAAAAGGATATCCGGCCACTGGTCAGCTCTTGTGCCAGCATTCTGGGCTTCTACGACGAGGAAGACCGTCGCCTGCATTCGGAAGCGCAGCTAAGGGCGGTGTTGCAGGAAGAGGAAGCGATCTATTCCGCCTCGCCGGTCGGACTGCTGCGGCTGAATGCCAATATGCAGATTGTGCGCGCCAACCGCATGGCCGAAGCGATGTTTCTCAGCGGCAAGGAACAGTTGCCAGGCCGGCATCTGATGGAGCTGGTGTTGTCCGACGAGGGCTGGTTCGAGCTGACCAGCCAGTTGAATGACATGGTGCAGCAGCAGACCAAGGTGGTCTGTGAGATCGAATGCAAGGCTGGTCACGGTGAACCGATCTGGGTCTTGTTCGAGGGCATGAACCTGTTTGCCGCGCAGCCGGAACAGGGTTCGATTCTGGCCTGCATCGATATTTCCGAGCGCAAGCAGGCCGAGCGCGAATTGCTGGAAGCGCGCGATCAGGCCAACTCGGCCAACAAGGCCAAGAGCGCCTTTCTCGCCACCATGAGTCATGAAATCCGCACGCCAATGAACGGCGTGCTGGGCATGCTGGAACTGCTGGCCATGACTCCGCTGGATGAAGAGCAGAAAGATTCGGTGGATACCATACAGGAGTCGGCCCGCACCTTGTTGCGGCTGATCGATGACATCCTGGATTTTTCCAAGATCGAGGCCGACAAGCTCGAGGTGGTGATGGCGCCCACACTGCTGCGGCCCCTGCTGGAACAGGTGCATACCCTGTATGCGCAGGCCGTCGCGCGCAAAGGGCTGGATTTCGTGCTGGAGATTGATCCGCGCGTGGCGGCCGCGGTGGTGGTCGACCCGTTGCGGGTACGGCAGATCTTGCAGAACTTCGTCAGCAATGCGGTGAAGTTCACTGCGCATGGCCGTATCACCTTGCGCGTGCTGTTGCTGGAAGAAGAGGCCCACGCGCAGACCTTGCGCTTCGAAGTGCAGGACACCGGCATCGGCATCAATGCCGAGGGGCTGGCCAAGCTGTTCCAGCCCTTTACCCAGGCTGAATCCGATACCTCACGCCGCTTTGGCGGCACCGGGCTGGGGCTGACCATCTGTCGCCGGCTGGCCAAGCTGATGGGCGGGGAAGTGAGCCTGGACAGCGCGGTCGGTCAGGGTAGCTGCGCCTCGCTATTGTTGGTGGCGGCGGTGGCTGATGTGCAGGCGCTGGAAGAATCGCTGCAACAGCTGCCGGGCGGTGCGGCCAGTTTGGTGGGCAATCAGGATCAGGCGACCCTGCCGATTCTGTTCGCTGAGGATAATCCCACCAATCGCAAGCTGGCGACCCTGCAGCTGGAAAAACTGGGTTACCGGGTGGAGCTGGCCGAAGACGGTGCCGAGGCTTATGCCAAGTGGCAGGACGGCCATTTCAGCCTGCTGCTGACCGACTGCCAGATGCCCAATACCGATGGTTACCAGCTGGCGCGGCTGATCCGCAATTACGAAGCAGAACACCCGGCCAGGCCGCCCACCATCATCATTGCCTGCACCGCCAATGCCGGGGTGGAAGAGCAGGAAAAAACCAGCGCCGCCGGCATGAATGATTTCCTCACCAAGCCGTTGTCCATCGTGGCCTTGTCGGCCATGCTGGACAAGTATCTGCAGCCGTCGCAGCAGTCTGCCGACAGCCATGCGGCCTAGCGCTGGCACCATCCCAAACCGCTGGCGCTCACGAGCTGGCCGCGCTGCAATGGTATTTGATGCAAATCAGACCATGCATTTTTTATGCAAGCATCTATGCTGAAAAAACAAGGCGCTGTGGTTTGCAGTCTTGCCGGTGTTGCCCGCCCGGGTAGAGACTGGCAGCGCCAAGTCATCCCAGTTTGATGTCGGAGATCAGAGCCATGAAACTTGACGATTTCAACCAGGTTGCCGACCTGATCGGCCTGAAAAAACGCTCGCGCGAAGCCGTGTGGCTGATGGAAGTGGAAGGCATGACCGGCTATTTTGCTGCACAGCAAATGGATATCAGTGAATCCACCGTTTCCCGTGCGCATACCCGCTTCCGTCTCGCGCTACGCAAGCTCAATGCCTTGTCCGGGCATCTGCCTTTATAGAATTTCTCCTGCGTTGTTGACTTGCAGCCCGGCCCCAAGCCGGGCTTTTTCTATGCAGCGTCGCCAGCAGCCTGCTGGCGCAGCCAGCTCAACAGTGCCTGTAGGCCGGGGTGATCGGCATAGCTGTCGGGGTAGGCCAGGTAATAGCCGCAGCCGGTTTCCAGTACGGTATCGAAGGGGCGCACCAGCCGGCCCTGTTGCAGCTCGTCCTTCAGCAGTGCCATATCGCCGATGGCCACCCCCAGCCCGCTGGCCGCAGCGGTCCAGGCCAGGTGGTGCAGGTCTACCACCTGATGCTTGTATTGCGTCAGCGAGCTGATCTGCTGGCTGGCCAGCCAGGCCATCCACTCCTCGTAGTCGCGGGTGGTATGAAACAGCGTCTGCCCCGCCAGATCCTCCAGGCAGGTCAGCTGCGACAGCATGCCGGGGGCACATACCGGGCTCAGTTTCTCCGCCAGCAGTAACTCGGCCTGCATATTGGGCCAGTGCCCGCGACCAAACAGGATGTAGGCCTGATCAATGCTCGGGTCCAGCTCCGAAGGCTCGTACACCATGCTGTCCATGCGCAGCTGGGTAAGCGGGTATTGCTGGTAGAAGCTGCCCAGCCTTGGCATCAGCCAGCGCACGGCAAACGTCACATACACCTGTAGCGACAGGATGTCGGTCTGGGTTTTCAGCCGCCTTTCCACTTCTTTCAGTCTTTCCACCACGTCTTGTGCCACCGGCAGCAGGGTGCGGCCCGATGGCGTGGGCTGTATCTGTCGGCTGTGGCGTTGTAGCAAGGGCGTGCCGTAATGCTCTTCCAGCAGGCGGATCTGCTTGCTGATGGCGCCCTGGGTCAGGAAGAGCCGGCGTGCCGCTTCAGTAAAGCTACCGCTCTGCACCACGGTCACAAAGGCACGCAGGGCGGAGAGCGAGGGAAGGTGATGGGTGTCGTTCATGACAGAATGGAATAGTTCCATGCCAATAATTCGTTCGTGCAAATTAGGTGATTTCCGTATGTTTGGCAACAAACAGCACCATCAAATGGAGACGCCATGTACCACGATTATGATTCCCAACGGCAATACACCCTGCAGCATGACCGCCGCCTGAGCGCCGCTGGCAACCATTTGCAATTCGAAGGGGTGGATCTGCCAGCGCTGGCCGCACAATTTGGCTCACCCTTGTTTGTCTATTCCGCGCCGGAAATCCGCCGCAATATCGCCGAAATCCAGCAGGCCTTTGCCGGCCATGCCGCCACCCGTATCTGCTATGCCTCCAAAGCCTGCTCGCTACTGGCCGTATTGCAAGTAGTGCGCGCGGCGGGCATCAGCATCGAGGCCAATTCTGTCAATGAAATCCGCCGCTGCCTGGCAGCTGGCTTTGTGGGCAGCGACATCGTCTACAACGGCGTGGTCAAGCGTGATGAAGAGCTGGAATTCGCCATCAGCCAGCAATTGCACGCCATCAATGTGGATAGCGAACAGGAACTGGTCGCCATCGACCGCATCAGCCGTCGCCTGGCGCAGCCGGTGCGCATCTGCCTGCGGGTGGAGCCCAATGTGAAAGCCGCCACGCATGAGGGCTTGATGACGGCTTTTCGCGCCAAGTCCGGTGTGGATCTGGCTGATGCCGAGCGGATTTGCCGCCAGGTCGCCGCCATGCCCTATGTCCGCCTGTGTGGCCTGCACATGCATGTGGGCGATCAGGTGCCGGATGCCGAGCCGTTTGCCGCGGCGACGCGCGTGCTGGTGGATACCGCGCGCCAGCTGGAGAAGGCCCTGAATATCCGTTTTGACATGATCAATGTCGGTGGCGGCATCCCCACGCCCTACCGCTATGCCAGCGACCGTGGCCTGGGAGGCCCGGAAAACATGCAGCCCAATATCGGGGCCGATGAATTTGCTGCGGCAGTGATTCGCGAAGTGCATGCCTGGCGCCAGGACATCGAAATCTGCATCGAGCCGGGGCGCAAGGTGGTGGGCAGCGCGGCGGTATTGCTCACCGGCCTGGTCAGCGGCAAGCGCAAGACCCTGCTCAATGAAGATGGCAGCGTGGAAGGCCAGGTGGACTGGCGCATGCTGGATGCCGGCTTCAACGCCATTCCGGATTACAAGGACTGGTATTTCTATATCTACAACGCCAGCCGCATTGCAGACAGCCACAATCAGCCGGTCAAGCTGGGCGGGCCGCTGTGCGATGGCGGCGACTATTTCCGCCACGGCCCGCTGGGTGAGCAGTTCCTGCTGCCCGAAGCCAGTGCCGTGGGCGATGTAGTGGCCTTTCTCGATGTAGGTGCCTATCAGCTGGAAAACCAGACGGTGTACAACGCCCAGCCACGTTCGGCCGCGGTGCTGATCGAGGACGCCGCTCATTACCGGCTGATCCGCCGTCAGGAACGCTTTGACGACATGTTGTTGCTGGAGCGTGACCTCGGCTGATGGTCAGAACTGTCTTGCCATACCGCCACGCCCCTTGACGGGTGTGGCGTGATAACACCAAGCCGTCCCTTGTCGTGCGTTTGTCTACTCACCCAGTCCGGAGGAATCAAGATGAAGCTGCAATCCTGGTGTGCCGTATTGCTGTCCGTTGCTGCCGTACAGGCTGGCGCGACCGATCTGAACAATCTGCGTATCGGCATGGATGCCACTTATCCGCCGTTCGAATCGCTCAACCCGGCCGGGCAGATCGTCGGATTTGAGGCGGATCTGGCCATGGCGCTATGCAAGGAAATGAAGGCGCACTGCACGCTGATCAATCAGGACTGGGATGGCATCATTCCCGGCCTGGTCGCCAAGAAATACGATGTGATCATGTCGTCGATGACCATTACCGCTGATCGGGCCAAGGCGGTGACCTTCAGCGAGCGTTATTTCCGCACGCCACAACGGCTGATAGCGGCCAAGGGCAGTACCCTCAAATTTACCGCCGAAGGCATGAAGGGCAAGCGGGTAGGGGTGCAGCGCGGTACCACGGCCGATATGTATCTGAGCAAGTTCTGGGGGGCACGTGGCATGGATGTGGTGCGCTATGAAGATCAGGACAAGGCTTATGCCGACCTGGTGAACGGCCGGCTGGATGCCAGCTTCCAGGATGAGTTGCAGGTGGAGGCTGGTTTCCTCAAGAGCGAGCCGGGCAAGAGTTTCGCCTTTGTCGGCCCCTCCATCAATGGCGACAACGCTGCCGAGCGCGAGGTGCTGGGTTCCGGCGCCGGCATGGCGGTGCGCAAGGAAGACAAGGAGCTGGTGACGCGTCTGAACAAGGCGATTGCTGCCGTGCGTGCCAATGGCAGCTTCAAGAAACTTAGTACACAGTATTTCGGGCGCGATATTTATTGAGCTACAGCAGCCCTCGCCGCCTTCGGTGCTGGTGGCCGGTCCTGGCGGGGGCTGTGGCTCAAGCAGTTGTTGAGTTGTCCTGACTACTGTCCGGACGGATCAGCGTGTAGTCGTTATTGCTGGGCAGGCCGTTCTTCTGCCAATCGTCCAGTGTTGCCATGATGGCGTCGTGGGTCTGCGTACTGATATCGGGCAGGCTGCCACCAAAAGCCTGTTTCGCCTCATCAAAGCCCTGCTGCACTGCGGCGCGGATGGTATCGATCTTGCTGGGATCATTGCCTATGCCCAGCCGGGCAAAATCCAGAATGCGCCGGGCAGTGTTCTTGACGCCCAGTTCACCATCTTCCGACACCGCCTGGGTGGCTGCCGCCTTGGTTTGCGGGTCTACCGTCAATTGCTGCTCGCCACTGACTACCTTGTTCCACTGCAGCCCCTGTTGCTGTGTCAGATTGCCCAGCAGTTTGAGGAAATCCGCCACTTGCTGGTTGGACTTGGCCAGCAGCGCCGGGACATCCACATTTTGCGTTGCCGTGCTGCCGGGCTTGTCATAAGTCAGCGGCTGGCTGCTGCTGTCGTTCTGACCCAGGCTGACTACTTCGTCCACCGTCAGCGTGCTGCTGCTGATGCTGTCACCGGTCTTGCTGTCAGTCAGGGTGGTGTTGCTGAGGCTGGCGTACAGCGACAGGCTGTTGCCCGGAATGCTGCTGATGCTCATGAGCGACTCCTGCAGAGAGGAAGGTAGGGCCTGCCTGCAAAGCGGCAAGCTGATGTCTCATTATCGGTCGCTGGCAGGAAAATTTTAGTAAAAATCAATGCAATAAGGCCGGAGTGCCCTTGGGCTGCTCCGGCCTGGTGATGCTAGCTGGTGAATCAGGCTGATAGTTTGCCGGCCAAAACTTGCAGTGCCTGCAGCTGTTGCACCACCAGCCCTTGCAGACGTTCGTCGGTCAGATTGCCTTCCGCATCAAAACCACCGGCAAAAGCGTTGGCAAAGACTTCCGGCTTGTTCAGCGGGTGCAGGTCGAGGAATACGCAGGTCTGGCGCAGATGGTATTGCGCACGCGAAGTTCCCATGCCGCCACCTGCGCCAACAATGGCTACCGGCTTGCCAGCCAGCAGTGCGTTGTCCGGCTCGCGCGAAGCCCAGTCCAGTGCGTTTTTCAGTGCCGGAGCCATGGAGTAGTTGTATTCCGGGCAGGCCAGCAGCAGGGCATCGGCACTTGCCAGCTGTGCCAGCAACTGTTGCGCCGCAGCGGGCTTTTCACTGATGTCACTATTGAAGAAGGGAAGCTGGCTGATGTCGGCGATCTCGATGCTCACGCCTGCCGGTGCATGGGCTTGTGCATAGCGCAGCAGGCCCATATTGGTGGATGCGCGACGCAGGCTGCCGCAAATGGCCAGAACTTTCAGTGTGCTCATTAGTTATTCCTTGCTGTGGGTTGTTCGAACCAGTACTGATGCTGCTTTATTCTAGTCAGCGCCTGTATCAATCGCCAGGGATAACGGTAGGCGGGGCAGAGCCAGGGCGCGTGCAAGCTTTTCGCATTCGCGGGCCGGAGCGCTTATAATGTCCGGCTGTCCGCATTCAGAGTTGAAACAGTGTCCGAACGATTCGCCGTATGGCTGCAATATCTCCTGCCCAAGCAGGCTTTGACCATTCTGGCTGGCAAGCTGGCCAGTGCCGAAGCCGGTGGCCTGACCACAGCGGTGATCCGCTGGTTTGTCGGCCGTTATCAGGTCAACATGGCCGAGGCGGCCAACGCCGATATCGCCAGCTATCCCAGCTTCAACCAGTTTTTTACCCGTCCCTTGCGTGCTGGTGCCCGCCCGCTGGCGGCCAGTGCCCTGATTTGCCCGGTGGATGGCGCGATCAGCCAGTTCGGCCCCATCCGGCAGCAACAGATTTTCCAGGCCAAGGGGCATGATTACTCCACCACCGCGCTGGTGGGTGGGGATGCCGCCATGGCGGCGCATTATCAAAATGGTTACTTTGCCACCATCTATCTGAGTCCGCGTGATTACCACCGCATCCACATGCCTTGCGATGGCCGCCTGCTGAGTATGACTTATGTGCCGGGCGCGCTGTTTTCGGTGAATCCGGCCACGGCACGTGGTGTGCCGGGGCTGTTTGCGCGTAATGAGCGCGTGGTGTGCGAGTTCGAAGGCCCGCATGGCCGCTTTGTGCTGACGCTGGTGGGGGCCACCATTGTCGGCAGCATGGCTACGGTATGGCATGGCGTGGTCAACCCGCCGCGCCCGGGGCGTGTGCAGCGCTGGGATTATCAGGATCAGCAGATTGTCATCCGCAAGGGTGAGGAAATGGGCCGCTTCCAGCTCGGTTCCACCGTGGTGTTGTTGTTCCCGCAGAGCACGGGCTTGCAGTTCAACCCGCAGTGGCAGCCGGCCAGCCCGGTGCGGCTGGGCGAGGTCATGGCCGACATCTGAGCCAGTGCCTGAGTGCTGTAATAGAAAAACCGCCTGGACAGGCGGTTTTTTCATGGTGCCGGCGGCGCAGTGTTACAGCACATCACCCGGTATACGTACCCAGCCTTCCATCAGTACGCGGGCACTGCGGCTCATGATGGCCTTGCTCACCTGCCACTGGCCATCTACCAGCCTGGCCTCGGCGCCCACGCGCAGCGTGCCGGAAGGGTGGCCAAAGCGCACCGACTGGCGTTCGCCACCACCAGCGGCCAGGTTCACCAGCGTGCCGGGAATGGCGGCGGCGGTGCCGATGGCGACTGCCGCAGTGCCCATCATGGCGTGGTGCAGCTTGCCCATGGACATGGCGCGCACGCGCAGGTCGATGTCGCTGGTGTTGA
Organism: Aquitalea palustris; assembly: GCF_003693445.1. GTDB lineage: Bacteria > Pseudomonadota > Gammaproteobacteria > Burkholderiales > Chromobacteriaceae > Aquitalea > Aquitalea palustris. The sequence continues at coordinate 19,897 of NZ_RFAR01000054.1, read as the reverse complement.
TCTGCTTGCCGCTGGAGGCGGTATAGCCCTCCGGCGGGGCGACAAAGGCAATCTTGGGCGTGTGCTGGCGGGTGGCGGCTTCGGCAATGTCCTTGATCAGGCCCATGCGGATGGCCCCGTGAGCGCGGATGGTTTCAAAGCGCGCCAGCGCAGCCGTATCACTATTGATAGCGTCTTGCAGTTCGCTGCCGTTGTAGCCCAGTTCGGCCGCGTTCAGGAAAATGGTGGGGATGCCGGCATTGATCATGGTGGCCTGGAAACTGCCCACGCCCGGTACATCCAGCGTGTCCACCACATTGCCAGTGGGGAACATGGCACCGCCGCCATCGCCTTCGCCCTCGTCGGCCGGGTCGAGAAACTCCAGCTGCACTTCGGCCGCCGGGAAGGTGACGCCGTCCAGTTCAAAGTCGCCGGTTTCCTGCACTTCGCCATTGGTGATGGGCACATGGGCGATGATGGTTTTGCTGATATTGGCCTGCCAGATGCGCACGGTGGCCACGCCGTTGGCCGGGACGCGGCTGGCATCGACCAGTCCGCTCATGATGGCAAACGAGCCGACAGCCGCGGACAGGTTGCCGCAGTTGCCGCTCCAGTCGACAAAGGCCTTGTCGATGGCCACCTGGCCAAACAGGTAGTCCACATCGTGATCGGGGCGACTGCTCTTGGCCAGGATCACCGTCTTGCTGGTGCTGGAGGTAGCGCCACCCATGCCGTCAATCTGCTTGCCGTAGGGGTCGGGGCTGCCGATCACCCGCATCAGGATGGCGTCACGCACCGGGCCGGGCTGCTGGGCAGCGGCGGGCAGGTCTTGCAGACGGAAGAACACCCCTTTGCTGGTGCCGCCACGGATATAGGTGGCAGGGATGCGGATTTGCGGAGCATGGGCCATGCAAAGTCTCCTTGCCGGCGCGTCGGGGAGCAGGGCCGCGCCGGGTGATGAAAGTTAAGCCAGCGGCCAGCCTTGCCGGCTGACCGCTGCGCTGAGTGACGGGGTCACCCTGATCCGGCCCGACAGCGGGGACACACCGCCGGACCGGGGGGTGAAAACTCAAACAGTCTGGGTGGACTCGATGAAGTCCTGGGCAAAGCGCTGCAGCACACCGCCAGCCTGATACACCCGCACTTCGGCGGCGGTATCCAGGCGGCACAGCATCGGAACGCGCACGGTTTCGCCATTGCGACGATGAATCACCAGCGTCAGCGTGCAGCGCGGCGAGATTTCGCCCTCTACGTCGTAGCTTTCGGTGCCGTCAATCGCCAGTGTCTTGCGGGTGGTGCCGGGCTGGAATTCCAGCGGCAGCACGCCCATGCCCACCAGATTGGTACGGTGAATGCGCTCGAAGCCTTCGGCAGCAATGGCTTCCACCCCGGCCAGCCGCACGCCCTTGGCCGCCCAGTCACGCGAGCTGCCCTGGCCGTAGTCGGCACCGGCAACAATGATCAGCGGCTGCTTGCGGGCCATATAGGTTTCGATGGCTTCCCACATGCGGGTGACTTTGCCCTCCGGCTCGATCCGCGCCAGTGAACCCTTCTTTACCGCGCCATCCACCACGGCCATTTCGTTCAGCAGCTGCGGGTTGGCGAAGGTGGCGCGCTGGGCGGTCAGGTGGTCGCCACGGTGGGTGGCGTAGGAGTTGAAGTCCTCTTCCGGCAAGCCCATCTTGGCCAGGTATTCACCGGCAGCCGAGCTAGCCAGAATGGCGTTGGACGGTGACAGGTGGTCGGTGGTGATGTTGTCCGGCAATACCGCCAGCGGCAGCATGCCCTTGAGCGTGCGCTCTCCGGCCAATGCACCTTCCCAATAGGGTGGGCGGCGGATATAGGTGGACATCGGACGCCAGTCGTACAGTGGGCTCTTGGCTGCCTCGAAGCTGCCCAGATCGAACATCGGGATGTAGATCTGCTTGAACTGTTCCGGCTTCACACAGCGGGCAACGATTTCATCAATCTCGGCATCGGACGGCCACAGGTCCTGCAGGCGGATTTCCTTGCCATCCACCACGCCCAGTACGTCTTTTTCGATGTCGAAGCGCACGGTGCCGGCAATGGCGTAGGCCACCACCAGCGGCGGTGAGGCGAGGAAAGCCTGCTTGGCATAGGGGTGGATGCGGCCATCGAAGTTACGGTTGCCGGACAGCACCGCAGCGGTGTACAGGTCGCGCTCAATGATTTCCTGCTGGATTTTCGGGTCCAGTGCGCCGGACATGCCGTTACAGGTGGTGCAGGCATAGGCGACGATGCCAAAGCCGAGCTTTTCCAGCTCTGGCAGCAGGCCGGCTTCTTCCAGATACAGCTTGGCGACTTTGGAGCCAGGGGCGAACGACGATTTCACCCACGGCTTGCGCACCAGGCCCAATTCATTGGCACGCTTGGCCAGCAGGGCGGCGGCTACTACATTGCGCGGATTGCTGGTGTTGGTGCAGCTGGTGATGGCGGCAATGATGACCGCGCCATCCGGCAGCAGGCCTTCGGCTTCTTCTGCCTGGGCCTTGGCCAGATCTACGGCAATGCCGCGCTCGGCCAACGCCGAGGTGGGCAGACGCTTGTGCGGGTTGGAAGGGCCCGCCATATTGCGCACCACGCTGGACAGGTCGAACTCCAGCACGCGCTCGTATTGCGCAGTGGCCAGGCTGTCGGCCCACAGGCCGCTGACCTTGGCGTAGTTTTCCACCAGCGCTACTTGCTCGGCTTCGCGGCCGGTCAGCTTGAGGTAGTCGATGGTTTGCTGGTCGATATAGAACATGGCGGCGGTGGCGCCATATTCCGGGCACATATTGGAGATGGTGGCACGGTCGCCAATCGACAGGCTGGCAGCGCCATCACCAAAGAATTCCACATAAGCGCCCACCACGCGTTCCTTGCGCAGGAACTCGGTGAGGGCCAGCACGATGTCGGTGGCGGTAATGCCGGGTTGGCGCTGGCCGGTGAGCTTGACGCCCACGATGTCCGGCAGGCGCATCATGGACGGATGGCCCAGCATCACGGTTTCCGCTTCCAGGCCGCCCACGCCGATGGCGATCACACCCAGCGCATCCACGTGCGGGGTGTGGCTGTCGGTGCCGACACAGGTGTCGGGGAAGGCCACGCCGTCACGCACCTGAATCACTGGTGACATTTTTTCCAGGTTGATCTGGTGCATGATGCCGTTGCCGGCCGGAATCACATCCACATTCTTGAAGGCGGTCTTGGTCCACTCGATGAAGTGGAAACGGTCTTCATTGCGGCGGTCTTCAATGGCGCGGTTTTTTTCGAAGGCTTGCGGGTCGAAACCACCGCACTCCACTGCCAGCGAGTGGTCGACGATCAACTGCGTCGGCACTACCGGGTTTACCAGCGAGGGGTCGCCCCCCTTGTCGGCGATGGCGTCGCGCAAGCCGGCCAGATCGACCAGCGCGGTCTGGCCCAGGATGTCGTGGCACACCACGCGCGCCGGATACCAGGGGAAGTCCAGATCACGCTTGCGTTCGATCAGCTGCTTGAGCGCATCGGTCAGCAGATCGGCGTCGCAGCGGCGCACCAGTTGCTCGGCCAATACGCGCGAGGTATAGGGCAGGGTGGCATAGGCGCCGGGCGCAATGGCGTCAACGGCGGCGCGGGTGTCGTAGTAGTCCAGCTGGCTGCCGGGCAAATGGGTGCGGTAGTTTTTGTTCATGGCGTCGCTAAAACTCTCAGGGTGGAAGCAAAGCGGGGAGCTATCCTTGCGGCTTAGCTCCCCTGACCATCAGCGCTGTGCCAGCGGCACGAAGGCCTGATCGTCCGGGCCGGTGTAATTGGCCGACGGGCGGATGATCTTGCCGTCAATACGTTGCTCGATCACGTGTGCGCTCCAGCCGCTGGTACGGGCAATCACGAACAGCGGGGTGAACATGGCAGTGGGCACGCCCATCATGTGGTAGGACACGGCGGAGAACCAGTCCAGGTTGGGGAACATCTTCTTGATGTCCCACATCACGCTTTCCAGACGCTCGGCAATGTCGAACATCTTGCTGTCGCCAGCAGCGGCAGACAGGTTGCGCGCTACTTCCTTGATCACCTTGTTGCGCGGGTCGGAGATGGTGTACACCGGGTGGCCAAAGCCGATCACTACTTCCTTGCGTTCCACGCGGGCCTTGATATCGGCCTCGGCTTCATCCGGATTGTCGTAACGCTTCTGGATTTCAAACGCCACTTCGTTGGCACCGCCGTGCTTGGGGCCGCGCAGCGCGCCAATGGCGCCGGTGATGCTGGAATACATGTCCGAACCGGTACCGGCAATCACGCGGCTGGTAAAGGTGGAGGCGTTGAATTCGTGCTCGGCATACAGGATCAGCGAGGTATGCATCGCCTTCACCCACAGCTCGGACGGCTTTTCACCATGCAGCAGGTGCAGGAAATGGCCACCGATGGAATCGTCATCGGTTTCCACGTCGATGCGCTTGCCGTTGTGGCTGAAGTGGTACCAGTACAGCAGCATGGAGCCGAAGGAAGCCATCAGGCGGTCGGCGATGTCACGCGCACCTGCGATATTGTGGTCGTCCTTTTCCGGCAGGGTGCAACCCAGGGCGGATACGCCGCTGCGCATCACGTCCATCGGGTGGGCGGAGGCGGGCAGGGCTTCCAGCACGCTCTTCACCACTTGCGGCAGGCCGCGCAGGGCTTTCAGCTTTTGCTTGTAGCCGGCCAGTTCGGCCTTGTTAGGCAGCTTGCCGTGTACCAGCAGAAAGGCAACTTCTTCGAATTCGCACTGGTCGGCAATATCCAGAATGTCATAGCCGCGATAGCTCAGATCGTTGCCGGTACGGCCAACCGTGCACAGGGCGGTATTGCCGGCGGCAACGCCGGACAGAGCGACCGATTTCTTCGGCTTGCCAGTCAGAACCACTTCAGTCATGCCATTTCTCCTAAGATGAAGTTTCTCGTCTTGCTGTTGTTATTGCGACCGGTGCGGTCCGGTTGGTGCGGACCGTGCACTGGCGGTTGCTGCGTGTCTGTTTTTGTTGCTGCGGGCAATTACTTGTTTTTGCCTTCGGCAAACAGCCCATCCAGCTTTTGCTCGTAGCTGTGGTAACCCAGGTGCTCGTACAGGTCCATACGGGTCTGCATGGTGTCCAGCACGTTTTTCTGCGTGCCATCGCGGCGCAGTGCGCCGTAGACATTCAGGGCGGCCTGGCTCATGGCGCGGAAGGCGGATAGCGGATACAGCACCAGCGATACACCGTTTTCACCCAGTTCCTGAGTGGTGAACAGCGGGGTGGAGCCAAACTCGGTAATGTTGGCCAGCACCGGCACGCCAACGGCTTCGGCGAATTGCTTGTACATGGCCAGATCGGTCATGGCTTCCGGGAAGATCATGTCGGCACCGGCTTCCACGCAAGCCACGGCGCGGGCAATGGCCGAATCCAGTCCTTCCACCGCCAGTGCATCGGTACGGGCCATGATGACGAAGCTGTCATCCTTGCGCGCATCGGTTGCCGCCTTGACGCGGTCGACCATTTCTTCCTGGCTGACGATGGCCTTGTTGGGGCGATGGCCACAGCGCTTTTGCTGTACCTGATCTTCGATATGTACGGCAGCAGCGCCGGCTTTTTCCAGGCTCTTGATGGCGCGGGCGATATTGAAAGCACCACCCCAGCCGGTATCGATGTCCACCAGCAGCGGCAGTTCGGTCACATCGGTAATGCGACGCACATCAATCAGCACGTCTTCCAGGGTGGTGATGCCCAGGTCCGGAATGCCGCAGGAGCAGGCAGCCACGCCGCCACCCGACAGATACAGGGACTTGAAACCGGAGTGTTCGGCCAGACGTGCGGCATAGGCGTTGACGGCGCCCACGACTTGCAGCGGTTTTTCCTGTTCTACAGCGAGGCGAAAGCGTTGACCGGGTGTGCTCATGGCGGGGTCCTTAGTTGGATGCGGGTGACATTGCAGAGCATTCTAGCAAGTGCTTGGTTGGAGTGCAAATGCTCTATCGACAGCGGGGCAGGTGAAGGTGGTTCATGTTTTGCGCAGGCTCTGGTATGTTTCGCAGCAGCAAGCTCGGGGGAACTCATTGCACGAGCCACGGTCTAGTGTTGTGTCCACACAGACGCCCATACAACTAAACCAGTGGACAATTCAGGGAGCATTACAACGACATGAGTGATCGTGATATCGATCAACAGTTGGTGGAGCGTGCCCAGCGAGGTGAAAAAAGAGCTTTCGACCTGCTTGTTGCAAAATATCAGCGTCGTCTGGCTAGACTTTTGTCACGCTTCATTCGCGACGGCTCGGACATCGAAGATGTGACGCAAGAGGCATTTATCAAAGCGTATCGCGCTTTGCCGTCATTCCGCGGCGAGAGCGCGTTTTACACATGGCTGTACCGAATCGGCATCAATACTGCCAAGAATTTCCTCAGTTCAGCCGGGCGACGTCCGGTGGTGAACAGTGAGTTTGAGGACGAGGATGGCGAGAGCTTCGACCTGGCGTCGCAAGTTCCCGACATGAATACGCCCGAAACCGAGCTGATGAACAAGGAAATCGTGACGACAGTCAATGCTGCCGTGCAAGCCTTGCCGGAGGAACTCAGAACGGCCATTTCACTGCGTGAAATGGACGGACTATCCTACGAAGAGATTGCACAGGTGATGAACTGTCCGATCGGCACCGTGCGCTCACGGATTTTCCGTGCACGCGAGGCGATTGCTGCCGAATTGCGGCCACTGCTGGATACGGCCAAAAACAGAAGGTGGTAGCTTATGAAAGAAAAATTATCCGCGCTGATGGACGGCGAGCTGGACGGGCAGCACGCACAGAGGGCCATCAATGCCATCGCTGATGAAGAGGAACTGAAGCAGGTCTGGGACGCCTATCACCTGATTGGTGATGCGATGCGCGCAAACAGCCATGTGGCGGTGAATGTGCGTCAGCAAGTGGCCGAACGCCTGGCTAACGAACCTACCGTACTGGCTCCGCGCCGCTGGTTTGCCCCGGTGCGTACGCGCCGGGCCGGTGCCGTGGCGCTGGCTGCCAGTGTCAGCTTTGCCGCTGTGGTTGGCTGGCAGCAGTTGTCCCATGGCAATGGGGCTTCGGTGATGGCAGATCGCGGCGTGCCGGTTGCTGCCTTGCAGCCGGTACAGCAGCATGACGATCTGTATCTGGCTGCGCATCAGGAGATGACGGCGGATCAGAGCGTATACAAGGTTTCCTACGGAAATGGAGTTCGCCACTGATGCGTCTGACACAGCTGTCCGGGGTCTGTTTGATGGGCGTGGCGGTGCTTGCCCATGCGGATGATGACTGGCTGGTGGTAAAAAAAGTGGCTGCCGCCGCAAGGCAGCAGCCACTGAACGGTACCTACCTGCATCAGATGAACAGTTCGCTGGAAACCTTTCGCATCGTGCGTAGCGGTTCTGGCGACAACATCCAGGAAAAGCGCACCTCGCTGGATGGTCCGTCGCGTGAAATCATCCGCAAGGGGCTGGAACTGACCTGTTATGCGCCGGATGCCAAATCGCTATCCGCTGCCAAAGTCAGTGCCATGCGGCTGTTTCCGGCCTTGCTGCCTGACGATATCGGCAATATCGCCCAGTCTTATTCGATAAAGCGCTCAGGCAAGGATCGCGTGGCGCAGCGTGATTGCAACTGGCTGGAGCTCAAGCCGAAAGACAGCAAGCGCTACATGCTGCGCATGTGTGTGGAACCGGCCAGTTTCCTGCCCTTGAAAGTGATTACCCAGAATGCGGCCGGCGAGGTGGTGGAGCAGTTCACCTTTACCGAAATCGAATTGCAGGGGCCGAAAGACAAGGGCGCTTTCCGGCCGCAATACAAGCAGAACTATGTATTGCGCAGCGCCAGTGCGCCGGCCATGACGCTTGATGCTGATGCGCCGTCCGAGGTCAGTGGCATGCCCAGCGGCTTCAAGCTGTTGCGTGCCGTGCAGCGCACATTGCCGGGTCAGGCTGAGCGTACCGTGCGGCATATGGTATTCAGCGACGGGCTGGTCATGTTGTCGCTGTTTATCGAACCGCAGGCTGATGGTCGTCCGGAGCGTGCGGTCAATCTGCACGGTGCCGTCAATATGGCAACTGCCGAGCAGGGTGACTACCTGGTCACGCTGGTAGGTGACCTGCCGGAACCCACCATGCTGGCGATGATTCGCAATCTCAAGATCGCACTCAAGCCATGATGGTGCACGGCCTGCCTTTCCGCCTGGTGGCGAGGGCAGGCCATTTTGATTCCCTTTCCTGTTGTTCTGTGCAAACCACATCAAGATGGAGCGACCATGTCGATCAAAAAGCTGATCGTTGCTGCCATGCTGGCGGCATCTGCCTTCACTATTGAACCTGCTGTCGTGCTTGCTGCCGATTTGCCCGACTTTGCCCGTATTGTGGAGAGCGAGGGCAAGGCGGTGGTCAATGTCAGTACCACATCGACCATCAAACAGAATGTCAGCAGCCTGCCGGAAGGCATGGAGGGTGATCCCTTTTTCGAATTCTTCCGCCGCTTTGCGCCGCAGCAGCAACAAGAGCGGCAGGAGCGCTCACTCGGTTCGGGTTTCATCATTTCTGCCGATGGCTATCTGCTGACCAATGCCCATGTGGTGGCGCGTGCGGATGAAATTACCGTCACCCTGACCGACAAGCGCGAATTCAAGGCCAAGGTGATTGGCTCTGATGCCCGCACCGATGTGGCCCTGCTCAAGATCGAGGCCAAGGACCTGCCGGTGGCGCGGCTGGGCAATATGGCCGATGTGCGCGTGGGTGAGTGGGTGCTGGCCATTGGTTCGCCCTTCGGTTTCGAGAATACCGTGACCTCCGGCATCGTATCAGCCAAGAACCGCCTGCTGCCGGATGAGAATTTCGTCCCCTTTCTGCAGACCGATGCTGCGGTCAATCCCGGTAATTCCGGCGGGCCGCTGTTCAATATGAAGGGCGAAGTGATCGGCATCAATTCGCAGATTTACAGCCGCTCTGGCGGCTTCATGGGTATTTCCTTCTCGATTCCCATCGACGTGGCGATGAATGTGGCCGATCAGCTCAAGGCCACCGGCAAGGTGAGTCGTGGCCGCATCGGCGTGGCTATCCAGGAGTTGAGCAAGGATCTGGCCGCCTCTTTCGGCTTGAGCAAGCCCGCTGGTGCGCTGGTGAATGAGGTGGAGAAAAAGAGCCCGGCAGACAAGGCTGGATTGCGCGCCGGTGATATCATCCTGTCGGTGGCTGGCCAGGCCGTTGCTTCGTCTTCCGATCTGCCACGGCTGATCGGAGCCATCCGCCCGGGCCAGCCGGTAGCGCTGGAAGTGTGGCGCAATCGCGCCAGCCTCAAGCTGAGCGTGGTGCCGGAAGAACTGAAAAATGAAGACGCCCGCACGGCTCAGCGCGAGTATCGTGCACCGCAAGCCACGCCGGATGCGCAGAACATGAAGCAGCTGGGGCTGGCGCTGGCTGAATTGACGCCGCAGCAGCTGGCCAAGGCAGGCATCAAGTATGGCCTGCAAGTACGGCGAGCCAGCGGGTTGGCTGCCCGAGCCGGTGTGCAGGCCGGGGATGTGATCGTGGGGCTGGGCGGTGAGGCCATCAGCAGCTTCGGCCAGTTCAAGGCAGCGGTTACCGGCGCGCCCAAGGGCAGTACGCTGGCCCTGCAGGTGCTGCGCCAGGGCATGACGCTGTTTATTCCATTGACCATTGGTGGGGAAGAATGAAGCTGACCTTGTATTTCCGTGAGTACTGCAGCCTGTGCCACCAGATGCTGGCCGAGCTGCAGCCATGGCAGGCCAGGCATGGTTTTGCGCTGGAGGTGGTGGACGTGGATGCCGACCCGATTCTTGAGGCCAGATTCAATGAACTGGTGCCAGTATTGATGGACGGAGAACACCAGATTTGTCACTGGCATCTGGATATTCCTGCTTTGGCTGCACATTTGGGCGAAATCGGCTAAAATCCGCGCCAGTGTGAGTTGTTAGAGGGCACGCCAGCGTGCCCTTATCTTTTTGCTGGATACCGATGAAACATATCAGAAATTTCTCGATCATTGCCCATATCGACCATGGCAAATCGACCCTGGCCGACCGCTTCATCCAGTTTTGCGGTGGCCTCGAACTGCGCGAAATGAGTGCCCAGGTGCTCGACTCGATGGATATCGAGAAAGAGCGCGGCATCACCATCAAGGCCCAGACGGCGGCCTTGCAATACAAGGCACGTGATGGCCAGGTGTACAACCTGAACCTGATCGACACCCCGGGGCACGTCGACTTCTCTTACGAGGTTTCCCGCTCGCTGTCCGCCTGCGAAGGCGCATTGCTGGTGGTGGATGCCTCGCAAGGTGTGGAAGCGCAAACCGTAGCCAACTGCTATACCGCCATCGACCTGGGGGTGGAGGTGGTGCCGGTGCTGAACAAGATCGACCTGCCGGCGGCAGAACCCGAACGTGTCAGCCAGGAAATCGAAGACATCATCGGCATCGAAGCCATTGATGCCGTGCGTGCCTCGGCCAAGTCCGGTATCGGCATTCAGGACATCCTCGAAGTGGTGGTCAGCAAGATTCCGCCGCCGGAAGGCAATCCGGATGGCCCGCTCAAAGCCCTGATCATCGACTCCTGGTTCGACAACTACGTCGGCGTGGTGATGCTGGTGCGGGTCAAGGATGGCCAGGTTCGTCCCAAGGACAAGATCAAGTTCATGGCCACCGGTGCCGAGCATCTGGTGGAGCAGGTTGGCGTGTTCTCGCCCAAGTCGGTACAGCGCGATGTGCTGAATGCTGGTGAAGTAGGTTTCATCATTGCCGGTATCAAGGAGCTGAAATCGGCCAAGGTGGGTGACACCATCACTCTGATGAAAACGCCGGCCACCGAGGCGCTGCCGGGCTTCAAGGAAGTGCAGTCGCAGGTATTTGCCGGCCTGTATCCGGTGGAAAGCCACGATTACGAAGCCCTGCGCGATGCGCTGGAAAAACTGCAGCTGAACGATGCCTCGCTCAAGTACGAGCCCGAGGTATCGCAGGCGCTGGGCTTTGGCTTCCGTTGCGGCTTCCTGGGCCTGCTGCATCTGGAAATCGTGCAGGAACGGCTGGAGCGCGAATTCGACATGGACCTGATCACCACGGCACCGACCGTGGTGTATGAGCTGGTGTTGAAAGACGGCAGCGTGATTCATGTCGACAACCCGTCGCGCCTGCCGGACCCTGGCAAGGTGGAAGAAATCCGCGAGCCCATCATCACCGCCCATATCCTGGTGCCGCAAGACTATGTCGGCGCGGTCATCACCCTGTGTACCCTGAAACGCGGTGTGCAGCGCAATATGCAGTATCTGGGCCGGCAGGTGATGCTCACTTACGATATGCCGATGAATGAAGTGGTGATGGACTTCTTTGACCGTCTCAAGTCCACCAGCCGTGGCTACGCTTCGCTCGACTACGAGTTCAAGGAATTCCAGTGTGCCGATCTGGTGAAGCTGGATGTGCTGGTCAACAGCGAGAAGGTGGATGCGTTGAGCCTGATCGTGCACCGTGCTTCCAGCGTGTATCGTGGCCGAGAACTGGTGTCGAAAATGCGCGAACTGATCCCGCGCCAGATGTTTGATATCGCTGTGCAGGCGGCCATTGGCGGGCATATCATTGCCCGTGAAACGGTAAAGGCCTTGCGCAAGAACGTACTGGCCAAGTGCTACGGCGGCGACATCACCCGTAAGAAAAAGCTGCTGGAAAAACAAAAAGCCGGCAAGAAGCGCATGAAGCAGGTAGGTAACGTGGAAATCCCGCAAGAGGCTTTCCTGGCCATTCTTCAAGTAGGGGAAAAATAAGTGGGCGAAAACCTGTTCTGGGTGTTTACCGTGGCCGTCATTGTTGGCGGCTTGCTGGTGGCTTTTGGCGGGCAGCGCGAAGCCGGTGCCAAAGACTGGCCGGTGTCGGTGCAGTGGGGCTATCTGGCCCTGGTCATCGGTGGTTTCGGCCTGCTGTCCAATTACATGAGCTTCACTGCGGTGATGCTGGTGTTTGTGCTGATTACCGGCGTGGTATGGGGCCTGGACAAATGGTTGCTGGCCAAGAAGCGTGCCGGTGAGCCCGGACACTTTGTCGAATACTCCCGTGGTTTCTTCCCGGTCATCCTGGTGGTGTTCCTGCTGCGCTCTTTCCTGGTAGAACCCTTCCAGATCCCCAGCAGCTCGATGCGCCCCGGTCTGGTGGTGGGTGACTTCATCCTGGTCAACAAGTTTGCCTATGGCATCCGCGTGCCGGTGCTGAATAATGTGCTGGTGCCGGTGGGCAAGGTAAGCCGTGGCGATGTGGTGGTGTTCAACTATCCGCCCAATCCCAAGGTGAATTACATCAAACGGGTCATCGGCGTGGCTGGCGATGTGGTGGAATACCGCAACAAGCGCCTCACCATCAATGGCAAGCCGGTGCCGGATGAAAAAGACGGCACTTACGAGTATCTTGAGCAGGGCATGGCCATGATTCACAATGACCAGTTCAAGGAAGTGATGGATGGCAAGTCCTACCAGGTGCTGAATATTCCGGACGCGCCGGTCGTGGCACTCGGTCAGGTGGCGGATTTTGCCGGGCGCGACCAGTGTCAGTACGACGACAACGGCTTTGTGTGCAAGGTGCCGGCCGGCCATTACTTCATGCTGGGCGACAATCGCGACAACAGCCTGGATGGTCGTTACTGGGGCTTTGTGGAAGATCGTCTGATGGTAGGCAAGGCCTTCCTGATCTGGATGAACTTCAGTTCGCTGTCCCGTATCGGCAAGGCCATTCATTGACACCGTTTTCCGGCAGGGGGAGTTTCATGCAGCGTCAGCGAGGTTTGTCAGTCATTTCGGTGTTGTTCATCATGCTCATTCTCGGTGCCGGCTTCCTGCTGGCCGGCAAGGTGCTGCCGGTGTACAACGAGTATGCCGAGGTTCGCAAGGCAGTCACCGCCATGGCCGGGGAAACCGGCAAGGGCGAAACCGAACTGCGTCGTGAATTCATGAACCACGCCATGGTCGGGGACATTTCGTCGATCAAGCCGGAAAACCTCACCATCATCACCACCGCCAACAGCGTGTTCGTGCGCGCAGCCTATCGCCGCGAAGTTCCGCTGTTTGCCAATGTCAGCCTGGCTTTCGATTTCGATACCCAGGCCGGACAGACACCCCAGTAACTACAGTGAACCAAGTTGAAACCCGATTCCGGCGCCTGTCACAGGCGCTGGATTATGCATTCCAGAAGCCCGATCTGCTGCGCCAGGCGCTGACACATCGCAGCTTTGCCGCCTCCAATAACGAGCGTTTCGAATTCATTGGCGACAGCATCCTCAATTACACCGTGGCGCGCATGCTGTTCGACCAGTTTCCGCGCCTGAGTGAAGGCGAGCTGTCACGCTTGCGTGCCAACCTGGTCAACCAGAATACCCTGGCCGAAATCGCCCACGAGCTCAAGCTGGGTGAGTATCTGTACCTGGGTGAGGGCGAGCTGAAAAGTGGCGGCTTCAACCGGCCATCGATTCTGGCTGATGCGCTGGAGGCTACCTTTGCCGCTGTCAGTTTCGATGCGGATTTCCAGCGTGCCGAGCAGGTGGTCCGCCGCCTGTACGCAGGCCGCGTGGCGGCCATCGACCCCACCAAGCATGCCAAGGATGCCAAGACCCGCTTGCAGGAAGCCCTGCAGGCGCGCAAATGGCCCTTGCCCAAATACCGTATCCAGACCCAGAGCGGCGAAGCCCACGAACAATGGTTCAAGGTAGTGTGCGATCTGGGCGAATTGATGATCGAATCCAGCGGTGAGGGCGGCAGTCGCCGCGCCGCCGAACAGCAGGCCGCCGAAGCCGCACTGCTGCTTCTTGAACAAAAACTGGCCACAGGCAAGAAACACCCATGACCGAACACGCATATCATTGTGGCTTTGTTGCCATCGTCGGCCGCCCCAATGTGGGCAAATCGACGCTGATGAACCATCTCATCGGCCAGAAAGTCAGCATTACCTCGAAAAAGGCGCAGACCACGCGCCATCGCGTCAACGGCATTCATACCGAAGACAACGCCCAGTTCATTTTTGTCGATACCCCGGGCTTCCAGACCTTCCACAAGGGCGCACTCAACGAGACGCTGAATAAGAGCGTGAAAGACTCGCTGGGTAGCGTCGACTGTGTGCTGTTCATCCTGGAAGCCATGCGCTGCAGCGCGGCCGACCGCGAAGTGATGGCGCTATTGCCCAAGCACACGCCGGTCATCCTGGTGATCAACAAGCTGGACAAGGTCAAGGACAAGTTCCTGCTGCAGGAATTCATCGATGGCGTCCGCGCCGAATTCCAGTTTGCCGACTGCGAAGTGGTCAGTGCCAAGCACGGTCAGCGTCTGTCCGAGCTGCTGGACAAGGTACGACCGCATCTGCCGGAATCCATGCCGCTGTATCCGGACGACATGGTGACCGACAAGAGCGAGCGCTTCCTGTCTGCCGAAATCGTCCGCGAAAAGCTGTTCCGCTATCTGGGCGAAGAGCTGCCGTATGAAATGAATGTGGAAGTGGAGATGTTCGAAATGGATGGCGCGCTGCGTCGCATTCACATCGCCATTCTGGTGGACAAGGACAACCAGAAACCCATCGTCATCGGCAAGGGTGGTGAGAAGCTGAAGAAGATTTCCACCGAAGCGCGCCTGGACATGGAAAAGCTGTTCGATGGCAAGGTCTTCCTGCAAGTCTGGGTCAAGGTCAAATCCGGCTGGGCTGACGACGTACGCTTCCTGCGGGAATTCGGCCTGAACTGATGCCGCTCAAGCTGCCTTCTCCGCCTTACTGGGCGGTGATCTTTTCCTCGCAACGCAGCGCTGCCGACCAGGGCTACGCCGACATGGCCGAACGCATGTTGCGTCTGGCGGAAGTCCAGCCCGGTTATCTGGGTGCGGAAAGCGCGCGTGACAGTGCCGGCTTTGGCATTACCGTTTCCTACTGGGACAGCGTGGAAGCCATTGCCGCCTGGCGCCAGCATGCCGAGCATCTGGTCGCGCAAAAACTGGGGCGCGAGGTGTGGTATCGCGACTTCTTGCTGAAAGTGGCGCGGGTCGAGCGTGCCCATGCCAGCGGACAGGGCCGGGACGCATGAGCCAGCAGGGCAGGGTAGACCGCCAGCCCGGCTACCTGCTGCACACCCAGCCCTATCGTGAAACCAGCCTGCTGGTGGAAGTGTTCACGCCGCAGCATGGCCGTTTTACCCTGGTGGCGCGCGGTGCACGCCGGCCCCGGGCGGATGTGCGCGGCGTACTGCTGCCATTTCAGCCGCTTACCCTGTCCTGGTTTGGCAAGGGCGAAGTGCGCACCCTGCACACGGCAGAATGGAATGGCGGCGTGCCACAGTTGTCTGGTATCCGCTTGGTCTGCGGCTTTTATCTCAATGAACTGATGCTGAAGCTGACGGCCCGTGACGATGCCGAGCCGCGAGCCTTCACCATTTATGATCAGGCGGTGCGTGCACTGGCACAGACGCATTCCCTGTCCAGCGTGCTGCGCCGCTACGAATTGCGCCTGCTGCAGGCGCTGGGTTATGCCGGCAGTTTCGCCTGTGACCTGCACGGCGAACTGATCGACCCTGCGGCCGACTACCTGTGCCGGGGCGGTGCCCTGCCGGAACGGGCCAGCGGCGAGGCGGCCGGGCCGTCGGTATGCTTGCCCGGTGCCGAATTGCTGGCCATCGAGGCGGATGACTATGCCGCCGCCAGCACCCGCCGTGCGGCCCGCAGCCTGCTGCGTTTGCTGCTTACCGATTTGCTGGGCGAGGAGCCATTGGCCTCGCGTGAACTCTTGCAGGCCATCAACGCCATTGCCGACTGAGGCCTGCGCAACAGGAGCTGAAGATGATTTTGCTTGGTGTGAATATCGATCATGTCGCCACCCTGCGCCAGGCGCGTGGCACCCGCTACCCCAGCCCGATCGAGGCGGCACTGGTGGCCGAAACTGCCGGCGCCGACCTGATTACCCTGCATCTGCGTGAAGACCGTCGCCACATTCAGGATGCCGACGTGGTGGCCATGCGCCAGGTCATCAAGACCCGCATGAATCTGGAAATGGCCATGACGCCGGAAATGCTGGCCAATGCCCTGGCGGTGGCTCCGGAAGACGTCTGTCTGGTACCGGAAAAACGTGAAGAAGTTACCACCGAAGGCGGTCTGGATGTGCTGGGCCACTATGCTGATGTGTGTCATTACACCGAAACCCTGCAGCAGGCTGGCATCCGCGTGTCCATCTTCATCGACCCGGATCGGGCCCAGATCAGCAAGGCGTATGAGGCTGGTGCCCGCGTGATCGAACTGCACACCGGCGCTTATGCCGATGCGGTACATGCAGCCGAGCGCGAGGCCGAGCTGGCACGCATTCGCGGCGCGGCAGCGTTTGCAGCCGAGCTGGGCATGGTGGTGAATGCCGGCCACGGGCTGAACTATCACAACGTCAAGCCGATTGCTGCCATTGCGCAGATTGCCGAGCTGAATATTGGCCATGCCATCATCGGTCAGGCGGTATTTGTCGGCCTGGACCGCGCCGTGCGCGACATGAAGGCGCTGATGATGGAAGCGCGGCAGGCCTGATGGCCGGTGGGCAAGGCTAGAACCATGATCTACGGCATCGGCACCGATATGGTGGAAATCGCCCGCATGCAGGGCCTGCTGCAACGCTGGGGCGACAAGGCAGGCCGGCGCATTCTGGCCGAGGCGGAAATGCCAGCCTTTCTGGCAGCGGCCGACCAGGCACGTTTTCTCGCCAAGCGCTTTGCCGTCAAGGAAGCGCTGTCCAAGGCAGTGGGCACCGGAGTGGTGCAGCCGGTATTGCTCACTGCCATTGCGGTCAGCCACGATGCACAGGGCAAACCCATGCTGGTATTCGGCCCGGAGCTGCAGCACTTCCTGTCGCAGCGCGGCGTGGTGCGCAGCCATGTTTCCATTAGCGACGAGCGTGAACACGCCCTGGCCTTTGTGGTATTGGAGCGGGATTAGTCCCGGTCTATCCTTGCCAGAGAATCAATCCTGAGGGCCGCCCGGCCCTCGCACTGTTTGGAGTATCAGCCATGCAAGCCTTGTCGCTGCAACGTGGTCCGGTCATGGTGGATGTGGCCGGCTTCAGCCTGAGCGAAGCAGAACGCACGCGTCTGTCCCATCCCCTGGTCGGTGGGGTTATCCTGTTTCGCCGCAATTTCCAGAATATCGAACAGCTCAAGGCACTGACTGCCGAGATCCGCAGCCTGCGTAACCCCGCACTGTTGATTGCGGTGGATCACGAAGGTGGACGCGTGCAGCGCTTTCTGGAGGGTTTCACCCGTTTGCCACCGATGAGTGTGCTGGGTGAGCTGTGGCAGCAGGATGAGGCGG
This sequence comes from Aquitalea palustris, assembly GCF_003693445.1. Taxonomy (GTDB): domain Bacteria; phylum Pseudomonadota; class Gammaproteobacteria; order Burkholderiales; family Chromobacteriaceae; genus Aquitalea; species Aquitalea palustris. Next base: position 2,606 of record NZ_RFAR01000054.1, on the reverse strand, counting down.
CCGCGCGTGCCGCCGCCGAGGATGTGGGCGTGGTGCTGGCGGCGGAATTGCGCGCCTGTGGCATTGACCTGTCCTTCACCCCGGTGCTGGATCTGGACTGGGGGCGCTGCGCCGTCATCGGCAACCGGGCCTTCCATCGCGACCCGCAGATTGTCAGCGAACTGGCTCTGGCCCTGCAGCGTGGTTTGCAGCAAGGTGGCATGTCCACCTGCGGCAAGCATTTCCCTGGTCACGGTTTTGTCGCCGGCGACAGCCACTTTGTCATGCCACAAGACGACCGCACATTGAGCGAGCTGGAAGCCGACGACTTGCTTCCGTTTGCCCGCCTGGCTGCGGCTGGCATGGGTTCGGTGATGCCGGCGCATGTGGTGTATCCGGCGGTGGATAGCCGCCCGGCCGGTTTTTCCCCAGTGTGGCTGCAGGACATCCTGCGCGGCCAGCTGGGTTTTGATGGGGTCATCTTCTCTGATGATCTGGGCATGGAAGGCGCGGCCGGTGCCGGCAGCTTTGTCGAGCGGGCAGCAGCAGCACTGGCAGCCGGCTGCGATATGGTGCTGGTGTGCAATCAGCCGGCACGTGCTGATGAAGTGCTGGCCGGCTTGCAGTTGCCAGCGCAGCCGAGACTGGCGGAACGTCTGCAGCGCATGGCAGGCGCTGGTGAGGTCGACAGTTGGCAGCAGGTGATACGCAGCCCGGATTTTGCTGCGCGTCAGCAGCGGGTGATGGCGCTGGGCATGCCGCAGAATGTCTTGCAGGGCCCTGCCGTGGGTGAGGCCAGCTAGCCCTGCAGTGACTAGCCAGTCAGGCTGGCCGGCAGAGCCGGGCTGTCATCGATAGGCCATTTGTAAAAACCGCTTGTAGCTCCTGGCTACTAGCGGTTTTTTTATGCTGGTGATTATTTCTGTTTTACTTAATAAATTTTAATGGCGTGTCCATTCTGGAGATTTCATCCGCTTTGCATGACGTGGAGGTCTTCATCATCTAGCATGAAGATAATCAGCCAGCTTATAAGGTCGTTCCATGCGCCACCGTCCCATTGTGCAGCAAGTCATCCTGCTGGCCGGCCTGCTTTGTCTGCTGGTCTTTGCCACGCTAACCATTGTGGCCAGCTACAGCGTGAGCCGTAATGCGGAGCAAGAGGCGGAGCAGAATCTGGCGACTCAACTCACCCTGGTGCAAGGCAGTCTGCAACAAGCTTACCTCGCAGCGAGCAATCGTTCGGATGGATTGCTGGCGCTGTTTCAGCGTCAGTTGCCGGGAAGCATAACCGTCAGCGAGCAGCTGCAGGATCTGGGTAGCAGGCATGGTGTGCCGGTGGTGAAGGCTGGTGACATGGTACTTAGCGGTAATCTCCAGCCCTTGTTGCAACTGAAGAATCTGACTGGCGCCGAGGCTGCCATCGTGGTGCGGACTGCGGACAACCACTATGTGCGGGCCAGCACACTGCTCAAGGATGCCGCCGGTAACAGCATGCTGGGCAGCGAGGTGGCAGCGGGGGATCCGGTGCGTGACCGCATCCACGCTGGCCATGCCTATGTCGGAATGGTGATGCGCAACCAGCATTACTACCTGACCCGTGCGCAGCCGCTGTATACGCCTGCCCGGACGGTGGCCGGCTGGTTCCAGGTGCGTGTCGACCTGGTGATGGAAATCGATACCCTCAAGCATTTACTCAAGTCAGTAAAGGTGGGGGATAGTGGTTTTGTCTCGGTTCTGGCTCCTGCCAAGGAGGGGTTGGCGCGTTTTGTCGTGCATCCGCAATTCGAAAACCGCTTGGCTGGCGATGTGCTGAGCGGGCCGGCGCTGCAGGCCTTGCAGCAGGCGCTGGGTTCGCCGGCTGGCATTTTGCGCTATCCCCAGGCCAACCCGGCCCTCGGCGGGCGGGAGGACATCATGCTGCAGGCCTATGCGCGGGTGCCGGGATGGGACTGGGTCGTGGTTAGTGGCAGCTTCCAGAGCGAATTCACCCATGCCAGCAGCCAGCTGCGCTTGCAACTGATGGCGCTGTGCGCGCTGCTGGGGCTGGCCTTGCTGGCACTGCTCTATCTGGTGTTGCGACGCCTGCTGCAGCCGCTTGCTGAGGTGGTAAAGGTGTTTGACCGCTTTGGCAGTGGTGACCTGAGCGCACGCCTGCCCGCGCCATCGCGGCACCATTCGGCCAATGAAATTGAGCGGCTTGGCCTGCATTTCAATCAGGCGGCTGATGGCTTGTGCCAACTGATTCACGAGGCCCGCAGTGCTGCTGATCATATCGAAAGTACGGTGCGCAAGCTGGATGATTCGGTGGAAGAGGCTGCCAGTCTGTATCACCAGCAAAGTGTGTCTGCTGCATCGATGGCCGGTGCGGTGCAAGGCATAGCGGTAAGCATCCGACAGATTGCTGCCGACGCTGGTCTGGCCGAGCAGGAGGGGGGGCAAGCATTGCTGGCGACCAGTCATGGCCGGGATGCCGTGCACAGCATGCAGCAGGAGATGCAGTCCATCGCCACCTCTTCCGGTCATGTGGTGGAAAAAGTAGCCGGGCTGGACAAGCACTCCATCGAGATCAATGGCATCGTCAAGGTGATCCGGGATATTGCCGATCAGACCAATCTGCTGGCACTGAA
>NZ_RFAR01000053.1 GCF_003693445.1 Aquitalea palustris | reverse complement strand
TCCTGTTGTCGTGGGTTCGAGCCCCATCATCCACCCCAGTCTGAAAAGAAAAACCCGGCCCCGGCCGGGTTTTTCTTTTGTCTTTGGCAAATTCTTTCACATTTGCGACAAAAACCTACGCAATGTCCTCTTGTCTGACAGTACAAGCTCCGTATAATCGAATACATTTGCATTTATCCGATTGACTGACAGACACTAAAAACCATGACTACCCTGCAGCCGATCAAGCGCCAGACGCTGACCAGTGCCGTAACCGAATCGCTTCGCCAGCGCCTTCTCTCGGGAGAATTCGTCGACGGCCAACAATTGCGCCAGGAAGCGCTATCCAATGAATACGGCGTCAGCCGGGTGCCGGTGCGTGAAGCACTGCGCCAACTGGAGGCCGAAGGGCTGATCCAGATCATCGACCACAAGGGTGCCATCGTCTCCAAGTTATCGCTGGACGACGTGCTGGAGCTGCTGGAAATCCGCGCCATGCTGGAAAGCTCGGTGCTCAAGGCTTCCATTCCCTGTCAGACCTCGGCTGACATCGCCTTGGCCGAGCAGACCCTGCACGAATTCGAAGTGGCCCTGCAGAAAAATGACGTTCGCCACTGGGGCGAACTCAACTCGCGCTTTCATCTGGCGCTGTATCGTGCGGCCAAACGCCCCAATACCCTGGCCCTGATCGAACAGCTGCACAACAAGACCGATCGCTACACCCGTATGCAGATCCTGTTTACCCGCACCATGGAGCGCGCCCACGAGGAGCACACCCGGCTGCTGGAGTTGTGCAAGCAAGGCGCCGCCGAAGAAGCGGCTGAATTCATCCGCTTCCACATCCTGTCGGCAGGTCATGCGCTGGAGCATTACCTGCAAGGCCAGCAAGGCCACTGAACCGGCCGCGCAGCAATATCGATAACGACCAGCCACGCTGGTCGTTTTACTTTGTACCGTCCGGGCCGGGATAAGCCTGGTACTGCGCGCGCCAGCGCTCGGCCTCGGCACGCAGACAGCTTGCCAGCTGCAAAGTGGCTGGCCCGGCCGCTGGCGGATCGGCCAGCACCAGATACAAGCCAGCCTTGCGCAAAACACCATGCGTCAGCGGCAAGGGCTTGAGCCGGCCCGCCGCCACGCTGTCGGCAATGCGGTGCCAGGCCAGCCAGCCAAAGGCAAAGCCCTGTTCCACAGCCGCGATGGCCGTTTCCGGCTGAGATACCGTCCAGCGCTGCCAGGCACCCAGCCAGCCTTCGTCACGCGGCTGACGCTGGCCGGAGTCGCGCAACACCACCTGCACCTGCTGTTGCAGATCTTCCATGCCCAGCGGCCGGCCAAGCGCATGCAAGGGATGATGTGGCGCTGCACAGGCCACGAATTCGGCATCCAGCAGCCAGTCTCCCAGAAAACCCTGCGGCACCCGCCCCGCCACCGCCAGCTCCACCTGCCCACCATGCAGGGCATCATCAGCCCCCGACATCACCACCTCATGCATTTGCAAGCGGGTATTGGCGCAATGCGTGGCAAACTGCCCCAGCGCCGGCAGCAATGCCGGGGTGGGAAACAGGCTGTCCACCGCCAGCCGCACCTCGGCCTCCCAGCCCTGCTGCAAGGCTCGCGCCTTGTCCTCCAGCCGCAGGGCAGCCGCCAGCACATTTTGTGCATCGCGCAGCAGCACCTCGCCGGCCGGAGTCAGCTGCATGCGCCGCCCCTGTGGGCTGAGCAGCTCCACACCCAGCTGCTCCTGCAACCGTGCCACCATATAGCTCACTGAAGACTGGCTACGATGCAGCTGTGCGGCGGCCTGGGCGAAACCGCCTTCGCTGACAATGCTCTGCAACACCTGCCACTGCTCCCAGGTGGTTTTTGCCTGTTTCATTGATTTGATTTTCCGATAAATATCTACTGATTTTTGCGCTTTTTTATCATTATTTCCACTGCAATAATGCCAGACATCAAGCAGGGCCAGACATTCTGTCCGCCCACGAGCAAGGAGAATCGCAATGAGCAAGCAAGCCATCAGCCGTGAAGTGGAAGGCCTGGTCAACGGCATGGAAGTATCAGACGGCGCCGGTGTCCGCCTGCTGCGGGTACTGACCCACGATCTGCAACGCCGGCTCGACCCCTTCCTGATGCTGGACGAATTCCGCTCGGACAATCCGGACGACTATATCGCCGGCTTCCCCGACCATCCGCACCGTGGCTTTGAAACCGTCACCTATATGCTGGATGGCCGCATGCGCCACCGCGACAGCACCGGTCAGGAAGGCCTGCTGGGGCCGGGCGGCGTGCAGTGGATGACCGCCGGTCGTGGCCTGGTGCATTCGGAAATCCCCGAGCAGCAAGACGGCCTGATGCACGGTTTTCAGCTGTGGGTGAACCTGCCGGCCAAAAACAAGATGATAGACCCCTGGTATCGCGACATCCCCAGTGCCGAGATTCCGGAGCGCGACACTGCTGCCGGCAGCCATCTGCGGCTGATTGCCGGTTGCGTGGACAACCAGCCGGCTGCCATCCAGCGCCTGGATACCGAACCGCTGTATCTGGACGTGCATCTGGCAGGTGGGCAGAGTGAATTTTTTGCCATCCCGGCAGGACACAATGCCTTCCTCTATGTTTATCAGGGCGAGGTACAGGCTGGCAGCCATGAACAAGTGGTGCGCCAGCGCCAGATGGCGATTCTGACCAATGACGGCGCCGCCAGCGGCATCCGGGTCGATAGCGTACAGCCCGCCCGCTTCCTGCTGCTGGCCGGCAAACCGCTGAACGAGCCGATTGCCCAGTGGGGACCATTCGTGATGAATACCCGCGCCGAACTGGACGCTGCAGCCGACGATTTCCGCAACGGTCGTTTTTAATGCCACACACCAGAACAGGCCAGCCGGCTGGCCTGTTTTCTGATAAAGCACGGAGGGTAGACAGATGACTACATGGAGCGCGCGCATCAGCGCCAAAACCAGCGATATCGGCTTTCCGGTACGACGCCTGCTACCCAGCGGGCAGGCGCGCCACATTGGCCCCTTCATTTTTCTCGACCACATGGGGCCGGCCCACTTCAACCTGACCGAGCGCAGCAATGATGTACGGCCACACCCGCATATCGGTCTGGCCACCCTCACCTATCTGTTCAGCGGCGCCATGCAGCACCGTGACAGCCTGGGCAGCATGCAGCGCATTGAGCCGGGCGCGGCCAACCTGATGGTAGCCGGCCGTGGCATCGTGCATTCGGAGCGCATTCCGGACGACATCCGCAGCAGCGGCCAGGCGGTGGAAGGGCTGCAACTCTGGCTGGCGCTGCCGCTGGATCAGGAAGAGTGCGAGCCCGCGTTCATGCACTATGCCAGCACTGAGCTACCACTCTGGCAGCAGGATGGCAGCCAGGTACAACTGGTATTGGGCCAGGCCTGGGGACGCCGCTCGCCGGTCGCCTTTCCCGGCGAGGCCCTGTATGCGGTGATCGAGATGGCCGCCGGAGCGGAGCTGGTCATTCCCGCCGGCTTTGCCGAACGCGGCATCTATCTGGCCAGTGGCCGCATCAGCCTGGGCGGCGAGTCGCTGCAAGCCGGTGAGCTGGGACTGCTGGCAGCCGAGTCGCAGGAAGTCCGCATCGTTGCCGAACAAGCCAGCCGCCTGGCCTTGCTGGCTGGGCCCACGCCAGATGCCCACCGCATCCTGGACTGGAACTTTGTCTCCAGCCGCATGGAGCGCATCCGCCAGGCAAGGGACGACTGGCAGCAGGGGCGCTTTGCCGCCGTACCCGGTGAAACCGAGTTCATCCCCTTGCCATCACATCGCTGATTTCCTCGGTTGACCAGCCCATGGCTGACCAACCATGGGCTGGCTTGCCACAGAGCCCGCCTTAACCCAGAAACAACACGCCGCGCAGGGTTGAATTTTCTTAGGCAATAAAAGATATTTTCTTTGCTTAAGCTAAGTATTTTCCACAATACCTCAACTGCCCTGACCAGAAACGCCAGCTCTGGCGTCGAGCGCTGGCCCACAGGATCAGCAGACAGGAGAAGGCCATGTTTAACCGCAAGCTGCAGGCACAACTGGAAGCGCAGGCCAACATCAATCAGCAGCTACAGGGCTTGCTGGATGCCGTCAGCGCTTCCACCGCCATCATTCGCTTCGATCTGGACTGCAAGGTGGTGCACGCTAACGAAAACTTTGCCCGCACCATGGGCTATGCCAGCGCAGCAGAACTGCTGGGCCTGCATCACCGTACCTTCTGCGATGCGGGCTACGCCAACTCGCGCGAGTACGCCAGCTTCTGGGACAGCCTGCAGCGTGGCCTGCCCTTTACCGGCCAGATCATGCGCCTGAAGAAGGATGGCTCGCCTGTCTGGCTGGAAGCCAGTTACAACCCGGTGCGCGATGCTGGCGGCAAGCTGACCGGCTTCATCAAGTTCGCCAGTGACGTCAGCGACAAGGTATTGGCCGCACAGAAAAACCAGGCGGCACTCAATGCCATCGACCGCTCGATGGCGGTCATCGAATTCCAGCCCGATGGCACCATTATCAGCGCCAACGCCAATTTCCTCAGCACCATGGGCTATGGCAAGGAAGAGCTGATCGGGCGCAATCACCGCCAGCTGTGTTCAAACGAACTGGTGCAAAGCGAAAGCTACCAGCGCTTGTGGAACAATCTGCGTGGCGGACAGTTCTTCTCCGGCCGCATCGTCCGGATCGCCCGCGATGGCAGCGAACGCTGGCTGGAGGCCACTTACAACCCGGTATTCGACAGCGAAGGCAAGGTCATCTCCATCATCAAGTTCGCCACCGATGTCACCGAGAGCGTGAAACGGCAGCAGCAGGAGCAGGATAGCGCCGTGTTTGCTTTCAACACCTCGCAACAAACCCGCCACTGGGCTGACGAGGGTGTCAGCAGTGTGCAGCAGGCGGTGCACGAAATCGAGGATATGGCCGTGGATATCGGCAAGGCCGGCGACAATGTCCAGCAGCTGGGGACAAACTCCGAGCACATCGGCAGCATTGTGCAGACCATCAAGGACATCGCCGATCAGACCAATCTGCTGGCCCTGAACGCCGCCATCGAAGCTGCTCGTGCGGGCGAAATGGGCCGTGGCTTTGCCGTGGTGGCCGATGA